>NZ_CP097462.1:1980000-2580000 GCF_023559245.1 Sphingomonas sp. KRR8
GAGGCGCCCGCTCCGGGCGCTCACCACGATCAGGACGATCACTGCGCTCGAACCGCTCCGCACGCTCGGACCGATCGGCTCGCTCGGGACGGTCACCGCGCTCGTAGCGGTCGTTCCGCTCCGGACGGTCGTTCCGCTCCGGACGGTCGTTCCGTTCGCGGCGGCGATCCTGGGGCTGGCGCTGCGGGCGCTGCGCCTGCTCCTCGTCCTCGCCCTCGTCCTGATCGTCACCAGCGAAGTCGTTGTCCTCGCCGTCCTCGTCCTCGTCACGCGACGATCGCTGGTCTTCGAACCGCGGGCGGGTTTCGGCCAGCACGCGGAAATAGTGATCGGCGAACTGAAGGTAATATTCGGTCTGGACGCGGTCGCCGGCCATCTGCGCATCACGCGCGAGGCTCTTGTACTTCTCCAGCAGCTGCGCCGCATTGCCGCGCTGGCGACTGTCGCGAGCGTTGCCGCCACCCCCGCCGCCCATACCTTGCGGACGCTGTCCACCACGGCCACGACGGCGGCCGTTTTGACGATTGTTCATCAAATGCTTGTTCCTTGTCGCACTGGCGCTGGTCTTCTCCGAAGCGCGTGACAACCGACCCTTCGATGCCGCAGCACGAGCCAAAGCGGCTTGCTGGCCGCCCTCGTGCCCCTAGCCGTCATGTTTTGCGCCGGATTGGTGGCGCCCTCATGAGCGATGTCATCGGGGGTAGCGACGGGAGCGGTCGGGCTCGCTGGAAGCGCGGTTCGCGGCCCCGTTGCTTTCTCCGATGTAGACTGCCGCCCGCGCAATTCCAAGTTATTTGTTGTGCACCTCAACAAGCAGTGCGCGGGGACGGTCGGCGAGGTCTCGCGCAAGCCGGACATCGAGGCCTTCCGCTTCGAACAGCGCAGCGGCACTGTCGGCCTGGTCAAAACCAATCTCGATCGCGGCCAGCCCGTGCGGGCAGAGCAAGCGACCGATCTGCGGAGCGATCCGACGGTAATCATCGAGTCCTTGCGGACCGGCGAACAACGCTTCGGCGGGCTCGTGCTCGGCGACGCCCGGCCCGAGGTCGGCGTCCGTCGCGACGTACGGCGGGTTGCACAAGATGAGGTCGAAACACTCGTCCACCCCAACCGCCCAGTCGCCTAGCCGCCACTCCGTTCGACCGTCGAACCCGAGGCGGCGGGCATTGGCCGATGCATAGGACAAGGCGCGGCGGGACGCGTCGATGCCAAGGCCGGTGGCCCCGGGCCACAGGTCGAGTGCCGCCAGCAGAAGTGTCCCCGGCCCAGTTCCAAGATCGAGAATTCGCGCCGGCGGCTCGCGGCCTTCGAAATGCTCGAGTGCGGCAGCGATCAGCGTTTCGCTGTCCGGCCGGGGGATCAGCACCCCGGGGCCGACGTGAAGCTCGATGTTCCAGAAGGCACGACGACCGGTGATGTAGGCGACCGGCTCGCCCGCCCGGCGGCGCTCCACCATGGCGGCGAAGCGCTCTGGGACTGGCCGATCGGGAGGATTAAGCAGCAACCGGTCGCGGTCGATGCCGAGCGCTTCCGCCATCAGCAACTCGGCGTCCAGGCGAGCCGTATCGCTGAAAGGTGCCAGCGTCCGGGCAGCGTCCGCAAGCGCCCGGTGAAGAGCTTTCACGCTTCCTCGAGTCCGGCGAGCCGCTGCGCCTCGTCCTCGGAAATGAGGGCAGCGGTCAGTTCCTTCAGCCCTGGTCCTTCCAGGATTTCGGGGAGCTTGTGGAGCGTCAGGTTGATCCGATGATCGGTGACCCGTCCCTGCGGAAAATTGTAAGTGCGGATACGCTCCGAACGATCGCCGGACCCGACCATCGATCGCCGCGCGCCGGCCCGCTCGCTCGCCAGCCGTTCGCGTTCCAGCTCGAACAATCGGGTCCGCAGCACCTTCAGGGCCTTGGCCTTGTTCTTGTGCTGGCTCTTTTCATCCTGCTGGATGACGACCAGGCCGCTCGGCAAATGGGTGATGCGAACCGCGCTGTCGGTGGTGTTGACCGACTGACCGCCCGGACCCGACGAGCGATAGACGTCGATGCGCAGGTCCTTGTCGTCGATCTGAACGTCCACTTCTTCGGCTTCCGGCAGCACCGCAACGGTCGCGGCCGAGGTGTGGATACGGCCTCCGCTCTCGGTTGCCGGCACGCGCTGGACCCGGTGCACGCCGCTTTCGAACTTCAGCCGGGCAAACACGCCCGAGCCGTTGATCGAGGCGACGGCCTCCTTGTAGCCGCCAACCTCCGACTGCGAGGCACTGATCAGCTCGAATTTCCAGCCCATCTCGTCGGCGAAGCGCTGGTACATGCGCAGGAGATCGCCGGCGAACAGCGCCGCCTCGTCGCCACCGGTCCCCGCACGAACCTCGAGCATGGCGGCACGCTCGTCCGCCGAATCGCGGGGCAGCAGCTGCAGCGCGAGCGCCCGTTCGGCGTCGGGCAGCCGCTCCTCGATATGGCGTAGCTCCTCGGCCGCCATCTGGCGCAGTTCCTCGTCCCCGTCACGGGTCATCGCGCCCAGGCTCTCGCGCTCGGCGCGCAAGCGGCGCACTTCGCGCGCGGCCGAGGCGACCGGCTCGATCTGGGCATATTCTTTGGACAGCCGCACGAACTCCTCAGGAGCGAGGTCGCCCTTCGCCATCGCCGACGACAGCTCGTTCTTCTTGGCTTCGATTTGCGCGATGCGCTCGGACGAGATCTGCATCAGCGGGTCACCGCCGCTGCGATCATGTCAAAGGCGACCGCTCGCTGTTCACCCGTCGCAAGATCCTTCACCTGCGCGGTTTCGTTGGCCAACTCATCGTCGCCAATGATGATCGCGAACGCGGCACCGCTGGCGGCCGCTCGAGCCATGCGCTTCTTCATGTTGCCGCGGAACGCCATGTCGGCCGCCAGACCTCCCTGGCGGAGGCCGGTCAGGATGGCGGTCGCCGCCACCTCCGCCTTGTCGCCCAGTGGTACCAACACCGCTTCGGGCGCCTCTGCTTTCGGCGCATCGATCATCATGGACAGTCGCTCAATGCCAGCGGCCCAGCCGATTGCCGGCGTGTGCGGGCCGCCCAGGCTCTCGATCAAGCCGTCGTAGCGGCCGCCCGCTAGAACCGTGCCCTGCGCGCCAAGCCGGTCGGTCATGAATTCGAACGCCGTGTGACGATAATAATCGAGGCCGCGAACGAGCCGGGGCGCCCGCTCCCACTGCACGCCGGCGGCATCGAGGCCGCTGGTCACGGCGGCGAAGAAGTCGGCGGCCTCGGCCGTTAGGAAGTCGTCGATCGGCGGGGCGCTGTCGACCACCGGCCATTCGGCGTGGGCCTTGCTGTCGAGAATTCGCAGCGGATTGCGCTCCAGCCGGTCGCGGCTGTCCTCACTAAGGTCCGCTACCCGACCACGAAAATGCTCGTAGAGCGCTGCCCTCCAAGCTGCGCGGGTTTGGGGGTCGCCGAGCGTGTTGAGCTTGAGCACCGCGCCAGCGCCGATGCCCAACTCCTTCAGCAACTGGTCGGCGAACAGCAGCACCTCGACGTCCGCCTGCGGCTCTCCGGCACCCAGGATCTCGGCATCGAGCTGGTGGAACTGGCGGAAGCGCCCCTTTTGCGGACGCTCGTAGCGGAAGGCCGGTCCGTGCGTGGCGACCTTCAGCGGCGCATATTGCTGCCAACCCTCAGTCAGGTAAGCGCGGGCGATCCCGGCCGTGAACTCCGGACGCAAGGTGAGGCTATCGCCACCGCGATCCTCGAAGCTGTACATCTCCTTGGAGACGACATCCGTAGTCTCTCCAAGCGAGCGGGCAAAGACGGCGGTGGGCTCCAGGACGGGCACTTCGACCCGCTTGAAACCGAACAGCCGGCGGGTCTTCTCGAACGCGGCGACGACCGCGTGAAAACGGTCGGCTTCCTCGCCAAGGAGGGACTGCATTCCGCGAACGGGCTGAGGGGTCTGGATTTGCGCCATAATATTGCGCTGCGCCACTAGCGGCTGGGCGCGGCGCTGGCTAGGCGGTCCCGATGAAGGCTATCCTCCTTGCCACGGCGCTGGTCGCCGCTTCGCCGCTGCTCGCACAGAACAGCACTCCCACGGCCGTCCTCCCGGTCGACCGTGTTCCTGCCGCCCGCGACATGCCTTATCCCGGCACGATCCAGCTCGAGGTCGACGCGACCGATACTGACCGGGCGATCTTCGCCGTGCGCCAGATGATTCCGGTCGCCGGCCCGGGCGACCTGGTGCTGTTGTTGCCCAAGTGGCTGCCCGGCGCACACGGTCCCGACGGCAAGCCCGAGAAGATCGCCGGGCTGGTCATCAAGACCGCCGAGGGCACCGTGCTGCCCTGGGTCCGCGACACGGTTGAGACCAACGGCTACCATGTCGACGTTCCCGCCGGCACTCGTGCGATCGAGGCCCGCTTCCAATATCTCTCGCCGACGCAGCCGAACCAGGGCCGGATCGTCTCCACCCCGTCGATCAGCAACGTCCAGTGGGACCAGATGTCACTCTATCCGGCGGGGTATTACACTCGCCAGATTCCCGTTCAGGCAACGCTGGTCCTGCCCGCCGGGTGGCAGGCGGCAACCGCGCTTCGTCCGGCCGGCGCCGCGCCCGCCACCGGCAACCGCATCACTTATGGCACCGTCTCCTACGAGACCCTGGTCGATTCGCCGGTGTTCGCCGGCCGCTACTTCCGCAAGGACGACCTCGGCCACGGCGTCGCCCTCAACAGCGTCGCCGACGCTCCCGACGAGCTGAAGATCCCGCCGGCCGTCCTCGCCAAGCATCGGTCGATGGTCGATCAGGCGGTGAAGCTGTTTGGCTCCCGTCATTTCGATCATTACGACTTCCTCAATGCCGTGACCGACGAACTGGGCGGCATCGGTCTGGAGCACCACCGCTCGACCGAGATCGACGTTGGCCTCGGCTACTTCACCGAATACGACAAGCACCTGCTCGATCGGAACGTGTTCGCGCATGAGTTCACGCACAGCTGGGACGGCAAGTTCCGGCGCGGCGCCGACCTCTACACCCCCGACTACAGTACCCCGATGCGCAACAGCCTGCTGTGGGTTTACGAAGGCCAGACGCAATTCTGGGGCAACGTGCTGGAAGCCCGCTCCGGCATGAGCAGCAAGCAGGACGTGCTCGACAAGCTGGCGATGGTTGCGGCTAGCCTCGACTCGCTTCCGGGGAAGAGTTGGCGTCCGCTGCTCGACACCACCAACGATCCCATCATCCAGAACCGCGCTCCGGAACCGTGGGGCAGCTATCAGCGCTCGGAGGATTATTACAACGAGGGCATGCTGATCTGGCTCGAAGCCGACGCCACCATTCGCGGCGGCACCGGCAACCGGCGCGGCATGGACGATTTCGCCAAGGCGTTCTTCGGGGTTCGCGACGGCGACTGGGGCGAGCTGCTCTACACCCGTGAAGACGTCATCCGCACGCTGAACCAGGTCTATCCATACGACTGGGCCCGGTTTTTCGCGGAGCGGGTCGACGAAGTCCGCCCCCGCGCTCCGCTCGAGGGTTTCACCCGCTCCGGTTACCAGCTGACGTTCACCGACGAGCCCACCGGCGCCTGGAAGGCCCGTGAGAGCAGCGGCAAGAGCACCGATCTCACCTACTCGCTTGGACTCACTGTCCGCGAGAAGAAGATCGGCGGCGTGCGCTGGGGCAGCCCGGCCTTCACCGCGGCGCTGCGTACCGGGGACGAGTTGCTCGCCATTGGAGAGCGGGCCTATTCGGACGAATCCTTGCGCAACGCGGTGACGAATGCCAAAGGCGGCTCAACCCCCATCCGCCTGACCTTCAAGCGTGGCAACGCCGTGCGAACGGTCGCCATTCCTTACTATGATGGCCTCCGCTATCCGCGCTTCACCAAGGTCGGGAAGGGGCGGGGCGCCCTCGATATTCTGCTGGAGCCGAAGTGAACCTCGATCTCGTCCCCGCGGGGAAGAACCCGCCCGAGTCCGTCAATGTGCTGATTGAAGTCCCGATCGGTGGAGAGCCGGTCAAGTATGAGCTGGACAAGGAGTCGGGAGCGATCTTCGTCGATCGCATCCTGCACACTTCCATGCGCTATCCCGCGAATTACGGCTTCATCCCGCATACGCTGGGTGACGACGGTGACCCGCTCGACTGCCTGGTGGTCGCGCGCTCACCCTTCTTCCCCGGCTCCGTGGTTCGCGCGCGGCCGATCGCGGTGCTGTTCCTGGAGGATGAAGCTGGCGGCGACGAGAAGCTGCTCGCCGTTCCCGAGTTCAAGACCTCACCCTATTATGAGGGTGTCCACGAGGGCGAGGACCTACCCGCCATCGTGATGGACCAGATCAGTCACTTCTTCACCCACTACAAGGACCTGGAGCCGGAAAAGTGGACTCGCGTCGGCCGCTGGGGCGGACGCGAGGAGGCCTATGACGTGATCCGCGCCGGTCTCGAGCGGGCCAAGAACGTCAAGTTCGAGGCCTGACGATCAGCAATCGGCGGCGCCAAATTCCATTGGCGTCCGCCGGTTCGCTCCCCACGCCAAGTCGCTACTTGAACGTCCGCGGCATCAATCTAGAAGCTCGCCCGCGCCGTACGTCTGGCCGGGCGCATCCGTGGACACTCACTCGCGACCGCTGAGCAGCCGGACTCCGTGATAGAGCGCGGCGCATCCGCCGCCGAAGATGGCGATCGCGATCAGCAGGAACAGGCCCATTTCGCTGTCGAAGTCGCTGCCGAGCGTCGGCAGCAGCATCAGCCCGCAACCGCCGCCAAGCAGCAATGCGAACAGCCCGAAACAGCTGAGGAACAGCCCGGCAAGCATGTTGCCGACATCCACCTTCCCATTCGGATCGCGATAACTCACGCTGGCAGCCCCCCATGGCAACAAGCTTGGCGGCGCCAGGGGCGCCCGGTCGGTAGAAGTTGTTGTAGGTATCGAACGGGATCAATCGCCCGTCGGTGGTAGCGAAGTGGATGCAGCTGCGCTTCACCGTCCCGAGATCGAAGTTGAAGCGATCGAGAAACTGGATGATCGCGACCTTGAACGTATCCTTGTAGGCCAGCTCGGCCGGAGTCTCGATCTCCGGCAGGCAGCAGAACAGGCTCGCCAGGCGCTCGGCATTGTTGCCTTCGACCGTGGACAGGCTGAGCAGCTCGAAGATGCGCGCCTTGAGCGCGGGATCGCGCTCGAAGCTGATACTGTTGGGCGCGGCGAGTACCGCCTGCTCGCGCGGCAGGAGGCTGGTGACCGGCACCACATTGCGCCCATGGCGAATGCCATAGCCGATGCAGATCTGGTCGGGATTGCAGGGCAGCGGCACCATGTCCTCCGCCCTGAACACCCCGCCGCGCGCAATCTCACGGCGCAAACCGGACAAAGTTGTCCGATGCAGTCCGGGATCGAAACCATCATTGCGGCCGGCGTCCTGGACGGGCTGGAAGACGACGCCGCGAACACAGGACCAGGTCAGCGCATGGTCGACGATCGCCGCGCATTCATGGTCATTGACGCCCTTGCGCACCGCACAGACCAGGGTCGTGGAAACGCCGGCTCGTTCCAGCCGCTCCAGCGCCTGTTGCCGGATGCGCGCCAGCTTCGCCCCGCGCAGGGTCATCAGCGAAGCATCGGACAGGCTGTCGAACTGAAGATAGACCTCGAACCCCGGCCCGATCTCCGCCAGCCTCTCCGCGAATCCTTCCTCGGTGGCGATCCGCACCCCGTTGGTGTTGATCATCAGGTGGCGGATCGGCCGCGACCGCGCAGCCGCGACGATTTCCCAGAATTGCGGGTGGATGGTTGGCTCACCACCCGACAGCTGGACCAGGTCGGGCTCACCTTCCGCCAGCACCACTGCGTCGAGCATCCGCTCCACCTCGGCAAGTGGCCGGTGCCCGCCGCGCCCTACCGCGCTGTCGGCGAAGCACACCGGACAGCTCAAGTTGCAAGCGTCGTTGATCTCCACGATCGCCAGGCAACTATGTTGCTCATGATCGGGGCAGAGACCGCAATCCCAGGGGCAACCATGCTCCGTTCGCGAGCCGAAGTGGTGCGGCCGGTCGCCCGGTTTGACCCAGTGCCGAAGCGAAAGCCAGTAGTCCGCGTCGTCCTCGATCAGCGTCTTGGAGACGCCGTGCGTGGGACATCGCTTCTGCAGGAAGACCCGGCCGTCCTCGCCGATCTGCTTGGCCGGGACGAGATCCCAGCACTGCTCACAAAGGCTGGTGGTCTGCCCGTAGAAGAGCCATGGACTGGCCTTGCGCAAGGCCGCTGCGACGGGCGCGTTCATTGTAGAACAAGGCGTAAGCCAGCAGGGCGATGCTGAGAAGCTGGAAAATGTTCAGCCCGGCTACCACCGTAGGGTAAGGCTTCAGGAACTCCCAGGCGAAGCGCTGCACCGCATAGAAGGCGACAAAGGCATAAAAGCCGCGCTCGACGGCCCAGGGTGCGCGCCCGCGAAGAGCGCGCAGGTAAACCGCCAGGAACAGCAGCATGGCCGCACTCTCGTACAGCTGAACCGGATGGCGCGGGACGCCGTCGCCAAGGTTGATCCCCCAAGGAAGACTCGTTGGCCTTCCGAAGGTCTGGTCCGACACCCCGGCGAACAGGCAGCCCAGCCGCCCTACTGCAATGCCAGCCGCCAGCGGAGCGACCCAGATCGCACCGGTCGAGATGCGTATGCCCTTCGCCAGCTTGAACAGCTCAACCGCGATGATCGCGCCGGCGAGCGCTCCGGCAACGCTGTGGCCCAGGTGCAAACCCCCGGCGAGGGAAAGATTGAGGGAGCCGAACAGATAGGCTCCGGATATGCCGCCGCCAGCCAGTGCGGCGAGGTAGCCAAGGCCGAATGCTCGCGCCGACGACGCAGCGGTTTTCGGCAGATATCGGGGGACGACCCACCGCGCGACCATGGCGCCCGTGACCCAGGCGAGCAGATCAAAGGCGAGATGCCAGTGCGGGTTGGTAGGCAGGACCATCGGCCAGCGAGGCTGGCGGGCTGATCTGCATTAGGCAAGCGGCGCTTGCGGCCACGCCGCCAAGCTGGAAAGCTTCACCGATTCGCTTGTTCACCCGGAAGGATCCGCCTTGCACCGTCTGCTTGCCGCTACCGCTGCCATCGTCATCGCTTCCGCCCTGCCGGCTCAGCCGGCCGGGCCCGTCGTCCAGCAGACGCAGGCGGCCATCGAGCGCATTCGCCGCATCGATCCCGCGCTCGGCTCGGTGATCGCGGTCGATCCGACCGCTCTCGACCAGGCTCGGCGGGTCGAGGGCGGCGGTCCGCGCGGCCCGCTGTCCGGACTGCCGATCCTGCTCAAGGACAATATCGAGGCCGCGGGCCCATTGCCGACCACCGCCGGGAGCCTTGCGCTCGCCAATAACGTCACCAACCGCGACGCGCCGCTGGTCGCCCGGCTGCGGGCCGCCGGGGTGATCATCCTTGGCAAGACCAATCTGAGCGAATGGGCGAACATCCGCTCGAATCACTCCATCTCGGGCTGGAGCGCCGTCGGCGGGCAGACCCGCAACCCTTATGCGCTCGACCGCAACACCTGCGGCAGCTCGAGCGGCAGCGGCGCGGCCGTCGCCGCCGGCCTAGTCCGGATGGCGATCGGCACCGAGACCGACGGCTCCATCACTTGCCCCGCGGCCATCAACGGCATCGTTGGCCTCAAGCCCACCGTGGGCCTGGTCAGCCGGACCCACATCGTTCCGATCAGCGAAAGCCAGGACACGGCCGGGCCGATGACCGCAAGCGTACGCGAAGCGGCCATGCTGCTGAGCGTGATCGCCGGCAGCGACCCCGCCGACAAGGCGACGGCGGAGGCTGATCGGCACCGCCGGGACTATGCGGCGGGGCTCAGCCCCACCGCGTTGCGCGGCAAGCGAATCGGCGTGATGCGCTTCGCCTCCGGCTTCGGCACCGACGAGGTGTTCGAACGCGCACTTGGCGTCCTCAAGGCGCAGGGCGCGACGCTGGTGGAGATCGGGAAGTTCGACGACAGCCAGATCGGCCGCAACGAAGGGCTGGTGCTGAACACCGAGCTCAAGGCTGGCCTCAATGCCTATCTCAAGGGCAGCCCCGCCAACATTCCGGTCCGTACGCTGGCCGACACCATCGCCTTCAACAAGGCTAATGCGGCGACGGAGCTTGCACTCTTCGGTCAGGAGACATTCGAGCAGGCGGAAAAGACGAAGGGTCTGTCTGATCCGGCCTACCGCAAGGCAAGGCAGCTGAGCTTCCAGGCGGCGGGTCCGAACGGCATCGACCGCCTGCTCAAGCAGTATAACGTCAGCGCGCTGGTCGGGCCGACCATGCCGCCTTCGTGGAAGATCGATGTGGTCAACGGCGACCAGATCAGCGGCGGCGGTGCCGGCAGCCTGGCCGCGGTGGCGGGCTATCCCCACCTGACCGTGCCGATGGGCCAGGTCCGCGGACTCCCCGTTGGCCTCAGCTTCATGGGCCCGAAGTGGAGCGAGGCGATGCTGTTGAACTACGGCTTCGCCTTCGAACAGGCACGTGGGCCGCTGCCCGGCCCGCTGTTCTTCCGCTCGATAGAGGAAAGCCCTGCGATCGCCCCGCACCTCAAGCGGTAAGGCGAAGCCCCGCGATCGCTGCGACGATCCCCAGGATCAGCAGCACTCGCACCGTGCCGGTCGGCTCACCGAAGAAAGCCATGCCGACCAGCACGGTGCCAACCGCCCCGATGCCGCCCCACACCGCATAGGCTGTCCCCATCGGGATGGAGCGAGCCGCAAACTCCAGCAGCCCCATCGACAGACTGACGCTGATCAGGAAGGCGATCGTCCAAGGAACGTTGCGAAAGCCATCTACGAACCGAAGTGACGTGGTGAACCCAACCTCGCAAAGGCCACCCAGGATGAGCAGGAACCAAGCCATGAAAATCCTTTCACTGGACGGCTCGTTCCCGGCGCGCCACGCTGCCTGGCATGGCTGAGCAGCGCGGTATCGGCAATGTCCTGGCGCCCCCGCGCTATTTGGCTTTCCTGGCCACCCTGCTCATTGTCAGCCCTATCGCAGCGCACGTGATGGGGCGCTGGGGGCTTGGCGTCCTGATCGGCTTTGACATCGCAGCAATGCTGTTCCTGCTTCTCGTGCTGCCGCTTCTCGGAACGCGTGAGGCGCGCATCATCCGGGAGGCCGCCGCCAGCAACGACGCCAACCGCACCTTGCTGCTGGCGCTCACCGGGATCGTGATGATCGTTCTTCTCACGGCAATAACGGCGGAGACGATGGGCGGGCACAATCCCGAGCCGTTCACCAAGGCGGTCGTCATCCTGACGCTGGCACTGGCCTGGCTGTTCAGCAACACTGTCTACGCACTTCATTATGCGCACATGGTCTACCGACGCGGCAACAAGCATTGCCACGGGCTACAGTTCCCCGGCACCGAGGTCCCTGTCTACTGGGACTTCGTCTATTTCAGCTTCACCTGCGGGATGGCCTTCGCCACCTCGGACGTGGTGATCGCCGACCAGGCGATCCGGCGCGTGGTGACGCTGCATTCGCTGGCCGCCTTCGCCTTCAACATCGGCGTGCTGGCCTTCACCATCAACGTGCTCGGCTCCGGCGGCTAGACTGCTACCTCTACCACCGGCGAGACATGCCGCGGCCGGCGCGCGGCGAGCAGGCAGCCAAGCACGATCAGCGCCGCGCCCGCCAGTGTGGTCCAGCGCAGCGGGTCGGCATAGAAGATGGCACCAAGCGCCAGCGCCCACAGAAACGCGCTATATTCGATCGGCACCAGCACCTGCGCTTCCTCGCGGCCGTAGGCCCAGCTCAGCAGGAAGAGCGAGGTGACGGCCAGAGCCGCAGACAAGGCGATCAGCCCCCAATGCGCGTTGTTGCCGGGAATGGCGGGCAGCGCCGGATCGACCAGCATCGCCAACGGCAGAGCGAGCAGCAGCCATGCACCCGAGATCAGCGACTGAAAGAAGCTCACCTCCGCCGGGCCGGCGACCTGCGACTGCTGGCGCATCAAGATGAGGTTCCAGGCATAAAGCATGGCCGAGGCAAGGATAGCGGCCACCCCGTCCAGGTGGCGTTCGCCGCCGGTGCCCAGCCGCGCCCACAACAGGACCAGCATTCCCGATAAACCCAGCAGCGATGCCCACATGCTTTGCCGGCTGACCCGCTCCTTGAGGAGCATGGCGGCAAGATAGAGCGCGATCAAAGGAGCCACGAAGGACAGCGCGATCGCCTCGGCCATCGGCAGTCGGGACAGGCCGTGGAACCACAACACGGCCATCGCCGCCCCCACCGCGCCGCGCAACACATGAAAGCGCAAGGCGGCCCGGCCGGGCCAGGCCGTTCGCGACCGGAGGTAGGCGGGAGCCGAGAAAGCCGTGGCGAACAGCTGGCGCCAGAGCATTCCGGAATATGCGCCGATCGCCAGTGCGACCGCCTTCATCGCCGCATCCATGCCGGCAAACAGCGCAATTCCAAGCGCGGCGGCGACGATCGGGAGCAAATGGTGCCGGTGGCGCATGCGACGCCTCTAGCGGCACCGAAGCGTCAGCGCAGCAGCATCTCGTCATTCTCGATCGAAACCGAGGCGAACTGGCTCAGCACATTCTGCCCGAGCAGCGATTGCCCCGAGTCGGCTAGAACCAGTGCCGGCACGTCGCTGATCCGGTGATCGCCCACGCTCACATCGTGCAGCACGACGGAAAGCCCCATCACTGGTCCCGAAGCGCCCTGCGCAACAACCTGGAATTGGCTGGGATCGACCGTAATGCCGGCGCGCTCGGCATCCGCGCGGGTCAGCGACACGACACTGGCGCCCGTGTCGACCATGAACTCGATCGCGCTGCCGTTCACCTCCGCACTAGCGTAGAAGTGACCGTCGGGCCGCCGGGCAAGCGCGACCGTGCCGCCGTTGGTCGACGTACTCGGCGACGGCGAAACCGGCGGGACGCTGGCCTGTTCCACAAGGTGACGGGACTGAGGCGAGGCCTCATCATCAGGCGAAGGCATCGCCGGCATCAGGGCGCCGACCGTCACTGCAACCACCAGAATGATGAGCGCGGCCTTCCACATGTCGCCACCACTGGCAGCAAGTGATGAAAAGAGCGTTTCCGCTTACTCGGCGGCGTCGAGCACCTGGGCCTGCGCCTGAGCAGCGGCCTCGATCTCGGCTGCCTTCTGTTCGACCAGCCGGACGATGTGATCGACCATGCCCTCGTCCGCGACATGATGGTCAGTCACGCCCGAAAGATAGACCATGTGCTTGCCGTTTCCGCCGCCAGTCACGCCGATGTCGGTCTCGCGCGCTTCGCCCGGGCCGTTCACCACACAGCCCAGCACCGACAACGACATCGGGGTGCGGATATGCTGCAACCGTTCTTCGAGCTTCTCGACCGTGCGGATCACGTCGAAGCCCTGGCGCGCGCAGCTCGGGCAGGAAATGACCCGCACACCGCGGTTCCGGATGCCGAGTGACTTCAGGATCTCGTAACCGACGCGGACCTCTTCCTCAGGTTCTGCCGACAGGGACACGCGGATGGTGTCGCCGATTCCGCTCCACAGCAGCATTCCGAGCCCGATGGAGCTCTTTACCGTCCCGCCGATCAGCCCACCGGCTTCGGTGATTCCGAGATGAAGCGGGCAGTCGAGCTCGCTGGCAAGCTGCGTATAGGCAGCGACGGCGAGGAACACGTCCGACGCCTTCACACTGATCTTATACTCGCGGAAGTCATGCTCCTCGAGCATCCGGACATGGTCCAGCGCGCTCTCGACCAACGCTTCGGGGCACGGCTCGCCATATTTCTCGAGCAGATGTTTCTCGAGGCTGCCAGCATTGACCCCGATGCGCATGGAGCAGCCGTTGGCCTTGGCGGCGCGAACCACCTCCGCGACCCGCTCCGACGAGCCGATGTTACCCGGGTTGATACGCAGACAGGCGGCCCCGGCGTCGGCGGCCTCGAGCGCGCGCTTGTAGTGGAAGTGGATGTCTGCGACGATCGGCACCTCGGCCGCTCGAACGATCTCGCGCAGGGCAGCGGTGCTATCCTGGTCAGGACAGGACACACGGATGATGTCCACGCCAGCCTCTTCGCAGCGGCGGATCTGCGCGATGGTCGCGCTCGCATCCGAGGTGGGCGTGTTGGTCATGGTCTGAACGGTGATCGGCGCATTGCCACCTACCGGTACCTTGCCGACCATGATCTGGCGGGACGGACGACGGTCGATGGTGCGCCAGGGGCGGATTGCAGACATGATCGCGATATAGCCTCGCCATGCTTCAGAACCAAGGCGAAGCGCCCGTAACGAAGCGCATCACAATGAACGCGTTGGCAATTGTCGCTCCGCCGGGGCTCGGCTAGACGCCGCTCCGTGCCGATCATCCGCTTGCTTGCCGCGCTTTGCGCGCTTGTCGCCGCTGCGCCCAGCGCTGCTTACTGGGAATATGGCCACGAGACGGTTGCCGCCGTCGCATGGCAGTCCGTCCGGCCAGAGACTCGTGCGCGCATCGAGGCCCTGCTTCGGCAAGGTAGACTGCTCGAAACACCGACCTGCCCGGTCACGACAATTGAGCAAGCGAGCGTCTGGGCCGACTGCATCAAGCCGCTTGGTGACCGCTTCAGCTACCAGAGCAGCTGGCACTATCAGAACGTCAACATCTGCAAGCCGTTCAGCCTTCGCGAGGCGTGCAAGGACGGCAATTGCCTCAGTGCGCAGATCGACCGCAACGCGCGGCTGCTCGCCGACAAGACGCTACCCGTGCGCGAACGGCTGATGGCACTCGCTTACCTCGTTCACTTCGTCGGCGACATGTCGCAGCCGATGCACGGCGGCGATCGGGCCGACAAGGGCGGCAACGACGTGCCGGTCACCTACGGCACCATCGCCGGCAAGACCAACCTTCACAGCATCTGGGACGGCTGGCTGCCCGAACGCGCGATCACCGCTGGCCCGAATGCACGGCCGGGGAATGCCAACGACGCCAACTTCGCCGGCCGCGCCCGCGAACTGCTTGGCGAGGTTCCGCCCGCCGAGCGCCCAACGCTGGCCGCGGGCACGACGGAGGATTGGAGCCGCCAGACGTGGGCAAACGCGCGGACCTATGCCTACACCACTCTGCTTGGTGATCCGTGCGCGCCCATCCCCGCCGAACGGCCGTTGATGACCGAAGCCAAGATCCAGTCGCTGATCGTGCCGATCCGCCGTCAGGTAGTCACGGGCGGGCTTCGGCTCGCGCGGTTGCTCGACGATGCCTTGCTCTACGGCAAGGCGCCGCAGCGGCCGCAGCGCTCGCCCGCCAGCTAGGTCAATCCTCTTCGCCGGAGCGCCAGCGCCAGCCACCCTTGGTCGTCCTGGCGGTGATCAGAATGAGCAGCGCGGTCGCGGGCACGACGATGCTGGCGCCAGCCAGGCTGTGATTGCCGAACAGGTATACGGCGAGCCCGATCAGCGCGGCATAGATGGCGATCAGCGCCCAGCCCTGCCAGGCGATCGGCAGGCTGGCGCCATAGCCGAAGCGCTTGGGCGCGAACCATTCGGGACGCTCGCTCACCGCCGACGCTCCGTGACAAATGCTGCGATCCGGTCGACGAGGCCGGGCGCCAGCGGCAGGTCAGGGTTGGCGTAAGTCGCGAGGTTCGCCGCCTGGTCCGCCGGCGCCTCCTTCAGGACATGGTTCATGGTCGGGAAGTCGGCCCGCGCGACCCCGGGCCGTGCAGCGACAAGTCGGTCGGCATCGGCCTTCCCGACCTGGAGGTCGGTGCCGCCCTGCACGACCAGCACCGGGCCCTTGTACGCGGCAAGCAGCTTGGCCGGATCATAGCGGATCTCGTCGATCAGGAAGTCCTGCACCGCCGGATTGAACAACCCCCGGGCAAGCGCGGGGTGGAGCGTCGACACGTCGACCCTCCGGCCCGCCTCCAGGCTGGTCAGTGCGGCCTCAGCCTGGGGCAGGAGCGGCGCGTTGGCGGGGTTGGCCCGAAGCTGCTCGCGTATCACCGCGCCAAGCGGCCGGCCGGCGGTCTCGATCAGAACGAGGCCGCACACCTGCGGGCGAGCAGCGGCGGCGAGGGCGACTAGGCCGCCTTCGCTGTGGCCGGCGAGCCAGACGCAGCGATTGCCCGTCGCGCGGCGGGCGGCCGTCACCCAGCTGCCGACGTCGGCGGCATAGCGGCCGATCGTCACATTGTTCGGGTCACCCGCGCCCCTGCTCGCGAACATGCCGCGCTTGTCGATCCGAAGAGCGGCGATGCCCCGGGCGGCAAGCCCCTCCGCCAGAAGCTTGTAGCTGCCTGCCCTGACGCCCAGCGGATTGTTCCCGTCGCGGTCCGTCGGACCCGAGCCAGGGATGATGATAACGGTCGCGCGCGGCTGGCCGGTGGACTGCAGCAGGGTTCCGGCGAGCTGATGGCCGATGCCTGCGGTCAGCTGGTTCTGGCGCAGCGCGCCGGGCAAGCCGCTCATCAGTTGCGCGCTTGCAAGCAACAAGGCGATCATTCCTGCTTCTCCTTCGGCGGCCGTCCGCGCTTGACTGGTTGCGGCGGTTTCAGGTGAACGCCGCGGGCCTTCAACGCTTCCCTGATCAACATTTCAGCCTCGGCATTGGCCGAGCGCAGGTTGGCCGTGGCGCAACGCTCCACCGCATCCCACAGGGATGCATCGATCCGCAGCGGAAAGGCCTTGCGCTCAGCCATGCTCGGCTACTGGTAGAGGGTGCCGGTGTTGACCACGGGCTGGGTGTCGCGCTCACCGCAGAGCACCACCATGAGGTTCGAGACCATGGCGGCGCGCCGCTCGTCATCGAGCTCGACCACATTCTTTGCGCTGAGCTGCTCCAGCGCCATCTCGACCATTCCGACCGCCCCTTCGACGAGGGTCTTGCGGGCGGCAACCACCGCCTGCGCCTGCTGGCGGCGAAGCATCGCGCCGGCGATCTCGCTAGCATAGGCCAGGTGGGTGAAGCCGCATTCGTCCACCGTGATCCCGGCCACCGCCAGCCGGGCGTTCAGCTCCTCGCGAAGCTCGACGCCGACCGTGTCATGGTTGCCACGCAAGGTGACCTCCAGATGCTCGAAGTCATCATAAGGGTAGCGCGAACCGATAGTGCGAATCGCCGCCTCGACCTGGACGATCACGAACGACTTGTAGTCCTGGATGTCGAACAGGGCCTGGGCCGTATCCACCACCCGCCAGACGATCTGGGCCGCGATCTCGATCGGATTGCCGCGAAGGTCATTCACCTTTAGCCGTTCGGAGATGAAGTTGTTGGCGCGCACCGACACTTTCCGTCGCATCTCCCACGGCAGGACCCAGCGCAAACCGGTCGTACGATCGGTCCCCCGATAGGCACCGAACAAGGTGATCGCTGCGGCCTGATTGGGCTGCAGGATGTAGAAGCCGGCCAGCACAAAGATCAGGGCCGCCGGCATGAGAATGGTTAGCGCCAGCGTCAGAGCACTGGGGCCCTGACTCTTGAGCATGGCGATTGCCGCAATCTGCCCGGCAATTATCGCGATCAGCAACGCCAGCATGCCATAGCCGCTTACCGTCGCGGCGGGCCGCTCACGGCTGGAGGTGAGACTCGGATTGACCGTATCAGACATGATCATTCCCCTGTTTATCTGATATCATGTTTATATGATCACACAGCGTTGCGCAAGATGAGGCTGGCGCCTAGGGCGCGCAGGATGACGAACTGGCAGTTGGTGGTGCATGGTGGGTGCGGCGAATTGCGCCTCTCACCTGAGGAGGAAGGGATTGGACGCGCCGGGATCGGCGCCGCGCTGGACGCCGGTGCAGCAGTTCTTGCCGGTGGCGGGACGTCGCTGGACGCGGTCGAAGCGGCGGCGCGGGTGCTCGAAGACGATCCAGCGTTCAACGCCGGCCGCGGGAGCGTGCTGGCACATGACGGACACATTGAGCTCGACGCCGCAATCATGGACGGACGCACACGCGCGGCTGGCGCCGTAGCCGGCCTCACCACCATTCGCTCGCCGATCGGGGCGGCGCGAGCGGTAATGGAGCATAGCCCGCATGTTCTGCTGAGCTTTGGGGGCGCGGAGGAGTTTGCCCGCGAGCATGGGCTGGAGACCGTCGACCCAAGCTGGTTCGAGATACCCGAGCGCCGGGCCCAGCTCGCTCGCGTTCTGGCGAGTGGCGGCGGGTTCGACGCCGATGTGAAGTACGGAACCATTGGCGCGGTCGCCGTGGACGCGGCCGGCCATGTCGCCGCGGCGACGTCCACTGGCGGGCTGACGGCCAAGCGTTTCGGCCGCATCGGGGATTCACCCCTGATCGGTGCTGGGACCTATGCCGACGACCGCTCGGCAGCCATCAGCGCGACCGGCTCTGGCGAGTTCTTCATCCGTGCGGCCGCCGGCCACGAGGTCGGTGCACGGATGCGGATGCTTGGAGAAACGCTGCAGCAGGCGATCGACGCAGTGCTGGCTGACGTGAAGGCGCTGGGCGGTACCGGCGGGCTGATCGGCGTTTCGCCCACGGGAGAAGCCGCATGGGGCTTCACCACCCGCGGCATGTATCGTGGCCGGGTGAGCGCGGCGGGTCGGGACGTGGCGGTGCATGACGCTTGAGCCAGCGACGGCGGCCGACCTGTCCGCCTTGGAGCGGTTGCTAGAGAGCGCCTATCGCGGCGACAGCGCCCGTGCGGGATGGAGCCACGAGGCCGACCTGGTCGGCGGCCGGCGAACCGATGTCGACGAGCTTGCCGCCATGCTGACCAGCCCCGACCAGCACATCCTGCTGCTCCGCGCTGGGCGCGAATTGCGAGCCTGCGTTGCGGTCGCCGAGAAGGGACAGGGCCTCGCCTATCTCGGCATGCTGACCGTCGATCCAGCACAGCAGGCCGGTGGGATCGGACGCATGGTACTCGGCGGTGCCGAAGAATTCGCACGGCAGGAATTGGGCGCAACGCGCATGGAAATGCAGGTAATCGCCCAGCGGCCTGAACTCATCGCCTGGTACGAGCGCCGGGGATATGCCCGGACCGGCGAGACCCGGCCATTTCCGTTTGGCGAGCCGCGCTACCTTCCCCAGCGCGACGACCTGGAGTTCGTCGTGCTGGACAAAGCGCTTTAGCCGATCACTTCATTGGGATCGGCTTGCCCATCACCATGACATAGCCGACCCGAGTCACGGCCGCCGGATCAACCAGCGGATCGCCGTCGACGGCAATCAGGTCGGCCGACTTGCCCGGATCAAGCGTGCCGGTCTCGTTTGACAGGTTGAGCAGTTCGGCGCCGCCCTTGGTGGCCGCGATGAGCGCGTCGCGAGGCGTCATCCCGCCCTTGCTGACCATCAGACCCACTTCCTCGTTGGCGCGGGCGTGGGGGAAGACGGCCGCATCGGTGCCAAGTGCGATCTTCACGCCGGCCTTGTAGGCCTTGTTCAACCCCTTGCCCCAGACCGCGAGGGTCTGCTTGCCCTTGGCCTCGCTGGCGGGAGTGAAGATGCCCTTGCCGATGTACATCTGCAGTCCGCTGAAGGCCATCAAAGTCGCGGAGTAGAAGGTGCCCCGCTTCTTCATCTCGGCCACGCCGGCGTCGTCGATGAAGGTGCCATGCTCAATTGAATCGACGCCCGCTCGCACGGCGGCAAGAATGCCCTTGGCACCATGCGCATGGGCAGCGGTCTTCAGGCCGAGGCCGTGAGCGGTGTCAATGATCGCCTTCATCTCGGCGTCCGAGAAATGCTGCTCCAGCCCGGCTTCACCCGGATCCAGCACGCCACCAGTCGCGTGAAACTTGATCACGTCGACACCGCTGGCGGCGATATTGCGCACCGCTCGCGCACATTCGTCGGGCCCGGTGCAGACCTGCACCTGATGTTCGTCGTTGATGGCCCGGCGAAGCTCAGGATTGAAACCGACTGATCCGTCGCCGTGGCCACCGATGATCGACAGGGCGGGTCCTGCAACCAGCAGGCGCGGACCCGGGAACCTGCCGTCACGCAGCGCATCACGGGTAGCAAGGCCGGATTCAGGGCCGCTGCCGAGATCGCGAAGCGTTGTGAAACCCGCGCGCGCCATGGTCAGCGCATTGGAAAGCCCCAGCGTCGCTGCATAGGCCTCGCTATATTTAGGCGTGAGCGACTGATACCAGGGCTCACCGGCGTTCTGCGTCAAGTGAACGTGGACATCGATCAGGCCCGGCATCACCGTCTTGCCACGCATATCCACCACGGTCGCGCCCGGCGGGGTCGTGGCCCCGTCTTCGATCCGCACGATCCGGCCATTCTCGACGATTACCGTGGAGGGCCCGCGTTCGGGCTTCGCCGCATCGACGATCAGGCGTCCGGCCTGAATAGCGAAGGTCTCGGCCTGCGCGGCGCTTGTCAACACGAGCGCCGTGGCGGCGAGCAGCAGTTTGCGGATCATGATTTCCCCTTTGTCCGAATTGCGCTCAGCGTAGCGGCTGAAGGGGCCTGATCAAGTTACCATGGCGAGCAGCGTTTCGACCCGGTCGGCCTCGTGCGCGGGCTTGTCGGTGCGGATACGACTGATGCGGGGAAACCGCATGGCGAGGCCCGAGCGGTGTCGCTTGCTCAAGTGGACACTGTCAAAGGCGACTTCCAGCACTAGCGTCTTCTCGACTTCCCGGACCGGTCCGAAGCGCTGCACCGTGTTCTGCCGGACAAAGCGGTCGAGCCAGCGTAGCTCCTCGTCGGTGATGCCCATGTAGGCCTTGCCAACCGGCAAGAGTTCGCCAGCCTCGTTCCAGGCCCCGAAGGTATAGTCGCTGTAATAGCTCGACCGCTTTCCCGAGCCACGCTGCGCGTACATCATGACGCAATCGGCCGTCAGCGGGTCGCGCTTCCATTTGTACCACAGGCCGGTTCGGCGCCCGGCCACATAAGGCGAGTCGCGGCGCTTGAGCATCATGCCTTCGATCGCCGCGTCGCGGGCGCCCGACCTTATCTCGCCCAAGTCTGCAAAGCTCTCCGCCTCGATCAATTGAGAGAGGTCGAAGCGCTGCGGGTCGAGCCTCGGCATGAACGCCTCCAGCCGCGCGCGCCGCTCGGCCCAGCCGAGTTCGCGCAGGTCCTCAGCGCCGTCATAAAGAATGTCGTAGAGCCGCACGAAGGCCGGAAACTCCTCCTGCGTCTTGCCACTGACCAGCTTGCGACCGAGCCGCTGCTGAAGCGCGTTGAAGCTGGCGGCAGCACCTCCATGCTCGTCCGCGCCCTGCCCCGCGCCTCGGACCAGAAGTTCGCCGTCGAGCACAGCGGGAGCCTCAAAGGCGGCAGCTACGTCGGGAAAGCTGCGAGTGATGTCGTCGCCGGTGCGGCTGTAAAGCCGCGTCTGCCCGCCCGCGCGGACCAACTGGACCCGGATCCCGTCCCACTTCCATTCGGCGGCATAAGCGTTGAGGTCGAGGTCCTCGGTCTCGAGCGGATGGGCAAGCATGAAGGGCCGGAAGACCGGCACGTCGACCGCGCGCGGCTGCTCGGCCCGACCTTCGCCCCAGGCGAACAGCTCGAGATAGGGCTGGTCGAGCCCGTGCCAGACTTCCTCCACCCCCTCGACATCGACGCCGAACGCGTCGGCAAAGGCCTGTTTGGCCAGCCGGGCGCTGACGCCGACCCGGAGTTCCCCGGTGGCGAGCTTCAGCAACGCAAACCGTCCTGAGGCATCGAGATGATCGAGCATCCGGGCCAATTCGGCGGGCGCGTCGGAGCGGCTGATCGACTTGAGCCTTGTCACCGCGTCGGCAAGGCCGATGGTGCCGTCATCAATCTCCGGATGCTCGACGTCCGGCGTCGGCCACAGCAGCGATACCGTTTCCGCGAGGTCGCCGACGTAATTGTGGCTCATCCGCAGAAGCAGGGGATCGACGCGACTTTCGGCCAGATTGCGGATGATCGATGCCTTGACCGCCGGGATGTCCAAGGCGCCGGTCAGCGCCGCGAGTGCATATCCGCGATCGGGATCAGGTGTGCGACGAAGATAATCGCCGATCAGCTTGAGCTTGGCGTTGCGGCTACGAGTGTAGACGAGCGCGTCGAGCAGCTGGGAAAAGGCGCGCATGTCCGCTTAATGCACGAAACGTACAGCGGCTCCGAAACGACCTGCCGTCCCGAGCTCGCTCGGGCAGAATGGGTCAGTGCAGCCGCGCCGCCAGTGCCGCGAGGATGGTCTGGCGGTCCTCCTGTTCGAACGTGCCCAGCGCGTCATCGAAATGGCTGAGCGCCTGGCTGACCGCCACTCGGCAACCCGGGAGCAGTGCCAATTGCGCGGAACGCTCGGCAAGACCTTCCGCGGCGCACAGCCCCGCGCGCGCAGCAACGTCGCGCACCTCGTCGAGCCTGGCATGAATGTCGAGCGGGCTCAGCCGTGCGGCCCGCCCGTTGATGTCGGCGATTCGCAGGCGCAGGTCGCGCCGGATATCGTCAAGGGCGTCGCGCATCGCTTCACTCCGCTGCAGTGAAGACAGAGTCACCTCAAGCGGTTAAGTAACGATGAAAGCTCCGTGACGGTGGTGCGAACCGGCGCGAATTTCTTGACATGGCTTCAGCCACACGGCATGGGCCCGGCGATTGCGGGCGGCGTGCCAACGCCGCTCTTTGTTTTTCAAGCTCTCAGGATTCGAACGATGGCCAAGCCGGCAACCGTCAAGATCAAGCTCGTCAGCACGGCCGACACCGGCTTCTTCTACGTGACCAAGAAGAACCCGCGCAACCAGACCGAGAAGATGACCTTCCGCAAGTACGATCCAGTCGCGCGCAAGCACGTCGACTTCAAGGAAGCGAAGATCAAGTAACGACCGCAAGGTCGTCCCCCCGGCTCGCGCCGGGCTTCGCAATGTTCTTAGGGGCGCTCCGGCGCCCCTTTTTGCGTCTTGGGCAGCTCACCGAGCTCTGCTCTCCACGAGTGCTGGGTTCAGTCCACCACGGCGCCGTTGTCGGCCAGCAACACGCTTACTTCCTCGACGAACCGCGCCACGGAAATCGGCTTCGACACATACGCCTGGGCACCGGCCGCTCGTACCCGGTCCTCATCACCGGCCCCGGCGTAGGCGGTCACGGCCATGATCGGCACGTCCTTCAGGGCTTCATCCTCACGAAACCAGCGAATCAGTTCCATTCCGGTGACATGCGGCAGCTGGATGTCGGTGATGATCAGTTCCGGCAGGAAGGCGCGGGCACGCTCCAGCGCCTCCCGGCTGTCGGTCACGGCGCTCGGCTCATGGCCGTGGGCCGCGAGAAGGTCGCAGAACAGCTTGATGTTGAGGGCGTTGTCCTCGACAACCAGGATCCGGGCCACGGCCTTGCAACTCCTCAACTCGCGAAGCCATCATAGGCGATGATCCGGTCAGCACCAAACTCTCCCGACCCGATGATAGTTGCGCTTCAGGCGCTGGCCGTCACGTTGCGGGACGGGCAGCGGGCGGACCGCCTGCTTTCACTCACCGGACTCACCGCAGATGAGCTTCGCGAGCGCGCCACCGAACCGGCCATGCTGGCTGCTGTGCTGAGTTTCCTTGAATCGCATGAGCCGGACCTTGTCGCGGTTGCCGAGGAGCTCCAGATGCCCCCACAGGAACTCGTCGCCGCCCGGAGCGCTCTCGAAGCATGAATCGTCCCCTGCTCGTCACCGATTGTGACGAAGTCCTGCTGCACATGGTGTCGCACTTCGCCGATTGGCTGAATGAGGCGCATGGCGTCCGCTTCGACTTCGACAACGTCAATTGGGGCACCGCCCTCAGCCGAGGCGACCAGCCCATCCCGACAGAGGAAGTCTGGCCGCTGTTGAATGAGTTCTTCCAGAACGAGATGCACCGCCAGACCCTTGTGCCCGGAGCACTCGAGGCGCTCGGCCGCATCGGCGAAGAAGCGAACATCGTCATCCTGACCAATCTTGGTGACCACGCTCATAGCTGGCGCGTCGAGCAACTTGCCCGGCACGGCATTCGCCACGAGGTTGTCTGCAACCAGGGTGGGAAGGGTGAGCCGCTCAAGAAACTGGTCGAGCGGCATGGCAATCCGGCCAGCGTGTTCGTCGACGATCTCGCGGTGCATCATAGCAGCGTTGCCCGGCATTCGCCCGCCACCCGCCGCCTGCACATGATCGCTGAACCGCGGATCGCCTCCATCGTCCCGCCGGCCCCGGACGCTGACGCGCGAATCGACGACTGGCCAACCGCTACCGACTGGATCCTTGATCGCCTGAAGGACGCTGCATGACCAAATCCGCCGTCATCACTGGAGCCACCTCGGGCATCGGCGCCGCCGCCGCGCGGCTGTTCGTCAAGCATGGCTGGAAAGTCGTCGGTACGGGCCGGCGGGGCGACCGCCTCAAAGCCCTCCAAGAGGAGCTTGGCGAACGCTTCCTCCCGCTCGAACTCGACATGCGCGACGTCGACAGGCTCACGGACCTAAGCCGACTGGCGGGTGAATGGGGCGGCGTCGACCTACTGGTCAACAATGCCGGGCTCGCTCCAGCGGCCGATCCGCTGCACGAACAGGATTGGGACCGCCTCGAACAAGTCATCGCAACCAACATCACCGGTCTAGTGGCGTTGACCCAGGCGCTCCTGCCCACGTTGATCGAACGCCAGGGCGCGGTCATCAACCTGTCTTCGGTAGCCGCGACTTACCCCTATCGCGGCGGCGCTGTTTACGGCGGGACCAAGGCGTTCGTCCGGCAGTTCAGCCTCGATCTGCGTTGCGACCTTGCCGGAAGCGGCGTTCGGGTAAGCTCGATCGAACCCGGAATGGCGGAGACGGAATTCACCGTCGTCCGGAACGGCGGAGACCAGGCCGCCAGCGATGCGCTTTATGCCGGACTGGAGCCGATGACCTCCGAGGACCTCGCCGAGACCATCTGGTGGATCGCCAATCAGCCCCCTCACCTCAACATCAATACCATTGAGTTGATGCCGACGAGGCAAAGCTGGGCCGGCTTTGCGATGAGCCGCAAGGGTTGATCTCGCCGCGCCCGGCTGCTTGAGCGCGGCCATGTCCATCGACTCGCGCCTTGCCGAACTCGGCATCACCCTACCGCAGCCGGCCGCGCCGGTCGCTTCCTACGTCCCCGCAGTGGAAGCCAATGGCCTGCTCCACATCTCGGGCCAGATTAGCTTCGCCGAGGACGGCAGCCTGATCACCGGTCGCTTGGGGGAGGATGTCGAGCTTGAGGCCGGTCAAGCGGCGGCACGCCGCTGTGGCCTGATGCTGCTAGCCCAGATCAAGGCGGCCCTCGGCTCACTCGACCGGGTCGAGCGGATCGTGAAGCTCGGCGTTTTCGTCAATTCGGCCGGTCATTTCACCGATCAGCCAAAGGTCGCGAACGGCGCATCCGACCTGATGCAGCAGGTGTTCGGCGATGCCGGTCGCCATGCCCGCTCGGCGGTTGGCGTGCCGGTCCTGCCGCTCGGCGTCGCGGTTGAGGTGGATGCGGTCGTCCAGGTCCGCGCCTGATCCCCTTGCTCCCGGACCGCTAGGCTTCGCTCATCGCGGGCTGCACGGCTCGGGTGTTCCGGAAAATAGCCTCGCTGCCTTTCGTGCCGCCCTGGCGATCGGTGCCGGCATCGAATGCGACGTGCGCGCGACCGTCGATGGCGTGCCGCATGTCTTCCATGATGAACGGCTCGACCGGCTCATCGGCGATGCGCGCTGCCTCAGGCATTTGCATTCCGACGAGGCGCGCGGCCTCAAGCTACTCGGTTCGGGCGAGCATGTCCCCAGCCTCCGCGAACTTCTTGCCCTCATCGCTGGGCGTGTGCCGCTGCTGATCGAAGTGAAGCGCGAAATTGGACTTGAGCGGCTGTGCACGGCGGTCGCCGAGGAGCTGGCCGACTATCGTGGACCCGTCGCCGTCATGAGCTTCGATCCCCGAGTCCCGCGCTGGTTCGCAACAAATGCTCCATCCATTCGGCGGGGGCTGATAATTGATTCTCGGCTGAAGCCCTGGTGGCGTGAGCTGTTCTTGCGCACCGCGCATGCGCAATTTTATGCCGTTGACTGCCGTGCGATCGACCAGCGCTGGGTGGCAAGGATGCGAGCGCGCCGACCGGTTTACAGCTGGACAGTTCGCTCCGCCCAGGACCGCGTCAAGGTGGCGAAACACGCTGACGCCCCTATCTGGGAGGGCGATGGCCGACCGTGACCGCGTAATCGCCCGCATCGCCGACACGATTGCTGGCATCGAACCCTCCCTTTGGGACTCGCTTGCGGGTAACGCCAACCCCTTTCTTTCGCACTCCTTCTTGTCAGCTCTGGAGGTCTCGGGAAGCGTCGGTGGCCAGAGCGGCTGGAGCCCCCTGCCCATCCTGGTAGAAGACGCGGGCGAGATCGTCGCGGCGGCGCCTGCCTACCTGAAGAGCCATAGCCAGGGCGAGTATGTTTTCGATCATGGCTGGGCCGACGCCTGGCAACGGGCCGGTGGAGACTATTACCCCAAGCTGCAGGTCGCAGTCCCCTTCACGCCCGTTCCCGGCCGGCGGCTGCTGGGTACGCGACCGCAGGCCCTGCTCGCTGCGCTTGAGGCCGTGACCGAGCAGAATGGACTCTCATCCGCGCACGCAACGTTCATCGCGGATGAAGAGCAGGACGACTTTGCCGCCCGCCATTGGCTGATCCGTCACGGCATCCAGTACCACTGGTTCAACCGCGGTTTCGGCAGCTTCGATGATTTCCTCGACACTCTCGCCAGCCGCAAACGCAAGGCACTGCGCAAGGAACGGCAGGCGGCGCAGCAGGGGCTGGAAATTGTCGCGTTGCGCGGGACGGAGGTCCTTCCGGCGCATTGGGATGCCATGTGGGCCTTCTATCGCGACACCGGCAGCCGCAAGTGGGGCCGGCCCTACCTCACCCGGGCCTTCTTCGACCGTATCGCGGAGGCCCAGACTGACGCCCTGCTGCTGTTCCTTGCGTTGCGCGAAGGCCAGCCGATCGCCGGAGCGCTTAACTGGATTGGCGAGGACACTCTTTACGGTCGCTACTGGGGTTGCACCGACGAAGTGCCCTACCTGCACTTTGAGCTCTGTTACTATCAGGCTATCGACTGGGCCTGCCGTAATGGCTTGGACCGAGTCGAGGCGGGCGCTCAGGGCGAACACAAGCTGGCACGAGGCTATGAGCCGGTGATCACCCGCTCGGCGCATTTCATCCCCAATCCCTCGTTCCGGGATGCTGTGGCGCGCTTCGTGGAGGCGGAACGCGAGGGCGTCGCCATCGAGATTGAAGCGCTTCGCGCGGAGTTGCCTTTCAAGCAGGCATGAAAAAAGGCCCGCCCGGATTGCTCCGGACGGGCCCTGCCCCGCGTGATCACGCGGAATGAGGTCGCTTACGCTTCCTGGATCGGCTGCAGGTTCACTGCCGCGGTCTTGCCGCGACGGTCGACCTCGAGCTCGAACTCGAGCCGGTCACCTTCGTTGAGCGACGGCATGCCCGCGCGCTCAACGGCCGAGATGTGGACGAATGCATCCGGCTGGCCATCATCGCGCTGGATGAAGCCAAAGCCCTTCATGGAGTTGAAGAACTTGACCGTGCCGCTGGTGCGCTCGCCCGTCAGCTGGCGCTGCGGCGCACGCTCTTCGCGCACGACCGCCACCGGCTCACCGTCGATGCGCAGGTTTGTCGCGGAAATGCGTCCACCGCGATCGACCAGCGTGAACTCGAGCGGCTGACCGTCGGCCAGGTCCGTGAGACCCGCCTGTTCGACCGCCGAGATGTGCACAAAGACGTCCTCGCCGCCATCGTCGCGGACGATGAAGCCGAAGCCCTTCTGAGGATTGAAGAACTTGACGGTGCCTTTGCCCTCGCCGACGACCTGGGGCGGCATTCCGCCGCCACCGCCGCCACCGCCACCGCGGAAGCCACCGCCGCCGCCGCCACGGAAGCCGCCGCCACCGCCGCCACCGCCGAAGCGGTCACCGCCGCCGAAACCACCGCCGCCGCCGCCGCGGTAACCGCCGCCGCCGCCGCCGCGATCGCCAAAGCCGCCGCCGCCACCAAACCGGTCGCCGCCGCCGCCGAAGCCGCCGCGATCACCAAAACCGCCGCCACCGCCGTAAAAATCACCGCCGCCACTGCTGCCGCCAAAATCGCCTTTGTCGCGGCCGCGACCACCGCGATCGCCTCGACGTCCTCGATCGTAACCCATGCCCGTTCACACTTCTCCAGCCCGAATTCCAAAACAAACCAACGCGCTGGGCCTCAGGGCGCAACCGGTCACGACACGCCAAGAATGGCGCGCAGGTGATTCACGTTACAGGAAAAGCAAGTCGGGCTCCAGCCGAATCACGTGGGTTAAGCAAGCACGCGTTCACCGGGGCCTTGCCAAGCGCCCCGCGAAAGAGAAACAGCGGTTCATGGCCATCCATTTCCACGAAGAAGACCTGCCCTCGTCCGACCTGTTCGGGAGCGGGCCTATCGCAATCGACACCGAGGCCATGGGGCTTCACCCCGGCCGTGACCGGCTGTGCCTCGTGCAGCTTTCGGACGGCGGCGGCGACGAGCATCTCGTGCGCTTTTCGCCAGGAAGCGACTATGCGGCGCCTAATCTCAAGGCGCTGATCGGCGATCCCAACCGCCTCAAGCTCTATCATTTCGCCCGATTCGATATCGCCATCATGCAATATTATCTGGGGGTGATGGCCGCGCCGCTTTACTGCACCCGAACCGCTAGCCGGCTGATCCGAACCTATACCGATCGGCATGGTTTGAAGGAGCTCGTTCGCGAACTCCTTGGCCAGGATCTGAACAAGCAGCAGCAGACCAGCGACTGGGGTGCGCCGGAGATCAGCGACGCTCAGCGCGATTATGCCGCCAGCGACGTTCGCTACCTCCATGCCCTCAAGGAAAAGCTCGACGAGCGCCTGGCGCGGGAGGGTAGGACCCAGCTCGCGCAGGCCTGCTTCGACTTCCTCCCCACGCGCGCCCTGCTCGACCTCGAGGGCTGGCCCGAGGAAGACATCTTCGCGCATGTCTGAGGCGGCGGTTCAGCATCGCCAGAAGCAGGCGCAATGGGCCGAGCCGGGGAGCCGGCACGACGGTCTCGTGCGCCTGCTCAAGATCGCGCTGCCGAGCCTCGTGGGCGTGCTGATCGCCTTTCTGTTGCTCGCGCCATTGAGCAAACGGCAGGAGGTCAGCTTCATTCTCGATAAGAAAAAGGTCGAGACGGCGCCGGAACGCATGCGCATCGAATCGGCGCAATATACGGGGCAGGACGACAAGGGTCAGCCGTTTATCGTCCAGGCTCAGCGCGCCATACAGCCGACGTCGGAGCAACCGATCGTCGACATCAATGGGATGTTCGCGCGGCTCGGCATGGCCAGCGGCCCCGCCACCATTCAGGCGGACAAGGGGCGCTATAATCTGGACCTGCAGCAAGTCAGTGTACTGGGCCCCGTGCGCGTAAACGGACCCGAGGGTGAACAGCTCTTCACTCACGACGTGCTGGTGGATCTCAAGACCCGCACGGTCACTGGTGGCAATGGTACCGGCTCGGGCCGCCAAGGGGATGTTTCGGCGGGGACCATCAATGGTGACCTCAAGAGCAAACAACTGGGACTTGACGGTGGAGTCAGCGGTCGCCTCAAGCTCGGCACGTTCACCGCCAACCGCCTGCGCGCCGATCTCGGAACACGCACGGTGGTGCTCGAAGGCGGTGCGCGGTTGAAAATCAAGCAAGGGGCGGTCAGATGAGGGCCATGGGGCGTACCATTCTATTCGCCGGTCTGCTGATGACCGCCACTGCGGCGGCCACCCTCGCTGCCGCGCAGCAGCAGGGCGCGGTTCAGCCGCTGCAGCGCGCCCAGCCCACGTCGGCGCTCAAGGGCCACAACGGCAATGCGCCGGTCGATGTCAGCAGCGATCGGATCGAAGTTCAGGATCGCGCTGACCGAGCCATCTTCTCCGGTAACGTGGTCGCCAAGCAGGATGATCTCACGCTCACGACCGATCGCTTGACCATCGCCTATACGAACAATGGCAATGTGCAGATCGACCGCCTCAATGCCGCGGGCGGGGTGACCGTCCGCTCCCCGTCTGAGACGGGACGCGGCGACTTTGGCGTGTACGACCTCAATCGCAAGATCATCACCTTGATCGGCAATGTCGTGCTGCAGCGCGAAGGCAGCGAGGTGCGTGGCAACCGGCTGACGATCGATCTCGACAGCGGCCGCGCGGTAGTCGACGGGGGACCACCCGGGGTCGGCCAGAATGGCGGCCGTGTGCAGGGCCACTTCACCGTGCCCCAGCGCGCGACGCAGAATCGCGGCTAAATCGATGCTCGACACCCGCGCAGCCCAGGCCACCGGCCTCGACGCCGCCGGGACGGTGCGTGGGCTCGAAGTTCGCTCGATCGCGAAGGCCTATGACAAAAGGGCCGTTCTCCATGACGTCTCGCTGAGCGTCAGCCGGGGCGAGGTGATCGGCCTGCTTGGACCGAACGGCGCCGGCAAGACGACCTGCTTCTATTCCGTGATGGGCCTGGTGAAGCCTGACGCGGGCCGCATCCTGCTCGACGGCAACGACATCACGCCGTTGCCGATGTACCGCCGGGCGATTCTCGGCCTCGGCTATCTGCCGCAGGAGACCAGCATCTTCCGCGGCATGACGGTTGAGCAGAACATCCTTGCCGTGCTCGAGGTGGCTGAACCGGATCGCACTGAACGGCAGGCAAGGCTTGAGAAATTGCTCGACGAGTTTGGCCTGACGAACCTGCGCGCGGCGCCAGCGATGGCCCTGTCTGGCGGCGAGCGGCGCCGCTGCGAAATTGCCCGCGCGCTGGCAGCCGACCCGAAGATCATGCTTCTCGATGAGCCGTTTGCCGGCATCGATCCCATCTCCATCGCCGACATTCGCGATTTGGTGAAGGAGCTCAAGGGCCGGGACATCGGCGTGCTCATCACCGATCACAACGTGCGCGAAACACTCGATATCGTCGACCGGGCCTGCATCATCTACGACGGCCAGGTCCTGTTCCAGGGCACTCCTGAGGCGTTGGTGGCGGATCGCGACGTGCGCCGGCTCTACCTCGGCGAGAGCTTCGAACTTTAGCGCGCGCGTGAAGCGATGAGCCTGGGGCCAGGCCTTCAGCTCCGCACCTCCCAGTCGCTGGTGCTCACGCCGCAACTGGCGCAGGCGATCAAGCTGCTGCAGCTGAGTAACCTCGAGCTCGAGGCTGTGCTGGCTGAGGAACTAGCGAAGAACCCCCTGCTCGAGGCGGGCAGCCAGGACCGCGGCGTGGTCGTCCGCGAGGATCATGAATTCGGCGAGGATGCACCCGATCCCGTCGGCGCGGACCAGCTTGCCGGAGCGGGGGACGAGGCGCTCGACAATGACTGGCGTGAGGCTGCGCTGGAATTTGACAGTGCTTCGGAAGTGGGCTCGGCGCCGGAGGACGGCTTCGATTTCGACCGGCTCGCGGCCTGCGATTCCAGCCTCTGCGAGCACCTCATGGGGCAGCTGCAGGGCCACGGCGATGCCGCCGCGCGCGCCGCCGAAGCAATTGTCCATGAGCTTGAGGAAACCGGCTATCTGGCAACACCGCTCGTCGACATTGCGAAGACCTTGGAACTCACGATCAAGGATGTGCAAAGTGGGCTGGCGCTGGTCCAGTCGTTGGACCCACCCGGCGTTGGAGCGCGGAACCTGGCCGAGTGCCTGGCACTGCAAGCCAAAGCCGCCGACCGCTACGACCCCGCCATGCGGCGGCTGATCGACAATCTCGATCTGCTGGCCAAGGGGCAGATGGCCGCACTGAAGCGCATCTGCGGGGTGGACGACGAAGACCTCGCCGACATGGTCCGTGAGCTGCGCGCCTACGATCCCAAGCCTGGCTGCCAGTTCGCCCGGGAACCCGACACCGCGCCCGAAGCCGATGTCATCGTCCGCCGTACCGGTCAGGGCTGGGCCGTTGAGCTCAATCCTGCCAACCTGCCGCGGGTGCTGGTCAACCGGCGTTACTACGCCGAACTCAAGACGGGGCCGCAAAGCAAGGAGAGCCGCGCCTGGCTGTCCGACTGCCTCGGTCAGGCGAATTGGCTCGTCCGTGCGCTGGACCAGCGGGCGAAAACCATCATCAAGGTGGCCGGCGAGATCGTGACTCGCCAGGAAGGTTTCTTCCGCAACGGCGTTTCGCAGCTCAAGCCCCTGACCATGAGCGCCGTCGCCGATGCGGTGGGAATGCACGAATCAACCGTGAGCCGCGTTGCGGCGAACAAATATCTACTGTGCGACCGCGGCTTGTTCGAGCTCAAGTGGTTCTTCCGTTCCGGCGTGGCGGCAGACAGCGGCGACGGCGCGTCGGCGGAGGCGGTCAAGGCCGCGATCTCGCGGTTAATCGCCAATGAAACGGACATCTTGTCCGACGACACGCTCGTTGACCTGCTGAAAGAGCAAGGGTTCGACCTAGCCCGGCGCACGGTCGCCAAGTATCGCGAAGCGCTCGGTATCGGGTCGAGCATTCAGCGGCGGCGGCAGCGCGCCATTGCCGGCAAGGCGGCCTAGAAAGCGATCCTCGCCCACACGGGCAGATGGTCGCTCGCCACTCGCGCGGCCTCGCTGTGGTGAACGCCGGCAGCCTCGATCCGCAGCTGCTTGTCGACGATGATCCGGTCTAGCGTCGCGACGGGCTTGCGGGCGTGGAAGCTCGGGCCGATCGGTGCGATCCGATAATCGCCAGCCAAATCCTTCAGGCAACCAGCCTCGCGCCGCCACTCATTGGTATCGCCCATCAGCACGCTTGGCATGCGGTTGGGGCGCTCGGCGATAGCAGCGACGATGGCGCGCATCTGCCGACGCCGCCACAGTCCTGATAGGTCGAGGTGCAGGCCGATGACGCGCAGCGGCAGGTCACCGATCAGGAGCTCGGCAAGAATGGCGCCGCGCGGCTCGAGCGTCGGCAGATCAAGCGCGGCGACGTCCATGACCTGGACGTGCGGCTTCACCAGCAGCGCATTGCCGTGCCACCCGAGATTGCGGGTATCGACCTTGAGCAGCTCGTCCACGCGGGCGCCAAAGGTGGGCACCGAGTCAAGCATTCGGCGGTTCTTCACGCCAAGCGGGACCGCGCGATAATGGCCGTGGCTGTCGATCAGCTCGTGCGGGACGGCGGCAGCGCGGCCGCCGACTCGCCGGTCGGCTTCCTGAAGCGCGACGATGTCGGCATCCACTTCCTTCAGTACCTGCAAGACGCGGTGTGGGTCCCGCCGGCGGTCGGTGCCGACCGCCTTGCGCATGTTGTAGCTGGCGAGGGTCACGACGGTGGATGTCACGGGGCGCCAACCCGACCGTGAGGGGTGAGTTCCGGTTCCCGCGGTTTGGCAAAATCCATGAAGCCTCTCTGTGCAACCGGAAGGACGATGGCAAGGCTTGCCGGCGCGGCGGTTAACCCGTTGCGAGATAACGAAAACCGACCAGCCGAGCTGTGGCTGCGGGCGGCTGGAGCGAACAACAAAAGCGCTGCCCGGCCGTTTGTTGGCGGGGGCCCGTGCTTGCACGGACAAGTTCAATCGATCTGGAGAATTCGCATGATCAAGACCGCTTTTGTCGCCAGCCTGCTGCTGGCCGGTTCGCCCGCGCTGGCGCAGGCCGTGCAACCCGCCACTCCGGCGCAGCCGGCCACGCCAGCTACTCCGGCGACGTCATCGCAGCCAGCAACCCCGGCAACGCCCGCTACTCCGGCAACTCCGGCCCAGCCCGCCGATCCGATGGCTCCGACGGCGGACACGACGTCCACGACCAGCACTTCCACGGAGACGGCCTCCACCAGCTCGGACCCGGTCGCGGCGACGGTCGAGGCCGACTGGGCCAAGTATGACAAGAATAGCGACGGCAAGCTCAGCCGCGCCGAGTTCGACGGGTGGATGAACGCGCTCCAGGCGGCTGCCGGCAAGAAGGCCCAGAGCAAGGCCTATCTCACCGCGGCTTTCGCCAAGGTCGACACGGACAAGAGCAAGAGCGTGTCCAAGGAAGAGCTGACGACCTTCCTCAAGGGCTAAGCCGCTCAGGTGACTGGGGAAAAGGGCGGCGCGACACTCTCGCGCCGCCCTTTTCATTAGACGTCCAGGTTGGCGACGCTCAGCGCATTGTCCTGGATGAACTCACGGCGGGGTTCGACCACTTCGCCCATGAGCCGCGAGAAGATTTCATCGGCAATGTCGGCCTGCCCGACCTCGACCCGCAGCAGCGAGCGATTGGCTGGGTCGAGCGTGGTCTCCCAAAGCTGCTCGGCATTCATCTCGCCTAGCCCCTTGTAGCGCTGGATCGACAGGCCCTTGCGCCCGGCGGCGAGTACCGCGTCAAGCAGCTCGCTTGGGCGGGTGATGCTGACCGGCTTGCCCTTGGTGTCGGCGGAGGCCTGATCCAGCGCTTCCTCGCCTTCGCCAGGACCGACGGTCGGTTCGACCTCAACGGACGGACCCTTCTTCATGGTCCGAAGCACGCTCGGCTGAGCATAGGCTTCCCCCTGCTCCGCGGCGAGTGCGTGGAGCTTGCGCGCCTCGGCCGAGACAATGAAGCTCGGCTCGACGATGGTGACGTCGGTGACGCCGCGCCACAGCCGCTTGAGCAGATACCCACCCTCCGCGGCGAGTTCACCAGTCCAGCGGCCTTCGGCATCGCCCTGCTGCAACCAGGACGCGACCCGCTCGATCGCGGCCCAGCGGCCGTCCTCGCGCAGTTCGGGGTTGAGCGCACCCGCCAGCGCCAGCGCTTCGAGCAGGGCGGGATCGTATTTCTTGGGCGCATAGCGCATCAGGGTGCGAACGCGACGCGCGTGGTCGACGAGGGCCCGCAGATCGGCACCCTGGCGAACCTCACCGGCGGTCTCCAGCTGGAGGCCTTCGAGACCTGCATCGACCAGATATTCGTCGAGCTGCGCGTCATCCTTGAGATAGACCTCCGAGCGCCCACGCGCGACCTTGTAGAGCGGCGGCTGGGCGATCATCAAATGCCCGGCCTCGATCAGCTCGGGCATCTGACGGTAGAAGAAGGTCAGCAGAAGCGTGCGGATGTGGGCGCCGTCGACGTCGGCGTCCGTCATGATCACGATCTTGTGATAACGCAGCTTCTCCAGGTTGAACTCCTCGCGCCCGATGCCCGTGCCGAGCGCCTGGATGATCGTCCCGATCTCCCGGCTCGACAGCATCCGGTCGAAGCGCGCGCGCTCCACGTTCAGCAGCTTGCCGCGAAGCGGGAGGATGGCCTGATTGTGACGGTTGCGGCCCTGCTTGGCCGAGCCGCCGGCCGAGTCACCCTCGACCAGAAACAGTTCGGACAGTGCAGGATCCCGCTCCTGGCAATCGGCCAGCTTGCCGGGCAGCGAGGCAATGTCCATCACTCCCTTGCGGCGCGTCAACTCGCGAGCGCGCTTGGCGGCTTCACGGGCGGCCGCGGCGTCGATCACCTTCTGGATGATGGCGCGGGCGTTGACCGGATTCTCCTCCAGCCACTCCGTCATCTTGTCGGTCATCAGCGCTTCGAGCGGCTGACGCACCTCTGATGAAACCAGCTTGTCCTTGGTCTGGCTGCTGAACTTGGGGTCCGGCAGCTTGACCGACACGATGGCGGTAAGGCCCTCGCGCATGTCGTCGCCGGTGAGCGTCACCTTCTCCTTCTTCAGCATGCCGGACTTGTCGGCATAGCCGTTGATGGTGCGGGTCAGCGCCGCGCGGAAGGCGGCGAGGTGGGTGCCGCCGTCGCGCTGCGGGATGTTGTTGGTGAACGGCAGGACGTTCTCGTAGTAGCTGTCGTTCCACTCCAGCGCGACGTCGATGCCGATGCCGTCACGAACCGCCGAAATGGCGATGGGGTCGGGGAAGAGCGGGGTCTTGGCGCGGTCGAGATACTTCACGAAGGCCGCGATGCCGCCCTCGTAGAAGAGCTCCACTTCCTTGCGCTCCTCGTGGCGCGCGTCGGCCAGCACCAGGCGAACGCCAGAGTTGAGGAAGGCCAGCTCACGGAAGCGGTGCTCGAGCTTGTCGAAGTCGAACTCGGTGATCTTGAAGGTTGCCGGGCTCGGCAGGAAGGTGACGCGGGTGCCCTTCTTTCCCTCTGGTGCGGGGCCAACGACCTTGAGCGGGGCAACGGCATCGCCATGGGCGAAGCGCATGAAATGCTCCTCCCCGTCGCGCCAGATGGTCAGGTCGAGGAATTCGGAAAGGGCGTTCACCACCGAGACGCCGACGCCGTGGAGACCGCCGGACACCTTGTAGGCGTTGTCGTCGCTGGTGTTTTCGAACTTACCGCCGGCGTGGAGCTGGGTCATGATGACCTCGGCCGCCGATACGCCTTCCTCGGCATGAATTCCGGTCGGGATGCCGCGGCCATTGTCTTCGACCGTCACCGACCCATCGGGGTTGAGCTGGATCAGGATGCGGTCGCAGTGGCCGGCCAGCGCCTCGTCGATGGCGTTGTCGCTCACCTCGAACACCATGTGGTGCAGGCCCGAACCGTCGTCGGTATCGCCGATGTACATGCCGGGCCGCTTGCGCACCGCGTCGAGGCCTTTCAGGACCTTGATGCTGTCGGCGCCATAGCTGTTCTGATTGGGGTCGTTGCTCATGGGGAATCCATATAGGCTGGGAGCGAAAAGTCACGCGCGCGTGCGTGGGCGCGCACGCGAACCGGAAGTTTCCACGGAGAGCGAAGTTTCCCTCGCTCCTCTCTGAAGTTTCCCTGGTGCGAGGGTGAAGTTTCCACAACCGCGAAGGAATCTTCGATCCGGTCGAAGGCAGGGAAAAGCCTGTATCTGTGACCTACACGCATGGCGGCCTGAGCCCCCGTTCCTGTCACTGACGACAACCGGCCCGCCAGTGCCCCGGAAGGTGGCACGGGCGGGCCGCTGTAGGACAGAATTATTGTGACTGGATCAGGCCGAACGGCGCTGACCGCCGCCGCCACCACCACCGCGACGCTGACCACCCGAGGGACGGCCACCACCAAAGCCGCCAGTGCCGGCGGGACGCTGCCCGCCGTGACGCTGCGGCGACTGCTGAGCGTGCCCAGACTGACCCGAGCGAGCCGGATTGGTGACCGGGCCACGCACCGCGCCGGGGACGCCGCGCATGCTGCGCCCGCCCTCGCGCGGACCATTGCGCTCCTGCGGCATATCCGAGCGCGGATCGTTGCGCGGCAGGCCGAAGCGCTGCGGATCGCCTGCATGGCCACGGGCACCGCTGACGTTGCGACGGTTGCGCTGGTTCTGCTGCGGCGGACGCTCGCGGCCACGCTCGCCGCCGTCACCCTTGGGCGCCGGCTTGAGGCGCTTCATGGCCTCGACAGCCTGGTTGAAACCGCCGGGCAGATCCTCAACGGTCAGTTTCTGGCGGGTGAGCTTCTCGATGTCCCTGAGGAAGGCGCGCTCTTCACCGTCGCAATAAGCGATGGCGATGCCGGTCGCACCCGCGCGGGCAGTGCGGCCAATGCGGTGGACATACTGCTCGGGGACGTTCGGCAGGTCATAGTTGATGACGTGGCTGACGCCTGGAATGTCGATCCCGCGCGCCGCAATGTCGGTTGCGACAAGGATCGGAACGCTGCCGTCGCGGAAAGCGGCAAGCGCCTTTTCGCGCTGCGGCTGGCTCTTGTTGCCGTGGATGGCGTTCGCCTTGATGCCGGCAGCCTCGAGCATCCGGATGACCTTGTCGGCACCATGCTTGGTACGGCTGAACACCAGCGCACGATCGATTTCCTGCGTCTGCAGGAACATCGTCAGAAGGGCCGTCTTTTCGCCCTGATTGACGAAGGTGACCCGCTGCTCGACGCGCTCTGCGGTGGTCGCGACCGGAGTCACGGCAACCTGCGCCGGGTTGGTCAGATATTGGTCGGCCAACGTCTGGATCGCCTTGGGCATCGTGGCCGAGAAGAACAGCGTCTGGCGCTTGGCCGGGATGATCTTCACGATCCGCTTCAGCGCATGGATGAAGCCCAGGTCGAGCATCTGGTCAGCTTCGTCGAGGACGAGGATCTCGAGGTTCTTGAGGTCAAGAGCCCGCTGGTCGACGAGGTCGAGCAGGCGGCCGGGGGTGGCGACAAGCACGTCGAGGCCGCGCTGGACGGTGCGGACGCTCTTGGCGTTCGCCACGCCGCCGAAGATCACGCCGACGGTCGTGCGAAGGTTGGCGCCATAGGCCTCGGCGCTCGCGGCGATCTGCGAAGCGAGCTCACGGGTCGGGGCGAGCACCAGCATCCGGATCTGGCCCGGGCGCAGCGACTGCGGACGGTCGGCGGCGAGGCGCTGCAGCGACGGCAGCATGAAGGCGGCGGTCTTGCCAGTGCCGGTCTGGGCGATGCCCAAAAGGTCGCGGCCGGTCAGGACCGTGGGAATGGCCTGGGTCTGGATCGGCGTGGCCTGGGTGTAATTCTTGGCCGCGAGGGCGGCGAGCAGGGGCTGGGACAGCCCGAGGTTCTGAAACGACATAAATCTCTCAACATGACACAACCGGGCACGGCTTTGCGCGCCCGGAAGCCGGGTGAACAAAGAACCCCGCGTGATGTGGAGAACTTATTGGGAAAACCGAGACGCGGGCCGGTCGATGAGACCGATCACGCCGCTTATGTGGCGTCTCGCTAACGGCTATGTAGGTGATTGGACGGCATTTGTCCACTCACGCACTCAAGGCGCTGCCCTGGCTGATACGGAAGCGGGTGCCGTGGACGCCTGAAAAGAGGGCTTCCTCGGTGGCGGTCATCCACACCTGACCGCGCCCTTCGAGACGAGCGTAGAGTGCCTCCCGGCGCCCGGGATCAAGGTGCGCGGCCACTTCATCGAGGAGCAGGATGGGTGGCTGGCCCCGGCGATCCGCAACCAGCTCGGCATGGGCGAGCACGAGGCCAAGCAGCAGTGCCTTCTGCTCGCCGGTGGAGCTGCGCGCGGCCGGCTGCTGCTTGGCCCGGTGGGTAACGGTGAGGTCATGCCGGTGCGGTCCCTGGGTGGCGCGGCCGGCGGCGGCGTCACGGGCGCGGGTGGAGCGGAGGACGGCGGAGAGATCTGCGGCGGACCAGCCTTCGAGCGCAATCTCCGGCCGGGCGAACAGGTCGTCGGGAGTGGTTCCCAACCGCTCGTCCAGCGCGGCGACGGTGCGGGCGCGGGCTTCGGCCAGCGCGGTGCCATGCTCGGCCATTCCGGCCTCCAGCGCCGCCAGCCACTGGGGGTCGGCGCCGTCGGGTTCGGCGAGCAGTTTGTTGCGGGCGCGCATGGCGCCTTCGTAGCGAGCGGCGTGGTGGGCGTGGCCGGGCTCCAGCGCCAGGACGAGGCGGTCGAGAAAGCGGCGGCGGTCGCCGGCACTGCCAACAAACAACCGGTCCATGGCCGGTGTGAGCCATAGCACGGACAGCCATTCCGCCAGGCTGTTGACGGAAGCGGTGGCGCCGTTGACGCGGACCTGCCGCCGCTCGGGCGCGACGGCGCTGGCCCCGGTGCCGAGGTCGACGTCGCCCAGCCGTGCGCTGATCGCGAAGCCGCCCGGTCCGTCGCCGCGAGCCACCTCGCTCAACGGCGCACCGCGAAGGCCGCGTCCGGGCGCGAGCAGGCTGACCGCTTCGAGAATGTTGGTCTTGCCCGCGCCATTCTCCCCGAACAGGCAGACGAAGCCCTGGCCGGGAGTGAGAGTCAGCTCGGCATAATTGCGGACGTTGGTGAGGGCGAGGCGGGTGAGCGGCACGTCAGGCGGCAACGCGCTCAGCGCCGCTCCCGCTCCGCGCCCAGCGGATGGCGACAATGACCAGGACCATGCTGAACGGCACGTCGCCGAACGTCGTGTAGAACAGCCAGACGTCGGTGGAAGCTAGCCGGACCACCGCGAAGTTGGCGAGCGCCATGATTATGCCAGTCAGCCCCATCCCGATCGCCAGCCGGCGCTCGTCGAGGTCGCGATAGGCGATATAGCGGCCAAGCCCCCCACCGAGGCGGCGGCCACCCATGAGGAGGCCGTCCCCCAGGAAGCAGGCGGCGCCGATCAGGCCGACGATGGTCGAGCGCTGCTTGATGATCTCGTCGTCCTGGAAGACGATCGCAAAGCCGGCGGAGACGAGCAGCATCAGGACGCCGAACAAGGCCAGCCCGCCGAGCAAGTCGACCTTGGTGATCTTCTGGGTGGCGAGCAGCGCGAGGCCAACGCCGGCACCAACCACCGCGGCGGTCTCCAGATCCGTGAGCTTGGCCAGGACGAAGAACAGCAGTGCGGTGACAAGGTCGACGATCATCGGCACGCGATTGCGGCGCAGCTTGCCGAGGTCGACCGCGGAGCGACCGTCGGGCGTGGTTTGCGAAACCATTCTCTGGAGGGATTCGGGTAACGCGATGCGGCGGCCGGGATGGCTCTCGTGGATGAGCTCGCCGTCGATGCGAGCGGCGACAGCGACATTCCACCAGCTGATGTAACCGGCCTCGACCTCCATCGTGCGTCCGTCGGCAAGACTGGCCGCCAGGCGGTGATTGCGCGCGGCGGCAGGACCGACGGCCGGGGTGAAGTCTGCAGCCTGCTGCTCACCGTCGATCCACAGAGATGACGCCAGCCCCGTCGTGCGCGCCTCCAGCAGCACCATGCATTCCTGCAATCCGACCGTGAACGGCCGCTGGTAAAGCCACAGGCGGGTGCCGGTGGAGCCGCCCGTCACCGCTTAGACAGCTCGGCCGCACGCGCCATGTAGAGGCCCGCCAGGCAGGCCTCGTCGCGGCACTTGTTCCGGCGGGCAAGGAAGCGGCGCTGCTCGTCGAGCAGCCGGGCTTTGGCGGCCGAGCCCATCGCCAGCCGAGCGGCAAAATAGCGTGCGGACAGATTGCGGTCGGCCTCGGCAAGTGCGTCGTTGCCGCAGATCAGGTCCTCCACCGGCGTTGCGGCGTTGCGGCAGTCGAAGCCGGTCTTACGGTCGTGACGCTCGAGCTCCCGCGAGGGCACGGTGTCAGCAGGCGGTGGACTCACGCCCGGGCCGAAGTCGGGCGCCACCGGGAAGCGGCTCGCGGCTGCGAGGATGGCCGCGGAGACCGGCCCCAACCCTTCCGTGATGATGCTGTATCCGCCGGATTCCTGCTGCGGTTCGGCCCAGTAGCGCACGGGCGCGCTCAGCACCGTCTGGCCGCCAAAATAGGGTCGCGCACTGTCCGGCAATTGCAGCCGCAGGGTTACCCGGCATTCCAAGCGTCCGCTGGCGGGATCATAGGATACGGAGCGGACATCCTCGCCGTTCGCTCGGGTGGCCCGTCGCAGGCGGCCGAGATCGGCGCTGTGGGTCGGCGATGCTGCTGCCGCGCGGGAGAATGCGAGATCGCGCAGGAAGCCGTAGCTGCTGCGCAATTGGCAGGCATCGGCAGTGGCGGCCGGTTCGCCCGCCACCGCGGCCAAGGCCATGAGCGCGATCATCCTTACCCCCAGTCGAGCCTCGGCTCAGACGCGCATCGGCATCAAGACGTAGAGCGCGTTGGCCTTGTCATTTTCACGCAGCAGGGTCGGGGCGGCCGCGTCGGCGAGATGGACCTCGACCGTGTCGCCGTCGATCTCGCCCAGGATGTCGAGCAGGTAGCGGGCATTGAAGCCGATCTCGAGCCCTTCGGCGCTGTATTCGGCCGGCACTTCTTCCGTCGCGAGGCCGTTCTCCGGCGACGTCACGGAAAGGGTCACCCGGTCGCGATCAACCGCCATCTTCACCGCGCGGGTCTTCTCGCTGGCGATGGTGGCGACGCGGTCCACACCGGCCGCGAAGCTCTTCGGGTCGAGCTTCAGCAGCTTGTCATTGGCGGTCGGAATGACCCGGGTGTAGTCGGGGAAAGTGCCATCGATCAGCTTGCTGGTGAGCACGGCATGGCCGAGCACGAAGCGCACCTTGGTCGCGCTCAGTGAGACTTCGACCGTGCCCTCGACCTCGTCGAGCAGCTTGCGCAGTTCACCCACGCACTTACGCGGGACGATCACGTCGGGCATGCCATCGGCGCCGTCGGGCTTAGCGACCGTGACGCGCGCCAGCCGGTGCCCGTCGGTCGCCGCTGCCTTCAGCTGGTCGTCGGCGATGTGGAGGAAGATGCCCATCAGATAATAGCGGGTTTCCTCCGACGAGATGGCGAAGCGGGTCTTGTCGATGATCTGGCGCAGCGTCGCGGCTGGCAGTTCGAAGCGGGTCGGCAACTCGCCTTCGGCGATCACCGGGAAATCATCGCGCGGCAGCGTCGACAGGTTGAAGCGCGAACGGCCGGCAACGACCTGCATCTTGCCGTCAGCGGCGCTGAGCTCGACCTGGCTGCCTTCGGGCAGCTTGCGGACGATGTCGAAAAAGGTGTGCGCCGAGACGGTGGTGGCGCCGGGCTGCGCGACGTTGGCGGACACGATCTCGTCGACCTGCAGGTCGAGATCGGTCGCCATCAACCTCAGCGAACCGTCCTCCCGCGCGTCGAGCAAGACATTGGACAGGATCGGGATGGTGTTGCGCCGCTCCACCACCGACTGGACATGGCCCAGGCTCTTGAGGAGGGTTGCCCGTTCGATCGTCGCCTTCATCGCTATCTTGCCCCTTGTCGCGGCGGCTGGAACGCCGCCCGCTACCGCTCGTGTTCGAGCGACTATAGCGAGCGGATGCGACCGTTCCAGTGCCTAGGCGCGCCTTTGATCCGCGGGTGCGACCCAGGCGTCGAGGTCAGGCGGCCCGCGCCGGCGTGGCCACCAATTCCTGCGGGAGGACGGCGATGGTCGAGGCCACCGCCCGGTCCAGCTCACGCAGGGAGTCGTGCAGCCGCTCGGCCTGGCGCGGAGCGGGAACCACCAGCACGTCCTCGATCACGGCCGCGGCATGGCCGACCGAACGGCCACCGATCGAAAGAGCGGCGCCCCTGAGGCTGTGCGCCTCGCTCGCCGCGGCGGCGAGGTCACTGCGTCCGATCGCGTCGCGGATGGTGGCCGGCCGTGCCGCGAGTTCGCGGCCGAACAGGCTCAGGAGTTGGTTGATGCGGTCCGGACCCAGCACCGCGCGCAACTCGGCCAGGCGTTCTCGATCGAAATCGCCGACCGCCTTGGCGCGGGGCTGCTGGTGCTGCGTCCCGTCACCGCCGAGGGGAACGACGACGGTCCTGCTCTGAGCGGCCAACGGTGGGTGCAGCTGCTGCCGGTCGATCGGCTGCGCCTCCGCAGGGCTTACGATGCTGCGGTCGGTAAGCCGGACGACAAGGTGCGCAGGATCGTCTTCATGGCCGCCTTCGAAATGCATCGAGACGTCGGCCAGCCCTTCGGTCGCGTCAGCTCGGCGATACGGCAGCCGCAGCTCGACCCGCTGCCCGGTTGCGAGGCTGTGGCGCCAGGCCTCCAGCAGGCGGCCGCGGTCGGCCGAGCCGAACCCCTCCAACCACCGCCTGCCGTTGGGGGGGCTGAGAATGGTTCCGGTCAACTCCGCCCACCGGCCGTTGGTGAAGGTCAGCCAACCGTCCGCCGTGAAAAGGAGAATGCCGCTCTCCGAAGCATCGGCGACACTGCGCAAGCGCTGCTCGCTCTGCCTCAGGCCGGCGATCAGACGGGCCTGGTCGCCATGTTTCACGAAGAGAAGCGTGACGAGCCCGGCAACCATGACAGGCACGGCAGGCGAGGTGAACCGCGCGTCAACAGCGCGCCACGGACTGAGCAGCAGTCCGGCCAGCAATATCGGAGCAGCGGACGCGGCGATCAGCCAGCGCCGACCAAAAGGGAAAGGCGACATGTTTCTCCTGACCCGAGCAGAATCGTTCTAGCTGTCTTTGTTCCGCGACAGTTCGCAGATCGCATCCATCCTGGAGCTCCCCAGCGCTGATAAGGGCCAGGTCCAACCCGTTTCGGACTGTTTATTTGCCGCCTGGCGCCAGGACGGCGTCGACATGATGGATCACACCGTTGCCATAGACCTCGTTCCCCGCGGTGATGGTTGCAGTGCCGCCGCCAGGGCTGGCGAGCTTGATCCGATCTCCTTCGCGAGTTGCCGTCAGCGTATCGCCGGCCATGGTCTTGAGCAGGGCCTTGCCGTGATTGGCGTCGATCGCGTGGCCGATGTCCTCGGCCAGGATCGTGCCGGGGAGGACATGCGCGCTGATGAGCTTGGTGAGGGCCGACTTGTCGCTGACATTGCCTTGGCCGGCGAGCGCGGCGTCCGTCGGGACGAACACGGTGTACGGACCAGGTCCCTTGAACACGGGTGCCATGCCAGCCGCCTTCACGGCAGCGTCGAAGCGGGCGTTTTCGGACTTACCGAGCCCGTCGGCCAGCGTACCCTTGGCAGCGGCCGGCCGCGCCGGGGTGGCGGCGACGTTTCGGGTCGCGTTATCGTCCTTGCTGGCGCCGCAGGCGGCCAGACCGGCGGTCGCCACGATCAGCAGCGCGGATCGGATCGTCATTCCTGCTTCTCCCTGTACGGCGGACACGCGACCACGGCACGCGCCTGTCATGCGTCAGACCAGCGCTTCGATCACCGCCGTGATCAGGCGGGTCTTGGGATCGACCTGGTAGATATAGCCGTCGTTGTAGCGGTACCATTCGTCGGCGGAATCGGCATAGCGATCGCGATATTGGTACGGCACGTTGTAGACGTCGTAGCCCGGGGGCAGAGGCTGGCCCATCGACAGATCGCCAGCAAGCAGCGCGACGATCGAGTCGACCAGCCCGGTGGAGCGGTCCACTTGGTAAATGCCTCCGTCGCCATAGCGGTAGAGGTCATTGCCGGCGTCCGTGTAGTAACGCTGATACGGCAGCGGCACGTTATAGAAGCTCACGTAATCCGACGGATAGGCTTCGCCCGCGGGATAGTAGTCGGGATAATAATCCGGACCGTAGCCGAACAGCGGAGCATAGCCGTCCACGAGGTTGGTCGAGCGAGCGACGCGGTAGATCAGTCCATCCTGCTCGCGATAAAGGTAATCGCCGTTGTCCGGATACCAGCTTCGGTAGGCGACCGGCAGCAGGCTGGTTGCAAGCGCCGCCGGAGCGCGCTGGCCGATCCATTTACGCGCCTGCCCAGGCGGCAAGCAGCCGTTGTTCTTGGCCGCCAGCCCGGGGGGACAGCCGTCAATCCGCACCGGGTTGCCATAGTAAGCGGCCTGGTCGCGGCGATCGGGGACGCGAGCGTCGAATACCGGCGACGGCGCATCACGATGGACGCTCCCGCCGCGTTCCGCCCGGCGCTCGACCCGCTGCGGCGGTCCGCCGCGCTGCTCTGGCGCGCGCCTGGCCTGACGTTCGGGTCTCGCCTGGTGTTCGGCTCTCGCCCGGCGTTCGGGCCCGTGATGGCGCTCAGCCCTTGCTTGACGCTGTTCCGGTCCGCGATGCGGGCGAGCCTCGGCGCGCTGCCGGGGCGCCCACTGGTGCATCCCCGGGCCACCGCCGCGCTCGGACTTCGGACCACCGCCACCGCCATGTTCCGCCGGAGGGCCGCCGCCACCGCCCCTGCCATGGCCTTGGCCGCCGCCTGGGGGACCGCCGCCGCCCTGACCGCCGCCCTTGTCACCGCCGCCGCCATGACCTCCGCCTGGACCAACAGCCGCCAATGGGGCCCCTAGGGCCAGGGCCGCCGCCCCGACCCCAAGCAAGAACGCGCGCATGAAAACTCTCCTTTTCGGGAGTTTCCAACGACCTGGGCAGCGAGCTGTTCCGTGGCTGTGTCGGGTGGACGACACAGGTGCGGCTGTCAGGCGGGCTGGTCGTCGACCCAGTCGCGCTGAAGCCCGCGAATGGCAAGCGCCATCAGGGCCGCTGCGACGAGGTAGAAGCCGAGCACTCCCACCGCCGCGTAACGGAGCGACTCAAGACCGTATTTCGCCTTGAGCGCTTCGGAGATGCCACCGATCAGGACCGGACCGACGCCCAGCCCGACCAGATTGTTGATGAGCAGGAAGTAGGCGGAAGCGGTGGCCCGCATCGGCCGCTCGACCAGGTGCTGCACGGCGGTGGTGACCGGCCCGAGCCACAGGATGTTGAGCGCGTTCGGAATGAGCAGCAGCGGCCACGCGATCCACAGGCTCGGACTGAGCAGTCCGAAGAAGAAGGTCGGTGCTGTGATCAGCCAGGCGAGCGCGGGCAGTCGCGCATACCAGCGCCTGTCGAAACGGCCGAGACGGTCGGCCAGCAGGCCGCCGGCAATGACGCCGACCACGCCTCCGATCAGCAACAGGGAGCCCATGAACTGACCGGCTTGGATGAGGCTGAGGTCATAGCTGCGCATCAGGACGGAGGGCGTCCAAAGGGCAAGGCCATAGCCGCACAGCGATGAGCAGGAAGAGGCGAAGGCCATCAGCCAGAAGCTCGGCTTGCGCGCGACCACCCGCGCCACCGCTCCCAGGCCGACAGGCACGTGCGCTTCGGTTGCGGCGCGCGGACGGTCTTTGACCATCCACTTGAGCAGCGGCGCAAGGATCAGGCCCGCGACGCCCATGATCAGGAAGGCCGCGCGCCAGTTGATCAGCTGCGCAATATAGGCGCCGACCAGGGTGCCGAGGCCGAGCCCGATCGGTACGCCAAGCGAGTAGATGCCCATCGCCCGGCCGCGCTTCTCCGGCGGGAAATAGTCGGCGATCAGCGCATAGGACGGAGCAACGCCGCCCGCCTCTCCAACGCCAACGCCAAGGCGGAACAGGAACAGCTGGAGAAAGCCGGATGCAGTGCCGCACAGTGCCGTGAAGCCGCTCCACACGGCCAGCGAGCCAGTCACGACCCAGCTGCGGCTGGTGCGGTCGGCAAGATTGGAGAGCGGCACGCCGAGAACCGAGTAGAGCAAGGCGAAAGCGAGACCGCCGACGGCGCCGAATTGCGTGTCGCTGAGGTGAAGGTCCGCCTTGATCGGTGCGGCGAGGATGCCGAGAATCTGCCGGTCGAGGAAGTTCAATATGTAGGCGAACAGCAGGAAGGCCAGCACCAGATTGGGATTGCGGGCCGGCGACGGGGCGGTGGAGACCTGCTGCATCGGGCGAGGGGTGGCACGGGGCGCCGGCAATGCCAAGCGCCCCGGCCGAGGAGGCTTAGAACTTGACGTCGAACGAGGCGAAGATCTGCCGCGGCGATCCGTAGAATGCCGTGACCACCCCCTCACGGCCAAGCGAGGGTGCAATGCCTGGGACATTGAAGTTCGGGTTCGGTGAGCCGTTCGCCAGTCTCGGCGCCACCGACAGCACCGGCTCCCCCGTCACCGGATTGATGGTGAGGAACTGGTATCCGCCGGTCTGATACTTCTTGTTCAGAAGGTTGCGGCCGTGGATGCCCAGCGTCACCTTGCCGAACTGATACTGCAGGTTCGCATCGAACAGGGCATAGCCCTTCTGGTCGAGATAGGGGCTCGGGATCTCGAACCGATAGGTCTTGCTGCGGTACGATACGGTGGCATTTCCGCTGACCGTTCCGCCGCCGGTCGGCAGCGCGAAGTCGAGCGAGGCCGAGTTGGTCCACTTGGGCGTGTTCTGCAGCTTGCGGAAGGCAGCCACGTCGACCGGACCGCCAAGCGTGGTCGGCGAGGGAGCGCCAGTCGCGGTGTAAGCGGCGATGTTGGCCACGAACTCCTGATACTTGGCATCGATGTAGCCAAGCGTTCCGCCGAGGTTGATGCGCGAGCCCACACCGGCGAAGTCGCGGGCGACGGTGGCGGTCGCCTCGACCTCCACGCCGTTGAAGCGAGCGCGGCCAGCGTTGGTGGTGACACCGACGAACGTCGGGACGCCGTTGATGACGGCGCCGGCCGACCCGGGCACCTGGACATCCTTGTAGCGGGCGTGGAAAACGTCGGCGGCGATCCGCAGGCGGCGGTCGAACAGCGACGCCTTGTACCCGGCTTCGTAGCTGGTGACCTTTTCCGGATCGAACAGGAAGTAGTCGAAGATCTCGTTCGGCTCACGCACGCCATTGCCGTTGAGGTCGGGCGCTGCCGTGGACAGGCCGCGCGGGTCGAAGCCACCACCCTTGAAGCCCTTCGACCAGCTTACATAAAGCGTGTTGTCGGGGTTGGGCATGAAGCTGAGCGAGGCGCGCGGGGTGAACTGCTTGAAGGTCTTCTCGCCCGCGAAGTTGGAGGTCGTGGCGAATGCCACGCCGTTTCCGCCGAGTTCTGGCAGCGGTCCGTTCAGCACGTTACGGCGAATGACAACCGCCTGGCGCTTGTCATTGGTGAAACGGCCACCCAGCGAGAGAGAGAACTGGTCGGTGAACTTGTAGCTGAAGTCACCGAACACGGCCCAGGTCTTGGTGTGCACGTCGCCAAAGGTCGAGGCGTCAAAGCCCGGCACGCCGATCAGCGGACCCGTCGTGCCGAGCACGACGTCGAAAATGTTGCGAGCGCGAGCGTTGAGATAATAGGCACCGAGTAGGCCGCTCAGTCGCCCGCGGTCGATCAGCAGCTGGCCTTCCTGGCTGAACTGGCGGTTGCGGTAGATGGCGGGCACGTCGACGTCGATCGCGGGCAGCGCGTCGAAGTCGATCGGCGTGCTGCTCTTGTCCTTGCGCCATGCGGTGATGGAGCGAAGCTTCAGACCCTCGCCAAGCGGCAGCTCTCCGGTCAGGCTTAGCCCGCCGCCGGTTACCTTCTGCTTGGGCAGGACGAGGGCGCCTTGGCTGTCGAACACGTTCGAGAGCACGGGCGTGTTGGTAAGCCTGCTGGTGATCAGGCGGTGGCCGCCGCGAGTGTTGCTGTTGTCCCAGGTGTAGTCGCCGGTCAGGCGGAAGAAGGCGCCGGCCCCGGGATCGAGCTCAACGGTGCCGCGGGTGGCGATGATGTCCTTGTTGTAGTTTTCCTGACCGGTGGTGAGATTCTTGCCGAACCCGCCGCGCGACAGGCGCGCAGCAGCGGCGCCGATCCGCAACGAGTTCGTCAGCGGGACAGAGCCCGAGACGATGAGGTCGGCCTGGCTGTAGGTGCCGAGGTTGCCGCGGATCTCCATCGACGGCTGGCTCGACAGACGGCGCGTGACGTACTTGATCGCGCCACCGATGGTGTTGCGGCCATACAGCGTGCCCTGAGGCCCACGAAGCACCTCGATCCGCTCCACGTCGTAGATGTCGAGCAATGCGCCTTGCGGGCGGTTCAGGTAGACGTCGTCCAGATAGAGGCCGACACCGCCTTCGAAGCCGGCAACGGGGTCCTGCTGACCGACGCCGCGGATAAAGGCGGTCAGGGTGCTGTTGGTGCCGCGCGATGTCTGAAAGGTGACGTTGGGGGTGGTTTGAGCAATATCGGAAATGTCGATCGCGCCGCGGCGGCTAAGCTGCTCACCCGAGTAAGCGCTGACGGCGATCGGCACGTTCTGCAGCAGTTCGGTCCGGCGCCGGGCGGTCACGACGATGTCGTTGTCGCTGCCGGTTGCCGGCTTGCCCTGCGTCGCGGCATCGTTCTGACCGGCGGGTGCTTCAGCCATTGCCGGCGGGGGTGCGGCCGGGGCGACAGCAGGATCCGCCGGAGCGGCCTGTGCCAGAGCGGCAGCGGGCAGCAGGGCGGTCAAGGCCACGGTTCCGAACAGGTGACCGGTCGAACGAGTAAGCGACATGGTGAACTCCCCCTTGCAAGCGGCCCGCCCCAGTGTCCTCCCGGTTGCGCCGCAATGCCTTGCTTGTTACTGAAAGTTGAACCACCTTTCAACTTGCTTGGCAAGGGGTGGCGAAAGGGGGAGCAACTTTGAGCGAGGCTGACACGCCCGACAGCACCACGGTCGCGGACGAAGGCGCGGACAGCCGCTACGCCAGCGATGGCAAGGCGCCCCGCACGGCGCGCGGGGAACGGACCTTGCGCAAGATCCTCAACGCGGCACGCCACGAGTTCGGTGAGCGCGGGTTCGGCGAGACCTCGATCGTGGCGATCACCGCCCGCGCCAAGGTCGCGCTGGGCACCTTCTACACTTACTTCGACAGCAAGGAGGCGGTGTTCCGCGCGCTGGTCCGCGACATGTCGGAGCAGGTCCGGGACACCGTGGCGCCGAGCGTTGCGGGTTCAACGGACGCGCTCGACGCCGAACGGCGTGCGCTTGGCGCGTTCCTCGGCTTCGTGCGCGAGAACAAGGCGGTCTACCGAATCATCGACGAGGCGGAGTTCGTCGACCCGGTCGGCTTTCGCCAGCATTATGTGACCACCGCCGACCGCATTGCCCGCCGGCTCCACGCCGCCGCCGAGCGCGGCGAGACGACGCCGGAAGTGGACCAGCTCGACCGGGAAGTGCGCGCATGGGCGCTGATGGGCGCCAACGTCTTCCTGGGTCTTCGCTTCGGCGTGTGGGGCGACGAGGATCCGCAGCGGGTCGCCGCCGCGGCCAATCGGCTGATCCGTGAAGGGCTGGGTGTCCGCTAGAGCGACTTGGCGAGGTGGGCGAAGCGGTCCACGTCAGCCGCGTCGTGATAGAGGCCAAGGCCGATTCGAAGAACGTCGCCGCGCACGTCGGTAACGCATTGCCGCTCCATCAGCGCCTCCTGCCAGGCTGCAGCCTGGGGTGAGCGGAAGGCGAGGAAACGCGCGTGCGGTCCGCCGTCCAGCGGGTTGAGCAGTTCGGCGCTCGCGAGCGGGGTAACTGAAATCGCATCGAGCAGTCTGGCCTGCAGGCCGGCGACGTGCGCGCTGATCGTCGCTGTGCTCAGCCCCTCGGCGGCAAGCATGCGCCGCACCGCAAGGAAGCGATAGAGCGCGCTGGGATCGAACGTCGCACCCATGAACCGCATGGCGTCAGGGGCGTAGCCGATCATGCCCGGCGCCAGCGTCAGATCCTCGAACTCGGCATACCAGCCGGTGATCGGTGGTCGCGGGCCGAACCCGGGCGGGGCATGAAGCAGCCCCATGCCCTCACCGGACATCGCATATTTGTAGCCGCCGCCGAGATAGAACAATCGGTCGGCGATAGTGGCGGGCAGCGGCGCTTCCACCGCCATGAAGCTATGATAGCCGTCGACCACCACCCAAGGACCATCCGGCGATGCCAGCTTGGCCAACGGCGCGAGGTCGTCGAACAGGCGTCCGCTGCCGAACAGAAGCTGGCTGACGAGGATGAGGTCGAACGGCTGGCAACCCGCTGCCGTCAGGAATCGCTCGCCCAACGTGTCGAACGGTTCGGCCGGGATGATCTTCAGCGCCACCTCGCCTGTTTCCATCCACCGCCGAAACTGGCGCCTGGCGCTGTGGAATTCGCCGTCCGTCGTGAGAATGCGCAGTGGACGCCACGCCTGCCGCGGACAGGCGGCGGCGATCCGGATCAGGAAGTCATGGGTATTGGCGGCGAACACGATCGCGTCAGGACGAGCACTGCCGATTTCGGCGGCCACCTCTGCCTGCGCCGCGGGCCAGACCTCGCCCATGACCTTGTCCCATTTGCGGTCCGCAAGCCGGGCAGCATCGTCCCAGCACTCGATCTGCCCGTCGCGACTGGCGTCCGGCCACAGATGATGACTGTGCGCCGCCATATGCAGCCGCCCGGGCGCAGCGCCGAGCGCGCGCGAAAAGAGATGCTTGAAGCTCACAACTCCGTCCGCAGCTTCCATAGCTCCGGAAAGGCGCGCTTCGAGAGGGTCGATTGGAGGTAGGCGACGCCGGCAGAGCCGCCGGTCCCGGTCTTGCCGCCAATGATCCGCTCGACCGTGAGGACATGCTTGTGCCGCCAGCCGGCCAGCGCATCGTCGATATCGACCAGCTTCTCCGCCATCTCGTAGAGGTCGAACCAGCGGTCGGCGTCCTGGTACACCGCAAGCCAGCTGTCGGCCCCCGCCCGCCGGCGTGCTTGGTCGCACACGTCCCATAGGCTTGGCGCGGCAAGCGCCGATTCTAGCCGCGTCCGGTCCTCGCCCCGATGGTAGTCGAGGAAGCGGGGATCCTTGATCCCGAACCGATACTCGAGTTCACGGAACTGGGCCGACTGGAAACCCGACGAGGTCCCAAGCACATCGCGGAAGCGACTGTAGTCGACGGGGGTGAGCGTCGCGAGCACGTCCCACGACAGCGTCATCACCGACTGGATCCGACTGACCCGCGCCAGCGCCTTGTAGGCTTCGGCGAAGCGGTTCTCGGCGATCAGCGAGATTGCCAGCGAGACCTCATGCAGCATCTGCTTGAGCCACAGTTCTTTCGTCTGGTGAATGACGATGAACAGCAACTCGTCGTGGAGCGACGACAGCGGCTGCTGCGCCGAGAGAAGTTGGGGCAGGTGCAGGTAATCGGCATAGGTCATGCCGGCGGGCGTTGCGGTCATGCCACCCGCTTAGGCGAAAAGGGGGCCGCGATCACCCCCGGCCGGGCTTACTGGCCCTGGTCGTCGCCAGCGCCGGGACCGCCGGCGCCGACCACGCCGATGCCGCCGAACACATCCTCGAAGAAGCTCTTGCGACGGCCGAGGGTCGGCGTTTGCTTTCCGTACGGTTTGATGCTGGCGATCTGCTCACGGCCGGTCTTGTCGATCGAGGCGACATTGCCGGCCTGATCGAAGCGGATTCGCAACACGGTCTGTTCGCGCACCCGGGGCAGCCGGAAAGCAACGGTGCTCGTCTGCCGCTGCACGTAATACCATTCGTTATCGTTGAACTCGCTGGTGAAGCTCGGCCGGCCGAGCGTCTTCGCCACCGAGTCCTTGTTGTCCACGCCGACCTGGATCGCCGAAACGAGCTCCTTGTCGAGGATGAAGCCCTTGTTCTCGCGGGTACCAACCGACGAACAGCCTGCAAGCAGGACGGCGGCGGCAACGGCGAGGCTGGTGGTGCGGATCATGAAAACCTTGAGTTGTTACCGGCGTTGAGGCGAGCGGCCTTGCACGGATGGGCGTCGGGCTCAATATCCCTCCCCTCGCCCACGGCGCAAGCCTTGGGGTCCCTGCCGCCTGCCGGCTGAACGAAGGATGACGAACATGGCCTCCCTGATGCGGCTGTTCCGGCGGGAAGAGCCGATCGCGCAGACGCTCTATTCGGCGGCCGTTGCCAAGGCGCGGGGCCGCGACTGGTTCATCGCGGGCGAAGTGCCGGACACGCTGGAGGGGCGGTTCTCGATGCTTGCGACCCTGCTCGCGCTGATCGACATCCGCCTGGAGCGCGGGGGCGAGCAGGCGCGCCTGGTCAGCGTCTCGCTGGCCGAGGCGTTCGTGGCCGACATGGACGCCCAGCATCGCCAGCTTGGCACCGGCGACCCGGTCATGGGCAAGAAGGTCGGCGGGCTCGTCGGAGCGCTTGGCGGTCGCGTGGGTGCGTGGCGGCGGGCGATTGACGGGGCGGAGAGCTGGTCGGCCGTGGCCGAGCGCAGCGTCTTCCGCGGTGCCGCGCCCAACGCGGATGCGCTGGAATTCGTGGAGCGGCGGCTGCGTGAGTTCTGGGCCGCCCTGGAGGGCAGCAGCGACGAGAGGCTGATCGCGGGGCAGCTGCCATGAGCGCGTTCAGCGAAACCATGCCGCTGAACCGGGTGCGCGACGGACTTCGGCTCGACCTGACCGCCGATCCGGCGGAGCGCGCCGCCATCGTCCAGCGACTCGACCTCGCCTCGCTTGAGCGGCTGGAGGCGCATGTCGCGCTGGAGCGGAAAGATGAACAGGTGCGGGCGCACGGGCGGTTGCGCGGTGTCTTGGAGCAGCGCTGCGTGGCGACGGACGTTCCGCTACCGGTGCATGTCGACGAGCCGTTCGACATCCTGTTCAAGCCGGAGCCGACCGTGGCCCCCGACAGCGACATCGAACTGAGCGACGTGGATTGCGACGTGGTGTTCCACGACGGCGCGGCGATCGACCTGGGCGCCGCCCTGGCCGACACGCTGGCGCTGAGCCTTGATCCTTATCCGCGCGCGCCCGGCGCCGACGACGCACTGCGCGAAGCTGGCGTACTGACGGAAGAGCAGGCTGGCCCCTTCGCTGCGCTGGCTGCGCTCAAGAAGGGTTAGCCTCCTCCCTTAGAACGGAACGTCGTCGTCGAGGTCGGTGTCGAACGCCGCGGGTTGCGGGCGGGAGCCGGAGCTGGCGCCGCTGCTTCGTGCGCCGCCGCCGCTGTAGCCTCCGGAGCCGAAGCCGCCGTCGTCATAGCCGCCGCTGCCGCGACCGCCGACAGCACCGCCGCCGCCTTCACGGGCGTCGAGCAGCACCAGCTCACCACGGAACTTGCCGAGCACGATCTCGGTCGAATAGCGGTCGGCTCCGTTCTGATCCTGCCACTTGCGGGTCTGAAGCTGGCCTTCGAGGTACACCTTGCTGCCCTTCTTCAGGTAGCTCTTGGCGACGCGGCCGAGGTTCTCGTTGAAGATGGCGACCGAGTGCCACTCGGTCTTTTCCTGGCGGTTGCCGTCCCGGTCCTTCCAGGTGTCCGAGGTCGCAACCCGCAGGTTTACTACCTCGCCGCCGTTGGAAAAGCTGCGGCTTTCCGGGTCAGCGCCCAGATTTCCGACGATGATGACCTTGTTGACGCCCGCCATGTGCCTTCGACTCCTTCTCTTGAGGAGCAGCTATAGGCCGAGCGCGACCGCCGTCCAGTAGGTCAGGCCTGCCGCCGCATATGCCAGCGCGAACATGTAGCTGACCATGAACAGAGGCCACTTCCACCCGTTTGTCTCGCGGCGGGTAACCGCGATGGTCGAGATGCACTGCGGCGCGAACACGAACCACGCGAGGAAGGCGAGCGCGGTCGGCAGTGGCCAGGCGCCGCCGAGCCGTTCCGCCAGGGTTTTCTGCAGTTGCTGGTCGTCGCTTTGGTCCAGAGCATAAACGGTGGCAATCGCGCTGACCGCCACTTCGCGCGCGGCCATGGCGGGGAGCAGCGCCAGCGAAATGTCATGATTGAAGCCGATCGGCTTGACCACGACCTTGATCCCGCTGGCTATCTTGCCGGCGATCGACACCTCGCTCTGCTTCTGGCCCGGACCGGCCTGGGGAAAGCTGGCCAGTGCCCACAGGATCACCGTGGTGAACAGGATGATCCCGCCGGCGCGCTTGAGGAAGATAACGGCACGCTGCCACAGCCCAAGCGCAATGTCCTTGAGCGCGGGCATCTGATATTTCGGCAGCTCCATCATGAAGCTGCTGGAGCGGCCCTTGGCAACCGTTCGGCGAAGCACCAGCGCGACCCCGAGCGCGCCCACGATGCCGGCTAAGTAGAGGCAGAACATCACCACTCCCTGCAGACCAATCCCGGGCAGCACGTCCCGGTGCGGAATGAAGGCAGCGATGATCAGCGTGTAGACCGGCAGCCGGGCCGAACAGGTCATCAGGGGCGCAACCAGGATGGTGGTCAGCCGGTCCTTCTCATTGTCGATCGTCCGCGTGGCCATGATGCCGGGAACCGCACAGGCGAAGCTCGATAGCAAGGGAATGAAGGCACGGCCCGACAGGCCGGCGCGGCTCATCAGCCGATCCATGAGGAAGGCGGCGCGGACCATGTAGCCGGTGCCTTCGAGGAGCAGGATGAACAGGAACAGGATCAGGATCTGCGGCAGGAAGGTGACTACCGATCCGACGCCCGCGATCACTCCGTCGACCAGCAGAGAGCGCAGCGCTCCCGCGGGAAGCGCCGCGGCGACTGCGTCGCTCAAGGCCGACATGCCGCTTTGAATCCAGCCGATCGGTGCCTCCGACCAGGCGAACACCGCCTGAAACATGGTGAACATGACCAGCGTCAGGATGATCGGCCCGGCGACGGGGTGCAGCAGCACGCGGTCGAGCTGGTGGGTCCAGCGGCGCGTGGGAGTTTCATTGACGACCGCCCCGAGCGCGATCCGCCGTGCCTCGCGACTGACATCGCGGGGCGGATCGGCAGGAAGGCGGCGCGGCGCGGCGATGGTGTCGTGAAGCGTCTGGCGGACCTGGTCGATGCCCTTGCGCCGGACGGCCACGGTTTCGATCACCGGCACGCCGAGCAGTCCGGACAGGCGCTCCGCGCTGATCTCAAGCCCGTCGCGCCGCGCCATGTCGATCATATTCAAGGCGACGACCGTCGGCAGGCCGAGGGCGATGAGCTGGAGGGCGAAGCGAAGGTGATTGTCGAGGTTGGAGGCGTCCACCACGATCAGCAGCGCATCTGGCCGCCGCTCGCCGGCGAAGCGGCCTAGCAGCACGTCGCGGGTGACCGCCTCATCGGGGCTCGACGGATCGAGACCGTAAGCGCCGGGCAGGTCGACCAGTTCGACCGGGCGGCCGTCGGCGAAGGTGGTTCGTCCGCTTTTCCGCTCAACAGTGACGCCGGGGTAATTGCCGACCTTCTGGCGCGCGCCGGTCAAGGCGTTGAACAGGGCGCTCTTGCCGGCGTTCGGATTGCCGACCACCGCGACGAGTGGTGCGGGGTTCACGAGTGAGGGTCCGTCAGGCGCCCGGAACGACTCGGATGGCGCGGGCGTGAGTCCGGCGGATCGCGACCGTCATCCGGCCCACCCGCACCGCCAGCGGATCACGGCTGACCGGACCCGAGTGCAGCGGCTCTACCATTACGCCTTCGTCGAAACCGAAGTGCTTCAGCCGACAGGCGTCGCTCTCATCCAGCGCGGACCAGTCGACGATCTCGACTCGGCCACGGCCGCCCAGCGGAAGCTGGTCCAGAGGGAGCGAGAAGCTCGTGGCGGGCTGGTGGAGCGTCATTGCTGCGACTGATTATCAATAACGATAGAGCGCGTAAAGTGAAAACGCTAATGAGTCGCAACAATGATATGGATCAATTCCGCCTCAGCGGGGCGGGTAGCGCAGTCGGGCGACAAACCGGGTGAGGCTGGGCCGGCGCTCCGATCCATCTCTCCAGCGCGCCTTGAACTGCTCGAATCGCATCACCTCGTCGATCCGCCGGTCCAGGAAGGCAGCAGTCGCCACGCTGTCCTCCGTTTCGTCCTGCAGCCAGGCCAGAAGGGTCGAGCCATAGACCGCCCCCAGCGTCAGCCGCTTGGTGAAGTGGTTGTAGTCGGTGGCGGTGTCGCCAGCGAGCCGCCAGATGTGGTCGGTGGTGCGCCACGACAGACGCGCTGCGGCAGCCAGGTTCTGCGGCATGGCCAGGGTCGCAAGGGCGCGGCGGACCGCTTCCTTGGCCGGTGCCTGCAACTGAATGCGCGCCCACAGCAACTCACGGATGCGCGCGCGGATCTTCATCGCGGCGATCCGCTCGGGCGGGAAGGCGGCGGTCAGCTCGCGATCGATCGCCTGGCCGTAGAGGTCGATCAAGCCGACCGCATCCTTGGGCATGGCCAGCCGCGCCTGTTCGCGGGTGATGCCGTGGGCGTCAGCAGCGGCGTCCACCGCCGTGCCTGTCCAGCCGTCGAACACGGCATTCTCGCCGACCGAGAGGGCCAGCTGCCGGCGGATGCGCTCAAGCGGAGTGATCTCGTCCATGGCGCCCTAACTGGGACTGGCGCTGCGTGGACGCAAGCGCACCAGCACCAGCGCCACCGCAATTGCCCCCGCGCCGATGAAGTCGAGCAAGGTGAGCCGCTCGCCGTAGACCAGCCAGCCGACCAGGGCTGACACCCCGGGCTGGGTGAGCAGGGCCAGGCCGACCACCAGTGGCGGCACCTCGCCCAACGCATAGACCAGCAGTCCCTGGCCGATTACCTGGCTGCCCAGTGCCAGCAGCAGCACGCCCGTCCAGTCGGCCGGGATAATCTGCTCGCCCGTGAGCAGCGCCAGCGGCAGCAGGTAAGCGGCGCCGAACAGGCTGGCGAGGATCAGGACGGGAAGCGGCTGAAGTGTGCCGCGGATCCGCTCCACCCCGATCAGGTAGCCGGTGTAGAGCAGGCCAGCCAGCAAAGAGAGCAGATCGCCGTGGAGATACGCGGCGCTGAGTTCGGCGCTGCGCACCATCAGCAGCACGGTGCCGAGCAGGGCCAAGATGAGCGCTGACGCCTGCAGCCGGGTCGGCCACGCCCGCGCGATCCACAGGCCCCAGCCGGCGAAGGCGAAGCTCGCGACATTGCCGAACAGAGTGGCGTTGCCGAGCTTGGTGAGGTGAATGCCGGCATGCCAGGCGGCCAAGTCAGCGGCGAAGAAGAAGGCGGCGACCGCAATCGCACCAACCATGGCGGTGCTGGGCCAGTGCGGCCGCTGCTTCATCAGCACGGCCAGCACCCAAAGGAACGGCACGGCGAGCAGCAGCCGCCACAAGCCCGCGCTGGCGGGTCCCACTCCGGACAAGCGGACTAGCCAGGGCCCGAAGGCCAGCGCGACATTGCCGAGCAGCAGGGCGACAAAGGCGCGGGGGCGGATCGGAGCGTGGACCACGGCGCGTCCTAGCCGCTGATGCTCGTGCCGCAAGGTTCCTTATTGTGCCCGGCGGATGAGTGCCTATCTGCGGCTCGCCCCGCCAGGGTCGACGCACCTACACCAAGAGGAAGCTTTGCATGGCCAATCTGTTCGATCCCCTGACGCTCGGGGCGCTGACCCTGCCCAACCGTATCGTGATGGCGCCGCTGACCCGCGGCCGCGCCGGGCGCGAGGGCGTGCCCAATCCGCTGATGGCCGAATATTATTCGCAGCGGGCGGACGCGGGATTGATCATCTCCGAAGCGACCGGGATCAGCCGCGAAGGGCTCGGCTGGCCCAATGCGCCGGGATTGTGGAACGAGGCCCAGGTCGAGGGGTGGAAGATCGTCACCGACGCGGTGCACGCGGCCGGCGGCCGGATCATCGCGCAACTGTGGCACATGGGCCGGCTGGTCCACCCGGACCTGGGTGGCGGGCAGCCGGTGTCCGCCAGCGCAACCACCGCGCCGCACAAGGCCCACACCTACGAGGGCAAAAAGCCGTATGAGGAGGCCCGCGCGGCGACGCTCGACGACATAAAGCGGATCACCGACGATTACGTCCGGGCGGCGCGCAATGCGATGGCCGGCGGCTTCGACGGCGTGCAGCTGCACGGCGCCAACGGTTATCTGATCGATCAATTTCTGCGCGACGGGACCAATCACCGCGACGACGATTACGGTGGCTCCATCGATAATCGGGTGCGCCTGTTGCGCGAGGTCACGGCCGCGCTGGCCGGCGAAGTCGGAGCCGGCCGCACCCACGTACGCCTTAGCCCGAACGGCGAAGTCCAGGGCTGCGACGACAGTGACCCGCACGCGCTGTTCACCGCTGCCGGTCAGGCGCTTGCCGATCTTGGCATCGCCAGCATCGAGCTGCGCGAGCCCGGTCCCCAATCGACCTTCGCGGCGACGGAGATTGCGCCGGTGAGCCCGCTGATCCGGCCGCTGTTCAAGGGCGCGATCATCCTCAACAGCGACTATGTCCATCACAGCGCCGAAGCGCGTCTGAAGGAGGGCGTGGCCGACGCGATCAGCTTTGGGCGACCGTTCATCGCCAACCCCGACCTGGTCGCACGTCTGGCGCAGGATGCCCCCCTGCAGGTGCCGGACGTTCCCACGCTATATTCGAGCGGCCCCGAGGGCTACACCGACTATCCGGTGCTGGCGGAACAGCAGGCCGCCTGAACCTGTTACTCGCTGCATGACAAAGACCGGCGGTAAGACCTCATCGAAGAAGCGGCCAACGCCGCGCCTTGCAATCAACTGGAAAGCAGGCGCGGCGCTTGCCGGCGGCGCGCTGGTCGGTTTGGGCATCGCCTACGTCCTGCAGGAGAAAGCAACGCCGCAGCCCGAGTATCGAGTTCTGGCGAGCGAGAAGAACTTCGAGATCCGGGCCTACAAGGCAATGACCGTCGCCGAGACGGTGGTGCACGGCGAGCGCAAGCAAGCCTTGCGAGAAGGCTTCCGCCGCCTCGCCGACTACATCTTCGCCAAGTCGCGCGATGGCGAGAAGCTGCCGATGACCGCACCGGTGCTCGTCGATGGGGGCAATCCCATGGCCAGCGACCCGCCGGTGTTCGACGATGCGGTCGAGGGCGGGTGGCGCGTCCGCTTTGTCATGCCGGAGGGGCGAAGCAGCGGCGACCTCCCGCCGCCGCCTGACGGCATCAGTATCGTGGAGCTCGCGGAGCGACGGGTCGGTGCCGTGCAATTTTCGGGAGTGGCGGACGACGACCGGCTGGCCGAGCATGAAGATGCGCTTCGCGGCTGGCTCGAGCGGCACGGCGAGAAAGCGCTTCAGGTCGAACCCGAATATGCCTTCTATAACTCACCGATGATCCCGCCGCCGCTGCGGCGCAACGAGGTGCTGCTGGCGCTCGGCTAGACGAATTGCTCCTTGACCGCGAGCAACGCCAGCGCGGCTCGGGCGGCGTCGCCACCCTTGTCCCCTTGTGAGGGATCGGCGCGGGCAATCGCCTGCGCTTCGTTCTCGGTCGTCAGGATGCCGTTGCCGATCGCGACCCCGTCCATGGTCAGCGCCATGATCCCGCACGCGCTTTCGCCGGCGACGATCTCGAAGTGATATGTCTCCCCCCGGATCACCACGCCAAGCGCGACGAACGCGTCAAAGCGGTTGCTGTCGGCGGCAAGGGCGATGGCGCCAGGCACCTCGAGCGCGCCCGGCACCGTCAGTACCTCGACCTCATGCCCGGCCAGCGCGGCCTGTGCGCCGCTCAGCAGCATGTCGTTCAGGTGCGCATAGTAGCGCGCCTCGACAATCAGGACGCGGGCCATCAACGATTCTCCATGGGAATGCAGCGTTCCTCGACGATCGACAGGCCGTAGCCGGACAGGCCCACCGGCTGGTGGCGCGTGTTGGACAACAGGACCATGTCGTGAATGCCCAGCGCGGCCAGGATTTGCGCACCGACGCCGTAGCTGCGAAGCATCTCGCCTTCTTCGACGTCCTTGCCGGCGCGGCGGTCGGCGGAACGGCTGAGCGAACCCGGCGCGGCGGCGTGAAGAGCGACGATGACGCCGGATCCCTCGCTTTCGATCATCTGCATTGCCCCGTGGAGCAGGCCGGCCCGCTCACCAGGCTCGCCGAGCACGTCGGCGAACAGGTCGAGGCTGTGCATCCGCACCAGCACGGGCTGAGTGACGTCCAGTGGCCCCAGCACTAGGGCGAGCTGCTCGGCGCCGGTCGACTTGTCGCGAAAGACCTGTGCCTGCCAATTGGCGCCGCTACGCGAGGCGAAGCCAGTCTCTGCCACGCGCTCCACCATGTTATCCTTCTTCAGGCGGTAGGCGATAAGGTCGCGGATGGTACCGATCTTCAGCCCGTGCTGGCGTGCGAAGTCGATCAGTTCGTCGAGGCGGGCCATGGTCCCGTCCTCGTTCATGATCTCACAGATGACGCCGGAAGGGTTGAGGCCGGCCAGCCGCGACACGTCGACCGCCGCTTCCGTATGACCCGCACGCACCAGCACGCCACCAGCCCGCGCCACCAGTGGGAAGACGTGGCCCGGGCTCACCAGCGCATCGGCGTCATTGGAGCTGTCAATCGCGACAGCAACGGTGCGCGCGCGATCGGCGGCGCTGATGCCGGTGGTCACGCCGGTGCGTGCCTCGATCGAGACTGTAAAGGCGGTTTCATGCCGAGTGCCGTTCTTGCGTGCCATCAGCGGGAGCTGCAGCTGCTCCACCCGATCGGCGGTCAGTGCGAGGCAGATCAGCCCTCGGCCGTGGCGGGCCATGAAGTTGATCGCGTCGGGCGTGGCCATTTGCGCGGGAATGACCAGATCGCCTTCATTCTCGCGGTCGTCGTCGTCGACGAGGATGAACATGCGCCCGTTGCGCGCCTCGTCGATGATCTGCTCTGCCCCGACCAGCACCTCGGTCGTCCCGCGTTTGAGCAACCGTTCCAGCCGCCCGAGCGTGTCGGCAGTTGGATTCCAGTCGGGCGAGCCGAGCTTGCGGAGCGAGTTGGGGTGAAGGCCGGCGGCACGGGCAAGGCCGGCGCGGCTGACCTCGCCGGTATCGATGATGGCGTTGAGGCGATCGATCAGACTAGTGGACATGGCAACGCCATATCACATTGCAATGTGAGAATCGACAGTCAGATTTACGTCAGCGCTGTGCTCGAGCTGCCAACATGCGGTCCAGATAGCGCGCGAGGACGTCCACCTCCACATTCAGTTGTCGCCCGGCGGAGATAGATCCGAGCGTGGTCTCATGGGCCGTATGCGGGATGAGATTGATCGCGAAGTGGGTCCCGTCCTCCTCGTCACGCACTTCGTTCACGGTCAGAGAGACGCCGTCCAGTGTAATGCTGCCCTTGGGAGCCAGCATCGGTCCCAATTGGCGTGGGACCCGGATCCCCACACGCAGTGAATCGCCCTCCGCACAAACGCCCAGCACCTCGCCCAGGCCGTCGACGTGACCGGTGACGAGGTGCCCGCCAAGCTCGTCACCCATCCGCAAGGCGCGCTCCAAGTTCAGCCGGGCGCCTTCCTGCCACAGGCCGGCGGCGGTCTTGCTGCGGGTTTCGGCCGAAACGTCGACCGCGAACCAGTCCTCTCCCTTGTCAACAACCGTAAGACAGCAGCCCGAGCAGGCGATGGACGCGCCCAGTGCCACCCCCGTCATGTCGTAGCCACAGCCGATCACCAGCCGCAGGTCGCCGCGCTCCTCGGCGGAGCGGACGGTACCAATGTCGGTGACGATGCCGGTGAACATGGATGAGCCTCAGTGGGTGCGGACGCGCTCGTAGACTTCGAGCCGGTCAATGCCAAGCGAGCGCCCGTCGCGGGCCTCCCATCGGCCATGCGCGTCGCCAATGGCGTCCAGTCCGATGTAACCGACGCTCTGCCGGCCCTCGCCGATGATAATTGGAGCACGGTAGAGCAGAATGCGATCAACCAGGTCAGCCGCAAGAAAGGCCGTCGCCGTACTCGACCCCCCTTCGACCAAGAGGTCGTTGACGTCATGAAGTCGAAACACGTCCTCGGGCGAGGAGAGCGTCTCCCAATTCTCGACCGGCTCCCCGCGGGTAAGCAGGGCGCGACGCGGCGAGCGCTCCTCCAGTCCAGGCAGCCGGACATCAAGGCGCGGCTGGTCGGCGAGCAGGGTGCCCCGCCCGACCAGGATCATGTCGGAGCGGGCGCGCTCGAGGTGAACGTGGGCACGCGCGTCCTCGCCGGTAATCCACTTCGATTCGCCAGACGGGAGCGCAATTTTGCCGTCGATCGACAAGGCGAGCTTGAGCGTGATGCGCGGTCGGCCAAGCTTCAGACGGGTGAGCCAGCCCGCCATGCCGTTGCGGGCCTCGTCGGCATTGAGACCGACCTCGACTGCGATGCCGGCGTCACGCAGGATGCGGAAGCCATCGCCCGCGGTGCGCGGATCGGGGTCCTCGATAGCGGCAACCACCCGGGACACGCCAGCCGCGACAATCAGGTGCGCGCAGGTCGGTCCGCGATGGCTGCGATGGGCGCAGGGCTCGAGCGTGGTGAAGAGGGTGGCGCCGCGCGCTCGCTCCGCCGCGTCCGCCAGCGCCACCGCCTCTGCATGAGGCCTGCCTCCGGGCTTCGTCGCGCCGCGCCCGACGACTGCCCCGGCCAAGGCGATGACACAGCCAACGTTCGGATTGGGCGCGGTGGTGCCGCGCGCCTCCTCACCGAGGCGCAGCGCCTCGGCCATGAACGGGCCGTCACTTGATGCCGAGCTGATTCCCGAGCTCCTTGAATTGCCGCTGGCGCTCGGCTTCGGCGGCTTCCTTCTTGGCCTGGTTCTTCTTCTGATCAGCGATGATCTGGGCGTCCGTGCGATCCGCTCGGAAGCTCTCGACATAAATGACGGTCGGCGGCGGGGCCGTGTTGACCTTTGGATCGAAGTAGAAGGCCACGACGATCAGCGCCGTGGCGACCAGCGCGCAGATCGCACCGATCGTCTGCTCGCGGCTGCGACGGCGCAGGAAGGCGCGCAAGTCGGCCCAGGCGGCGCGCGGCGAGGACGGGCGGGGAAGAACGGGCATATTGCCTAGATAAGGGCTCGCGTCCTTCCCCGCCAGTCATGCCTCAACCCTCGTCGAGCCTGAAGCGCAGCGTGACCACGATGCTGGTCGCCACCGGCTGGCCAGCCTCGGTCGCGGGCCGGTAGCGCCAGTAGCGCAGCAGGTGGCTGCGCGCCGACGCGAGGAACAGCGGATCGGCCGCGCCGACCGGATCAACCTCGGTCACCCGTCCGCGCGGGTCGATCGCGAGCCGCAGCCGCAGAACGGCCTCTTCCTCCAGGCGCCTTTTCTCCTCCGGATAAGGGGGGCGAAGCTGGTCGGCAGGGGTGGCCAGCACCGGCGCGGTAGGCCTCGCGACGATCACCTTGGGCGGATCCGGAACGATCGGCGGCAGTGGATTCGCCCCGGTACCAATGAGGGGACCAGGGTCAGCCAGCCTAGGGCCGGGGTCGAACGGTTGCGGCTGCGCGTTGTTGGGGATCACCGGCTGCGGCCGATCAACGTGCGAGTCCGGCGGAACTTGCTTGATGGACTGCTGCGCCGGCTTGGGCTTGGGCTGAGGCTTTGGATCGGGAGGGATCGGCTCGGGCCGCACCCGGTACACTGTGGTGACCACGTCGACGAGCCTGCCACCGTCCATCTTGGCGAGCGCGAGTGCGGTCAGCGCGGCGGCATGTACGGCGACGATGGCGATCAGGGTGGGCGGGCTGAGTTGCCGGCGGGTTCGGCGGTGTGCGGCATAAGCAAGCATGGCACGTCTCCTCCTTGAGGAGAGTAGATGTTACATCATCACGTGAGTCGCGCAACAACAAATGTGATAATGTTCCATTGCCTCCTCAGGCGACCGCGGCGCCCAGGCGGGTGGCCGCCAATTCAGGCCCCAAACGCTTCAGCAAAGGGGCCATTTCTGGTCCTGAGTCCCGGCCGGTCAGCGCTCGGCGAAGCGGAAGGAAGAGCGCCTTGCCCTTGCGGCTGGTTCGCTCCTTCAGCAACCCAGTGAGCTGGTGCCACGGGTCCGCTGCCCAATCGAGCGAAGGCAGCAAGGCCTGCGCCTCTGCCAGATAAGCGCGATCGTCGGGCTCTAGCGCCGGTGCGGCGATCTTGCCGCCAAGGACCGGCAGCCAGTCGCCGAGTTCATCGAACCGGTGCAACGCCGAGCGCAAAAGCAGCCAATCGCCTTCGCCGACCCCTGCTGGCAGGCGCTCGGCAACGGCGGCGAACGGCAGCTGGTGAAGCAGCCTGCCGTTCAGCAACTCGACGTCGTGCAGATCGAAATGCGCCGGCGCCCGGCCAAAGTGAGCGAAGTCGAAGCCTTGCGCCAGTTGGTCGAGGGAAGCGACCGGCTCGACCGGCTGTGACGTCCCAAGCCGCGCAAGCAGCGACAGCAATGCCATCGGCTCAAGGCCGGCATCCTTGATGGCGGGGACACCGCTGGCCCCCAGCCGCTTGCTGAGCTTACCATCGGCGGCGACCAGCAGCGCTTCGTGCGCAAGCTGAGGCGGCTTAGCGCCCAGCGCGTAAAACATCTGCAACTGCACCGCGCTGTTGGAGACATGGTCCTCGCCGCGCACAATGTGGGTGATGCCAAGGTCGATATCGTCGATCACGCTGGGCAGCAGGTAGAGCCAGCTGCCGTCGGCGCGGCGGATGACGGGATCGCTCAGGAGCCTGGGGTCGAACTTCTGCTCGCCGCGGATGAGGTCGGTCCAGCTGATCGGCCGCTCATGGTCGAGCCGGAAGCGCCAGTGCGGGGTGCGCCCCTCGACCGGGGTGTTCTCGCGCTCAGGCCGCTCATAGACCGGCGGCAGCCCACGCCCGAGCAGCACCTTGCGGCGCAGGTCCAGCTCTTCGGGCGTCTCATAGCAGGCATAGACCCGCCCGGCGGCTCGCAACCGCTCGAACTCGCGCTCATAAAGGGCGAAGCGCCCGGACTGGCGAACACTGTCGTCGTAGCCGAGTCCGAGCCAGGCGAGGTCGTCGCGGATCGCCTGCTCGTTCTGGCTGGTGGAACGCTCACCATCGGTGTCGTCGACGCGCAGCAGGAAGCGCCCGCCCTCCTTCTTCGCGAACAGATAGTTGTGGAGCGCCGTGCGAATGTTGCCGACATGCAGACGGCCGGTGGGCGAGGGAGCGAAGCGCGTGACGACGGTCATGCGCCGGTCCGGAAGGCGTTGGTGATCGGATAGCGGCGGTCGCGGCCGAAATTGCGGGTGCCGATCTTGACTCCGGGCGGGGCCTGGCGGCGCTTGTATTCGGCGCGCATCAGCAACTTCTCCATCTCAACCACCACCGCCCGGTCTGCTCCGGTCGCCTCCACCACTTCGTCGACGCCCTTTTCCAGGTCGACCAGCCCCTCGAGGATGGGGTCGAGCAGGCTGTAGGGCGGCAGGCTGTCCTCGTCCTTCTGGTCCGGCCGAAGCTCAGCCGAGGGAGGCTTGTCGATCACGCGCTGCGGCATGATCGGGCCGGACGGCCCGAGCGCGTCTTCCGGACGGTGCGCGTTGCGCCAGCGCGAGAGGGCAAAGACCGTCGACTTGTAGGCGTCCTTCAGCACCGAATAACCGCCGGCCATGTCGCCATACAGGGTCGCATAGCCGACGCTCATCTCGCTCTTGTTGCCGGTGGTCAGCAGCATGTGTCCGAACTTGTTGGAGAGGGCCATCAACGTCACCATCCGCAGCCGGGACTGGATATTTTCCTCGGCGAGGTCGGGCTTCCGGCCGGCGAAGGCTGGGGCCAGCATGGCGTCGAGCGCGTCGATCCCGGGCACGATGGGGATGACGTCATGGCGGCAGCCGAGCAGGCGGGCGCACTCCTGCGCGTCCTCCACGCTGGTGGAATGTGTGTATTTGGACGGTAGCATTATGCACCACACCTTGTCGGCCCCAAGCGCGTCCACCGCGACCGCCGCCGAAAGGGCGCTGTCGATCCCGCCGGACAAGCCGAGCAGCACGCCCGGAAAGCCGTTGCTCGCGACATAATCGCGCAGGGCGACCATCATCGCGTGGTAGATGTCCTGCGGATAGTGATCGAGCGTGTTGTGGGCGCGGGTGCGGCAGATCCAGCGATCTCCGGCTCGCTCCCACTCCGTCAGCAGCAATTGCTCCTTCCAGTCGGAGAACTGGACCACGGTGCGCCCATCGGCGTTCACCACGAACGACGAGCCGTCGAATGCCAGTTCGTCCTGCCCGCCGACCCGGTTGAGGTAGATCATCGGAATGCCGGTGGTGCGAACCCGCTCCTCTACTAGTGTGCGGCGGATCGCGTCCTTGTCGAGCTCATAGGGGCTGCCGTTGGGCACCAGGAACAGCTCGGCGCCCGCCTGGCTCAGATGCTGGCAGACATCTTCCAGCCAGATGTCCTCGCAGATCGGAAAGCCGAGCTTCACGCCCTTGAAGGTGAATAACTCGGGAAGCGGGCCCGGCACGAACACTCGCTTCTCATCGAAGGTGCCGTAGTTGGGCAGCTCCCGCTTGAGCGTCACGAACAACTCGCGCCCCTCGTCGGCGACGATGACCGCATTGTACGGGTTTCCGTCACGCACCACGATCGAGCCGAAGGCAATCGCCGGCCCTGGCTCGGCGGTGGCGGCGACCAGCCTGGCGGCCTCCTCCGCCGTTCGCCGCAGGAATTCCGGCTTGAGAACAAGGTCCTCGGGCGGATAGCCGGTCAGCTGAAGCTCGGGCACCAGCAGCAGGTCGGCGCCAACGGCCTGCCGGCGCATTTCCAGGATCGCCGCCGCATTGCCGGCGAGATCGCCGATCTTCTGGTTCATCTGGGCAAGGGCGATGGTCAGCCGATCAGTCATGTGCCGCCCTTACCGTCTCCCGCACTTCCGTCCAACGCGTGTCGCGGCTAGTGACGCAGGCACCAAGCGAAGGGGCACGCACCGATGAAGATTCTCGCCGGCAATTCGAACCTGCCGCTCGCCAAGGCGATCAGCGATTATCTCGAGCTCCCTTTAACGCAGGCCAGCGTGCGCCGCTTCGCGGATGAGGAGATCTTCGTCGAGATTCACGAGAACGTCCGCGGCGAGGACGTCTTCCTGATCCAACCGACGAGCTACCCGGCGAACGACAACCTGATGGAGCTGTTGATCTGCATCGACGCGCTGCGCCGTGCGTCGGCCAAGCGGATCACGGCGGTGGTGCCCTATTTCGGCTATGCCCGGCAGGACCGGAAGCCCGGTCCGCGCACTCCCATTTCTGCCAAGCTGGTGGCAAACCTGATCACCGTCGCCGGTGCCGACCGGGTGCTGTCCGTCGACCTGCACGCCGGGCAGATCCAGGGCTTCTTCGACATTCCGACGGACAACCTGTTTGGCGCGCCGGTGATGAGCGCCGACATCCAGGCGCGCTTCGCCGACCAGCCGATCACGGTGGTGTCCCCCGACGTCGGCGGCGTGGTGCGCGCCCGCAGTCTCGCCAAGCGGCTCAACAACGCTCCGCTGGCCATTGTCGACAAGCGGCGCGAGCGGGCGGGCGAATCGGAGGTGATGAACATCATCGGCGACGTGTCGGGCCGTTTCTGCGTGCTGATCGACGACATTGTCGATTCGGCCGGCACCCTGTGCAACGCGGCCGCCGCTTTGAAGCAGCAGGGCGCGACCGAAGTGGTGGCTTATGTCACGCATGGCGTGCTGTCCGGCGGAGCTGCGGCGCGGGTCGCGCAGAGCGAGCTGACGGAGCTTGTCGTCACCGACTCCATCTATTCGGGCGAGAATGCCGAGCAGGACAAGATCCGCCGCCTGACCATTGCGCCGCTGCTGGCCGAGGCGATGCGGAGAATTGCGGACGAGTCGAGCGTTTCCAGCCTCTTCGACTAAGAGGGCTACCCAATGCCAAGAGTGCTCGTCACCGGTGCCAATCGCGGATTGGGGCTTGAGTTTGTGCGTCAGTTCACCCGCGACCGGTGGGAGGTCGTGGCCACTGCCCGCACCGCGGCGCCAGAAGTCTTGGAGCTTGGCGCCAACTTGCTGCAGCTCGACCTGTCCGACCTCGCGGGAGTGGCCTCGTTCGAACTCGAGGGCCCGCTGGACCTGCTGATCGCCAACGCCGGCACCTATGGCCCTCGCGACGCAACCACCGCCGATGAGGCACACGAGTGGCTCGACACCTTCGCGGTGAACACCGTGGCGCCTTATCTGCTGGCGCAGCGGCTGCTTCCCAACCTGCGCCATGCCCGGGGCAAGGCCATCGCCGTCAGCACCCGGATGGGTTCGATCGAGGACAACAAAGGCGGCGGCTACCTCGCCTACCGGTCCAGCAAGACCGCGCTCAACATGGCCTGGCGCACGCTGGCGCTCGCGAATCGCGACCTCACCTGCGCCGTGCTCCATCCCGGCTGGGTCCAGACGCGGATGGGCGGGCCCAACGCGCCGGTCCAGCCGGAAGAAAGCATCGCCGGCTTGCGGCGGGTGATCGACAGCCTCACGCCGGCGGACTCGGGTGAGTTCCTGGACTTCCAGGGCAATCGCGTCCCCTGGTGACCGCCTAGCGGTGGACAGCCGCGGTCCGGGCTTGTGCTTGTAGTACATATGGCCGGCCGCGCAGCCAGCGGCCGCACCGGCGATGGCATGATGACCCGCATAGTGGCCGGCAACGCCCCCGGCGAGCGCACCGCGGATGCAACCCTTGGCTTCGCCGCCCGCGGGTGCGACCATCGCGGTCAGCGCCGCCATGGCGATCAGCATCGGACGAATGGTCATGGAGCTTCTCCTGCTTCGGATGAACTCGACGATGCCGACGTCCCCCGCGCCGCATCATGAACGTGATTCAAGCTTTGACCGTCCCGCAGCTTGCCAGAAGCAGGACAGCCCGCTATTGGCGCTCCCGCTTTCCAGATCGTTGGAAAAACCACCGGGCCGGCCAGTGAGGGCTGCCGTGTCAGGTGAGAAACGTCGCCCGTTCGCGGGCAACACAGGAGACGAAAATGCCCAAGCTCAAGACCAAGAGCGGCGTGAAGAAGCGCTTCAAGCTCACCGCCACTGGCAAGGTGAAGCATGGAGTCGCCGGCAAGCGCCACCGGCTGATCAGCCACAACGCCAAGTACATCCGTCAGAACCGCGGTACCGAAGTGCTCGCCGTCGCCGATACGGCGCGGGTGAAGCTCTGGGCCCCCTACGGTCTCAAGTAAGGAGTTCTGACAGATGGCACGCGTCAAAAGGGGTGTAACCACCCGCGCCAAGCACAAGCGCCTGTTGGATCAGGCCAAGGGCTATTACGGCCGCCGCAAGAACACGATCCGCATCGCCCGCCAGGCGGTCGAGAAGGCCGGGCAGTACGCCTACCGCGACCGCAAGGTGAAGAAGCGGAGCTTCCGCGCCCTGTGGATCCAGCGCATCAATGCCGCGGTTCGCGCCGAGGGGCTGACCTACGGTCAGTTCATGCATGCGCTGAAGCTCACGGGTGTCGACCTCGACCGGAAGGTCCTGGCTGACATGGCGATGCACGAGGGCGCCGCATTCTCGGCGCTGATCGCGCAGGCCCGCACCGCGCTTCCGGAGCAGGCCTCGGCCTAAGCCGCACGAACGCAGTGACGATTTAGGGAAAGGCGCTCCGGGGTAACCGGAGCGCCTTTCTTGTTGGCGGGCGTCAGAAAGTTTGGTGGGTGGTCGTTCCCGCCGTCACCACGGCATAGTCGACTGCTGTTCCCGCCGCCGCATCGACGGTCCACTCAGCCCCCGCATAGAGCCGCTTGCCGGGCAGTTCCTGACACTGATTCTTCGCGCGGCACGCCTTGCCGGCGGCCAGCTCGACGCTGACCGTGCCCTCGTTGCGGATGACCAGCTTGTCCCCCGAGCGGCGACTGGCCAGCTTCGGCACCAGCGCACCCGCCGGACGAAGCAGCACCAGCACATCATAGCCGATCAGCAGCTTGAGACCCGACACGTTGGTCTGGATGGTCCCGACGGTCGGCTTCACCGTCACCCGAAACACGCGTTCACGGGCTGGGAGTGCGCCGATCGCCGAGATCCGCAGCAGCTTGCGCTGCCCGGGCTCGAGGATCATTCGCGCCGGCGTTACCAGCAGACCCAGCTTCTCGGGATCAGGCTCGGTGCGCCGCTCCATGGTCGGAGCGCCGGGGTTCGTCACCTCATAGGGCTCGACCGTGACGTAGGCGCGATCCTTGTCGTTGTTCCACACCTCGATATCGCCGCGGGCCGGCTTGCCCGGCACCATGTCGATCACGAGCTGGCTCAGCACGATCTCGGCCGAGGCCGCCTGGGGCCAGGCCAGCGCGGCCGCCGCAACCATCGTAGCAGTCTGGATCAGACGTCGAATCATGAGCAGGTCACCGTTCCCAGGCTGAGATAATCCTTGTCCGCCGGCAGTGCGGGCAGGGCCACCGCGCATGGATTGCCGTCGGGACGAATGAAGCGCAACGACTTCGCACCCTGCTGGTCGAACTGGAACCAGCCACTGTCGGCGGTCACCATGTCCTCCGTTCCGTCGGCGACGCGGGCACCGCCGAGCGGGCGGCCGCCGCCGTCGACCAGCTTGCCGAACACGGTGGTCATTTTCTTCGCTGTCCAGACTGCGTGGGCGACATTGCCGGGGTAGAGTGTGACGGTGCGCGGCGCGGCATCGAAATCGATCGCGCCGCCGGACAGCGGCTTCAGCTGGATCTTGTAGCTGCGATAGGGCGAGAGGAAGATCGGCAGGCTGCGGCCGTTGATGATCCGTCCGCGCGGGATTCCATCGACCAGCAGCTCGAACGCGCCGCCACGGCCGCGCACGGTGGCGATCAACGCGCTTTCGGTCAGCTCACGTCCGCCGACGATCACACCGTCACCGCGCGCCGCACCGCCCGACTGGATGCTGAGCGAATAGCCGAAGTCGCCGCCGAGCCGCTTGATCACATCGGCGCGGGCGGTGCCGAAGCGGCTCTGGAGGCTGGCGCTGCCCTGGAGGCTGCTCTCGGTCTGGTCGCGGTTGAGCCCACCGGTGAGCGCCAGCTGCGCGTCTTCGAATGGCTGGGTCTGCCACTGGCTCGAGATGTTGGTGACGGCACGGGCGCGATTGCTCCCGTCCGAGCCGCGACTGAAGGCACCGCCGGCGCTGCTGACGGTGGTAAAGGCACCGCGGTTCATCGTCATGCGCGCGCCAATGAAGCCGGCCTTGCCCATCCGGGTGAACTGGAAGTCCGACAGCATCGTGAACTGGAGGCCGCCGATCTGCCCGACCCGCCAGGTGGCGCTCGGCCCGATGCTGTAGTCGCGCATCTGGTGGTCACCGCGGTAGAAACCGGTGACCTGCAGGGCCAGCGCGCCGAACTGGAACCCGACATTGCCATTGAGCTGCGTGAAGTTGCCGTTGCGGACCTCGTTGGCGTCCGCCTGCCGCCCGTCGAAGCCGAACCCGCTGTCCTGCAGGGGCAGCAGCGCGCCGCCGAACCGGCTGTTGACCCGGCGCAGGTCGAAATTGAACTGCAGCCGGCCAAGGTCCCCCGAGGCGACCTGGAGCAGGGCTCCGTGGTCATGCGCGCTCGACATGAAGCCGAGGGCCCTGACGCGGACCACGCTGGTCGCGACGTAGCCGCCGGCCTGGACAATTACCTTGTTCCGGGTGCCCGTGGCCCCGCTCTCCACCCCGAACCAGCGCGAGAGGCGGATGTTGGCCCCGGCGCTGTAGTAGAGTTGCTTGTCGAGGCTGACCGGGTGACCGGGACGGGTATTGGCGAGAAGGCCCGCCATGGCGTGAAACAGCGGCCGCCCAAGCGGTGCCATCTGCGCGCTGCGGACGAAGAACCGCCGCTCCTCCCGGACCGGGGCCCCGCCCTCCTGGATTCGAAGCACCAGATTGTAGGAGCCGCTGGGCAAGTGGGAGGTGTCGATGAGATTGTTGCCCGCCTCATAGTAGCGCGCGTCGACCAGACGGCCGTCGACCAGCACTTCGACGCGGGCCGGCTGCTGCAGGAAGAGGAACTGCGGGGTGCCTTGCAGGCGCTCGCGGTCGGCGCGGGTATCGAGCTGCGTTTCGAAGCCGACTCCCAGGATCCGCCGTTCTCCCGTGAAGTCGCTTCCCGGCGCCCAGAACAGGCCGGCCGACCAGCGCTGGTCGGGACGGTCGAGCTCGGCGACGAGATCGTCGACCAGCACTCCGAAGCCGGAAGCAAGGGCGACGTTGCTGCGGATCCGGCCGCTGCCGAGCGCAAGGACATTGCGGGTCTGGGCCTGGTAAAGCGGCGCGTGGCCGCCACTGCCCGAGAGGCTGAGGCCGAAGTTGCTGGCGAGCGAGAGGCCCGTGTCCGGCTTGGGCAGGAATCCGGTTGCGCCTTGCGCGACGGTCTTGAGGAGGCGCGGATTGACGAACAGATCGACCCGCAGGCGGTCCTCGTTGACGATGATTCCCGCCACCTCGGGCCGAAGGACCCCGCAATCGGTATCGTTGAGCTGGGCACAGACCAGCGTGGCGTTGCTGTCGAGTTCGCTTGCAAGCTGGCTCGCAAGCGCTGTTGGATCGGCAAGGTTGGGGACCAGGGCGGCGACTGCGGCAGGATCGGTGAAGCGGACCCGGCCATGGTCGATGGTGACCCGTGCGTCACCGACTCGGCGCTCGCTGAAGTAGATGTCCATCACCAGCGCGCGAGGACCGTCCAGTGCGGCGAAATCGTCGGGCGCGCTGACTCGCGCTTCAAAGCCGGTGCTGCTGCCGCCGGTGGCGGACGCACGCGCCGTCGCCACGGCCGCCGTCGCGGCGGTGGTGGCGCTCCACGCCGGTGACGCCGTCAGCGCCAGCAAGGCGCAGCCGGTCAGCAGCGGCGCGCGGGCGCCCGCGAGACTAGCCCGTCCCGTCATTCGGACCCGATGATGATCGTCAGCACGCCGCTGAAGGTGCCGCTGGGCGCCGCCTGCAATGCCGCCGCACGAAGGACAACGATGAGGCTGGCACTGCTTGGCGGCCCATTGTTGCAGTTGGCCTGAATGGCGGTGGTCAGCAGCCCAGTCAGCGGAACGTTGGGCCGAAGGGTCGTGCCCGAGGCCATGTTGGGCGCCTGGTTCCACTGCACTTCATAGGCCAGCGTTCCGCCGCCGCCCGCGAGGGTGAACGCCCCGCCTGCACCGTTGCCGGAAGCAGTCACGTTGTAGCCGGGTGTCGTCTTGGCGCTGTAGACACAGATGCTGCTGGCCAACGTGCGATCGGCTGAGAGGTTGGTGATCGTGCCGAAATTGTAGTCCGTTAGATTGCCGATCTTGACGAACTTTTCCTGTGCTGCGGCCGGGGTCGGAAGTCCGACCACCAGCAGCCCCAGCAGGGCAAGAAAAAAGCGGGGCAGCCAGCGGCCGCCCCGCTTCTGCCGGTTCCGCATGGGCGATGAAAAACGCGCCATTTACGGAACCAGCGAGCTCACTCGGGAGCCACGACCAGCGTCAGCACGCCGCCGTAGGTGGCGCCGGCCTGCATGTTGGTCAGGTTGGTGGTGTCCATCTTCACGACCAGGCTGGCGCTCTTGGTGCCAGACGCGCAGGTCGGCGTTGTCGCGGCCGAAGCCTGTCCGGTCAGGGCGGTGCCGGCGGTCAGCGCGGTGCCGCTGGTCTTCGCGACCAGCTGGTTCCACTCAACCGTGTAGTTCACCACCGGCAGGGTGCCGCTGGCGAGGGTGAACGCACCGCTGGCGCCGCTGCCCGTCGCCTTGATGTTGTACTTGTGCCCGGCGGTGTTGCTCCACACGCAGACGTCCTGCGGGTGGCTTTCCGCAACGGTCGGGTCGACGGACGCGATGGTGACATCGCTCAGGCCGCTGATCTGCACGCGAGCGGCGATGCTCGCATTGATGTTGACCAGACCGGTGGACGTTGCGCCCAGCGAGCCGTCCGTAGCCGCCTGAGCGGTTCCGGCGCCGGCCGTGGCAATGAGAAGGGCGACCGGCACCAGCCGGACAAGCGAATTGCGAATCATGTCTTTCCCCAAGACCTCCAGGAGCCTCCGGAAGTGGAGCGGCTCTGGTCCGTATTGGACCAAACAGGCGTTAAATTTGTCTCAACCGGCCCTTTCAAATTCCCAAGCGTCTGAAATCGCACGGCTTTGCCGCTGCGTTCAGCCACTGTCCCAGTCCGCGACATCGCCGACTTCACGAATCATGGAGTAAAGCCAAAATGGTTAGCGTCGCGTAAACCGTGTTTGCCGAATTTCGGGCGGGAACGGCCGCGTCCGCCTTCAGGTGAGTACGCGGTTGTGAGGTGGAGACACGACGATGCGCGCTTGCTCCTTGATGGTGGTGACCGGACTTCTGACGGTGGGAGCGGCGCCAGCTTCTGCGGCCGACGGAGCAATCGGACCCACGTCCACCGCGAGCGTGATGATCAGCGTGAGCGTTGCGCCCCGGGCCTGGACCAGCAGCTCGGGCACGCTCTGCATCGCCGCGCCGGCTGCCGGCTATTCGCTTCGACTGGCGGGGTCGACCGAGCCACTGGCGGGCGGCAGCTCAGCCGGGACCTGTTCAGCAGGCGGGCAGGCGGCGGCCGTTCCTGCCACGCTACAGGCAAGCGGCGAGACGCTGCTGATTGTCGCCGAATAGGAGCGGAGGCAGACTCAGTTTGGTGAGAATCACCACGGACGGCGACTGGAGCGGGCGAAGGGATTCGAACCCTCGACCCCAACCTTGGCAAGGTTGTGCTCTACCCCTGAGCTACGCCCGCTCTGGCGTCACGCCGGACGGACCGGCTGGGTGAGGCGGCGCAGCTAGCAGGGGTGTTCGAACCGTGCAACCCCTTCCGCGGCCAACCTTGCGGGTCGGCGTTGCCACGCTCATATGCCCCTCGACCTTCCGTTCGAGCATGGGATCAACGCACTCGTGGCCACTCTGGGACTAAGCGCGGACGAGCGCGACGCCATTGCCAAGTTCCAGAAGGACGTGCTCGAGCCGTCGATGACGGGGCTGGTGATCCTCGACTTCTGGGCGGAGTGGTGCGGACCGTGCAAGCAGCTCGGTCCGGTGCTCGAGAAGGTCGCCGCCGACTACGCGACGAAAGGCGTTAGGCTGGTCAAGGTCGACGTCGACCAGGACAAGGTCATCGCGGCCCAGTTCCGCATTCAGTCGATCCCGACGATTTATGCTTTCTTTGGCGGCCAGCCGGTCGCGGACCTGACGCCCTACCGCAGTGAGGGGCAGATCAAGAAGGCGCTCGACCAGTTGCTCGGCCAGCTGAACGTTCAGGGTGAGGAACAGGCGCTGGAGGCGGAGATCGAGCCGCTGATCGCCATGGGTGAGGAGGTGCTGGACAGCGGCGACGCTGCGCGGGCCACCAACATCTTCCGCCAGATACAGGAGATGGCGCCCGACAATCCGCAGGTGATCGGCGGCCTGGTCCGCGCGCTCATCGCCGAAGGTCACAAGGACGAAGCCCGGGCTCTGCTCGATTCGGCACCGGCCGAGGTCGCCGGCGATCCCGCGATCGCCCGCGCGAAGGCCGCGCTTGCGCTAACGGCCGCGGCTCCGGCCGAGCCGACCGATGCGCTGGAGCAGCGGCTCGCCGCCAACCCGGATGATCATGAGGCCCGCTACGAACTGGCTGGTGCGCGGATGGCCAATGGCGACCGCGACGGCGCGGCCGATGCGCTGCTCGACCTGATCCAGCGCGACCGCGGCTGGAACGACGGTGCGGCCCGGACGCGCTTTCTGCAGTTGCTTGAAGCATCCGGCCTGGAAGACCCGTGGGCGCGGGCGCAGCGCCGCCGGCTGTCGGCACTGCTGTTCACATGAGCGGGACGTCGTTGCGGATTCCGCTCTTCCCGATTGGCGGAGCCATCCTGTTTCCGCGCAGCCAGTTACCGCTGCACGTGTTCGAGCCGCGCTATCGGACGATGATCGAGGACGCGAGTGCCGGCGCGGCCCGAATCGGGATGATCCAGCCTCTGGGCACGGGCGACGATCCGCAGCATCCACCGCTCTATCGCGTCGGCTGCGTCGGCGAGATCGTGGGTTTGGAAGAGCTGGACGATGGCCGGTTCAACCTCGTCCTGCAGGGCTCGACCCGCTTCCGCCTGATCGCCGAGGCCGACGTCGGCACGCCCTATCGCCAGGCCGACGTCGATGAGGGCGCGTTCGACGACAGCGATCCCGATCCGCTTGGCCTAGCGCAGCGTTCGGAAGTCGAGCGCGAGGCGCGGCGGCTGGGTGATGCGATGGGTTTGACGGTGGACTGGTCGGCAGTCGGGCGTTTGGACGACGAAATGCTGGTCAATGCCATCGCCCAGGTCGCGCCATTTGACGTCGGGGCCAAGCAGGCATTGCTCGAGGCCGCGACACTGCCGGAGCGCGCCGACCTGCTGGTCCAGCTGATGCAGTTTCTAAGGCTGGCCGTCGGCGGCGGCGAGCAGAGCCCGCGCCTGCAATAATCAGGGCGGCCTGGCTTAGATCGGAAGTCCGCGCAACAGCAGCGGGAGGTCGCCGCTGGTTCCTCGCGCCTCGGCGTTGAGCCGTTCCTTGATCGGCTCCATCCTGTCGATCAGCGCCATGCCGAAGCGTCGCACCGCCGATGCCGCCTTGCCGGGCACGCCGTAGATGCGGGCCAGGCTGTCGGTCGACAGCGCCACCGACAGCGTGTCGAGCGCTCGCCACTTCTGGTATCGGTCGAGCAGCTGGGCGTTGCCGGGCTCCAGCCCGAGGCGCGCGCCATCCACCAGCACCTCCGCCAGCGCCGCAGCATCGCGCAGACCGAGGTTCAGCCCCTGTCCCGCAATCGGGTGGATGCCATGCGCGGCGTCACCGACCAGCGCCATCCGGTGATCGGTGATGCGGGCCGCATGATGGAACCCGAGCGGGTAGGTCGATCGCGGCGCGGTCATGCGGATGTTTCCGAGAAAGCCGCCCATGGCCGCCTTGACCTCGGACGCGAAGTCCTCGTCGCTGAGGCTCAGCCAGCCCGGCGCATCGGCCCCACTGATCGACCAGACTAGCGCCGAGCGGTGCGAACCATCCGCCATGTCGGTCATGGGCAGCAGCGCGAACGGGCCATCCGGGAAGAAGATCTCATAAGCGACGTCGTCGTGCGGGCGTTCATGCGCCAGCGTGGAAACGATCGCATTGTGGTCGTAACGCCAGCGCGCCAGCCGGATGCCCGCCGCATCGCGCGTGGGCGAATTGCGCCCTTCCGCCACGATCAGCAGCGGCGCTCGGACCTCGCGGCCGTCAGACAGCGCGACCGTCACGCCGAACTCGCCCCGGTCGATGGTTGCCGCGCTGCTCTGCCACAGCAGGGTGATCCCCGTCCCCGCCTCGGCCCGTGTCCGCAGGGCCGCGCGCAGGTGCCGGTTCTCGTGCATCCAGCCGAGCGGCTCGTCCGGTTCCGCCTCGAACGTCAGCCCACCGGGCGCGAGCCCGTCGGACGCCCGGATCTCCCTGATCGGACTACCCGCCTCGGGAAAGTGCTCCGCCACCCCGATCGTCCGCAGCAGTCGCATGGACGAGGACGAAATGGCGCTGGTGCGGCCGTCGAAGGCGGCGTCCTTGCGGAGGTCGGGGTCGGCGGGGTCGATGACCACGCTGGTCATGCCGCTGGCGTCCAGGGCGGAAGCCAGGGTCAATCCGACCAGGCCGCCCCCAAGAATGATGCAATCGCCGCTGATCATGGGCTCGCTCTGTCACCCCGGAGCCACTAGCGCAACGTGGGCTTGCGCCCGTCCTTGACCCCGGAGTCCACGGTCAGGCACAATGACGTCACTCGTGGGTGGGGAATGAAGCACATGGCGACGGTGGCAGGACGCGCGCAGCGGCGCGAGCTGGAGCCGGACTGGCGCGACCGGTTGATGGACACGCTCAAGGCGTTTGCCCTGCGGACGCTCGGCGCGCTGCTGCTCGCGGCCAGCCTTGGCCTCGCCGTTTCCCTGCTCACGCATCAGAGCACCGACCCCAGCTGGAGCACCGCTGCCGGCGGACCGGCCGAGAACTGGCTGGGTGCGCCCGGTGCCTACCTGTCAGACATCCTCCTTTTGCTGTTCGGGATTGGCGCGATCCTGTTCCTCCCGGTGATCGCCATGGCTGGCATCCGGTTGCTTCGCGGCGAGACCGCCGGTCGTCCGGGCCGGGCCTTGCTGTTGACGGGAATCGGGGCCCTGCTGCTCGGCGGTGCTCTTGGCCTCACCGCCGGTTCGGCGGTCTCCGGTTTGCCGGGTGGTTGGGGTGGCGCACTTGGCCTCGCTGGCGCTCATGGCCTGGAGTTCGGCCTGGAGAAAATCGGCAATGCGGCGATCGCCGGGCCGATGCGGCTGGCGCTGATCGTAGTGCTGGCGCTCGCCGGCGTCGCGCTGGCGTTCCTGGCGCTTGGCTTGCGCGATGACGAGCGTGGCTGGGTGGCGGAGCGCTTCCGCCGCGCCGACCGCGAGGATCGCCCGGTCAAGCCGCGCAAGACCGCAGCTGCGCGCGAGAAAAGGATTGAGGACAGTGTCGCCACTCCGCCGCGCTCCCGGCCGGAGGTTTCCGTCATGGAGCCGAGTGGAGCAATCAAGCCCGCACGTGGCAAGGCGGACAAGACAGCGAGCCGGGCACAGCAGCAGAGCCTGGCGCTCGGCGACAATTACCAGTTGCCCCCCATCGACTTGCTGACGGCCCCCCCGGCGAACAGCCGCGCCCCGATCGACAAGGCCGGGCTTGAACGCAATGCCCGCCTGCTTGAAGGGGTGCTCGAGGACTTTCACGTCCGCGGCGAGATCGTCGAGGTGCGTCCGGGTCCGGTCGTCACCATGTACGAGCTGGAGCCCGCCAGCGGCATCAAGGCGAGCCGCGTCATCCAGCTGGCCGACGATATCGCCCGGAACATGTCGGCGCTGTCCGCACGCGTCGCCACCATCCCCGGCCGCAGCGTGATCGGGATCGAGCTGCCCAACGTAAAGCGCGAAACGGTCGCTCTTCGCGAACTCATCGCCAGCCAGGCGTTCGAGGACCAGTCGATGAGCCTGCCACTGATCCTCGGCAAGAACATCGCCGGGGATCCGGTGATCGCCGACCTCGCGCCCATGCCGCACCTGCTGGTCGCCGGCACCACCGGCTCGGGCAAGTCGGTTGGCTTGAACGCCATGATCCTGTCGCTGCTCTACCGGATGACCCCGGACGAGTGCCGGATGATCATGATCGATCCCAAGATGCTCGAACTCAGCGTCTACGACGACATCCCGCACCTGTTGTCGCCGGTCGTGACGGAGCCGGCCAAGGCGATCCGCGCGCTTAAGTGGGCGGTCGAGCAGATGGAGGAACGCTATCGCATGATGGCGAGCCTCGGCGTGCGCGCGCTCAAGAGCTTCAACGAGAAGGTGCTGGACGCCAAGGCTCGGGGCACGAAGCTCGGGCGGCGGGTGCAGACCGGCTATGATGCCGACAGCGGTCAGCCCATCTACGAGACGGAAGAGCTCGAATACGAAGTCCTGCCGCAGGTGGTGGTGGTGGTCGACGAGCTGGCCGACCTGATGATGACCGCCGGCAAGGAGGTCGAGTTCCTGATCCAGCGGCTGGCCCAGAAGGCCCGCGCCGCCGGCATCCACCTGATCATGGCCACGCAGCGCCCCTCGGTCGACGTCATCACTGGCGTCATCAAGGCCAACCTTCCCACCCGCATCAGCTTCCAGGTCACCAGCAAGATCGACAGCCGCACCATCCTTGGCGAGCAGGGCGCCGAGCAGCTGCTGGGCAAGGGCGACATGCTCTACATGCCCGGCGGCAAGCAGATCCTGCGCGTCCATGGCCCCTTCGTCAGCGACGAGGAGGTCCGCGCGGTCGCCGAGCATTGGCGGCGTCAGGGCACGCCCGACTATATCCAGGCGGTCACCGAAGAGCCGGAGGACGGCGGCTACCTGCTCGACGGAGCCCCAGCTGGCGAGGACGATGCGGAAAGCCAGCTGTACCGGAAGGCAATCCAGATCGTCGCGGAAAGCCAGAAGGCGTCAACCTCCTATCTCCAGCGCCAGCTACGCGTTGGCTACAATAGCGCGGCACGGCTGATCGAGCGGATGGAGAAGGACGGCCGGGTGGGTCAGCCCGACCATGTCGGCAGGCGTGAGGTGTTGATGGACATGGACGGCCACATTCTCTGACCGTGCCTGAACTGTTCGGAACCGCCGGGTTCAGAGCGCATTCAACGGAAAACCGCCATTCGCGCGACAATGAACGCCCTTCAGGAGCCTGCATGACCTTCTCAAGCTTTTCCGCGCGTTTGCTCGCGCCCGTTGCCGCGGTGGCTATGGCCACCTCCAGCGGCACGGCACTCGCGCAGAGCGCCGACTCCCTTGGCCAGGTGGAACGCTCGCTTGCGGCCACCCAGTCGCTGGTCGCCAACTTCATCCAGACGGACCAGAAGAACCGCCAATTGCGCGGCACGCTGCAACTCAAGCGCCCCGGCAAGATCCGGTTTGAATATGGTGCCGGTGCCAATATGCTGCTGGTCGCCGACGGCAAGAAGCTGACGTTCATCGACTATGACGTCGGGCAGAAGAATAGTTGGGGCATCGGCAACTCGCCATTGTCGGTCCTGCTTTCACCGCAGCCCGACCTGAAGCGGATTGCGACGCTGGTCCCGACCAGCGACCCGCGCATCCTGCTGGTTCGCGCGCGTGACAACCGCCGGCCGGAGTTCGGCACCATCATCCTCGCCTTCGTGAAGAGCGGTGCGGCACCGGGCGGCCTCCGGCTGGAGGGCTGGACGGCCATCGACGCGCAGAGCAAGCGAACCACCGTCAAGCTCGACAGCCAGCGCTACAATGTCCCCATTCCCGACGGAGCCTTCAGCTATGCCGAGCCCAAGTCGCGGAAATAACGACGGGATTCCCGTATTCGAATCGAAACTGTTAATGTGACCGACAGGCAAAAGCTGCTAAACCGCTTTGTGATCGTCAGCTGAGCCGGGGTTTCCCCCTGTTACCCGGACGCCGGCGATCCCTCGCGTGACGAACGCTTGGTCGGCCCTCGCTCCATGCCCCCGGAGCGGGGGCCTTTGCGTATCAGGGCACGGCCGGGCTAGGGAACGCGTGTGACAAGCCTGAAGATCGCCAGCTGGAACATCAATTCGGTGCGCGCCCGCGCCACCATCGTCGAGCGCTTTCTGACCGAGGAAGCGCCCGATGTGCTTTGCCTCCAGGAAACCAAGGCCGCCAACGATGTCTTCCCCTGCGACCTGTTCCACCGTCTGGGCTACGTCCATCAGCAGCTGAACGGCCAGCGCATGCATCATGGCGTGGCGATCCTCTCACGGGTGCCGCTTGCTGATTCTGGAAGTCACGACTGGCAGGACAATGGCGAAGCGCGGCATGTTGGCGCGCGACTACCGGGCGGACTTCGGATCGAGAATGTCTATGTTCCGGCCGGCGGCGACGTGCCCGACCGGAGGCTCAACCCCAAGTTCGGTCAGAAGCTCGACTTCCTCGAGCGAATGACCCGCTGGTCGGAAGGCCTGAGCGAACCAACCGTGATCGTTGGTGACTTCAACGTCGCCCCGCTCGAATGCGACGTGTGGAGCCACAAGGCGCTGCTCGACGTGGTCAGCCACACGCCGATCGAGGTAGAGACGCTGGGCCGACTGCAAGCGGCGCACGGATGGGTCGATCTGGGCCGGCAGTTCATCCCGGCCCCTGCCCGCAACTACACCTGGTGGAGCTATCGCTCGGCCGACTGGACGAAGAATGACCGTGGGCGGCGTCTTGACCATATGTGGTGCTCGCCCGAATTGGCCGGGCAGGCGACCGGCCATGCCGTGCACGAGCCCTGCCGCGCGTGGGAAAAGCCGTCCGACCATGTGCCATTGGTGGTCGAGTTCGCCCTGTGAACCAGGTCCGCGCGGCAGTCGCCGTGCTGGCGGCAGGGCAAGCGATCACCGTGGGCGACCTGACGGTCGCATCGGTCGAGACTGGCGAAGACCCCGGCGGCGACCTTCTGATAAGTGGCGAACGGGCCGCCGCGCTTGGGCTTGGCCAGCGCCGGGAAGCCGCCGACCCGCAACAGCCCGTGCTTGTCCTTCGCTCCGATTGGCTTGATTCGGCCGCGGTTCGCCGGCTGGTCGATCCCAGCCTGGATTTCAGCCGTGGACCGCTCGGCCCGCTTGCGCTCGGCAGCGTGAGTGACGGCAGCAGCGCGGCGGCAGCCTTGACGCTCGCCCGCCTAGCGTCTCTCCTGCCGGCGCTCTGGCTAGCCCCGGCCGGATCGTCCGTCCTTCGAATTGGCACCGAAGAAGCGCGGGCAGCGAGCCATCGGCGCCACGTCACCCTCGCCGCCCGCGCGCGCCTCCCTATCGACGGAGTCGATGTCGAGACGCAAATCGCGGTTTTTCGCTCGGCCGAGGACGGCAGTGAGCACGCCGCCATCATCGTTGGCGCACCGAGTGGCACACCTCCGCTCGTTCGGCTGCACAGCGAGTGCCTGACTGGCGACGTATTCGGCAGCCTCAAGTGCGATTGCGGGCCGCAACTCAAAGCCGCGCTCCGGCTGATCGCGAATGGCGGCGGAGGCGTCCTCCTTTACCTGCGCGACGAGGGACGGGGCATCGGCCTCAGCAACAAGATCCGCGCCTATCAGCTGCAGGACCGTGGTTTGGACACCGTCGAGGCCAACCGGCGCCTCGGCTTCCCGGATGATGTGCGGGATTATGCGTTGGCGGCCGCCATGCTGCGCACGTTCGGCATCGACCGCGTTCGGCTGCTGACCAACAATCCGGCCAAGCTGGCGGGGCTTCAACAGGCGGGGATCGCGGTGGTGGAGCGCGTTGCCCATCACATGCCGGCCAACCCGCACAATGCGGATTACCTCGACACGAAGCGCCGGAAGAGCGGTCACCTGGACTGAGCAGGTCAGTCCGCGAATAAAGCGGTGCCCACCCGCACGACCGTCGCCCCCAGCATGACCGCTGCCTTGTAATCGCCGCTCATCCCCATGCTGAGGCCGGTGACGTCATGACGCCGCGCCAGCTTGGCGAGCAGCGCGAAATAGGGTGACGGCTCCACCCCCGCGGGCGGAATGCACATCAGCCCGGCCAGCGGCAGCGGACTGGCGCGCACCTGGTCGAGGAACGCCGGCAACTCGGCCAGCGCCACGCCGCCCTTCTGTTCCTCGGCGCCGATGTTCACCTGGACATAGACAGCGGGATAGCGACCCGCTCGCTCCCCCGCCCTGACCAGCGCGTCGAGCAGGCTTGCCCGGTCGAGCGAGTGGATCACGTCGAACAGCTGAACCGCTTCGTCCGCCTTGTTGGACTGCAGGCGGCCGATGCAGTGCAGCGTAACGTCAGGGTGCGCAGCCTTGAGCCCGGACCATTTGTCCGCGGCTTCCTGCACCCGGCTTTCGCCGAAGATCTTCTGCCCGGCAGCAATGAGTTCCTCCACCTCCCCCGCGGACCTGGTCTTGGACACGGCCACCAAGGTCACCGAATCAGGGTCGCGCCCTGCAGTTCGGGCTGCGGCGGCAATCCCGTCTCGAACGGAGGCAAGGCGGGTAGCAGCATCAATCACGCCGCGCTGCTATAGCGACACCAATGACGACGCAACGCTGGCCCAGCGCCTGGCTGATGACCGACGAACGGATGGGTGACCGCCTGTGGCCGGCGCTCGATCGTGCGGGTGACCTCGGCGCGGGCGTCATCGTTCGGCACCACGCGACTGAGCCCCAGGGGCGCATGCTTATCACTCGGAAGGTCGCGGACCTTTGCCATCGTTGCGGACTGATTCTTGGCGTTGCCCGCGATCCGATCCTGGCGCGCGCGCTCGGGGCCGCTTTCGTCCACAATCCGGAGGGCTCCAGCCTTGGACTGCCCTTCTCGCGCTCGGTGCATGACGAAGCAGAGGCCCGCGCGGCCGCTCGGGACGGCGCCGCACTGGTGTTTGTGTCGCCAGTCTATTGCACCCGCTCCCACCCGGGCGCGCCGGCGCTGGGTGAGAAGGAGGCCGCAAGGTTGGCTCGACTCGCGGCTGTCCCGGCCTTTGCGCTGGGTGGAATCGACGAACGAGCAATGCGCAAACTGCCGAAGCTAGGCTTCGCTGGATGGGCGGGAATTGATGCCTGGCTGGCCATGGCGGAGCAACCGTAAACCGAAGGTGCCGTCACGGGATTTCTCCCGTCACGCGGCCGGCTTGGCCTAGAACTTCAGCGCGGTGCCGATGTAGACCGCCTGGCTGTCACGGCGCTGGTCGGCGAAGGTCGCGACCTTCTCACGCTCGATCTTGTAGCGAACGCCGCCGGTCACGGCGACATTGCTCGACAGATTGTAGGCGCCGCCGACATCCAGCGCGTAGCTGTTATTGGTGGCGATAGCGGGCACGTTGCGATCACTGCGATCGGCGCTCGCCGCCATTCGCGCCGTGAAGCGCTTCAGATTGTAATTGACGCCGACCACCGCGCCTTCGCTAGCGCCAAGCGCCGGCACGTCAGACTTGGCCTTGGCGACGTCGCCGGTCAGCGCGAAACGACGCCAACCGACGGCTACGCCGAGATTGTAGCTGGCAGGAGTGAGCGCCACGCCCTGGTTGACTGGCAGGGTGGCCAAGTCGGCCGCCTTGAGCGCCCGATCGGGCAGCTGCGCCCGGATCGCCACTCTCACCTGATTCGGACGGCGCTTGGCCGCCGCCGGCGTGAAGCCGAAGTCGCTGGCGAGGGCCGGGCGGCTAGCAAGTGCCGCGGCGAGTCGCGGGTCGGCCTGGGCCGGCGTGAAACCGCGCTCGAAGGAGAGGGCGAGCGCTGGCGGACGACCGCCCTTGCTCTGCGGAGCGGCTGCGATGACCACCGTCGCAGGCAGCAGGAGGCTGGCCGCGGCCCATGCCACGGCAATCTTACCTTTGCTGATTCTGCCCCGGTTCATTGTCGAGTCACCACTCCCTGTGTTGAGGATATAGCCTCGCTTAGATGAATGTTCCACGACACTTCGGAGTTGGCGGGCCGATGTGACATTGAATCCACAATGCAGCCGCCCCGTTACGCCGCTTGCCCGCTTTGGCACAGCATCTATAACGCCGCCCGACCCTTCTCAAAACAAGATGGCAGGAAGATCCTCGATGGCCCGCACCACCCTCACCGCTGCGCTGATCCCCCTGGCGTTGCTCGCCGCGGGCTGTTCGCGCAATCGCGACGTGCCGACCCGGCTCGCGCCCGCGCGGCTGACGCAGATCGGCGTCAACACCTATCTGTGGCGTGCCGCCATCGACACGCTAAGCTTCGCGCCGTTGGTCACCGCCGACAGCAACGGTGGCGTGATCGTCACTGACTGGTATGCCAACCCGCAGGCGCCGGGTGAGCGGGTCAAGCTGACCGTCTCCATCCTCGATCAGGACCTGCGGGCCGACGCGCTGCGGGTCGCCGCCAGCCGCCAGGTCAACCAGGGCGGGCAGTGGGTCGATGCGCCGGTCTCGGCCGCCACCGTCCAGAAGCTTGAGGACATCATCCTGACCCGCGCCCGCGACATCCGCCGCGGCACTGTCGCCGGCTAAGCACCAAGAGGCGTTTCATGACCGACCGTTTCGACCCGGCGGCGAGCGACTCCCGCTGGCAGGAGCGGTGGGAGTCGGAGGGCTGTTTCCGCGCGGACAGCGCCAGCCCCAAGCCAAAATCCTACGTGTTGGAGATGTTTCCCTATCCATCGGGACGCATCCACATGGGGCACGTGCGCAACTACACCATGGGCGACGTGCTGGCCCGCTTCCGCCGGATGCAGGGCTTCGAAGTGCTCCACCCGATGGGCTGGGACGCCTTCGGAATGCCGGCCGAGAATGCGGCCATGGAAAAGAAGGTCCACCCCGGCAGCTGGACCCGCGAGAACATCGCCACCATGCGCGGCCAGCTTAAGCGCCTTGGCTTCGCGCTCGACTGGAGCCGGGAGCTCGCGACCTGCGAACCCGATTACTACGGGCACGAACAGGCGCTGTTCCTCGACCTGTTTGAAGCGGGCCTGGTCTTCCGTAAGGAATCGGAGGTCAACTGGGATCCCGTCGACATGACCGTGCTCGCCAACGAGCAGGTCATCGACGGCAAGGGGTGGCGCTCGGGGGCGGCCGTCGAGCGGCGCAAATTGAGTCAGTGGTTCCTCAAGATCACCGACTTCGCCGAAGAACTGCTCGATGGCCTTGGAACACTGGACCAGTGGCCCGACAAGGTTCGCCTGATGCAGGAGAATTGGATCGGCAAAAGCCAGGGACTGCAGTTCCGCTTTCAGCGCTTGGATGGACCGGGCGAGATCGAGGTTTTCACCACCCGGCCAGACACCATCTTCGGTGCCAGCTTCATCGCCATTTCACCCGGTCACCCGATTGCCGAAGCGCTCGCGGCCGAGCGGCCCGAGGTCGCCGAGTTCATCGCGCTTGCCAAGCAGGGCGGTACCACCGCCGCGGAGATCGAGACCGCCGAGAAGCTTGGGTTCGACACCGGCCTCGAGGTTCTTCACCCGCTCGACCCCGACTGGCGCCTGCCGGTGTGGATCGCGAACTTCGTGCTGATGGACTATGGCACCGGCGCACTGTTTGGCGTTCCGGCGCACGACGTCCGTGACTTCGAGTTCGCGAGCAAATACCACCTCCCGATCCGCCGCGTGGTCGCCGCGAGCGCCAACGAGGCCTCGCTTCCGGTTACCGCGGCCGAGGTAGGCTCGGGCGTCGCGGTGAACTCGCGCTTCCTCGATGGCCTCACCAGCGATGCTGCGACCGCCGAGATCATCCGCCGCGCCGAGACCGCAGGCTGGGGCAAAGGCACCATCCAGTACCGCCTCCGCGATTGGGGTGTCAGCCGCCAACGCTACTGGGGCACGCCGATCCCAATCATCCACTGCGATGCGTGCGGGCCCGTGCCCGTGCCTCGCGATCAGTTGCCGGTGGTTCTGCCCGAAGACGTCAGCTTCGACGTGCCCGGCAACCCGCTGGACCGCCATTCCACGTGGAACAAGGCCGAGTGCCCCAAGTGCGGGGGCGCGGCCCGGCGGGAGACCGACACCCTCGACACCTTTGTCGATTCCTCCTGGTACTTCATCCGCTTCGCCAGCCAGCCGGACGACAAGCCGTTCGACCGCGCGGAGGCTGAGGCCTGGCTCCCCGTTGGCCAGTACATCGGCGGGGTCGAGCATGCGATCCTGCACCTGCTCTACGCCCGCTTCTGGACCCGGGCGCTGGAACGCATCGGCCGACTCGGCATGGCCGAGCCGTTCAAAGGCCTGTTCACGCAAGGGATGGTCACTCACGAGACCTATCGCGCGGGCGACGGCAGCTGGCTCAGCCCTGATGAGGTCCGTCGCGACGGCGACGATTGGGTGCACGTCGAGTCCGGCCAGCCGGTCACCTCCGGCCGCGTCGAGAAGATGTCCAAGTCGAAGAAGAATGTCGTCGATCCGGACTTGATCATCGATCGCTACGGCGCGGACGCGGTGCGTTGGTTCATGTTGTCCGATTCGCCGCCCGAGCGGGACCTTGAATGGTCGATCGGCGGCATCGAGGGCGCCGCGCGCTTCGTCCAGCGGGTCTGGCGCCTGGCACAAAGTGCGGTCCAGCCCAAGACGGAGGGCGAAGATCTCGAACTGCGCCGGCGAATGCACAAGACGATTGCCGCCGTCGGGCAGGCGATCGAGGGCCTGCAGTTCAACAAGGCGATCGCCAGTCTGTATGAGCTGACCACCGCCATTGAGAAGGCGAAGCCGTCGACCGACCGCACGAGCGCCATCCATACGCTGCTGAAGCTGGTCTCACCGATGGCTCCTCACCTCGCCGAGGAAGCCTGGACCGCCGTTGGCGGTGACGGCCTGATCACCGACCAGCCTTGGCCCGAGCATGATCCCGCGCTTCTGGTCGACGACCAAGTGACGGTGGCGGTGCAGGTCAATGGCAAGCTGCGCGACACGTTGTCCGCCCCTCGGGGACTTGCCCGCGAGGAATTGCAGGCCATGGCCCTTGGCGCCGACAAGATTTCGCGCCTGCTGGACGGCGCTGAGCCGCGGAAAGTGATTGTGGTGCCCGATCGCCTCGTGAACATCGTCCTGTGAGCCGCTTTCTACTCCTCCTTGTGCTGGCGGTCGCGACTTCGGCCTGTGGCCTTCGTCCGCTCTATGCCGGGGGTGAGTCCGGGCCAGTCGCGCAGGTTCTGCGCTCCGTCGCAGTTCAACCGATCCCCGGCCAATCGGGTTATCTCGTCCGGTCCGCGCTGGTTGACCGGCTTGGCACCACCGACGCCAACCCCCGCTACCGGCTGCAGGTCGAACTCGACGATGCCATCGAGGGCTTCGGCATTCGCGGCGACTCCGCCGTGACCCGCGAACGGCGCACTCTGCGGGCGCGCTACCGTCTTGTGGATTCCACCACCGGCGCCGTGGTACTCGACGCTACCGCCGGGTCCGATGTCGGTATCGACGTGGTCAGCAGCGAATATGCGACCGTCGCCGCCGAGCAGAGCGCGCTGGAGCGGCTGAGCGTGATCCTTGCCGACCAGATTGTCGCGCGGCTTGGTCTTTACGCGACCCGGACCGGCGCGCGGTGAAGATTTCCAAGGGGCAGGTCGACCGTAGTGTCGATCGGCCCGATGCGGCTGTCCGCCTGTATCTGTTCGCCGGCGAGGACGAGTCCGCCTCCCGCGCGCTTGCCGCCCGTCTGCTGGCTGGCCTCAACGCCGAAAAGGAGGCGCTCACGGGCGTCCAGCTCAAGAGCGACCCTGCCCTGCTCAGCGACAGTGCCAGCGCCATCTCCATGTTCGGCGGTCCGCGCCTGATCTGGGTCGAGCCCGCCGGCGAGGAGTCGCTGCCCGCAGTGGAAGCCCTGCTCGCCGCTCCTGCGGTCGAACACCCAACCGTGCTCATCGCCGGAGCGCTCAAGAAGACTTCGGCGCTGATGAAGGCGGTGGACGCCCACGCCAGCGCTCTGTCGCACCTTTCCTACATGCCGGATGCGGCCAACATGGGCCGGCTAGTCTCCGATCTGGCGCGCGGACAGGGCTTGCGCCTGTCCCGTGATATCGCGGACCGCGTGGCCGCTTCAGCGGGCGCCGATCAGGCGATCATCGCGCAGGAACTCGCAAAATTCTCGGTTTTTCTCAACTCCACTGCCGAAAATCCGCGCGAGCTGCTGGCCGAACACCTCGACCTGCTCGGCGCCGACGCGCCGGACCGCGACCTCAACCGTGCTGGTGACCTAGCGCTAAGCGGAGCGCTGGCCGACCTCGCCGACGAATTGGCCGTCGCCGAAGATGTCGGCAGTGACGCCATCCCGATGACCCGATCATTGCAGCGCCGCCTTCTTCAGCTCGCTCCCTTGCGGGCGCGGCTCGACTCCGGCCAGCCCATGGACGCGGTGCTGGCCGGCATCTTCTGGAAGGACCGCGCCCTGGTCGGACGCATGCTGTCGCGCTGGACCAGCCCCCGCCTGGCACAGGCGATGAGTCGTCTGGCGCAGGTCGAACGCGAATTGCTTAAGGGCGGTACCGCCCCGCCTGCCGCGGCGACGCTCGGCACCGAATTGCTGCAGCTGGCCCGCGCAGGCCGTCGCTGAGCCTAGATCGGTTCGCCGGTCAGCCGCTGGCAAACCAGATCTAGCTGATCGAGCGTTGAGAAGTGCAGCGTCACCGTTCCCGCGCTACCCTTGGCAGCAATCTTTACCCTAAGGCCCAGAACGTCGCCCAGCTGGCGCTCCAGCGCCGCCACGTCGGCGTCCTGCCCGGTCCCCACCTTTCTGGCGGAAGCACGGGCGCTGTCGCTCTCGTTGCCGGGTTTGACCGCCTTGGCCAGCTGCTCCGTCTGGCGGACCGACAGGCCACCGGCGATCACCTCTCGTGCAAGCGCCTCGGGATCGCTTGCGGTGGCCACTGCCCGGGCATGCCCCATGGTCAGTTCGCCACGCAGCAGGGCCTCTCGTACGAACTCTGGAAGATCCCGCAATCTCAACAGGTTAGCCACATGGCTGCGTGACTTGCCGACCAGCTTGGCGACAGCATCCTGCCCGTGCCCATAGCGCTCGATCAGACTGGCGTAGGCGTCGGCCTCCTCCAACGCGTTCAGGTCCTCGCGCTGCACATTCTCGATCAGCGCGACCTCCGCGCTGGCGGCTTGGTCAAACTCGCGAACCAGTGCCGGGATCTTGTGCAACTGAGCCCGTTGCGACGCGCGCCAGCGGCGTTCGCCGGCGATCAGCTCGAAACGGCCGTCCTTGAGGTCGCGAACAAGGATGGGCTGAAGCACTCCACGCTCGCCGATGGACGCGGCAAGCTCGGCAATCGCCACCTCATCGAACACTCGGCGGGGTTGCTGCGGATTGGGTTTGATCGCCGCAATGTCGATCTCGCGCACGCCCGCGCCCCGCGGACCCTCCAAGTCCGGCTGAGCGTCACCTAGCAGGGCAGACAGTCCACGCCCGAGCCCGCGCTGCCGAAGCTCGTTCATGCAGCCTCCACGATGACTGGTGCCGGAAGGCGATCCATCAGTTCCTTGGCGAGCCGCACATAGGCTTCACTCCCCGAGCAGCGCAGGTCGTAGATCAGGGCCGGCAAGCCGTGGCTGGGCGCTTCCGACAGCCGCACGTTGCGCGGCACCACAGTTTCGAACACCGCCGAGCCGAGGCAGGCGCGAACGTCCTCCGCGACCTGCCGGGACAGGCTGTTGCGTCGGTCGAACATGGTGAGCGCAACGCCAAGGATGCTGAGGTCCGGATTAAAGCGAGTTCGGATGCGCTCGACCGTCTGCAACAGCTGGCTCAAGCCCTCCAAAGCGAAGAACTCGCATTGGAGCGGCACCAGCAGTTGCCGGGCAGCGATCAACGCATTCACGGTCAGAAGGCCCAGCGACGGCGGGCAGTCCATCAGGACGATGTCCCAACGGCCGACTGGCGCCTTGTCGAGCGCATCCGCAAGCCGGTGCGTGCGCCGCTCAAACTCCACCATCTCCACTTCAGCGCCGGAGAGATCCTGGGTAGCCGGCACAACGTCGAGCCGAGGAACGCGGGTGGCGACGACCGATTCCTCGAGCGTGGCTTCACCCATCAGGACGTCGTAACTGGAATGGTGACGGGCGGCCTGGCTGACGCCCAGCCCCGTCGATGCATTTCCCTGCGGATCAAGATCGAGCAGCAGCACCCGCCAGCCCGTCGCCGCGAGTGCGGTCGCGAGGTTGATGGCGGTGGTGGTCTTTCCCACTCCACCCTTCTGGTTGGCGACCGCAATCCGGATCATCCCCGCCCCTTTCGTCTTGGCGACACGCCCGAAGCAATCACGATCACCGCTTCCCCCTCGGTGATGCTCGGCTCCGTACGAAAGTGACCTTGCCACGAGGAACGAGCCGCTGCCAGTTCCATTTGTCCAGACCGGCCCTTCGGTAGTACCCAGACGGTCTGTGGATGCGACAAATGGTGTGCAACAGCAAAGAGCCGCTCGATTGCAGCCACGGCCCGCGCGGTAATCGTGTCGAACTTTCCTGAAACCCGCTCAACCTTCGCCTGCTGAACAGTGGCATGGCGCAGGTCCAGCTCGTTGATACAGCGCTGAAGGAACTCTGCTCGTAAACGCCGGGGCTCAACCATCGTGATCGGCGCTTCACTAAGTATCGTCAGGACGAGCCCCGGCAAACCCGCGCCTGATCCTACATCGAGGTGTCGGCCAGCGGGCATGAACCGGAGCAACTGCGCAGAGTCGACGACATGCCGCATCCACACGTCTTCAGCCGTAGAAGCCGCGATCAGATTTTGCCGGTTGTTCTCGTCCAGTAACAGGTGAACGTAGTGCTCGAGACGCTCCATTGTTTCACGTGAAACGGAGCTTCCCGCCGCTGCTGCGACCTTTTCGATCACGCGGCGCGCCGAGAGATGGTGAGGTGCAGAGCAGTAAGGGCAGCCGGGCTGATGCCGGCCACGCGAGACGCCTGATCGAGATTGTCCGGCCTCGCTGCCGCTAGCCGCTCAGCCATCTCGGCGGACATTCCAGCGATGCTGCTAAAATCAAGGTCGCTGGGGATCACTGCGTCGGAAGACGCGCGGACCGCTGACCACTCTCTAGCCTGGCGCTCCACATAAGGCGCATAGAGCGCATCGGCCTTACCCTCGTCGGTCGTGGCGTATGCGGCCGTTGTCCTGAATTGTAGATGCTTATCGACTGCCTTGCGCCGCCGGTAGCTCAACGCTCCCGATGCGAGAGCATCCTCCCCCAAACGAGCGACGGCATTGTCGGCACGGAGCGCCAAGCGATGCTCGGCTCTCGCGGTCATCATTCGGTACGGCTCGCTGACGCCCTGAACGACCAGATCATCGATCAGGACACCGATGTAGCTGGTCTCTCTTCTGAAGAAGAGCGGGGCCATATCACAAGCCACAGCCGCGCTATTCAAGCCTGCGACGAGGCCTTGTGCTCCGGCCTCCTCATACCCCGTCGTGCCGTTGATCTGCCCAGCGAGGAACAGCCCCGCAACCGCCTTGCTTTCAAGCGTGCCGCTCAGGTGACGCGGGTCAACGTGCTCATACTCGACGGCATAGCCGGGCTTTACGACCGTCACCCGTTCGAGCCCCGTGATCGAACGGACAAAACTCTCCTGCACCTCCGCAGGCAGGGAAGTCGAAATGCCGTTCGGATAGACCAGGGTTGAATCAAGCCCCTCCGGTTCGAGAAAAATCTGGTGGCTGTCGCGATCGGCAAAGCGTCGCACCTTGTCCTCGATGGAGGGGCAATAACGCGGTCCCCGCCCCTCGATGGCTCCGGAGTATAGCGGAGAGCGATGTTCCGACGACCGGATGATCTCGTGCGTGTCCGTCGTGGTCCGCGTGATCGCGCACCGAAGCTGCGGGGGTCGGGCACCGTCATCCAGCGCGCTCATCAGCCACGGGCTTGCATCGGATGGCTGCTCTTCCAGAACACTCCAGTTGATCGTCCGTCCGTCCAGGCGCGGCGGCGTTCCGGTCTTCAGTCGACCTTGCGCTAGGCCGAGCTCCCGTATCTGATTGCCCAGAGGAACGGAGGATGCCTCACCACTGCGACCGGCGGCTGAGGACTGTTCTCCGATGTGGATGATCGCCTTGAGGAAAGTTCCCGTGGTAATGACGACTGCCCGGGCCTTCAGTTGGCTCCCGTCAGAAAGAGCAACGCCGGCCACCCTCCCGCTGACGACGATGAGGCGAGTGGCTTCGCCTTCGATCTGGGTCGCACCGCTCTCTTCCACCATTCGGCGGACGGCTCGTGCGTAAAACTTTCGATCAGCCTGAACCCGTGGACCGAAGACGGCTGGCCCCTTGCTGCGGTTCAACATTCGGCGGTGGATCGCAGCGTGATCGGCCGCCCGCGCCATCAAACCATCGAAGACGTCGAGTTCGCGGACAAGGTGCCCTTTACCGACGCCTCCAATCGACGGATTGCAGCTCATCTGGCCGATGTTGTCAGCACGGAGGGTGACCAGTGCCACCCGCGCTCCACGGCGGCTCGCCGCGCATGCAGCTTCGCAGCCGGCATGACCTGCCCCGATTACGACCACATCAAACATGCGGGCGCCTTAGCCGACCAATGTTCCACGTGAAACACGGCTCCGCTATTTACCCAAGCAATAGCGTGAGAACAGTGCGTCGAGCATCTCTTCGGTGCCACTGCGACCAGTGATCTTGTCGAGCAAGGAGCGAGCTTGGCGAAGCTGCTCCGCCAGGATGACGAGGTCCGTTGAAACCCCCTCCAATGCGCCTGCCGCTTGTTCCAACAGGTCTGCGTGCCGCTGATTAAGCGCCAGCTGGTCCTCCGGCGGCACCACGGTCTCGACAAAACGGCGGATCGCATGGAGCAAGGATGTCAGCCCCTCCCCAGTCACGACGGATACAGCTATCCGGTCTGGCGGGGGACCCGGCCTTACGTCCGCTTGCGCATGAATGGGGATGACCCGCGGATGCGTGGGCCTGCTCTCCTCATTTCCCAGCCAGAGCACAACATCCGCGAAGTCGACTTGCACCAGCGCACGCTCGACCCCAATCCGCTCGACGTGCTGATCGGTCGGCCTGATCCCAGCGGTGTCGACCAGAACGATCGGCAGGCCACCAATCGCAAGCGGTACTTCGATTACGTCACGTGTGGTACCCGCCTCATCGGCAACGATCGCGCGCTCTTCCCCCGCGAGGGCGTTGAGGAGGCTGGACTTTCCGCTGTTCGGCGGACCAGCCAGAACCACCCTAGCGCCCCGGCGGAGGACATCCGAGCGGGGGCGCGCAAGCCACCCCTTCCACTCGTCTGCGAGCTCACGGGCGGCGGTCACCAGCGCACCCGTGTCCAATGCTGTCTCATCCTCATCACCAACATAGTCGATCGCCGCCTCGGCCTGGGCAGATAGCCCGACAACCCGTTCGCGCCATCCTGCGATCAGCCGCCGCAGGCCGCCGCCAGCAACCCCCATCGCCGCCCGGCGCTTCGCCTCGGTCTCCGCTTCGAGCAGATCAGCAAGTCCTTCGGCTTCGGTGAGGTCGATCCGACCAGCGGAAAGAGCGCGACGCGTGAATTCACCCGGCTCCGCCAAACGGCAGTGGGGGAAAGTGGACAAGGCAGCGAGCACCGCCGCCACAACCGCACGCCCGCCGTGGCAGTGCAGCTCCACCAGGTCCTCGCCGGTCGCACTGGCAGGGCTGTCGAAACGCAGAACCAACGCTTCATCCAGCAGAAGCCCATCGCTCCCCTTTAACTTTCGCACAGCGGCTCGACGGGGCGGTGGCAATGGGCCAGCCAGCCGCTCCGCTGCATCATGCGCGCGAGCTCCGCTAATCCGAATGACCGCAATCGCGGCAGGCGGACTGCCGCTCGAGTTCGCGAAGATGGTGTCCCCGTCAGCCAATGAAGGGGAGCAACACGGGACGCACGTCGTGGAAACCTTCCCAGATCATCTTGCCCGCCACCCACAGGATGACGACCAGACCGCCGTACGCGATCCATCGGTAGCGTTCGATGTACCGGGCGATGAGGTTAGCGGCGAGCCCCATCAGTGCAACGGAGAGCAGAAGGCCGACGATCAGGATGCCCGGGTGCTCGCGGGCGGCCCCAGCGACCGCCAGCACATTATCCAGGCTCATGCTGACGTCCGCGACGGCGACTGCCCAAGCGGCGGCGGCGAAGCTCTTCGCGGGTTTCAGCCCGCTGTGCTCGTCTCCCACGATCTCAACCGATCCGGTACTCTCACCGGCGTGGCGTAGCTCTCGCCACATCTTCCATGCCACCCACAACAGCAACAATCCGCCGGCCAGGATCAGGCCGACGATCTGCAGGAGCTGGCTGACCAACAGGGCAAAGGCGACCCGCAGCACAAGCGCTGCCATCACACCAATGAGAATGACCTTGCGACGCTGCTCCGCAGGCAGGCCCGCCGCCAGCGCGCCCACGACGATCGCATTGTCGCCGGCCAGCACCAGATCGATCATCAGCACCTGCAGGAACGCTGCAAGGGCGCCGGGCTGACCGATGTTCGCGAAATCCGCCGTGATGGCCTGCCAGACGCCGGACGGCATCGCCAAGCCGACAACAGTCGCGGACACGAAGCTCAGCATCATCGCCGTTTCATTCCTGACAAAGTCGCTTTCCTACCATCCGAACATCGTCCTCAGTCCCAGGACATGGTCTCCGCCGAGCCACCCCTCCACGATCATCTTCGCGGCGACATAGAGGATGACGCCCAGACCAATGTAGTTGATCCAGTGGTAGCGCTCGATCAGCCGCGCCACATAGTTGGCGGCAAGCCCCATGAACAGCACCGAGAAGCTCAGGCCTACGAAGAGAAGCGCTGGGTTGGAGCGGGCGATGGAGGCGACCAGCAGGACATTGTCGACGCTCATGCTAAGGTCGGCGATGGTGATCTGGATGGCCGCGCGAAGCAGCGACTTCGATGCGGGAGGACCTTCGATCTCCGGCGTGTCGGGATCATCGCAAACCTCGACCGGGACCGGGCGAAGCTCACGCCACATGTTGAACGCGACCCATAACAGCAGCAGCCCGCCGGCAAACACCAGGCCGGTGATCTTGAGCAATTGAGTCGCGATCAGGGCGAAGGTGATCAGGAACACCAGCGCCAGGCTGACTCCGAACAGGAGGACCTTGCGTCGGTCTTTTGGCGGCAAGCCAGCGGCAAGGCTGCCCATGATGACGACGTTGTCGCCAGCAAGCGTCAGGTCCCCGACGATGATCTGGCCTAGTCCGGCAAGACCGGCCGGGGTAAAGATCGACGCGAAGCTGAACATGACAGGGCTTTAATCATTCCGCGCTGCCGCGGTCCAGTGACCGAGAATGCGCGGAACGAGGCGCGACCCCCGGACACGTGTGAAGCGCGCCCGGCGGGCGGGCTCAGCCTACTGGTTCATGCTGGCGAAGAAGTCCTCGTTCGACTTGGCGTCCTTCATCTTGTCGAGCAGAAACTGCATCGCGTCGATGGTGCCCATCTGCATCAGGATCCTGCGCAGCACCCACATCTTGGTGAGGATGTTCTGCTCGACCAGCAGCTCCTCCTTGCGGGTGCCACTCTTGCCGACGTCCAGCGACGGGAAGATGCGCTTGTCGCTGACCTTGCGGTCGAGCACGATTTCGCTGTTACCCGTACCCTTGAACTCTTCGAAGATGACCTCGTCCATCTTGGAGCCGGTGTCGATCAGCGCGGTCGCGATGATCGAAAGCGAGCCGCCTTCCTCGATGTTGCGGGCCGCACCGAAGAAGCGCTTTGGCCGCTGCAGCGCATTGGCGTCGACACCGCCGGTCAGCACCTTGCCCGAGCTCGGCACCACGGTGTTGTAGGCGCGGCCAAGGCGGGTGATGGAGTCGAGCAGGATCACGACATCCTTCTTGTGCTCGACCAGGCGCTTGGCCTTTTCGATCACCATTTCAGCGACTTGCACGTGGCGTTGGGCCGGCTCGTCGAAGGTCGAGGAGATCACCTCACCCTTCACCGAGCGCTGCATGTCGGTAACTTCCTCGGGCCGCTCGTCGATCAGCAGCACGATGAGGAAGACCTCGGGATTATTGTCGGTGATCGCCCGCGCGATATTCTGCAGCAGCACGGTCTTGCCGGTGCGCGGCGGCGCGACGATCAGCGCGCGCTGGCCCTTGCCGAGCGGGGCGACGATGTCGATCACCCGAGCGCTCTTGTCCTTGATCGTCGGATCAAGCGTGTCGAGCTTGAGCTTCTCGTTCGGGTAGAGCGGCGTGAGGTTATCGAAGTTGACGCGGTGACGAACCTGGTCGGGATCGTCGAAGTTGATCTGGGTGACGCGGGTCAGGGCGAAATAACGCTCGCCGTCCTTGGGCGCGCGGATTTCGCCTTCCACCGTGTCACCGGTGCGGAGGCCGAACCGGCGCACGACCTGGGGAGTGACGTAGATGTCGTCGGGTCCAGCCAGATAGTTGGCCTCGGGACTGCGAAGGAAGCCGAAACCGTCGTTCAGCACCTCGATGGTGCCGGTCCCCATGATCTCGGCGCCGCTGTCGGCCCGGACCTTGAGGATGGAGAACATCAGGTCCTGTTTGCGCAAGGTGCTGGCGCCCTCGACTCCCATCTCCTCGGCCATCGCGACCAGTTCGGCGGGAGTTTTTTTCTTCAATTCTTTCAAGTGCATGTAGCTATGCCTGGGATGTGGGGATGGTCAGCCAGGTGGATGATAAAGCCGCTGAAAAGCGGTCACACCGGCTGAGGAGGAGGAATACGGACCGGTGCGCCCGTATGCGGTCCAGAGGTATGGTGCCGTTGCAGCCAAGTCAACCGGAGCATTGTGCTCCGGCGGCAACTAGAACGGCTTCACGATCACCAGCACGACGATCACCGCGGTGGCGATGCCCGGAATCTCGTTCATGATCCGCAAGGTACGGTTCTCGAGCGGCCTTGCACCGTTCGCCAGCTTGCGTCCGTAAGCACCCATCCAGCCCTGATAACCGGTCAGAGCGACCACCAGCGCCAGTTTGACGCTGAACCACCCCTCGCCCCAGGCGCCGAGGTGAAAGGCAAGCATCAGCCCCAAAATCCAGACGATCACCATCGCGGGCGTGAGAATAATCGACCGAACCCGCTCCTCGCGCTCAATCCAGGCTCGATCTTCAGCGGTGCCGGGTGGAGTGGCGTGATGGTAGACGTAGAAACGCGGCAGCAAAAAAAGCCCCGAGATCCAGAAGATCACGAAGGTCAGGTGCGCGGCCTTCACCCACGGGTAGGCGTTGCCAAGCCAGCCGACATAAGCGTCCAGGAACGTCATCGCCTCAGATCACCCCTCCAGAGGACTTCCCTAGCAGGCTCATCAGCTGTTCAACATGGGCGATCGGAGTGGTCTGCTGAATCCCATGTCCGAGATTGAACACGTGCGGCCTGCTGGCAAGGGCCTCGCGGATTCGCGTGACCGCTTCCTTCAGTCCGCGGCCTCCGGCAATGAGCGCCAGCGGATCGAGATTGCCCTGCACCGGCAGGCCTTCGGGAAGGACCGAGTGGGCCCAGGCCGGGTCCACCGTCTCGTCGAGGCCGAGCGCATCAACGCCGGTTTCCCGCGCATAAGCCGCCAGCTTGCCGCCGGCGCCCTTGGGAAAGCCGATGATCGCGAGGTCGGGCCGAGCGGCACGCAGCCGCTCTACCAGTCGCGCGGTGGGTGCGATCACCCAGCGCTCGAACTCAGCCGGCGCGAGGCTTCCCGACCAGCTGTCGAAGATCTGCACCGCATCCACGCCGGCGTCCGCCTGGCCGATCAGGTAGGTGAGGGTCAACTCCTCGATCCGTTCGATGATTGCGCCGAACAGCGCAGGGTCGCTGTAGGCGAGGCTACGCGCCTCCGCCTGCTCCCGGCTACCCTCACCCGCCACCATGTAGGTAGCGACCGTCCACGGGGCTCCAGCGAAGCCCAGGAAGGTTGTTTGGGGCGGCAGTGCGGCCTTCACTCGGGCCACCGTCTCATAAATGGGATCGAGGCGCTCCAGACGCAATTTCAGGCCGGCCAGGTCGGCACCCTTGAGCGGAGGTGCCAGCCGCGGCCCTTCGCCAGCGGTGAAGCTGAGCTGCTGGCCCAGCGCAAAGGGCACGATCAGGATGTCGGAAAAGAGGATCGCCGCGTCGAGCGCGAAACGCCGCAGCGGCTGGAGCGTGATCTCCGCCGCTGACTCAGGATCATAGACGAGGTCGAGGAATCCGCCCTTCTCGGCCCTCAGCGCGCGATATTCCGGCAGGTAGCGACCAGCCTGCCGCATCATCCACGCGGGCGGAGGGTCGCGCCGCTCACCGCGCAGCACCGCGAGCAGCGGTTTGTCGGTCGATCCCGCCGGTCGGAAAGCCACGCCCTTATTCCTCTCTTAGAATCTTAGAAGGTTGTTGAATGAAGTTGGCCGCTTGGTCGCGGGGAATAGGTGCGCCTCCCGATTTTGCCAACAGCGGTCGGGCGCCCGATGGCCAGCATTACCCGCGAGTCGGAACGAGACTCTCCCATGACTCACAGGCTGGGGATCAAGTCGGAAGGCCGTGGATAGAATCGCGAATGAAGACCGCCGGCGCGGGTGCGAACCGGCCAATTGGATAATGCACGAGGTCGCGCTAGGCCGGGCACAGGGTTTTTCCACAGGAACAAATATGGACCTCATCCTTGCCTCGACGTCCCCTATTCGCGGCACGCTGCTGGCCAATGCCGGCGTGCCTTATGGAATGGCGACGCCGGCAGTGGACGAGGCCGCGGTGAAGCAAGGCTTCGATGGCAATGATGGAGAGCTTGCCACCCGCCTCGCCGAATTGAAGGCGCTAGGCGTGGCGACGGAGCGACCGAACGCGCTGGTGATCGGCAGCGACAGCGTCGTGTCGGTCGATGGCCGCCGATTTTCCAAGCCGGGCGGCCTTGAGGAGGCGGCCGAACATCTACGCTTCTTCTCTGGGCGGTCCATGCTCCTGACCAGCGCAGTGGCACTGGCGAAGGGTGACAAGGTCGTCTGGCGCCATGCGGAGGAAGCCAGGTTGCAGGTTCGAACCCTCAGCGAAGCCTTCATTCACTCCTACCTCGCCAGTGATTGGCCAGAAGTCAGTTATTGCGTCGGCGTGTTTCGGCTCGAGGGTCCGGGCATCCAGCTGTTCGAGGGCATCGAAGGTGACCACTTCACCATCCAGGGCTTTCCCCTCCTGGCGCTGCTTGGCGAATTGCGCCGTCAAGGCGTCTTGGCGGTATGACGTCAGATCGCGTCCCCAGCATGTCACCCGGCAAACCTTATGCCGAGGTCATCGGTGACCCCATTGCTCAGAGCAAGTCACCGATGATTCACGGTTTCTGGCTCGAACGGCTCGGAATGGATGCCGAGTATCGCCGGACGCAAGTCCGTCGCGACGACCTTCCTTCTTATATAGCAGACCGGCGCGGCGATCCGCTCTGGCGCGGCTGCAATGTCACCATGCCGCTCAAGCTCGACGCCCTCCTCCAGGCCGGTGAGCGCAGCGATGAAGCGATCCAGGTCGGTGCTTGCAATACGCTTGTGCCCCGTTCCGGCGAGTTGTCGGCCGCCAACACCGACGTGGGGGCGATCATTCTTGTGCTGAAACAGCTTGCCGGCGCCTCGCCAGCGAGGTCCATGACCCTGCTCGGGACCGGTGGGGCGGCGCGCGCCGTGCTAGTCGCGTGCAAGTCGCTTGGCTTTACTGACGTGGCGATCCACGCCCGCGACCAGGAGGCGGCCTTCTCGCTCGCCAACAGCTTCGGGCTTTCCTTGCGGCCTCAAGAGCTTGGCGCACCTATCCGCACCGACGGCCTCGTCAATGCAACGCCGCTCGGCATGGTTGGTGCACCTGCGCTAGAGGCCGACCTGACGGCGATGCCGGCCGACGGCTGGGTCTTTGACCTGGTCACCGCGCCCGATCCCACGGCGTTGGTGGCCGATGCGCGGCAACGAGGGTTGGCCGCTTCCGGAGGCCTCACGATGCTCATCGAACAGGCCGCGGCGGCATTTCCGCTTTTCTTCGGCGTCGCCCCGCCGCGCGGGCCGGATGACGAGGATGAGCTTCACCGGCAGCTGGCCGCATGATCCGCCTTGCGCTCACCGGGTCGATCGGCATGGGAAAATCGACCGTCGCCGCCATGTTCCGTTCGCGCGGCGTGCCCGTGTTCGACGCGGACGCGGCGGTTCGCGCACTTCAGGGTTCCGGCGGCGCGCTGGTTCCGGCGGTCGAGGAGCGGTTCCCCGGAACCACGCGCGACGGCGCGGTTGATCGCGACGCCTTGGCCGCGGCCGTGCTCGGCAAACCCGGCGAACTCGCCGCCCTTGAGGCGCTGGTGCATCCCGCCGTGAAAGCCGCACGCGAGCGATTCATCGCCGATCATGCGGGAGAACCCGTTCTCCTGTTCGACATTCCCCTGTTGTTTGAAACGGACGGAGCAAAGGCATTCGACCGCGTGATCGTCGCTTCCGCGCCGGCTGACGTTCAGCGCCAGCGCGTGCTCGGCCGACCCGGCATGACCGACGCAAAGCTTGCGGCCATCCTCGCCCGCCAAATGCCCGATTCGGAAAAGCGGGCGCGGGCCGATGTAGTGATCGACACCGGCGCCTCACTGGCAGAAACGGAAAGGCAGGTCGACGCGATCCTTGCTGGACTGGATTCGGGCAAAGGCGCATAGATTCACGCAACCATGCGCGAGATCATCTTCGACACTGAAACCACCGGCGTGAACCCGGCCACCGGCGACCGGATGGTGGAGATCGGCTGCGTGGAGATGGTCAATCGGTGCGAGACCGGACGGCACTTCCATGCCTACTTCAACCCGGAACGGGCGATGCCCTCCGAGGCGGAGGCGGTGCACGGCCTGTCGGCCATCTTTCTGTCCGACAAGCCGCGTTTCGCCGAGCGTTGTGACGAACTGCTCGACTTCATCGGCGATGCGCCCCTGATTGCCCACAATGCGAGCTTCGACTTCGGCTTCCTCAACGCCGAGCTGGCGCTGTGCGGCCGCGATCCTGTCTGCATGAGCCGGATGATCTGCACCCTGATGATGGCGCGATCCAGGCATCCCGGCGCCAAGCATAGCCTCGACGCGCTCTGCACGCGGTTTGGAGTCGACCGCTCGGCGCGCGTGAAGCACGGCGCGCTGCTCGACGCGCAATTGCTCGCGCAGGTCTATGTCGAATTGACCGGTGGGCGGCAGATCGGGCTCTCGCTCATGGCCGAAGTGGTGGCCGACAGTGGCGTCAGCGCCGGTGTGGTCGCTCCGGCGCAGCGGCCGGTCCGCCCGGCGCGTCCCTACCACGCATCGGTTGAAGAGTTGGCGCGTCACGCCCAGTTCGTCGCGGGGCTGAAGGATCCGCTGTGGCACCTGCTGCAGCGGCAGGACGCCGGTCTCGCTCATTGACGGCATCGGCCTTGCTGAGGCAGGCCGCCGCCGCCGCAACAAGCAAGGGAGTCCGCTGAAGTGGACGTTCGGGTGTCGGGCCATCAGGTCGAGACGGGTGACGCGCTGCGGGCGCATGTAAGGGATCGCATCTCGGCGGTGGCGGACCGCTACTTCTCGCGCGCGATCGGCGCCAATGTAACCTTTGGCCGTGGGCCACACGATCGCGGCTTCACCTGCGACATCATCGCTCCGGTAGCCAATGGCGTCGTATTGAAGGCCTTTGGCCGCGCGCAGGACGCACACACCGCCTTCCAAGGCGCGGCCGACAAGATCGAGCGGCAGTTGCGGCGTTACGTGTCACGGCTTCGGGAGCGTAAGGGCGACCATGCGCCCAGTACCGAATTGGCACAGGATGCCGGCTACACGATCTTCGCCCCACCGCCCGAGGAGGCGCCGGCTCCAGAGCATCCGCCGATCATTGCCGAGACCAGCGTCGACATTCCGGAGGCGAGCGTCGGGGACGCGGTGATGCTGATGGACCTTCGCAACACTGGCGCGTTGATGTTCCGCAATCTTCGGACGGGTGCGTTCAACATGGTCTATCGCCGTGAGGACGGGACCATCGGGTGGGTCGAGCCGCGGAGCTGACCATTGCCCTTCCGAAGTGATTGCACCAAGCGTTCGCCCAATCCGGACGGCGCAGGATCGAGTGCCAAGACATGCGTTTGAGCGAATTCGTCGATTTCGAGTCCATCAAGTCCGCCCTTCCCGCCAGCAACAAGCGCGGGTTGTTCCAGCTGCTCGGCCAATTGGCGGCGCAGCGGCTCGGGCTTGATCCCGCCCAGGTGACAAGCGCTCTCAACGAGCGGGAGAAGCTTGGCTCGACCGGCTTCGGCAACGGGGTCGCAATTCCTCACGGCAAGATCGACGGGCTGGCGAGGGTCTGGTGCATGGTCGCCCGCCTGCCCGAGGCGATCGACTACAAGGCGATCGACAATCAGCCGGTCGACCTCGTGTTCTTCCTGCTCTCCCCGCCCGATTCCGGTGCGGAGCATCTGAAGGCGCTGGCCGCGGTCAGCCGGACCCTGCGCAACGCCGCGGCCGTGGAGCAATTGCGCGGCGCCCGCTCGCGCGATGCCCTGGCCGCCGTCCTGATGGGTGTCGATGAACGCGACGCCGCCTGACACGGGTGAGGCGGCGCATTTCCGGGCGCTCGAAGCGCTCTACGACTCCGCGCCCATCAACCGGCTTTTCGAATCGCGTCTGTCGATCTCGGCACCTGGTGAGTCTCTCATCCGGTTCGAGGTGCGGGAGGATGCCTTCCACGCCGCCGGCGCCGCGCATGGAACCCTCTATTTCAAGATGCTGGACGACGCGTCCTTTTATGCGGCGAACAGCCTGGTCAGTGACCGCTTTCTCCTGACCACCGCCTTCAACCTCCACTTCACCAAGCCGATGAAGGTTGGCCCGGCCGAGGCACATGGCCGGTGGATCAGCGGGCGCCGCCGCGTGTTCGTAGCCGAGGCGCGGATCGTCGATGCCAGCGGCGAAGAATGCGCGCGAGGCACCGGCACGTTCCTGCGCTCGCACATCGCGCTGGCCGGCCTGCCCGGCTATCGCTCCTGATCATGGACGCTCGGCTCGCGCCCGGAATTGAGGTCACTGCGCTAATCCGCCGCGCGGAGGGGCTGGGCGGCTTTGGCACCGTGCTCCACAAGGGTGATCCTGACCGCGGCACGATCGTCCTGGCGGTAGCTGAGCGCGGGGAACACCGCGCCCTTCTCGAGCGCCGCATGCAGGCGGACTGGAGCTACCGGTGGACGGTCGTCGGCGCATCTGCGGGTGATTCGGCCGGGGCCGTACAAGATGTTGCGCGTGTCCGCGCCCGGGACCCCGATTGCTGGGTGCTGGAACTGGATATCCCGTCGAGCGAACGATTCATCGCTGAAACGACCTCGGTGAGTTGACCCCCATTCGAATGCGGTGAACGGAGGAACCTGTTCAGCGGGGCACTTATTCGCGCAGCCATTTCGGGCCGCGTTTTAAGGGCACGCGAGACGGGGGACAGGCCAAGATGCGCGAGCGCTTTTCAGCTCGACGGTGCGCATCCGACGCTCGTCCACCGCATCAGGTTTGGTCCTTAATGCTGCATCGTTTCGCCATGATGATCGCTGGTATGGCTCTCGCCGCCGGCTCGGTCGCTCCTGCTCAGGTCGTCCCAGTCGCCGCATCCGCCACCGCTTCCGTCACGCCGACCGATGCCGTTGCAAAGACCTCCAACCCCTCGTCCCTTCTTCAGCCGGGTGAACCGCTGATCGCCGCCCCGGTGGTCGCGGCTCCTGAAGCGCCGACGCCGCTCGACACGGCTCAGCCGTCCGTCGATCGTTCCGAAAGCCTGACCGACAAAGTCGCCGAGCTGCGCTCCGCCAACGCCGGCAGCCGCGAGCTCGAGTGCCTCGCCGCCGGTGTCTACTTCGAATCCAAGAGCGAGCCGCTCGCTGGTCAGCTGGCCGTCGGCCAGGTGATCGCCAACCGCACCCACAGCAAGGGCCGCTTCCCGGCAAGCTACTGCGGCGTTCTGACCCAGCGTGGCCAGTTCAGCTTCGTTCGCGGCGGTCAGTGGCCGTCCGTCAGCAAGAGCAGCCGGCAGTGGCAGACGGCGGTCGCCATCGCCCGCATCGTCGATGGCAAGCTGCATGACGACGTTGCTCGTTCGGCCATGTTCTTCCACGCCAAGCGCGTGCATCCGGGCTGGCGGACGACGCAGGTCGCTTCGATCGGCAACCACATCTTCTATCGCTAAGTGCCCTAGCGCTTCGGTCCCGATTTGTTCTAATGTCGGCGGGTGAGTAGCGCCCCCGATTCCCTGATCCCCCCACCCTGTTTCGACGGCCTTCCGCCCGTTGCGGCCGAGGTCGCACGCGGGGTCACGCGGCTGTTCTGCCGCCAGGACCTGTTCGCCATCTGCGAGGTGCCGCTGCCGAACGGCCGCCGCGCCGACCTGATGGGGATCGATCCCAAGGGTCAGCTGACCATCGTCGAGATCAAAGTCAGCAAGGCCGACCTCACGACCGACGCCAAGTGGACCGACTATCTCGAATATTGCGACCGCTTCTTTTGGGCGGTCCCGCCGCATCTCTCCGCGCTGTGCGAGGAGGAGCGCTTCCTGCCGGGCGAGGCGGGCCTGATCGTCGCCGACCGCTATGACGCCGCCATCTGCCGCGCCGCTGCCCACCGCCCGCTGGCTCCGGCCAGGCGCAAGGCCGAAACCTTGCGCTTCGCCCGCCGCGCTGCCCGCCGGCTGAGCGCGCAACTCGACCCCAGCATGGGCTTCGACCGCTAGATCTTGGGCCCTGCCACGGGCCGGCCCGTCCGACCTTTCACCGTGTCCATCAGCTGCAGGATGGCCGCGCCCGAGCGGGTGTCCAGCTTGGCGTAATCGCGCGCGCTGCGGCCACTCGCGCTGTCACGACGATCCGGATTGGCGCCGGCCTGCAGCAGGCGCCGGATGATCTGGAGTTGCCGTGCCTGCACGGCCGCGATCAGCGGCGTCTCGCCCAGCCGGTTCGGGCGATCCACGGCGGCCCGATAATCGAGCAGGGTCTGCACCCCCTCTTCCCACCCGCCGCGCGCAGCCAGGTGGAGCGGGGTGTCACCGGCGCCATTGCCAAGATTCACGTCGCCACCCTTGGCCAGAAAATATGCGAGCCAGTCGCCGTCGCGCCGGGTGGTCACGACATGCAGCGCGCTTTCGCCCTTGTCATTGCGGAAGTTGATCATCGCGGCGCCGTTCGACTCAAGGTAGCCGAGCACCTTGTTGTTATCGCGCGACTTTACCGCCTCGACGAAGCCATAGCCGTCCGCGCCATAAGCGCTGCGGGCCGCCTGCGCGCTTGCTCCAGTTGGGATCATCAGCGCCAATCCCGCGATCGCCGCCAACCGCTTCGAAACCTTGCGCATTTCGCTCATCGCCCTGTTTACGACCTTGAAACCGCGGCTCTAGCAGACCACAGCAAGGCGGGAAATGAACAAGCCGACCGAAACGTCCTGGTGGTTGAGACCGCTGGCCACCCTCGACCGGGGCCAGTGGGAGGCGCTGTGCGATGGTTGCGGCCGCTGCTGCCTCCACAAATTGGAGGACGAGGATACGGGCGAGCTCTACCCCACCAACGTCGCCTGCAAGCTGCTCGACCGTAAAAGCGGTCAATGCGGTGATTACAAGAATCGCGCCCGTCACGTCGCCGATTGCGTGCAGCTCTCGCCGGATAAGCTCGACAGCCTGGAATGGCTGCCCTCGACCTGCGCCTACCGCCTGCGGGCCGACAATCTGCCGCTCCCTGACTGGCATTATCTGGTCAGCGGCAGCCGCGAGAGCGTGCATCAGGCAGGCATGTCGACTCGCGGCTGGACGATCAGCGAGACCGACGCCGGCGAACTTGAGTTCCATCTTGTCGACCGCGATCTTTGATCATCCCGACCTGCCGCTGCCGATCGCGCTGGTGCGCCACCACGCCGCGCGGCGCCTGCGCCTGCGGGTCGATCATGAACGGCGTCAGCTTCGCCTGACGATGCCGCCGCGCGGCTCGGCGCAGGCTGCGCTGCGCTGGGCGGGCGAACAGCGCGCCTGGGTTGAACGGCAACTCGCCGGGGCGCCCGGCCACTCCCCCCTCCACGATGGCGCAACGATCCCCCTCGAGGGACAGCCAGTCACGATCAGGGGCATCGTCGGACGGCGGGGAGTCAGTCACGTCGGCGACGAACTCCACGTCGGCGGCCCGGCCGACGCCCTGCCGCGCGCCACGTTGCGGTGGCTGCACAAACGCGCGCTCGATACGCTGAGCGCCGAAACAAGCGCCATTGCCGCGACGGCGGGCGTGTCCGTCTCGTCCGTGGCGATCGGCGATGCGGCGAGCCGATGGGGTAGCTGCTCGTCGGCAGGCGCGATCCGCTACAGCTGGCGACTGATCCTCGCGCCGGCCGAATGCCGCCGCTTCGTTGTCGCCCACGAAGTCGCGCACCGGCTGCACATGGATCACTCGCCCGCCTTCCGCCGGGCCGAGGAGCGGCTGTTCGGCGGCCCGGTTGGCCCCGCCCGAGCCTTATTGCGAGAAGTCGGGCCGGCGCTGCGGCTGATCGGCCGGGGCTGACGGCGGCGGAGAGCGGTCGGTCGGCGGCGGCGCACCTTCGCGCGGCGGCGGAGTGCCACCGAAAATGCGATCAAGCTCCGTCTGGTCAGGCGAGCCCTGCTGCTGCGGGGCTTGCTGCTGCTGCGGACCGGGCTGAGCGCCCATCGGGTCAGCCGGCTGGCTGGGCAGCGGATTGCCGTCGGCATCGACGAGCGGCTGACTGTCGCCAATGGTCGCGTTCAGATCCTCTTCGGGCGACAGCTGCCAGTCCGGCATCGGCACTTCGGTCTCGAACTGCTCGACAGGCCGATTGGCGACGGCGGCAACCATGAAATCGTGAAAAGCCCGGGCCGGCGCCGTGCCGCCCTGAAGGCCGGGAATCGGTCTGGCATCATCGCGACCCATCCACACGCCGGTGGTAAGCCCCGACGAGAAGCCCATGAACCATCCGTCCTTGTTGGAGGTGGTCGTTCCGGTCTTGCCCGCGACCGGTCGCCCGATCTGCGCCGCCCGGCCGGTGCCGGACAGAACGGCGGTCTGCAGCAGGTCCGTCATTTCGGCCGCCACCCATGGCGCGACCAGCACCCGGTTCTCGGTCGGCTCGTGTCGGTAAAGCAGCCGCCCGTCCGCAGTGACCACCCGAGTGATGGCGTAAGGCATGACCGCGACCCCCTTGTTCTCCACCGCGGCATACGCCCGGGTAAGGTCGATCAGGCGAACTTCGGAAGAGCCCAGCACCATCGATGGATACGTCGAGATCTGGCCGGAGATGCCGAAGCGGTGGGCCATGTCGGCAATGGTGGAAAAGCCGAGTTGCGCCCCGATCTTGGCGCTGATGGTGTTAATCGAACGGGCGAACGCCTCGCGCAGCGTGACCTGGCCCAGGTAGCTGCGGGTCGAGTTGCGCGGGGTCCAGCCCTCGATGGTGATCGGCTCATCGACCAAGGTGGTGGTCGGCTTCATCCCCGATTCGAGCGCTGCCAGGTAAACAAACAGCTTGAAGGCGGAGCCCGGCTGCCGCTGCGCCTGGGTCGCACGGTTATAGATGCTGTTCACGTAATCCTTGCCGCCGATCATCGACCGGACCGCCCCGTCGCGGTCCAGCGCGACCAGCGCACCCTGCGCACCCGCGGGGGTGTTGGCGGCGATCGCCTTGTCCGCCGCTGCCTGCATCCGCGTGTCGAGCGTGGTCCAGACGTCAATCGGGTCGCTGGTCTCATCAATCAGCGTGTCGAGCTGTGGCAGCGCCCAATCGGTGAAGTAGCGGATGCTATTCTGCTTCTGCGTCGGCTGCACCACGATTCGGGCCGGGTCGACGCTCTCGGCCGCAGCGCGGCTGATGAACCCGTTCTCGACCATGGACTGGAGCACTACCCCGGCACGGCCGCGCGCGGCTTCGACGTCGGCGGTGGGGGAGTAGTTCGACGGTGCCTTCACCAGTCCAGCGATGATGGTCGCCTCGCCCAGGCTCAGCTGCGTTGCGGGATGGCCGAAGAAGGTGCGGCTGGCGGCGTCGATGCCGTAGGCGCCGCCGCCGAAATAGACACGGTTGAGATAGAGCTCGAGGATCTGGTCCTTGCTGAACTTGCGCTCCAGGGCGAGCGCCAGGATGCCCTCACGCGCCTTGCGACCGAAGTTGCGGCTGTTGGTCAGAAAGATGTTGCGCGCCAGCTGCTGGGTGATGGTCGACCCGCCCTGGCTGAAGTGGCCGGTCTGCAGGCGCACCTTGATGGAGCGGGCCACGCCGATGGGGTCGACTCCGGGATGGCTGCGGAAGCGCTTGTCCTCCACCGCGATCATCGCCGCGCGCATGGTTGCGGGGATCTGCTCGTAGGGGATCCACTGGCCGAACGTCGGGCCGATGCTGACCAGTACCTTGCCGTCCGCCGAATGGACCCGGATCATCTGACCGAGGTCCTTGCGCTGCGCCAGCTCCGAATAAGACGGCAGCTGGCTCATCGCGATGGCAACGGTCACGCCAAGCGCGATCAGCCCGGCAAGAAAGGCGAACAGCCCCCACTTGAGGATACGTCCGAACCACCCGCCACGCCGGCGAGGTGGCGGCTGCTGGCGCGAGCTGTTCGGGGCGGGTCGGCGAGAAGGCGCAGCCATGGGTGGGCGCAAGGCTTAGGGGCTGCCCACCCCGGCGGCAAGCGTCACTCGGACGCGGCGTCTTTCTTGCCCGCGAAGTCGAGGCTGGCCGAGTTGATGCAGTAGCGCAGGCCCTCGGGTCCCGGTCCGTCGGGGAAGACGTGACCAAGGTGGCCCTCGCACTTGGCGCAGCGCACCTCGACCCGGGTCATGCCGTGGCTGGTGTCGGTGATCTCCTTGACGGCGTCGGCCGCCGCCGGAGCGGTGAAGCTCGGCCAGCCCGAGCCGCTCTCATATTTGGTGTCGCTGGCGAACAGCGGCTCGCCGCAGCCGGCGCAGACATATTGCCCCTGTTCCTTGTTTCCCAGCAGTTCGCCGGTCCAGGGCGCTTCGGTCCCGTGCTGGCGGAGAATCCGATAGCGGTCCGGGCCAAGCTTCTCGCGCCATTCCTGCTCGGTCTTGGGCATGTCGGTCATGCTGAATTCCTTTCGGGCGCCTATGTGGGAAGCGGCCAGGGGCGCGGCAACTGCATCCTCCGGGCTTGTCCCTCGTTGCAGCAAGCGTGAGCACCATCCGCCTGCCAGAGGAAAACGCGCGCGACCTCATGCTGGTTCGCGCGATCGAGAGCGAGGATCGCGACGGCGCCGTCCTGACCCGGGAGGACCGGCAGTTCGCCACCGCGGCCGGGCTTCGTGACGGCGCGCCGGACAAGGTCGGCAAGGGCACCGGGCGCTTCCTCGAGCGGCGCTCGGCGGTGGCGCTGGAACGATTGCTGCCACGCTTTCCCGCGCTGCGGCGCGCCTATTCGCTGTCGCGGTGGCCACGCTGGCTCAACTGGGCGGTGCCGCTGGCGGCGCTGGCTGTCGGCTTCCTCAGCCATGAGCTCGACGGAGAGAAGCTCAACATCCTCGCCTTTCCGCTGCTCGGCATGCTGGCGTGGAACGCCTTCGTCTACGGCTGGCTGCTGGTGGAAAGCGTTCGACACCGTCGCGGCGGACACCCGCTGCTCGCGACTCTGGAGAAGCTCGGGCGGCCCTTCGCGCCGCGCCTGTCCTCACAGCCCAGCCTGGAACGCGGAATGGCGCGCTTCGCCCGTGATTGGGCGGTCACGGCCGGGCCGCTGACCGATGCCCGGGCCAAGCGGACCTTCCACCTCGGCGCGGCGCTGTTCGCTCTGGGTATCATCGGCGGAATGCTGATCCGTGCGCGCTATACGGCCGAGTATCGCGCGGGGTGGTCCGGCACGTGGAGCGGCGCGGAAAACGAGATCAGCGCCTTCCTCTCGGTGTTGTTCGCTCCCGCCTCCTGGGTGACCGGCATTCCGCTGCCGACGCCCGAACGGCTGCGCGCCCTGCGCGGCGGGGCCGAGAATGCCGGGGACTGGCTGTTGCTGTGGGCCACCACCGCGACCCTGTTCGTGATCGGCCCGAGACTGGTGCTGGCCGGCTGGAGCGCGGTTCGCGCAGCGGCGCTGGCGCGGCGGATGAGCGTTCCGGGCGAAGAGGATTTCTATGTCCGTACCCTACTCCGCAGCGCGCTTGGCCGCGCGGGAGAAGCGCTGGTCGTGCCTTATGCGACCACTCCCTCTCCGGCGGCGCGAGAGCGGCTCGAACGGCTGCTCGGCCAGGCGCTGGGCGAGAATATGCGGGTCGTGGTGGATCAGCCGGTGCCCTACGGCGCCGAAGAGGATTGGCTCGCCGCCAATCGCGCCCGTTTGACGGCGGCGGACCAGCTGGTGCTGCTGTTCAGCCTGTCCTCCACTCCGGAGGAGGAAAACCACGGTGCCTTCGCGCGCGAGGCCGCGGCGGCGCTGCGCGGCGGCGGAGCCGGGCTAACCCTGCTGGTCGACGACAGCGGCCTTCGTGAGCGGTTGCGCGGTCAAGGCTCAGGCCAGCGCCGCCTGGAGGAACGCGCGACGGCCTGGCGGCAGGTTCTGGCGGGAAGCACCGGCCTCGATCCCGTCATCCTCTCGCTGGAACTCGGCGAAGAGGAGGTCGGCGCCCGGCTGCTCGAGCGCGCTTTGTTGCGGACCCCGGTGCCGGCATGAACGCCGAGCGGATCATCAATCTTAGCCTCGTCAGCCACACCAATGCGGGGAAGACGACGCTCGTACGGACCCTCCTCGGCCAGGACGTCGGCGAGGTCCGCGACGCCGCGCATGTAACGGAGGCGGCGACCGGCTACGTCCTCCTTCAGGCCGGCGGCGATACGCTGATGCTGTGGGACACGCCCGGCTTTGGCGACACCGCCCGGCTAGTCGGCCGGCTGCGCCAGGCCGGCAATCCTATCGGTTGGTTCCTGACCCAGGTGTGGGATCGTTGGCGCGACCGTCCCCTGTGGTCGAGCCAGCAGGCCATCCGCAATGCGCGGGATGAGGCCGATGTCATCCTTTACCTGGTGAACGCTGCCGAGGACCCGGCGGCCGCTACCTACATCCCGCTGGAAATGGAGGTTCTGGAGTGGATCGGCAAACCCATCCTGCTGCTGCTCAACCAGGTCGGCGCGCCATCCGAGCAAAGCCGCACGGAAGAGGAACGCTGGCGCCAGACCGTCGCTGAACGGCCCTTGGTGCGTGGTGTGGTGACGCTGGACGCCTTTGCCCGCTGCTGGGTCCAGGAGGGAGAGCTGCTGGACAGCGTGGCGCCCTTGCTTCCCGCCGAGCAGCAGGGGCCTTTGGCAACGATCGCCGGGGCCTGGGCCGCGCGTAATTTGCAGCGCTTCCATGCTTCGATGCAGGTGCTGGCTGCGCAACTCGCTTCGGCCGTGACCGACCGGGAAGAAATCGGGGAGCGCAAGCTCACGGACCGCTTGCGCGGCGCGATCATGCATCCGGTCGCTGGTGACAGCTCGCCGCAGGGGGAGCGCGCGATGGGCAAGCTGGCCGAGCGCCTCGACGTGCTGATCCGCCGCTCGACCGACGAACTGATCGCCCTGCATGGCCTGGCGGGTCGCGCCGCCGGTGAGGTGCTGAAGCGGATGCGCGACGATTTCCGCGAGACCGCCCCCGCGCGCGAGGGTGTTGCCACAGTGCTTGGCGGGTTGGTTTCAGGTGCTGCCGGCGGGCTTGCCGCCGACCTCGCGGTTGGCGGACTTACGCTGGGCGGCGGCATGTTCATCGGCTCGGTACTCGGCGCTTTCGGTGCGAAGACAGCGGCGCGCGGCTACAACATGACCGTGGCCGGTGGCTCGGATGCGAACGCTGTTCGCTGGTCCGACGAGTTCCTCGCGGGCCTGATCCGCGCCGCGCTGCTGCGCTACCTGGCGGTGGCGCACTTCGGCCGGGGCCGGGGGCAGTGGGAAGAGGGCGAGCATCCCGCGCACTGGAGTGAGGCCGTCGATCGTGCACTCGAGCCGGAGCGCGGCGCGATCAATGCCGCGATCGGCAAGCGGAAGGAAGGCGAGGCGGCAGTCGAGCACGCGCTTGAGGCGGTGCTGGCGCGAACAGCGCGCCGGCTGCTCCTCGGATTATATCCCGAGGCCGAGGCGATCTTCCGCAATGAGGAGCGGCTTACGGCCGCGGGTGCGGCAACGATGATCGGGGCTGAAGAGAGTGGCGCGTCAACGCCTGCGCGACATCAGTTGTCGTGAGCAAACCAGCTGACCTGCCCGCGGCAGGTCAGCTTACCGATTTGATGGTGCGGTCGAGAAGACTCGAACTTCCACGTCCTTTCGGACACAACGACCTCAACGTTGCGCGTCTACCAATTCCGCCACGACCGCATGTTCTTGGCGGCGCGGCCCTAGCAGCGGTCCGCACCCCACGCAACCGTGTCAGCCCTCCTTGCCGGCGGCGCGGCAGGGACCGTTGGAAGGACGCTGCTTGTCGAGCGAAACGTCAAGGCACGCCGCTGACGGCGGGATGTTCAGCTCCGCGCTGTTGAAGCTCGCGCTGGTGCCCGGCTGGAGCGAGGGCGCGGGCGGCGGAATTGTCCAGCGATAGACCACCTGCTGGTCCAGGCTCCGCAACTGCGCCTGCAGCGGCGGGACGGGTTGGGTCTGGTCGGTGGGGTTGATCACCTTCCCGCTCACCTCCAGCACCTGCTGCCCGCTGGCGAGGGTGCGGCGGCTTTGCTGGTCGACCTGGACCTTGAGCTGGGTGTCGCTGACCTGCGCCAGGCCGAGCCGTTCCTTGAAGCTGTTCGGCGCGAGGAACCAGAAGGCGAGCACCGCGAGAACGATCAGCACGAGGGCCACAAGCAGGCCGATCAAGCCCTTGCCCCGGCCGCCGCCGATGTCCTCGTCACCGCGGTCGTAGGCGGCGAAGTCGGCGTCGGCGGGCTCGGCCGCGCCCGGCGCAACCCAGCCCATCTCCTCGCCGGCCGGCAGCGCAGGCGTCGCGAGCCCCGGGTCATGCGCGACCAGGTACGGCAGCGGCTCGCGTTCGTGCTCGTGCTCGCCATGCTCCTCGTGCGCGTCCTGCTCGGCGGGTTCAGCGGGTTCAGCCGGTTCGGCCCGCGCCGCTGCCACCCAACCGCTTTCGGCCGCCCTAGGCTGAGGGTCCGGCAATGGCGATGAGTCCGGATCATCAGCGTAAGCGCCTTGGTCCGCGACGTCCGGATGGGCATGGTCGGACAAAGCCGCTTCCGCCGGCTTGCCGCTTTCCTCACCCGCCGGATGCGTGTTCGCCTCTGGCGAGGGATAATCGGTGGCGGTCGGTTCGGCGGCTGCGGGCGCGATGGCGCCTTCGTCGCCGGAGTCCGTTTCCGGATCCTGATGCCAGCTATGCTTGCAGTTGGCGCAGCGGACCTGGCGCCCACCCGGCGGAACGGCGCCGTCCTTCACCGTATAGCGTGTCCCGCAAGCCGGACAGGTGAGGATCATTGTATAAGCCCTTTGCCCCTGATGGTTGCCTTCACGTAAACCGCACAGCGGCGGCATTGGCAAGGCAGCGGCGCCATGCAAGAGAATCGGCGCGCGTATACGGGGGGTGACCAGGGAGTGAGCGGCGGGCACGCCATTGTCGAGTTCGACAGCGTCGGCCTGCGCTACGGCACCGGCGCCGAGGTCCTCAAGGACATGGACTTCCGGCTGAATCGCGGGGGATTCACCTACCTCACGGGGCCGTCCGGCGCCGGCAAGACCTCGCTGATGAAGCTGCTCTACCTCGCCCAGGCGCCGACCCGCGGTCGGATCCGCCTGTTCGGCGAGGAATTGAGCGACGCCCCGCGTGAGGCGATGCCCGCGTTTCGGCGGCGGATCGGGGTGGTGTTCCAGGACTTCCGGCTGGTCCGCCACCTGTCGGCCTTCGACAATGTCGCGCTTCCGCTGCGCATCGCCGGTCGGCCCGAGTCCGAGGTCAGCACCAGCGTTCGCGAACTGCTCGACTGGGTCGGCCTGGCGGACCGCGCGGCTGCGCCGCCGCCTACCCTGTCTGGCGGGGAGCAGCAGCGGGTGGCCATCGCACGGGCCGTGGTCGCCCATCCCGAACTGCTGGTCGCGGACGAGCCGACCGGCAACGTCGACGCGGACATGGCCAAGCGCCTGCTGCACCTGTTCGAGAGCCTCAACCGGCTTGGCACCACCGTGCTGGTCGCGACCCACGACCTGTCCCTGATCGCCGCAACCAAGGGCGCGCAGATGATGCGGCTGGAGGGCGGGCGGCTGGTGGATCCGACCGGCGCGCTCAAGCATCCGCCGCAGCGGCCGAGCCTTTCATGAAGATGACGCGACCGGATCCCCTGCTTGGCGACCAACTGTTGCTGCCCGATCGCGGGCCGCGGCTGGCCCCATGGCTCATCGGCGTGCTGATGTTCGTGACCGTGCTGGTCGGCGCCGCCGGCCTGACGCTCGCCAACGCCGCCCGGTTGGTGGCGGCGGGGGCGGAGCAGCGCTGGTCGGTCCAGCTTCCTGGCGGGGCGCGGACCGCCGCACCGCTGGCGAAGCGGCTTGGCCAGGCGCCCGGCGTCGCCGCGGTCAGCGCACTGCCCGAAGCGCGGGTCCGCGACCTGGTGGGCCAGTGGCTTGGCCCCGAGCTGGCGCAAAGCCCGGACCTGCCGCTGCCCGGCCTGATCGACGTGACCCTTGCGCCCGGTGCGTCGCCCGCACCGCTGCGCCACGCACTTGCGCAAGCCGCGCCCACCGCCCGGCTGCAGTCCTTTTCCGATCAGCTCGGCCCGCTGCTGGCCAATCTTCGGCTGCTCCAGGCCATCGCCCTGGCACTGGTGCTGATGATGGCGGCGGCAAGCGCGGCGGCGGTGATGCTGGCGACGCGCAGCGCCTATGAAGCGCATCGCGGCACGATCGAGGTGCTGCATGGCATTGGCGCCACCGATCGCCAGCTCGCCGCCCTGTTCCAGCGGCGCATGACGCGCGAGGCGCTGATCGGCGGGGTGATCGGGACGATCGCGGGCCTGTTGCTGATCTTTCTGACGCTGACGACCAGCGGCGCCTTCCTCGCCATTGCCGCCGATGGCCCAGCTCTCCGCCCGATCGACCTGGTGGTGCTCGCCATCCTTCCCTTCGCCGGGGCGCTGCTGGCGCGGTTGGTTGCGCGGGCGACGATAAACCGGGCATTGCGGGCAACGCTATGATCCTGCGCCTCGCCGCCATCCTCCTGCTCCTCTACGCGCTGGGCTTCGCGCTGTTCAGCGTCACATTGGGCCAGCCGGCCGGAGCGGACGTGACGCAGGCGATCGTGGTCCTGACCGGCGGCCCCAACCGGATCGAGCGCGGCGTCGCGCTGATGCGGGAAGGACGGGCCAGGCGCATGCTGATCGCCGGCGCCGATCCCAGCGTGTCGAGGGCCGACCTGCAGAAGCGGCTCGGCCCCGGGACGAGCAAGGTGCTGCGCTGCTGCGTCGATCTGGGCTCGGAAAGCGTGGACACCCGCTCCAACGCCGAGGAGGCGGGGCGCTGGCTCAGCAAGAACGGCTTCACCTCGCTGCGGCTGGTGACCAGCGACTGGCACATGCGGCGCGCCGCCTATGAGTTCCGCCATCACTTGGGACCGCGCTATTCCCTGCTGACCGACGCGGTGCCGACCAGGCCGCGGTTCCTCACCCTGTTCGGCGAGTACAATAAATATGTCCTCCGCCGGGCGGCGGTGTGGCTCGACATGTAAGGCGCGCCATGCAGTATCTTCGTTCCGCCCTCTATTTCCTGATCTTCTATCCCGCGACGGTGCTCTACTGCATCGCCAGCCTGATCGTGGCCGCGTTCAGCGAGCGGGCGCTGCAGACGGTGGTGCGCGGCTGGGCGAATTTCCACCACAACCTCGTCCATGATCTGCTCGGCATTCGCTGGGAGATCGAGGGCGAGGTCCCGCCCGGGCCGCTGCTCATCGCCATCAAGCACCAGGCGATGGTGGAGACGATCGAGTCGCTGCGGCTCGCCGACACGCCCGTGGTGGTGATGAAGCGCCAATATGTCGACACCCCGCTGCTCGGCTGGGTGATGAAGGCGTTCGGGGTCATCGGGGTCGACCGCGAGGCGGGGGCGAGTGCGCTGCGGGAGATGATGGCGCTCGGCAGGAAGGCCAAGGCCGACGGACGCCCCGTGGTGATCTTCCCCGAGGGAACGCGGGTCACGCCCGGCACCACCCCGCCGCTGCGCTCGGGCTTCGCGGGCCTATACCGAGCGCTGGGCATGCCGGTGGTGCCGGTGGCGCTGGACAGCGGTCGGCTGTGGACCAAGGGCCTGCTCAAGCGGCCCGGGACCATCCACATTCGCATCGGCGAGACCATTCCCGCCGGTCTCAAGCGCGACGAGATCGAGGCCCGCGTCCACGCCGCGCTGAACGCCTTCGAGCTAGCCGCGCAGGCGGGCGCCGAGCTTCCCGGCCGCTGACACGATCCGGGCGCTCACCGCCGCGATCTCTTCCTCGGTCAGCGTCTTGTCGGTCGGCTGCAGGACCACTTCCACCGCGAGGCTCAGCTCACCGCCGTCCGGCTGGTAGCGGTCGAATACACGGGCACTGGCGATCAGCGCCTTGCCGGCGCCGCGGATCGCCCGCACCAGGGCGTCGGCGGTCACGCCCCCGGGAACCAGGAACGCGAAGTCGCGGGTCACCGCCTGCAGGGCTGGCGGCGTGAAGGCCGGGCGGGTCCGGCTGCTGCTGCGCGCCGCCGGAATGGCATCGAGGTAGAGCTCAGCCGCCTGCGTGGCGGCCGGCACGTCGAACTGGCGGGCCAGCGCCGGATGCAGCTCACCAAAGGCGGCGATCACCGTCTTCGGGCCTAGCCGCAGCGTTGCCGAGCGGCCGGGATGCCAGGTCGGTCCGGCGTCGGGGAAGACCATCAGGTTGGCGACCGGCGCGCCCGCCGCCTCCAGCAGGGCCAGCACTTCGGCCTTGGCATCGAACGGGCCAAATGGCGCCGCCTTGCCGCCCTGCCAGCCGCGCGGGCTCGCGTCGCCAGCAAGGAGGAGGCCAAGCGTGGGCTTCTCGCCGTCTTCGCGATAGCGCCGGCCGACTTCGAACAGCCGGACGCTGGCGGCGCCGCGATCGAGGTTGCGCTTGGCCGCGGCGATGAGCCCCGGCAGCAGGGAGGGGCGCATCACCTTCAGCTCTTCGCTGATCGGATTCGCGACGACCCACGGTTCGATCCCGTCGGTGAAGGGCGCGGCTTCGGCCTCACCGATGAAGCTCCACGTTACCGCCTCGTCGAGCCCGCGCGCGGCGGCGGCCCGTCGAACCCGCCGCTCGAGCCGCTGGGCCGCCGTCGCGGTGGGCAGGGCAACGCCTTCGCGCCGCGGCAGGGCGGTGGCGGGAATCTTGTCGAAGCCGTTGATGCGGGCGACTTCCTCGACCAGATCGGCCTCGCCGTCCACGTCGGGGCGCCAGCCGGGCGGGATTACGCCGCTACCGGTGACCTTGAATCCAAGCCGTTCGAGGATCGCGTGTTGCTCCCTGGCCGGGAGGTCCACGCCGGCCAGCCCGGCCGTGCGCTCCGGACGAAAATTGACGGTGCGGGGCGCGGTGATCGTGTTCCAGTCGCCGGCGGTGGCCAGCGTCACGTCGGACGCCTCGCCGCCGCACAGCTCGAGGATCACCGCGGTCGCGGCGTCGGTCATCTCGACGAGGTTGGTCGGGTCGACCCCGCGCTCGAACCGGGCGCGCGCGTCGGAGTTGAGCTGATGCCGGCGGCCGGTCTGCGCGATGCTGACCGGATCGAACCAGGCGCATTCCAGCAGGACGTTGGTGGTGCCTTCGCTCACACCGGTTAACTCGCCGCCCATCACGCCGCCGAGGCCGAGCACCGCCGCCTCGTCGGCGATCACGCAATCCTCCGCTGTGACCGCATATTCCTTGTCGTTGAGCGCCGTGAAGCGCTCGCCCTCACGGCCACGCCGCGCGACGATGCCGCCCTGCAGCTTGGCCGCGTCATAGACGTGCAGGGGGCGGGCGCGGTCGAGTGAGAAGAAGTTGGTCACGTCGACCAGCGCGGAGATCGGACGGAGGCCGACGGCGGTCAGGCGCTTGCGCAGCCACTCGGGGGAAGGCCCATTGCGGACGCCGCGGATCAGCCGGCCGGCGAACGCGTGGCAGCCGCTGCAGTCCTCCACGTGGATGGCAATCGGGTTGGCGCCGCTGACAGCGATCGCCGATACAGGCAGGTCCTTGAGCGTGCCGAGCCCGACCGCCGCCAGGTCGCGGGCAATGCCGCGGACGCCCAGGCAGTCCGGCCGGTTGGGAGTCAGCGCGACGTCGAACAGCGGGTCGTCCAGCCCGGCATAGGCCGCAAAGGCCGCGCCGACCGGTGCGTCGGCCGGAAGCTCGATAATGCCGTCATGCTCGTCGCCGATCTGCAACTCGCGGACCGAGCACATCATGCCGCGGCTCTCGACCCCGCGGATCGCCGCCACCTTGAGGGTGATGTCGCTGCCGGGGACATAGGCGCCGGGCGGGCCGAACACGCCTTTCATGCCGGCACGGGCATTGGGCGCGCCGCACACGACCTGCATGGGGCCGTTGCCGGCATCGACGCTCAGTACCTGCAGCTTGTCAGCCTGGGGGTGACGCTCGGCGGTCAGGACTTCCGCCACCCGGAACGGCGCGAGCTTCTCGGCCGGGTTGGTGACCTCCTCGACCTCAAGACCGATGCGGGTCAGGGTTTCGGCGATCTCATCGACCGAGGCGTCGGTCTCGAGGTGGTCGCGCAGCCACGACAGGGTGAACTTCATGCGCCCACTCCCTGCGCCAGGGTGGGCACGGCGAGCGCGCTGAAACCGTAATGCTTGAGCCAGCGGATATCGCCGTCAAAGAAGGCGCGCAGGTCGTCCATGCCATATTTGAGCATGGCCAAACGGTCGACACCGGTGCCGAAGGCGAAGCCCTGCCATTCGTCGGGGTCGAGGCCCGCGGCCGCGATCACCCGCGGGTGGACCATGCCGCTGCCCAGCACCTCCATCCAGCCTTCCGAACCACCCACGACGCGGCGGCCCTTTTCATGGCTGTAGCCGACGTCGACCTCGGCCGATGGCTCGGTGAAGGGGAAGTAGCTCGGCCGCATGCGCAGTACGATGTCGTCCCGCTCGAAGAAGGCCTTGAGGAAAGTCTCCAGCGTCCACTTGAGGTGACCCATGTGGATCGCGCGGTCGATGACGATGCCCTCGATCTGGTGGAACATGGGCGTGTGCGTGGCGTCGCTGTCGGACCGGTAGACCCGCCCCGGCGCGATCACCCGGAGCGGGGCGCCATGCTTCTCCATCGCCCGGATCTGCACCGGAGAGGTGTGGGTGCGCAGAACGCGCGCGGGCTCGTCGCCGCGCGGCTCGCAATAGAAGGTGTCGTGCATCGCCCGGGCGGGGTGATGCTCCGGCATGTTGAGGGCGGTGAAGTTGTACCAGTCGCTCTCGATTTCTGGCCCCTCGGCGACCGCGAAGCCGAGGTCGGCGAAGATCTCGGCCAGTTCCTCCATCACCTGGCTGACCGGATGGACGGTGCCCACCGGCCGCTCCGGCGCGGGGAGGGACAGGTCGACGCGCTCGGTCGCCAGCTTCCGGCTGAGCTCTTCAGCTTCGAGCGCTTCCCTGCGCGCGGCGATGGCGTCGGCGACGGCGCCGCGCATGCCCTGGATCTCAGGCCCGCGGGTCTGGCGCTCCTCGGGGCTGAGGCTGCCCAGCGTCTTCAGGAGGGCCGTCACCCAGCCGCTCTTGCCAAGCGCGCTCACCCGCTCGGAATCGAGCGCCTGCAGGTTCGACGCGGCGGCAATCCGCGCCAATGTGTTGTCGAGATCAGTCATCTTGGCCGGGCTGTAGCGTCGGTGTCCGCCGACGTCACGCACCCACGAAGGGGAAGGGCGACACGGTCTTGCGGAATTCGTGCACGGCCAGCGTCCGACCGGCTGGCGGAGTGGCGCGGTACGCGCAGTCCATGCGGGGGCAGATGCCGCAGGAGGGTCCCACCGGAGTGACCGGCGCACGCTCCAGGTCGATGCCCTCGGCGCAGTGCAGCCGGTGCGCATGCTCGATGTCGCAGCCCAGCCCTATTGCCAGCAGTCCGCCGGACAATTCGGTCTTGATCGGCCGCTCGATGGTCCGAGCCACGGTGAAATAACGATGCCCGTCGGGAGTCTCGATCAGCTGGGTCACGACCTGTCCCGCCGCTTGGAAGGCCGCGTGCAGGTTCCAGCGGGGGCAGGTGCCGCCGAAGCGCGAGAATGGGAATTTCTCGCCGGCGTAGCGCTTGGACACATTCCCGGCCGGGTCGATCCGCAGCATGAAGAAGGGCACCCCGCGTGCGCCCTGCCGATTCATGGTGGTCAGGCGGTGGGCGACCTGCTCGACATTGGCGCCGAACTCCGCGCACAGCCGGTCGATCGAATAACGGTACCGCTCCGCTGCCGTCAGGAACTTGCCGTAGGGCATCATGATCGCCCCGGCCGCGTAATTGGCGAGGCTGACGTGGAGCAGGTGGCGGGTCCCGGCGTCCGGTGGCCGCGCCGCTTCGATCAGGCGGGCGATGATCGGGTGCAGCTCCAGCAGGCTCAGCTGGTAGGCGATGCCAAAGGTCTTGTTCTCGGGGCGAAGCAGCGACGAGAGCAACAGCAGCCGCCGTTGCGGATCGTAGACCTGGCTGGCGCCTTCCATTTCCTCGGGGCTGGCGACCCGCACGTCCACGCCATAGGCTTCCTTGAGGCGCCGGCGCAGCGGCTCGGCCACCGACAGCGGATCGCCCAGCGCGCCGCCCAGCGTCTCGGCGCCGTCTTCCAGGTCGGGAAAGTGATTGCGGCTCGACTGGATGAAGTCGCGAACCCAAGTCTCGGGCGTGATGTAGCTGCGCTCGTCACCTTCGGTGTCCGCGCCCACCGGGTGGCGCTGAAGCTCGCGGAAAGCGGTGTAGAGCCGGGTCACCGCTTCGGCCAGGGCGGGCGCATTGTCGGCCGTCTCTAGGATTTCCTGCCGGCTGACGCCCAGATCCTGAAACATGCCGTCGGTGAAGACCTCCGCCAGCTGGTCGGCGCCGCCATGCTCGCCGCCCTCGCTGGCAAAGGCGCGGATGTCGATGTCGTAGGCGTCGGCCAGCTTGAGCAGGATGCCCGCCGTCACGGGGCGCTGGTTGCGCTCGAGATGGTTCAGATAGCTTGGGCTGATCCCAAGCTCGGCCGCCATCGCCCCCTGCTGGAGGCCGCGCTCGCGCCGCAGCCGTTTGAGGCGGGCGCCAAGGAAGAGCTTGCGCTGAACCATGCTGAGAAGCTGTCAACTTTTTACAACGAGCACAAGTCTAATGTTGGCAGCTTAGCACTTCTCAACGGCAACTTGTCCGCCAACCTGCGTTCCAATGTCCCTGTAACCAGTTCCTTCAGGGGTGATTCGCATGGCCGATTTCAGTGAAGTTGTTTCCGCTCCGCCCGGCCGTTTCGACGGAATCGAGCGGCCCTACAGTGCGGAGGACGTGAAGCGGCTGCGTGGCTCGGTGCCGATCGACCACACGCTCGCCCGGCGCGGCGCGCTCAAGCTGTGGGAACTGCTCAACGGCCAGGAAGAGCCAGTTCGGGCGCTGGGCGCCGTCACCGGCAATCAGGCGATGCAGATGGTCCGCGCGGGGCTTCAGGCCATCTACCTGTCCGGCTGGCAGGTCGCCGCCGACGCCAACACCGCCGGGGCCATGTACCCCGACCAGTCGCTCTATCCCGCCAATGCCGGTCCGGAGTTGGCCAAGCGGATCAACCGCACGCTCCAGCGCGCCGACCAGATCGAGCATCTGGAGGGCGGTGCCAAGCGCGACTGGTTCGTGCCGATCGTCGCCGATGCCGAGGCCGGCTTCGGCGGACCGCTGAACTGCTTCGAGATCATGAAAGCCTATATCGAGGCGGGCGCCGCCGGCGTTCACTTCGAGGACCAGCTCGCGTCCGAGAAGAAATGCGGCCACCTCGGCGGCAAGGTGCTGATCCCGACCCAGGCGGCAATCCGCAACCTCGATGCGGCGCGGCTCGCCGCCGACATCTGCGGGGTGCCGACCGTGCTCGTCGCGCGCACCGACGCGGAAAGCGCCAAGCTCATCACCAGCGACGTCGACGAGCGCGACCGCCAGTTCATCACCGGTGAGCGGACGCCGGAGGGCTTCTATCGCCTGCGCGAAGGCAGCGGCCTCGACCATTGCATCGCCCGCGGACTCGCCTTCGCCGCCCACGCCGACCTGCTGTGGTGGGAAACAAGCCACCCGGACCTGGAGGACGCCCGCAAGTTCGCGGAAGCCGTGCACAGGGAGCATCCGGGCAAGCTGCTCGCCTACAACTGCAGCCCGTCGTTCAACTGGGCGGCGAAGCTCGACGCCGATACCATCGCCAAGTTCCAGCGCGAGCTGGGTGCGATGGGCTACAAGTATCAGTTCGTCACGCTGGCCGGCTTCCATGCCTTGAACCACGGCATGTTCGAGCTGTCGTCGAATTACCGCGACCACGGCATGGCGGCCTATTCCGAGCTCCAGCAGGCCGAGTTTGCGTCCGAAAAGGACGGTTACACCGCGACGCGTCACCAGCGCGAGGTCGGCACCGGCTATTTCGACGCGATCGCCACCGCGGTCAGTGCCGGCCAGGCCTCGACCACCGCACTCAAGGAATCCACCGAAGCCGCGCAGTTCGTTGCGGCCGAATAACCCGCCAGCCAAGGAGTACAGGATCATGGCACAGCGTTACTGGGTGATCGGGGGGGAATATCAGGATTGTGATTTCCAGGCGCTCCAGCCCGGCACCGAAAGGGTCAGCGGGCCCTTTGCCAACGAGCTGAAGGCGCGCATGGAATGGCAGCGCCTGACGTTCCGGGACCGCTGTGCGGCGACCGAGCGTTACGCCATCTGTGTCGAACCGGAGCTGAAGCTGCAGTGAGTGATGTCCTTGAGCGGCCCCGGGTCGCGGTTGAACCGTCCAATGTCCCCGGGGCCGAGGAGATCCTCACCGCCGACGCACTGGAGTTCCTGACCGAGCTGCACGAGCGGTTCGACGGGCGGCGGCGTTCGCTGCTGGCCGCGCGCGGCGACCGCCAGGCGCGGTTCCGGGACGGCGCGCTTCCGGACTTTCCAGAGGCGACGGCCGACATTCGGGCGGGTGAGTGGCGGGTCGGCGAGATTCCGGCCGACCTCCAGGACCGCCGGGTGGAGATCACCGGGCCGACCAACGCCAAGATGGTCATCAACGCGCTCAACAGCGGCGCGAAAGTGTTCATGGCGGACTTTGAGGACGCCACGGCGCCGACCTGGGACGAACTGCTTCGGGGGCAGATCAACCTGCGCGCCCGCTGGCAGGGGCGGCTCGGGTTCACCGACGAGGGCACCGGCAAGCAGTATCGCCTGAACGACGAGGTTGCCGTGCTCAAGGTGCGGCCACGCGGCTGGCACCTCGATGAGCGGCACCTGACCATCGACGACCAGCCGATCAGTGGCGGGCTGTTCGATTTCGGGCTCTATTTCTGGCACAACGCGCGCGCCGCTCTTGCTGCCGGCTCCGGCCCATATTTCTACCTGCCCAAGCTCGAGAGCCGGTTCGAGGCCGAGCTGTGGAGCGAGGTGTTCGCCATCGCCGAGGCCAAGCTGCGCCTGCCCCGCGGGACGATCAAGGTGACCGTGCTGATCGAGACGATCACCGCCGCCTTCGAGATGGACGAGATCCTGTTCGCGCTGCGCGAGAATATCGTCGGCCTCAACTGTGGCCGGTGGGATTACATCTTTTCGACCATCAAGCGGCTGGGCGACCGGCCGGACCGGCTGACGCCCGATCGCTCGGCGATGACGATGGATAAGGCGTTCCTCGCGGCCTACTCGCTGCGCCTGATCGACACCTGCCACCGGCGGGGTGCCTTCGCGATGGGCGGCATGTCGGCATTCATCCCGGTCAAGGGCGATGAGGCGGCCAACCGCCAAGCGATGGACAAGGTTCGCGCCGACAAGGAGCGAGAGGTGGGCAACGGCCATGACGGCACCTGGGTCGCCCACCCGGCGCTGGTCCCGGTCGCGCTGGAGGCCTTCGCCCGGATGACGGGCCCCAATCAGCTGGGCGTGCGGCCGCGCCATGTGCCCGGGCGCGAGGAGATGCTGGAGCTGCATACCGGACCCCGGACGGAAGCCGGTGCGCGCGAGAACATCCGGGTCGGCATCCAGTACATGGCGGCTTGGCTGTCCGGCCGGGGCGCGGTGCCGCTTTACAATCTGATGGAAGACGCCGCGACGGCGGAAATCTGCCGGACCCAGCTGTGGCAGTGGTTGAAGTACACGGCTCCGCTCGACGATGGCCGCGCCTTCGACCGGCCGTTGTTCGAGCAATTGTTCGAGGACGAGCTTGCCGCCATAACTGACCAGCCGCACCTCGACGAGGCGGCCGGCCTGTTCCGCGCCATGGTGCTCGACCCCGACTGTGAGGAGTTCCTGACCCTCCCCGCTTATGATTTGCTCGACTAGAGAGTGAAGGCGGTGGCTTCGTGCGCGGCGATCACCGCCCGCACGACGTCGTTCATCAGGTTCATGCGGACGATCAGCGGGGTCGACGTGCGCTTGATCATCACCGCCACCGCATAGCTTCGGCCGTCCGGGGCGGTCAGCACGCCGATGTCGTTGTAGCCGGCCTGGACGCCGCCAAGCTCCTGCCCCGTCCCGGTCTTGTGGGCCAGGGTCCAGCCCGGCTTGAGCCCGCCGCGCAGCCGGTTCTTGCCGGTGGCGGTATTGCTCATGATGGTCAGCAGCCGCGCGGTCGAGGCCGGCTGCAGCAGTTCCCCCCGCTTCAGCCGCGCCAGCGTGTTCACCAGCGATGATGGCGCCGCGCCGTCATAGGGATCGTCGATGTATCGCTCGAACAAGCGCTGGCGAAGGGCGAGCGGAAGGGCGTCGCGCGCCTTGTAGAAGGCGTCGCCGATCGAATAATTGTTGCTCCACGTCAGGCCCGCGATGCGCGACTGAAGCGCCCGCTCACCATTGTAGAAGCGGATGTTGCCGAGTTGGCGGCCGGCGATGAAGCCGCGCACGGCGTCCGGCCCGCCCGCCAGCCGCATCAGCTTGTCGTTGGCGGTATTGTCGCTCTGCGTCATCGCCTGGATCAGCAGCGCCTGCACCGTGGTGGTGTAGGTGCCGCCGCCGCTCAGGATCTTGTCGGCGATCGGTTGGTGGAACAGCGTCAGGTCGCTGCGGGTGAGGGTGACCGGCCCATCCAGGCTGAGCTGGCCGCGATCGACCCGGTCCATCACCGTCAGCGCCACCATGAACTTGCTGACGCTTTGCTGGGGATAGAGTTCGTCCGCCTTCCAGCCGGTGCGCCAGCCCCGATCGACCGACTGGACGGCGATACCCACGCGCCCGTTGAAGCTACGGCCAAGCTCGGCAATGCGCCCGGACAGCGCAGCCGGAGCCGCTGGAACGGCCGAGCGCGCAGGCTGGGCGACCGCCGCGCAGCTGGCCGGAGCCAGGGCCAGCAGTGCCGCCGATATGCGGATGATCAAGGACGTCATGACGCCGAACCCCTCTTCGCCCGGCTGAGACTCGCAAATCGGCCGCGCCGGAGCAAGTCGCTCTAGCGGCTGAGCAGGGCCGCGCTCTCGATCTCGTCAAGCGCACGGTGGGCCGCGATGTAGCGGCGGGCCTGGTCGACCCACGGCCCGGCGCCGCCGATGCCCGGCAGCCGCCTCGCCTCGGCCAGGGCCTGGTCGACCTGCCCGGCTTCGAGTCGTGCAAGCGCCCGTGCATAGGTGGCCGAAGGCCTTGCGCTCGGCCGGTCCGCGCGGTGGATGGAAATGAGCGAGCCGAGCTGCTGGCGTGTCGCTTCCCAGAAGCCGACCTCACCGCCGCCCTGGAGCTGCGGGCCCAGCGCTTCGAACTGGGTCTGAAGCTGGTCGAGCCTCACCGGATTGCGGCCGGCGGTGATGACGGTCGCGACCGCCTGGCGATTGCTCGCACCGAAGCGCTCGCTCAGCAGCGCCTCGAGATAGCCGAGCGGCACGCCGCGATCGATCGCACGGCGGGCGGCGAAGCTCACCAGCAGCCCGTCGGCCCGGCCGGCCGAACCGGCCACCTGCTGGGTGGTATTTTCCAGCCGGGCGATGCGCGCTTCGAGCACCGCCACCTCCGCGGGATTGGCGGTGGACGCCGGCGGAGCAGACACGGACGTGGCGGCTGGCTGCACGGGTCGGGCCAGAGCGGCCTGCGGAGCGGCTGTGGTCGCCACGGTGGCCGCCGGCGTTACGCCGAAGAAGCGGGCGGCGCCTTCCCACCGCGACAGGCCCCAGATCGCCGCCGCAGCGCCAAGCGCCAGCAGAATGAGGATCATCAGCAGCCATGCGGCAACGCCGGGACCGCGACGAGGAGCGATGCTGGTCATTTCGGCGGCGATTGTTGGCACAGCCGCGCTGCGAGGGAAAGCAGCGCGGCGTCCGTCGGCTCCGGTGCGGCGCTGATGCTCGCCCAGCCGGAGCCGCAAGCCGCTGCTGCCGCGGGGCTGATCGCGACGACGTGGAAGCGGGAACGCTCCTTCAGGACCTCGCCGAGATGCCGCCCGGCCGCAGGCGAGTGGACGAGCAGCACGGCAGGGGCGAGCGCGGCGAGGTCTGGTGCGGGTTCGACGGGGACGGAGCGATAGACCGGAACCACCGTCACCTGCTGTCTCGGCTCGGCTTCGGTCCGCTCGAGTCCACTCAGGTGAAGAAGCCGCAAGTTCGCCGGCAACTCCGCCAGCAACGCCGCGACGCCCGCGCTTCCGGTCGCCGCGACCGTCAGGCCTGCCGCCCGCGCCGCGTCCGCTGTGGCCTCCCCCACCGCATAGGCCGGCAGCGCGGCAAGCGCCGCCAACTGGCACCCCGCCTGGCGGACGGCATTGGCGCTGGTCACGAGCACACCATCGAACTCCGTGAGATCGGGCGCGGTCCAGTTCAGCGGCTCGACCCGAAACATGGGCCGGGCGAAGGCCTCCAGCCCGGCGGCTTCGGCTCGGCCCACGGTCGCGGAGGCACCCGGTTCCGGCCGCAGCACGACCAGCCGCATCAGGCGAACAGGGTTCGGATCGAAGGCGGTGCCCGCTCAAGCAGGTCGCGGGCCAGCGCTTCGGGCGCATCGCTATCGCTTACGGGATCGAACCGCACTTCCCCGCCCTCCTGTTCGGCGCCGTCCGTGCTCAGCAGTTCCGCGCGAAGCCAGATCAGCCCGTCCGCGCCGACCACGGCCAGCGCCGCCACCGGCGAGTGGCAGGAACCGCCGACCGCACGGGCAAAGGCGCGCTCCGCATGAACCGCGGCGCAGGTGGCGCCATGATTGATCGGCGCGAGCAGTTCCCGCACCCGCGCATCGTCGGTCCGGCACTCGATCCCGATCGCGGCCTGGGCCGGTGCCGGCAGCATCACGTCCGTCTCGACGGGGGAGCCCTCATCGATGCCCAGCCGGTCGAGCCCGGCTGCCGCCAGCAGCGTCGCGTCGCACTCCACCCCCAGCTTGCCCAGCCGGGTCGCCACATTGCCGCGCAGGGGAACGATCTGCAGGTCGGGCCGCCGCCGAAGCAACTGGGCGGCGCGGCGCGGCGAAGAGGTTCCCACCCGTGCGCCCTGAGCCAGTTCATCCAGCGACTCCGCCCCGATCAGCCGGTCGCGGACGTCGGCCCGCGGGAGCATGGCCGCGATGTGCAATGCCTCCGGCCGGTCGCTCTCCACATCCTTCATGGAGTGCACCGACAGGTCGGTCTCCCCGCCGAGGAGAAATTGGTCGAGTTCCTTGGTCCACAGATACTTGCCGCCGACCTCCGCCAGCGGCCGGTCCTGGATCCGGTCGCCACTGGTCTTCACCGTGCGCAGTTCGACGCTGTCGGCCGGCCAGCCATGCGCGGCTTCCAGCGCCGCCGCGACCATATGGGCCTGCGCCAGCGCCAGGGGAGAACCACGGGTACCAAGGACAAGGGGACGCTGCATGACCCGCCCCCTAGTGCATCCGACCGGCATGGGGCAAAGGGCTTCGCGACCCATGACCCTGATCCTTGGCCTTGAGTCTTCCTGCGACGACAGTGCGGCGGCACTCGTCACCGGCGACCGGCGCATCCTGGCGCAGGCGGTGGTCGGTCAGAACAGCGCGCACCAGCCTTATGGCGGCGTGGTGCCGGAGATCGCGGCGCGCGCGCATGTCGAGGTGCTGCCCGGCCTCATCGCGCAGGTACTGGCGGACGCCGGGGTCAGCCCGCATCAGCTTGACGCGGTGGCCGCAACCGCCGGGCCGGGACTGATCGGCGGGGTGATGGTGGGCCTGCTCGCCGGCAAGGGGCTGGCGTTGGCCGCTGGCAAGCCGCTGTTGGCCGTCAATCATCTCGAAGGCCATGCGCTGTCCCCCCGGCTGACCGACCCCGACCTGCGCTTTCCCTATCTGCTGCTGCTCGCCAGCGGCGGGCATTGCCAGCTCCTCGAGGTTCGCGGGGTCGGCGACTATCGCCGCCTTGCGACCACCATCGACGATGCGGCCGGTGAAGCGTTCGACAAGGCCGCCAAGCTGCTCGGCCTGCCCTACCCTGGCGGACCCGCGATCGAGGCGCTGGCCCGTGACGGCGACCCCACCGCCGTGCCGCTGCCCCGGCCGCTGGTCGGCTCACCCGAGCCGCATTTCTCCTTCGCTGGCCTCAAGAGCGCGGTTCAGCGGGCGGTTGCGGCCGGCACTCATGCGCCGGCGGACGTCGCCGCCAGTTTTCAGCAGGCGGTGGTGGACTGCCTGCTCGATCGTACCCGCCGCGCGCTCGCGGCGAGCGATGCACCCGCGCTGGTCGTGGCTGGCGGTGTTGCCGCGAACGGAGCCATCCGCGCGGCGCTCCAGCAACTCGCCGCCGAGCATGGCCGCGCCTTCTCCAGTCCGCCCGGCTGGCTCTGCACCGACAATGCGGCGATGATCGCCTGGGCCGGGGCGGAGCGTTTCGCGGCCGGCCTGGTGGATCCACTCGACGCACCGGCGCGCGCTCGCTGGCCGCTCGATCCGGCCGCCGAGGCGGTACGCGGCGCAGGAGTGAAGGCATGAAGGTCGGAGTGATCGGCGGCGGCGCGTGGGGGACCGCCTTGGCGCAGGTCGCAGCAGCGCAGGGTGAGCCGGTGCTGTTGTGGGCGCGCGAGGCCGAGGTCGTGACTTCGGTCAATTCCGACCACGAGAACAAGCTCTTCCTTCCGGGCCTGCGCCTTGCCCAGAGCATTCGGGCGACGAGCGACATCGGTGCGCTCGGGGCTTGCGAGGCGTTGCTGGCGGTCACCCCGGCCCAGCACATGCGCTCCGTTCTTGCTGGGGCGCCCGCCATTCGCGGCCCACTCATCCTCTGCGCCAAGGGGATTGAGGAAGGCAGTGGTTCGCTCCTCCACAGCATTGCGCGTGAAGTGTGCCCTCATGCAGAGGTGATGGTGCTTTCGGGACCGACCTTCGCGCACGAGGTCGCGGCCGGGCTGCCCACCGCCTTGACCCTCGCCGCCACCGACCAGCCCTTGGCCGAGCAGGTGCGCGCTCGCCTCGCCCAGCCGGCCTTCCGCCTTTACCTCAGCGACGACGTCGCTGGCGCCGAAGTCGGCGGAGCGATCAAGAACGTCCTCGCGATCGCTTGCGGCGTGGTGGAGGGGCGCGGCCTTGGCCAGAACGCGCGCGCCGCGCTGATAGCACGGGGTTTTGCCGAAATGACCCGGTTCGGGCTGGCCGCAGGCGCCCGGCGCGAGACGCTGGCCGGGCTGTGCGGGCTTGGTGACCTCGTCCTCACCTGTTCCAGCACCAGCAGCCGCAATTATTCGCTCGGTGTCGGGCTGGGGCAAGGTCGCCCCGCCGCGGACCTGCTGACCGACCGACGAACGGTCGCCGAGGGCGCCTTCACCGCACCCGTGCTGCACCGCCTGGCGCAGGAACGCGGGATAGACATGCCGATCGTCGCGGCCGTTGCGACCCTGCTGGCCGGCCACGCGAGCGTCGATGCGGTGCTCGAAAGCCTGCTCAGTCGACCGCCCCGGGCCGAGGCGCAGTAGATGCCCGGCTCAGAAATCCCAGGCGATGCCGTTCTTTTCCCAGTCGCCATAACGGGTTGGCTCCGGGCGCGGCTTGTCGCCGGCGGGCGGACCGGCTGGCTCCGCCAGGTCGGGCGCCGGAACCGGCGGCGACTTGCTGAGGTAGGCGGGCGGGTCGAGGTGCTTGGGCCGCTTCATGACAAGGCAGATGGGCGATGAGTGGCGCCGCGCCAAGAGGGACCGAAGGCCTAAGTGAGCGGCGAGCGGCGCTGCAACTGCTCGATGCGGTGCTGCGCCGTGGCCAGACGCTCGACAGTGCCGCGCAGCGGCTGGCGGGTGACGATCGCGCCCTGGCCCTTGCCATCGCCGGTGAGACGCTGCGCCGCCTGCCCGAACTGGACGCCCTGATCGACGGCGCGACGCGCCTGCGGCTGGCCGACGACGCCAAGGCGCGCATGGTGCTGCGCCTTGCCCTTGCCCAGAAACTGGCGATGAACGTGCCCGACCACGCATTAGTCGCCACCGCGCTGCCGCTGGTCGACGGCGGACCGAGGCGGTTGGTCCACGGTGTCCTGGGCACCCTGTTGCGGCGCGGGTTGGAGGCGAGCGACGCTCCTCATCTCCCTGCGGCGGTTGAAGAGCGCTGGACCGCTGCGTGGGGCGACGAGGTGGTGGCGGCTGCGCGCCGCGCCATCGTCCGGCGGCCGCCGCTCGATCTCAGCTTTGCCGACGATGCGGCTGCCCAGGAGTTCGCGGCGGATAATGAGGGGGTCAGCCTGGTGACGAACCACGTCCGCCTCAGCGGCGGTGCGCCCGTACAGCTATTGCCCGGCTTCGGTGAAGGCGGCTGGTGGGTGCAGGATCTGGCGGCTTCGCTGCCGGCACGACTGATCCCGCGCGATGCTGCCACGGTGCTCGACCTCTGTGCCGCCCCGGGCGGCAAGACGATGCAGCTGGCGTCACGCGGTCACCATGTCACTGCCGTCGATCGGTCGGAAAGTCGTCTGGCACGACTTTCCGAGAATCTGCACCGGACCGGCCTTGAGGCCGAAACAATGGCGTCGGAAGCCATGGCCTGGGGCCGCGGCGACTATGACGCCGTGCTGCTCGACGCGCCTTGTTCGGCGACCGGCACGTTTCGCCGCCACCCCGAGGTGCTGTACCGCGCCGGGCCACGCATCATTGCCGACAGCGCCGTGCGTCAGGCTGAGCTGCTGGCCCATGCGGCCAGCCTGCTGCGGCCCGGCGGCACATTGGTCTACGCGGTCTGCTCGCTGGAGCTGGACGAGGGAGAGGAGATCGTCGCCGCTCCGCCCGCAGGCCTCGCCATTGACCCGATCAGTCCAGATGAACTTCCGTCCGGCATCGCCCCGCACGAGCGCGGCTGGTTGCGCGTTTTGCCCGGAATGCTGGAGAAAGAAGGCGGATTGGACGGCTTCTTCATCGCCCGGCTTGTCCGCGGCTAGGGACAACGTCTAATCGGCTCCATGGTCCGCATCGCTCCCTCCATCCTGTCCGCCGATTTTGCCCGCCTCGGCGAGGAGGTTCGGGCGATCGACGAGGCGGGGGCCGACTGGATCCACATCGATGTGATGGACGGGCATTTTGTCCCCAACCTCACCATCGGGCCGGCGGTGGTTAAGGCGCTTCGCCCGCACAGCGCCAAGCCGTTCGACGTGCACCTGATGATTTCGCCGGTGGATCCGTTCCTCGACGCCTTCGCCGACGCGGGCGCCGACATCATCACCGTCCACCCGGAAGCAGGGCCGCACCTTCACCGGACCATTCAGCGCATCAAGGGCCTCGGCAAGCGGGCCGGCGTCTCGCTCAACCCCGCTACTCCCGCCAAAATGCTGGATTATGTGCTGGACGAGCTCGACCTTGTCCTCGTCATGAGCGTCAATCCGGGCTTCGGCGGGCAGAAATTCATTTCAAGCCAGCTCCGGAAGATCGAGGCCATTGCCAAGCGCATCGCCAAGGAAGGTCTCACCTGTGAGCTGGAGGTCGACGGCGGCGTTGATCCCACGACGGCCCGCCAGTGCATCGACGCTGGCGCAACGGCGCTGGTCGCCGGAACTGCGGCCTTCACCGGCGGCCCGGAGCGGTACGCTGCCAACATTGCTTCCCTTCGAGGCCCCGCGTGAGCAGCGCGGGCGGAGTCGACCGGCTCGGCCGCCCGCCCGTTCTGCGGCGGCTGTTCGGCCGCAACAAGCCGCCGCTGCGGCTTGCCGCGGTCCCGCGAGACCATGTTCATGGTGATCGCGCCCGCGGTGACCAGTTGCTCGGCGGCAAGCTCATCCGCGGCACCGACATGCTCACCCTGCCGGACGTCGACTTTGCCGCGATTGGCACCATGTCGCCGCTTGCACGGGAGTTGCAGGGCTTTTCATGGCTTCGTGACCTGTCGGCCGCTGCCTCCCGTGAGAAGGGTGCCCGCCTCGCCGAAGCGGTCGCTGCCCGCTGGCTGGTGGCGCATGGCGGCAAGGTCGACGCGGCCTGGACGCCGCCGCTGTGGGGCGAGAGGTTGCTGTTCTGGACCGCCTACGCCCCTTACCTCCTGTCGAGCAGTGACGCCGGCTATCGTTCGGCCCTGCTCAACACGATGGCGCGCGGTGCCCGCCACCTGGCGGTCAACGCCGACCAGTCGCCACCTGGCCTGCCCCGGATCACGGCCTGGGCAGGCCTGACCGCCGGCGCGCTGCTGCTCCAGGGGCAGTCGAGCCGGGTCGCCCGAGCCGAGGCCGGCCTGACCCGCGCCCTTGCGACCGGCCAGTTCGACGATGGTGGGCTGGTGTCCCGCTCCCCCGCCGAGCAGGCGCTGCTGGTCGACCGGCTCGGCCTGCTGCACGCGGCTTATCATGCCGCCAAGCAGGCGATGCCGGACGCGCTAGACAATGCCGCAACGGCCGCGCTCGCGGCCCTGCACGGGGTCACGATGGGCGATGGCGCGCTTGGCAGCTGGCAGGGCGGCAACCCTGGCGAAACCGCCCGTATAGCGGCCCTGATCGAAGGCTGCGGCCTGCGTGCCCGTCCGCTTCGGCAGGCGCGCGGCTGGGGCTATCACCGGCTGACAGCGCTTGGCACCATCCTCGTGATCGATGCCGCACCCCCGCCGCCTACGCGGATGGCGCGGATCGGCTCGGCCTCGACGTTAGCCATGGAGCTGAGCGACGGGCCGCAGCGGCTGGTCGTCAACTGCGGTGGGCCAGGCCTCCTGCCCACCAGCCTTCCGGCTGAGCTGGCGCAGGCCCTGCGCACCACCGCCGCGCACAGCACGCTCACCCTGTCGGACACCAACTCCACCGCCATTCTCCCCGACGGCAGCCTCGGCACAGGCGTTAGGGACGTCACCCTCGACCGCCGCGACGATGACGAGTTCACCCGCCTCGAGGCCAGTCACGACGGCTACGTCCGCGGCTTTGGCCTGATCCACAGCCGCGGCGTCATGCTGGCGAACGACGGCAAGGAAGTGCGCGGCCTCGACCGGCTGCTGCCAAAAGGCCGCAAGAAGATCCGCGACGCTGCGTCCTATACGCTGCGCTTCCACCTCGCGCCCGGGGTGGAAGCGGTTGCCACCGCTGACCAGATGGGCGCGATCCTTCGCTCGCCCGGCGCGCCCCCGTGGAACTTCCGCTGCAAGGGTGCCCGCCTGGAAGTGGAGGAAAGCGTGTGGGTGGACGGTACGGGCCGCCTCGCCTCCTGCCTTCAGCTGGCGATCACTGGCGAGGTTTCGGCGCTGGGCGTCGACATTGGCTGGCAATTCCGCCGCTCATCCTGACTTTGAACTGACCGAGGACCACCATGACCGATCTCGTGCCCATCCGCCGGGCGCTCCTCTCCCTTTCCGACAAGAATGGCCTTGATGAGCTGGCCGCGGCGCTGATCCGTCACGGCGTCGAACTGGTCTCGACTGGTGGCACGGCCGCGCGGTTGCGGGAGCTTGGGCATCCGGTTCGCGACGTGTCGGACCTCACCGGCTTCCCCGAGATGATGGACGGGCGGGTCAAGACGCTTCATCCGAAGGTCCATGGCGGCCTCCTCGCCGTTCGCGACAATGCGGAGCATCAGGCCGCGGCGGCCGAGCATGGCATCGCCCCGATCGACCTGGTCGTCGTCAATCTCTACCCCTTCGAGCAGACCGTCGCCCGCGGCGCCCCGCGCGACGCAATCATCGAGAATATCGACATCGGCGGACCGTCGATGGTCCGCTCGGCCGCCAAAAACCACGCCCATGTCGCGATCCTGACCGACCCGACCGACTATCAAGCGCTGGTCGGTGAACTGGACGCGCATGGCGGCAGCACCTCGCTTGCCATGCGGCGGCGGCTGGCGGGCAAGGCGTTCGCACTGACCGCGGCTTACGACAGCGCCATCGCCAGCTGGTTCGCCTTCGCCGATCAGGGTCAGGCGTTCCCCGCTACTCTGCCGCTCGCGCTCACCAAGTCGGCGGAGCTGCGCTATGGCGAGAACCCGCACCAGTCCGCCGCCCTTTACCTGCCGCAGGTGCGGAGCGTCGCTGGCGTCGCCGGCGCGCGCCAGATCCAGGGCAAGGAACTCAGCTACAATAATCTGAACGACGCCGACGCGGCGCTCGAGCTCGTCTCCGAATTCCGGGATGGCCCGCCCGCCTGCGTGATCGTCAAGCACGCCAACCCCTGTGGAGTGGCGCAAGCCGACTCTCTGCTGGGTGCCTATACGTCCGCGCTGCAGTGCGATGACGTGTCGGCTTTTGGCGGCATCGTCGCCGTGAACCGGTCGCTCGACGCGGAAACCGCGCGGGCCATCACCGGTATCTTCACCGAGGTGGTGATCGCGCCGGACGCCGACGAGGAGGCCGTGGCGCTGTTCGCGGCCAAGAAGAACCTTCGGCTGCTGCTGGCCGGTGCCTTGCCCAATCCCCGCCGGCCGGGGCTCCAGCTCAAGACCATTGCGGGCGGCGTGCTGGTGCAAAGCCGTGACAATGGCGTGATCGCACCCGGTGACCTGCGTGTCGTCACCAGGCGCGAGCCGACCGCGCAGGAGGTGGCCGACTGCCGCTTTGCCTGGACGGTCGCCAAGCACGTCAAGTCGAATGCGATCGTCTATGCCAAGGACGGCGCGACCGCAGGGATTGGCGCGGGCCAGATGAACCGGCGCGATTCCGCCCGGATCGCCGCCGTGAAGGCGCGCGAAGCCGCCGAAACCCACGGCTGGGCCGAGCCGCGGACCGTGGGTTCGGCGGTGGCCAGCGATGCCTTCTTCCCATTTGCCGACGGCCTGCTGGCGGCGGCCGAGGCGGGGGCGACAGCGGTGATCCAGCCGGGCGGCTCGATGCGGGACGAGGAAGTCATCCGCGCCGCCGACGAGGCCGGGCTGGCGATGATCTTCACGGGGATGAGGCACTTCCGGCACTGAGGAGCCGAGCACAACGACGTCGGCCACCGACGAGCCGCGGATTTACGCCGCGGCCCCGGGTCTACCGAACCACGTCGCCGCTGGTCCCTGGCGCCGGAAGCTCTGCTTCGCGCAGCTCCAGTTCCTCGATGTCGGCCTTGCGCATCCGGAACAGTTCGCGGTCCTCGGGCCCGAAGCCACGAAGCCAGATCACCGCGCCAAAGGTCGCCAGGATCGCCGGAATGCCGAGCCCGAGTTCCAGCCACTCGGGCAAGCGGATCGCCAGTTCACCGACCAGCGTGGCGGCGGCGGCTGCCCACACCAGCGGCCAGCGCCAGCCGCTGACCGGTGCTCCCAGCAGCCGGGACGCCAGCGATGCCTTGGTGACGGCCGCGAACACGAGCGCCACCGCAAGCGCGATCGCCGGCGAGGTCGCCTGCCAGTTCGGCGGCCAGCCTAACCGGCGCATGATCAGGATGAACACGACCGTCAGCACCGCCTGCAGGCCCAACATGATCAGCGACAGCAGCATGTTGCGCTTGCGCGCGATGTAGATCAGCGCCGCCTCGCTGGTGGTGGCGGTTGCCGCCACGACTTCGGCGGCGAGCAGGAAGGCCAGCGCCGCGGTGCCGGCCACGAAGTTCGGTCCGACCAGCCCCATCACTGCCTTGCCGGGAATGCAGAGCGCCAGGCCCACGGCGGCCTGTGCGGCGATCACCCAGAAGCCGACCTGCCGAACTTGCCTGGCCACGCCCAGATAGTCGCCTGAGGCGACATTGTTGGCGATGACCGGGCTCAGGATCGGATCGAAGCTGGTCTTGAGCTTGGACGGCAGCGAGGCAACGTTCTGGGCGACGTAATAGATGCCCACCATATAGGGTGTCGCGAACAGGCCGAGGATGGCGAGGTCGATGCGGCGGCTGCCCCACTCCACCGTGTCGGCGGCGGCGACCGGCAGGTAGCGGCGCGCGATGTGCCAGGCTTCGCCCGGGTCGGGCCGCCAGCCGCGGGCAAAGCCATAGCTGCGCAGGAACGGGATGGCCGACGCGACCACCGCGCCCAGCATCGACAGCGCATAGGAGATGATCAGTCCGTCGCGCTTGGAGATGAAGGCGAAGGCCAAGGCCGCGCCACTGATGATCCACGGCTCGACGATGGCTCGTGCGCGGACGGTGGCGCCGACGTCGTGGCGGTAGGCCAGCGCCGCCAGCATGATGTCTGACCAGGCCAGCGCCAGCACGGCCAGCGGCAGCAACCACTCCAGCCCGTGGATCTGCGAATTGGGAAACATCGCCTCCGGAAAGACGAACAGGATGCCCATCCCGATGGCCGAGCCCAGCGCGGCGACCAGCAGCGCATCCCAGGCCACGCAGGCATGATCCTTGTCCGTCTCGCTCAACTGCTGTGCCAGCCCGCGCTTGAGGCCCAGCGTCGAAAGCTGGGCGGCGAACTCGACGATCAGCACCGCATAGGCAAAGCGGCCAAGCGCTTCGGCGCCATACATTCGCCCGGCGATGAACAGGAACGGCAGGCGCGCCGCCAGGCGAAGCACGAAGCCGAAGAAGTTGATCCGGCCGCCCCGAGCCAGCGCGGCGAGGTCCGCGCTTGGCGCCTGCGGTTCCGCGTCCGTCGCCGCGGTCAATGCGCTTCGCCCCAGTGGGCGCCATGTCCGACATCGACGTCGAGCGGGACAGTCAGCTTGACGGCCGGCTCGGCGGCCTCGCTCATCACCCGCCGGATGACGGCGGCGGCCTCCTCCTCCTGTCCCTGCGGTACTTCGAACACCAGCTCGTCATGGACCTGCAGGAGCATCCGAACCTTGGGCAGCCCGGCATCGCGCAGCGCCGGCGTCATTCGCGCCATCGCCCGCTTGATGATGTCGGCGCTGGTGCCCTGGATCGGTGCATTGATGGCCGCCCGTTCGCTGCCCTGGCGCTGGTTCATCTGGCTGGAGCGGATGTTCGGAAAGTGGGTCTTGCGCCCGAACAGGGTGCGGGTGAAGCCGTGCTCGCGAACGAAGCTGAGCGTGTCGCCGATATAGTTCTGGATCCCGGGGAAGCGCTCGAAATAGCGGTCGATGATGACCTTGCCTTCATCCTTCGAGATGCCCAGCCGCCCCGCCAGTCCCCACGACGAGATGCCGTAGAGAATGGCGAAGTTGACCGTCTTCGCCTTGTTGCGGGCGTCGCGGTCGGACGATCCGAACAGCTCTTCGGCCGTCATGCTGTGGATGTCCGCCTTGTCGAGGAACGCCTCGCGCAACTGCGGAACGTCGGCGATGTGCGCCGCCAGCCGAAGCTCGATCTGGCTGTAGTCGGCGCTCATCAGCACATGGCCCGGCTCGGCAATGAAGGCGTCGCGGATCTTGCGACCGATCTCGGTCCGGATCGGAATGTTCTGCAGGTTGGGATCGGTCGAGCTCAGCCGTCCGGTCTGCGCCGCGGCCAGGCTGAAACTGGTGTGGACCCGGCCGGTCTCCGGATTGATCTGCGCTTGCAGCGCGTCGGTGTAGGTGGTCTTCAGCTTCGTCAGCTGTCGCCACTCCAGCACCAGCGTCGCGCAGCTGACGCCTTCGGCGGCCAGCCGTTCCAGCTCATTGACGTCGGTGGAGTAGGCCCCGCTCTTGCCCTTGCGGCCGCCCTTGAGGCCCAGCCGCTCGTAGAGCACCTGGCCCAGTTGCTGGGTCGAGCCGATCTGGAACGGCCCGCACGCCGCTTCATAGACACGCTCTTCGAGGCTCGCGATTTCGGTGGCGAAGGTCTTGCTGAGCTCGGCCAGATACTCCCGGTCGACCTTGACGCCCTCACGCTCCATGCAGCCGACCACCCGAACCAGCGGCTTGTCGACGCTCTCATAGACACGCGTGACATTCTCGGCGGCGATGCGGGGCTTGAGGCGCTGCCATAGCCGAAGAGTGATGTCGGCATCCTCGGCGGCATATTCGGTGGCGCGGTCCAGCGGCACCTTATCGAAAGTGATCTGGTTCTTGCCGGTCCCGCACACCGCCTTGAAGCTCAAACACTCATGCTCGAAGTGCAGCTTGGCAAGCTCATCCATCCCATGCCCGCTGCGGCCGGCATCGAGGTCAAAGCTCATCAGCATGGTGTCGTCGACCGGCGACAGCTCGATCCCGTGCTTGGCGAACATCACATAATCATATTTGAGGTTGTGCCCGATCTTGAGCACGGCCGGGTCCTCGAGCAGCGGCTTCAGCCGGTCGAGGACCAGCTGCAGCGGCAACTGCTGCGGTGCCTCGGCGAACATGTCGAGGCCACTGTGCCCGACGGGGATGTAGCAGGCCTGGTTCGGTCCGGTCGCGAGACTGACGCCCGCCAGCCGCGCCACGATGCAATCGATGCAGTCGGTCTCGGTGTCGACCGCGATGAAACCCTGCGCGCGCGCCGCCGCGATCCAGCGGTCGAGCGCCTCCTCGGTCGTTACCGTCTCATACTTCGACCGCTCGATGTCGATCGCTTCGGCCGGCGCCGGTCCGCTGGCGCGGTCGGGCAGGCTGCTCATGCTTGGCCGCGCCGCGCCGCTGCTGCCGGTCGCTACCGGTGCCCCGCCACCGCCGACCATCCGGTTCAGAAGGGTCTTGAACCCCTGGTCCTCGAGGAATTCGCGCAACGGCTCCTTGGGGATTCCGGTCAGCGCCAGCGCTTCCAGCGGCTCGGGCAGATTGGCATCGCACTTCAACCGAACCAGCTCGCGGCTCAGCCGGGCACTGTCGGCATGCTCGATGAGGTTCTGGCGCAGCTTGGGCTTCTTGATCCCGTCGGCGGCGGCGAGCACGGCTTCGAGATTGCCATGCTCCTGGATCAGCTGGGTGGCGGTCTTCGGCCCGACGCCCGGAACGCCCGGCACATTGTCGACGCTGTCCCCCATGAGGGCGAGCACGTCGCCGACCAGCTCCGGCCCGACCCCGAACTTCTCGATGACATAAGCGGTGTCGATCCGGCGGTCGTTCATCGTGTCGAGCATGTCGACCGAGCCGTCCTCGATCAGCTGCATCAGGTCCTTGTCGGAGCTGACGATGGTCACCTTCCACCCGGCCTCGCGCGCGGCGGTGACGTAGCAGGCGATGATGTCGTCGGCCTCGAGCCCTTCTTCCTCGATGCAGGGGATGGAAAAGGCGCGGGTGGCGGTGCGGATCAGCGGGAATTGCGGGACCAGGTCTTCCGGCGGCGGCGGACGGTGGGCCTTGTACTGGTCGTACATCTCGTTGCGGAACGAGGACGAGCCCTTGTCGAGGATCACGGCCATGTGGGTCGGCCCGTCGGCCTTGTTGAGCCCGTCGGCCAGCTTCCACAGCATGGCGGTGTAGCCATAGACGGCGCCCGACGGCTGCCCGTGCCGGTTGGTGAGCGGGGGAAGCCGATGATAGGCGCGGAAGATGTAGCTCGACCCGTCGACAAGGTAGAGGTGTGGCTGGGGCGTATCGGACATGAAGCGCCCGATGTAGCAGCCTTGGCCCTCAAATCCACCGCAGCCGTTCCCCTTTGCTTGCCACGCCGCCCGTCCCGGCCAATGATGGTCCGGCAAGGAGGGCCGCACGATGACCGTCGAAGTCTGGCTTCAGCTCATCCAGACGGTCGCCGTCGTGGTCGGGATCGGCTTCGGACTGATCCAGCTCCGTCAGCTTCGCCACCAGCGCGAGAGCGCCGCCGGGAACGAGCTGCTCCGCCTGCTCCAGGCGCCCGACATGGCCGACACCGTGCTGTTCCTCCACCAGCTTCCCCACGACCTCGACAGCGCGGCGTTGCGCCAGCGGCTGGGCGACCGCTTCGGCCCGGTGATGAACCTCCTCGCCATGTTCGAAAGTCTCGGCCCCTTGGTCGCGCGGGGCCACGTTCCGCTCGACATGTACGCCGAATATTATCGCGGCCCGACCCTGCTGTGCTGGGTCAAGCTCCACCGTTACGTCGAGGAGCAGCGGGCCGCGGGCTGGCCGACCCTGTTCGAATGGGTCGAGTGGCTCGCCGACCGGATGCGTGAGCGGGTCGGCGCCGCCGACGACCTCCTCGCCGCGCAGCGCTTCGGCGCCTGGCGCTCGCCGCGCGACTTCGACCGGCTCGCCCGGCGCGGCGGCTGAGGCCGCCCCCTTGCACGACGGCGCCCGCGCGGCGACAGGCGGCGCGGCGTGACCGACCTCTTCCCCCTCCTCCTCAGCTTCGGCGCGGGCCTGCTCGGCGGGGCGATGAACGCTCTCGCCGGCGGCGGTACCTTCGCCACCCTGCCCGCGCTGATCGCGCTGGGGCTGCCGGCCAACATCGCCAATGCGACCTCCAACCTGGCGCTGCTGCCCGGTGCGGCGACCAGCGCCTGGTCGTTCCGCAAGGAGCTGGCGCCCGTCGGCGGCATCTCCGTCAGGCGGCTGGCCATCATCACCTTCGCCTTCGGTCTCGTCGGCAGCCTGTTGCTGGTGCTGACCCCCACCCGCACCTTCGACCTCATCATCCCCTGGCTGCTGCTGTTCGCGTTCCTAGTCATGCTGTTCGGGCAGCGGGCCGCCGATTGGCTCCACGCGCGGGTGACGATCGGCCGCCGCACCCTGATGGCGACGCAGGGGCTGCTCGGCGTCTACGGCGGTTACTTCGGTGGCGGCGTCGGGCTGATCACCACCGCGGTCTATGGGCTGCTGGCGAACATCCGCCCACGCGAGCTGTTCGCCATCCGCACCCTGATGCTGGCCATCGCCAACCTCGCCGCCGCCTTCATCTTCATCGGCTTCGGCATGATCGACTGGCGTGCCTGCCTGCCGATGCTGGCCGGCGCGGTCGTCGGCGGATGGCTCGGCGCGGTGATCGGCAAGCGCCTTCCGCCCAGGGCGGTGCGCGGCTGGACCCTCCTGGTCACCGCGGCGACGACGATTGTCTTCTTCGCCCGTGCCTACCGCTGAACGTCTGGACAGGCGGCGCGGCAAGGCCGATGCTCAGCCCATGTCCGAGAAGTTCGAACGCCATAAGCAGCCCTGGACCCAGGAAGAGCTCGAAAAGCTCCATCGCCTCGCGGTCAAGGGCATGGGCCTGAAAGCCATCGCCAAGGCGCTGACCCGGAGCGAGGAAAGCACGGAGAAGCAGGCCAAGTCGCTCAGGCTGAAGATCGCCAAGCTGCGCTGAACGAATGTCTGCTTTCGACCCATTGCGGACGTTCAGCAGGCATAGCAGGATGCTGGCATGGCGATGTGGCGCGACGGCCTGAGCAGACTGCGCACGGCGTGGGCAAACGTCGGTTCACGCCGTGACCGCATCCCGAGCGATGTCCTTGAACAGCTTCCGCTAGCCGACATTCAGAAGGTGACATTCTACAAACGAGACGAACTCACCACCGATTTGATTTGCTGCGACGTAGATGCTCGTGGGCAAACGTGGTTCTTCCACGAAGAGGCTGAAGGTTGGGAAGAGTTCCTGCGCTACTTGGAGCGCCTGCCGACCTTCCGGAAGGACTGGTATGAAGCCGTAGTCCACCCGCCCTTCGCAGCTAGCGAGCTTGTCGCATTTGAGAGGCGTTAAGATGTCCGCTTTCCACCCAAATGCGACATTCCGGTTGAGCGTCTGAGTTCGACCGCTTGCGGACATTGAGTGGCGAGATAGATTGGTGTGTGCTTCGACTCAGTCGCCTCCTGTTCGTGATGATGTTTGGTGTGGTTGCCGCCTTGCTGATCATTGCCAACCCGGAAGCTCATTTTTTGAGAAGCCTTTGGTTCCTCATCGCGTCGGTCGGCGGGCCGTGGCTCGTCTGGGATTTCGCCAGAAAGCTCTACACTGCGGCCATGGAGGGCTACTTCGATACGGACCTCTATGGGAGAGCGCACCGAGATACTGAGCGAAGCCTCTTCAGGAACAATCTGATCGCCCATATCGCCCTGCTTCCCATAATCACGAGCGGTGTCTTTTTGATATGGCTGAATGCTCTCGACGCTATCCAGATAGCAAAATGACGAATGTCCGCTTTCCACCCAAAGCAGACATTCCCGCTGGCGCCTTGAACAATAGGATTCCGGCTGCTTGGCTCAGGACGCGGAACGGACACTTCTTTGACAATCAAGCAAAGCCGGGCGCGCGTTCGAAGCGGGAACTTCGCCGTGCCGCAGGTCACACGGCGGAAACATCGCCATCATGTCACACGGGTGCGCGGAGGGCGGAATTCGGCGGAGGTTTCCGCGAATGGCTGTCGGAGAACGGCCCGCACCACGGAAACTTCGTGATCCGAGTTCGCCTTAGGGAACCAGTACCGTGTCCTTCGCCTGCGCCAGCACCCGGGGGTAGTCGAGGTTGAAGTGCAGCCCGCGGCTCTCGTGGCGGTGAAGGGCGGAGCGGATGATGAGGTCGGCGACTTCGACGAGGTTGCGAAGCTCGATCAAGTCGGGGGTAACGCGGAACTTGCCGTAATAGTCCTGCACTTCCTGGCGCAGCATGTCGACGCGGCGCTTGGCGCGCTCCAGCCGCTTGGTGGTGCGGACGATGCCGACGTAATTCCACATGAAGCGGCGGATCTCACCCCAGGTCTGGGCGATCACCACTTCCTCGTCACTGTTGCTGACCCGGCTTTCGTCCCAGTCACGCAGCGCCGGGACGGGCGGAAGCTCATCCCAGCGGGCGAGAATGTCCCGTGCCGCCGCCTCGCCATAGACCAGGCACTCGAGCAGGGAGTTGGAGGCCAGGCGGTTGGCGCCGTGAAGGCCGCTTTCCGTGACCTCGCCCGCGGCATAGAGTCCCGGCGCGTCGGTTCGGCCGTCCATGTCCACCACCACGCCGCCGCAGGTGTAGTGCTGCGCCGGCACCACCGGGATCGGCTCACGAGTGATGTCGATGCCGAGGCCGAGCAGCTTCTGGTAGATGTTGGGAAAATGCGCCTTCACGAAATCGGGTTCGCGATGGCTGATGTCGAGGTGGACATATTCCAGGCCGTCGCGCTTGATCTCGCTGTCGATCGCGCGGGCGACCACGTCGCGCGGCGCCAGTTCGCCCCGCTCGTCATAGTCGGGCATGAAGCGGTGGCCGGTCTGCGGGTGCTTGAGCAGGCCTCCCTCGCCGCGCACCGCCTCCGTGATCAGGAAGTTCTTGACGGTGAGGTTGTAGAGGCAGGTCGGGTGGAACTGCATCATCTCCATGTTGGAGACGCGGCAGCCGGCGCGCCACGCCATGGCGATGCCGTCACCCGTCGCGCCGCGCGGTGCGGTGGAATAAAGGTAGGTCCGGCCGGCACCGCCGGTGGCAAGCACGGTCGCGCGGGCCGTCAGCGTCTCCACCTTCCGGGTCTGGCGATTATAGGCGTAGAGGCCGTGGACCGTGCCGTCGGTCGAGAAGCGGGCGGCGTTGCGCCCGGTGACGAGGTCGATGGCGACTATGTCGGGCACCAGCGTGATGTTCGGGTGGGCCGCCGCCGCCCGCTCCAGCGCCTTCTGCACGGCGTGGCCGGTCGCGTCGGCGACATGGACGATCCGCCGGTGGCTGTGCCCGCCCTCCCGGGTCAGATGGAGCGCGCCGCCTTCTTCCGCGAAGGGGACCCCGAGTTCGATCAGTCTGGCGATCGCGGCGGGCGCACTGCTGACAACATGCTCGACTACCTTGCGATCGTTGAGCCCGGCGCCGGCGATCATCGTGTCCTCGACATGGGCGTCGAAGCTGTCGCCTTCCTCCAGCACGGCGGCGATGCCGCCCTGCGCCCAGTCGGTCGCGCCGTCGCTCAGCGAGCCCTTGGCGATAACTCCGACCGTGCAATGCTCGGCCAGGTTCAGCGCCGCCGTCAGCCCCGCCGCGCCGGAGCCGATGACCAGCACGTCGAACGACTGGCTCACGCCTGCCGCACGAGGCTGAGGAAAACGTCCTCGAGATCGGGATCACGGGTGACGACGTCGACGATGCCGAGCCCCTGGGCGCCGAGTGCGCCAAGCACTTCGCCGGCGTTCACCCGGTCCTTGCGGTAGGTGATGGTCAGCTGGCGCTCTCCCGACACCTCGATCTGCTCGAAGCAGGGCGCCTCGGGTGCCGTCATGACGTCACGGTCGACGGTGACGACGACCTTCTTCTCCTGCGCGCGGCCGACCAGGGTGCGGGTCGGCTCGTTGGCGATGACCTGGCCGTGGTTGATGATCGCGATGCGGTCGCACAGCTCCTCGGCTTCCTCGAGGTAATGGGTCGTGAGGACAATGGTGACGCCCTGCGCGTGAAGTTCGCGCACATAGTCCCACAATTGCTGGCGAAGCTCGACGTCGACGCCGGCGGTGGGCTCGTCCAGCACCAGGATGGGCGGCGAATGGACCATCGCCTTGGCGACCAGCAGGCGCCGCTTCATGCCGCCCGAAAGGGTGCGCGCATAAGCGTTGGCCTTGTCGGTCAGCCGCATGGCGGCGAGCAAGGCGTCGCTGCGGCGTTCCCGCGCCGGAATGCCGTAGAGGCCAGCCTGGATCTCCAGCGCCTCGCGCGGGGTGAAGAAGGGGTCGAACAATATCTCCTGCGGCACCACGCCGATCGACAGCTTGGCGTTGCGCGGGTGCTCGTCGATGTCGAAGCCCCAGATGTCGACGGTGCCCGATGATTTCACCACCAGGCCGGCAAGGATGTTGATGAGGGTCGATTTGCCCGCGCCATTGGGACCGAGCAGCCCGAAGATCTGTCCGCGCGGGACCTCGAAGCTGACGCCGTCCAGCGCTCGCTTGCCGCCGGCGTAGGTCTTGCACAGCTGGTCGATCCGGATTGCCGCGTCGGTCATGGGTGAAGCCACTAGCGGCTTATTGAAGGCAGGCAAGCGAGGGGCTACCTCGGAAAGATGTCAGCTATCCCCCCGCCAGAAACCTTCCGCGTCACCACCAACGCCGTGTCCTGCGACGGCGGCGGTGAGGTCGCCCCTGCGCTTGGTCACCCGCGCGTCTTTCTTCGCATCGATGAAAAGGGCTTCGTGGAGTGCGGTTATTGCGACCGCCGTTTCGTGCTGGTCGGCGGCCCTGCGGACGATCAGGCGACCGCAGCGTGACGCTGCACGACCCGCGCCGATTCCTCTACCGCGAGGCGCTTGATCCGGATGAGGCCAAGCGGCTGGTGGCCCGGCATCTCGCGGCTTGCGACGATGGCGAGCTCTATTTGCAGTATCGCAGCTCGGAGGCGTTCGGCTTCGACGACGGCCGGCTGAAGACCGCCGACTACAACACCGGTGGCGGGTTCGGCCTGCGCGGGGTGAGCGGCGAAACCACCGCCTTCGCCCATGCCAACGAGATCAGCGCCGCGGCGATCGAACGAGCGGCCCAGACGCTTCAGCTGCTCGATCCGGCCAAGGGCGCGAGGGCTGCGCCGCCCGCCCGCACCAACCAGCGCATGTACGGCGAGGAAGACCCGCTCGGCCTTATTCCGTTCGCCCGCAAGGTCGAGCTGTGCCAGCAGATCGACGCCGCCGCCCGGGCTCGCGACCCGCGCGTGGCGCAGGTCAGTGTCGCCCTGCAGGGCAGCTGGTCCGTGGTGGAAATCGTGCGCGCCGACGGCTTCGTCGCCACCGACGTGCGCCCGCTGGTCCGCCTGAACGTGTCAATCGTCGCCAAGCAGGGCGACCGCCGCGAGATGGGCTTTCACGGGCTCGGCGGCCGCTACCTCTACGACCGGCTGTTCGATCCGGCGATCTGGAACCGCGCGATCGACATCGCGCTGGCCCAGGCGCTGACCAACCTGGAAGCGGTGGACGCGCCGGCGGGCGAGATGACGGTGGTGTGCGGCCCCGGCTGGCCTGGCGTGCTGCTGCACGAGGCGGTCGGCCACACGCTGGAAGGCGACTTCAACCGCAAGGGGACCAGCACCTTTTCCGGCCGGCTCGGCGAACGAATTGCGGCACCTGGCGTCACCGTCGTCGACGACGGTGCGATGGGCGAGCGGCGCGGCTCGCTGACCATCGACGATGAAGGCACGCCGACCGGCCGCACCACGCTGATCGAGGACGGCATCCTGGTCGGCTATCTGCAGGACCGGCTCAATGCCCGCCTGATGGGGGTCGAGCCGACCGGCAACGGCCGCCGCGAAAGCTTTGCCCATGCGCCCATGCCGCGGATGACGAACACCTTCATGCTCGGTGGTCAGGACGATCCGGCGGAACTGCTCGGCCGGGTCAAGGATGGCATCTATGCCAATAGCTTCGGCGGCGGACAGGTCGACATCACCAGCGGCAAGTTCGTCTTCAGTTGCACCGAGGCCTATCGCATCCGTGGCGGTAAGCTGGCCGAGCCGCTCAAGGGCGCGACGCTGATCGGCGATGGGCCGACGGTGCTGACGCGGGTCAAAGGAATCGGCAACGACCTGGAGCTGGATGAGGGTGTCGGCATCTGCGGCAAGGGTGGCCAGTCCGTCCCTGCGGGCGTCGGCCAGCCGACCCTGCTGATTGATGGCCTGACCGTCGGCGGCACCGCCGCTTGATCCACCGCTCGGCCGACTGGAGCGAGCGGGTGCTCGCCTTCTGGTTCAGCCTTGATCCGGCGCAATGGTTCAGGACTGACGAGGTACTCGATCAGCAGTTGCGGCGCCGCTTCGGCCGGGTTCATGCGGCTTTGCGCGACTGCCCGCCGGAGAGTTTCCTGGACTCGCCGCGCCGCGCGCTGGCGGCCGTCATCCTGTTCGACCAGTTCCCTCGTAACCTCTTTCGTGGCTTGCCGGAACAGTTCGCGACGGACCCGCTGGCCCTCGCCATCTCACGCGACGCTATCGCGCTTGGGCACGACCGTGACCTGAACCTGGACGAGCGAACCTTTCTCTACATGCCTTTCCAGCACAGCGAGGTCCTCGCCGACCAGGAGCGCGCGCTGGCGCTGTTCGAGACGCTCGGCGATCCCGAGCGGCTCGACTTCGCGCGGCGACACCATGACGTCATTGCGCGCTTCGGCCGCTTCCCGCACCGCAATGCCGCGCTTGGGCGGGCCTCAACGCCAGCGGAGCTCGCGGCAGGACCGGTGGAGCCGTTCTGACATGAGCCTGGTCGAGCTCGCTCGCTACGAAAGCCAGATCACGGCGGATCTGGCACGGCTGACGCTGGAGCGGGCGGGGATTGACGCCGTGCTGTTCGACAGCGCGATGCACGGCTACATCGGGGTCGGCTGGCTGATGCCGGTGCGGCTGATGGTGCTGGATGGCGACCAGGACGAAGCCTGGGCGATCCTCAGAGCAGATGGTCTACTGCCCCCAGGCTGAACCCGGCGTTTCGGGCCCTTTCCTCAAGCTCTGCCTTCGGTACTCCCTCCTCGCGACACGCAACCGCCCAAGCCAGGGTCGAGCGCATGCCAGAGCGGCAGAACACCAGCAGCTTGCCGTCGCCGGCCGCATGCATCGCCTCGCGCATCGCCTCGACATGGTTCGGGCCCATGCCCCGGTCGATGGGAACGTGGCGGTAATCCAGTCCGGCGGCGCGCGCGGCGGCTTCGATCTCGTCGCTCGTCGGCTGACCGGCGTCCTCATGATCGGGGCGATTGTTGACCACCAGGGTCACGCCCGCTTGCTTGGCCTTGGCGAGGTCCTCCGGTGCGATCTGCCCCGCCACGAAAGTCTTGGCGTCAAGCTGCTTGAACATGGTCGGGCCCCGTCACCACTGCATCCGCCTTGGTGCTACGCGCATCCTCTGTTTGGCGCCAGCGCATCCGGATCAATTCGCTGGTCTCGCGGCTGCCGTCGTGGCTCCAGCCTGGTTCCTTGAGCAGATAGCCGAGTTTCGCGTGCCATGGTGCGTGCCACAGGTCGTGCGCGATGCCGACCCACTCATGCACCGCCGCCCACAGGATGTTGAACGATCCGAGCTGCTTGACGATGCCATAGCGCGGACGCTCATCGTCGCGCTCGGGCTCGAAGGTGCCGAGCAGGCGATCCCAGACGATGAACACGCCGGCATAATTGCGGTCGAGGTAGCGCGGGTTGACCGCATGGTGGACGCGGTGGTGCGAGGGCGTGTTCATCACTGCCTTGATCCATCGCGGGCAGCGCCCGACGACCTCGGTGTGGATCCAGAACTGGTAGATGAGGTTGAGGCCGGCGCAGAAGAACACCATCGCCGGCGGGAAACCGATCAGGAACAGCGGTAGGCGGAAGGCGAAGGCGAGGCTGAAGAAGCCGGTCCAGGTCTGCCGCAGCGCGGTCGACAGGTTATAATGCTGGCTCGAATGGTGGATGACGTGGCTCGCCCAGAACCATCGCACCCGGTGCGCCGAGCGGTGGAAGAAGTAATAGAGCAGGTCGTCGGCCACGAAGCAGAGCGCGAACGCCCACCAGCTCCACGGTACGGTGACCAGCCGGAACTGCCACAGCCAGCTCGCCACCGCGAAGATCGCGCCGACCGACAACGACCCGGCGACCGTGCTGCCGAGACCCAGCGCGAGCGAGGTCAGCGTATCGCGCGGACAGTAGCGCCGGCGATCGCGAAGGCGCGCGACGACCATCTCGGCCAGCACCAGCAGGATGAAGCCGGGAATCGCATAATCGACCGGTTTGGGCAGGTCGGGCATGGCCGCTGCTTACAACATTGTTCGCACGCTGGGGAGTTGGGCCTGACCAAGGCGCAGGCGCAGCGGCCCGAACCAGCGGTCACGCGGGTCGATCACCAGCGTGTCGCCCTCCTCGGTGGCGAGCAGCGGCCGGTGAAGCTCGCGGCTGGCCATGTCGACCCCGTGCGCCTTGACGCCGAACACTCGTCCGTCATGGGCGAAGGCCAGCGCGGCCCTGCCATCCTGGCTGAGCAGTACGGTTCGCAAGCGTAACGGGCCATATTCTTCGGTGAGGCGCGTGGTCACTTCGGCGCTGGTCAACGGCCCGCGCCGGCCAAGCCCCATCGCCCGGGCAATTGCAGCCAGCGCCAGCACGCCGATCAGCGAGCCGATCAGCAGCAGCGGTTTCATGCGGCGAAGCGCTCCACAGTCTCAAGCATCGCCGCGCCATACCGCTCCAGCTTGGCGGCGCCCACGCCTTGCACCCGGGAAAGGTCGTGGAGGCTGGCCGGACGCGCGGCGGCGATTTCGCGCAGGGTGCTGTCGTGGAAGATGACGTAGGGCGGTACGCCCTGCGCGGTGGCGAGCGAGCGGCGGGTCTCGCGAAGGGCGTCGAACAACGGGTCGGCCGGCCCATCGTCAGCGCGACTTCGGCGGCGCTTGCCCTTGGTGTCCGTCGGGACGGCGATGCTGACGCTCGCCTCGCCCTTGAGGATGGCGCGCGCGCCCGGGCCGAAGCTCAGGCCGCCGTAAGCATCGGCTCGCAGCGCGTCGCGGGCGACGAGGGCGCGCGCGACATGCCGGACTAGCGGTAACTCCTCGGCCGTGCCAATGCCGAACACCGACAGGCGGTGATGGCCGTTGGCGTGGACCTTGTCGGTCTCCTTGCCAGCCAGCACGTCAACGAGATGGCCGACGCCGAACCGCATTTCCGTCCGGAAGGCGGCGGACAGCAGCTTGCGGGCGACCTCGGTCACGTCGATCTGGGCGGGCGGCTCCAGGCAGTTGTCGCAATTGCCGCAGGTCTCGGGCGGATCCTCGCCGAAGTGGCGAAGCAGCACGGCGCGGCGGCAGCCGGGGGTCTCCACCAATGCGGCGAGCGCGTTCAACCGCTCGCGCTCCGCCTCGCGCCGGTCGGGCGGGCACTCCTCCTCAAGCCTCTGGCGGGCTAGGGCGAAGTCGGCGGCGGACCAGAACAGCCATGCCTCGGCCGGATCGCCGTCCCGCCCGGCGCGGCCGGTCTCCTGATAATAAGCCTCGATCGACTTGGGCGTGGAAACGTGCGCGACGGTGCGGACGTCCGGCTTGTCGATGCCCATGCCGAAGGCGATCGTCGCCGCCATCACCATGTCCTCGGACGCGACGAAGTCGTGCTGGTTGCGCTGGCGGACCTTTGGATCGAGGCCTGCGTGATAGGCTCGGGCCGGGCGACCGTTGCCGCTGAGCGCCGCCGCGGTCTTCTCGGCCTTGTCGCGGCTGGGCGTGTAGACGATCGCGGGGCCCGGACGATCGCGGAGTAGCTGCTCCAGTTGTCGCCCGGCCTGTTCCCGCGGGCGGATGACGTAGCGGATGTTGGGCCGGTCGAAGCCGGCCACGATCAGCCCGTCCTCGGGCAAGCCGAGCTGCTGGAGGATGTCGGCGCGGGTCCGCCGGTCGGCGGTGGCGGTCAACGCCAGCCGCGGCACTTGCGGAAAGGCGCTCAGCAGGCCCTTGAGCATCCGGTAGTCGGGCCGAAAGTCGTGGCCCCACTCGCTCACGCAATGCGCTTCGTCGATGGCGATCAGCGCCAGGTCGAGCCGCTCGACCATGCGCCCGAAGTGATCGGTTGTCGCCCGTTCCGGCGCGACATACAGCAGGTCGAGTTCGCCGCTGAGCGCCCGTTCGGTCACGGTCTGCCGGTCGTCGGCGCTGGTCAGGGAGGCCGCGCGGATGCCCAGCGCGTCGGCCGAGCGGATCTGGTCGTGCATCAGGGCGATCAACGGCGAGATGACCAGCGCCATGCCCGGCCGTGCCAGCGCCGGAAGCTGGTAGCAGAGCGACTTGCCGGCGCCGGTCGGCATTACCGCCAGCGTATTCTCGCCCGCCAGCACGCGTGACACGACCTGCTCCTGCACCCCCCTGAAGGAGTCGAAGCCGAACACGGATTTGAGCAATTGGTGCGGGTCGGTCACCGGGCCGCTCTCACCACAAGCGGCCCGGTTCGCAAGATGCTTACTTCTCGCCGCCCGTGTTGTTCAGACCATAATAGGTCAGGTACGGGTTGATGTCGGGATCGCGGCCGGCGAACGCCTTGTACATGGCGGCATAGTCCTGCGTGTTACCGCGGCTGAGGACCATGTCGCGGAAGCGCTGGCCATTGGCGCGGGTCAGGCCGCCATTGGCCTGGAACCAGGCGAAGGCATCCTGTCCCAGCATCCGGGTCCAGGGATAGGCGTAGTAGCCGGCCGAATAGCCGTTGGCCCAGATGTGCAGGAAGTAGTTGGACCGGTAACGCGGCGGCACGTCGGCGACGTCGAAGCCGCTCTTGCCCAGGGCATTGGCCTCGAACTGGTCGACGTTCTGCGGACCGGCATTGGCGGGCAGCGAATGCCAGTCGAGGTCAAGCCGGGCGGCCTCCAGCACCTCGCCATTGTCATAGCCCTGGTTGAAGGTGCGGGCTTCCTTGATCTTGCCGATCAGCTCGGCCGGGATCACCTGCCCGGTCTGATAATGGACGGCATAATTGGGCAGGATCTTGGGATCGAGCGCCCAATTCTCGTTGAACTGGCTGGGGAACTCGACAAAGTCGCGGGCGACGTTGGTGCCGGACAGGGTCGGGTAGGTCTGTGCCGCGAACAGGCCATGCAGGGCGTGGCCGAACTCGTGGAACATGGTGGTCACGTCGTCGAAGCTGATCAGCGCGGGCTGGCCCGGAGCCGGCTTGGTGAAGTTCTCGACATTGTAGATGACCGGCTTGGTCCCACGCAGATAACTCTGGTTGACCAGGTTCGACATCCACGCGCCGCCATTCTTGTTGTCCCGCTTCCAGAAATCGAAATACATCAGGCCGAGCTGCTGGCCGTTGGCGTCGGTCACCTCGTAGGTGACCATGTCCGGGTTCCAGGTCGGCAGGTCGGTGCGCTTCTTGAAGGTCAGCCCGTAGAGCTGGTTCGCGGCGTAGAAGACGCCCTTTTCCAGCACGCGGTTGATCTCGAAGTAAGGCTTGAGCTGGTCGTTATCGAGCGCATAGCGCTGCTTGCGGATCTGCTCGGCATAGAAGTTCCAGTCGGCCGGCGTGACCGGCGCGGTGGCGCCCTGTTGCCGGGCGAGCGCGCGGATATCCGCGGCTTCCTGCTTCTGCTTGGCATTGGTCGCGGGGGCGAGCCGCTCGAGGAAGCTGACGGCCGTCTGGCGGTTCTTCGCCATCTGATCGTAGAGCGCGTAGTCGGCCCAGTTCGAGTAGCCGAACAGCGCCGCCTTTCGCGCACGCAGCTGGGCAATCTGTTGGATCAGCGGCCGGGTATCGTTGGCGTCGCCATGGGCGGCGCGATTGATGCTCGCCTCATAAAGCTTCTGGCGGGTCGCGTGACTGGTCAGGCTCGCAAGGGCGGGCTGCTGGGTCGTGTTCTGCAGCTGCAGCACATAGCCGGCAAGGCCGCGCGCCTTGGCGGCCTCGGCCGCAGCGGCGATCTGCGCGTCGCTGAGCCCCGCCAGCTCGGCCTTGTCGGTGACGTGCAAGGCGCCGGCTTTGGCGGCGTTCAGCAGCTTCTGCGTGAAGCTGGTCTGCAGCGTCGACAGCTGCGTGTTCATGACCTTGAGCTGCGCCTGCTTGGCGGCGGGAAGCTCGGCGCCGGCATGAACCATCTGGTTGTAGTAGACGTCCAGCAGCTTGGCCTGCTCGGCGTTGAGGCCCAGAGTCGATTGGCGGTCGTGCAGGTTCTTGACCCGGGCGAAGAGCTTGGCGTTGAGGTTGATGAAGTCGTTGTGCTGGGCCAGCAGCGGGCTGGTCTTCGTGTCGACGGCCTGAAGCGTGTCGTTGGTGTTGGCGCCGTTCACCGCCGAAAAGGCGAGATTGACCCGCTCCAACAGCTGGCCCGACCGCTCCATGGCGACAATCGTGTTGTCGAAGGTCGGCTTGGCCGGGTTGTTGGCGATCGCCGTTACTTCGCGCTTCTGCTGCGCCATGCCGGCCAGGATCGCGGGCAGGTAATCGCTGTCCTTGATCCGGCTGAAGTCCGGCGCCTGCAGCGGCAGCGTGCTTGCCCGGGCGAAGGGGTTGGAGGCAGCCAACGTCGCCGACGCGGCCGGAGCGGCGCGCCTGGCGGGCGCGGCGGCACCGGCCGCGGGGATGACGGCGATTGCAGCAGTAGCGAGAAGAAGCTTACGGATCATGGACTTACCTGCATCCTTTGAAAACATGCGGGCAGGTCTAGCGCGCTCGAGCCTTTCACAAAACTGAATTATGAACGAGACTGCTGGATCGCCCCTCGGCGAACCCTCAGACAATCATGAAGACGGTACCGAGCCGGCCTTGATCCTTGATCGCGGCGAGCTGTTCCGGCGTCTGCTGCTCGTCGAAGGTCATGCCGCAGTCATGCTCGCCAGACCAGGCGACCTGGCCCAGCACTTCGATGTCACCGATCTTCAGGAGGATCTGCTTGCCGTCCGCAGGCAGGGACCGGCCCGACAGCTTGGCGCCCTTCAGGCCAAGATCGCTGATCGCGACCGATCGTGATCCGCCCAGCGTGGTGGCCGACCCGGCCAGTGTAACCCGCTCCCGCAGCACCTTGCGCTTGCCACCGGGAACGTCGACGCGCTTACCGAAACCCTGCATCATCATACTCCATGATGCCCCTCGCTTGGGCGTGGGTAAGGATGCATTCGTCAACGAAATGTCAGCAGGGATGGCTTGCAGGCCGTTCACCAAACCGCCTTCCGTGCCGACTATTCGGCGGCCTGCTCCAGCTCCCGCTCCTGCGCCTGGCGCGCCCACAGCTCGGCATAAAGCCCCTGGCGGCGGAGCAGTTCGGCATGGGTGCCGCGCTCGGCGACTCGGCCTTGATCCAGCACGATGATCTGGTCGGCGCCCACCACGGTCGACAGGCGGTGGGCGATGGTGATGGTGGTGCGGTTGCGCGCGACATCGCCGAGCGTGTCCTGGATCGCCTCTTCCGTGCGGCTGTCGAGAGCGCTGGTCGCCTCATCCAGGATCAGGATCGGCGGATCCTTGAGCAGAGTGCGGGCAATGGCCACGCGCTGCTTCTCTCCGCCCGACAGCTTCAGGCCGCGCTCACCGACCATCGCCTGATAGCCGTCGGGCAAGGCAGCGATGAACTGGTCGATCGACGCGCCCTTCGCGGCACCTTCGATCTCTTCCTGGCTCGCGCCGTCGCGGCCGTAGCCGATGTTGTAGCCGATGGTGTCGTTGAACAGCACCGTGTCCTGCGGGACGATTCCGATCGCCGCGCGCAGGCTGGCCTGGGTCACGTCCGCAATGTCCTGACCGTCGATCAGGATTCGGCCGCCCTGCGGGTCGTAGAAGCGGTAGAGCAGGCGGGCGAGCGTCGACTTGCCCGCGCCCGAAGGGCCGACCACCGCCAGCGTGGTGCCGGGCGGCACCGTGAAGCTCACCCCTTCGAGGATCGTGCGTTCGGGGTCGTAGCCGAAGCGCACATGCTCGAACCGCAGCTCCCCGCGGGGTACTTTGAGCGCCGGTGCTCCCGGCTTGTCGGTGATCTCGGCGGCGGTGTCCGTGAGGTCGAACATGGCCTCCATGTCGATCAGCCCCTGGCGGATCGAGCGGTACACCCAGCCGAGCATGTCGAGCGGCCGGAAAAGCTGCAGCAGCAGGCTGTTGACCAGCACCACGTCGCCTGGGGTGAACTTGCCCTGGCTCCAGCCCCAGACGGTCAGCGCCATCGCGCCGGCCATCATGCCATTGGTGATGAAGCTCTGCCCGATGTTGAGCCAGGCGAGACTGACCTCGTTGCGCACGGCGGCGCGGGTGAAGGTGCCGATCGCCTCGTCATAGCGGCGCGCCTCGCGGTCCTCCGCGCCGAAATATTTCACCGTCTCATAGTTCAGCAGGCTGTCGACCGCGCGCCCGATCGCCTTGTTGTCGACGTCGTTCATCTCGCGCTGCAGCTTGCTGCGCCATTCGGACACCCGGCGGGTGAAGGTGATGTAGATGGCAACAGTCACCAGCGTGGCGGCGACCAGCGTCAGTCCGAACTTGAAGTAGAAGATGAGGCTGGTTGCAACCAGCTCGATCACTGTTGGAGCGATGTTGAACAGCAGGAAATAAAGCATCATGTCGATGCTTTTGGTGCCGCGCTCGACAATCTTGGTCAGGCTGCCGGTGCGCCGCTCCAGATGAAACCGCAGCGACAGGTTGTGGACGTGCCGGAACACCCGCGCCGACAAGCGACGGGCGGCATTTTGACCCACCTTTTCGAACACGGCGTTGCGCAGATTATCGCTCAGCACCCCACCGAAACGGGCGAGCGTGTAGGCGGCGACGAGGGCCAGGACGATGCCGACGGCTTGCGCCGGGCCACTCATCCGGTCGATGATCGCCTTGTAGGTGAAGGGCATGGCGAACAGCACGCCTCGCCCCACCAAGACCAGCAGCACCGCAACAACCACGCGGACCTTGAGCTCGGTCTCGCCCTTGGGCCAGAGCATCGGCAGGAAGCGCCACAGCGTCTTGAAGCCCGCCGTCGGGCGGGTGGTCGTCTCGTTCGCTGTGGCCATCGGCACCAAGGTAGGAAGCTGCGCCCGGCCCTGCAATCATCCGGTGCCGAAACGAACGGAACTGCAAGTTAACTGCGCGGTTATGCAGCCAAGTTTCCCCTTGCGTGTCAGTGAGTTTGCATATGGGTCCCGTCGCTTACGTCATCGCCATCCTGGGCTGCGCCGACGGCTCGGCCGCCTGCACTCCCGTGGCGACCATGCCGACGCGGTTCGAAAGCCATGCGAGCTGCACCGCGGCGACCGGCGCGGCGCTGGCGCAGAGCACCGATTTCGACTTCCCGACGATTGTCGCCGAGTGCCGCAAGGCGGGAACCGTGCCGGCGGCTCAAAGGACGGAGCGACCGCTGCCGAGCGGCGTTGACCACCGCAACGGCTGAGCCATCCGGCTCGGCTGAAAGCGGAGCAAACCATGGCCGACACTTTCCAGCCCGAAGTTCATCCCAATGACCAGCTGCCCGGGCACGAGAGCGAACTCGAGCCCAAGCCGGAGTGGCAGCCGCGCTATCCGGGTTCTGGCCGGCTCAAGGACAAGGTGGCGATCGTCACTGGCGGCGACAGCGGCATCGGCCGTGCGGTCGCGGCCCTGTTCGCCCGCGAGGGCGCGGACGTCGCCATCCTCTACCTCAACGAGCATGACGATGCCGCGAAAACCCGCGACATCGTGGTCGCGGAGGGCCGCCGGGCTCTGACCATCCCAGGCGACCTCGGCGACAAGCAGTTCTGCGAAAAGGCGGTGCAGCAGGTCATTGACGCGTTCGGCAAGCTAGACGTGCTCGTCAACAACGCTGGCGAGCAGCATCACCAAGAAAATATTGAGGACATCTCGGAGGAGCAGCTCAAGCGCACCTTCCAGTCGAACATCTTTTCCATGTTCTTCCTCACGCAGGCGGCCCGGCCTCACCTCAAGTCGGGGGCGGCCATCGTCAACTGCACCTCGGAAACGATGTACAAGGGCGCGCCCATCCTGCTCGATTATAGCGCTACCAAGGGGGCCATCACGGCGTTCACCCGCAGCCTTGCCAAGAACCTCGTCGACAAGGGCATTCGTGTGAACGGCGTCGCGCCGGGACCGATCTGGACCCCGCTCAATCCCTTCGGCGGCCAGCCCAAGGAAAAAATCCCGGAATTCGGCAAGGATACGCCGATGGGACGCCCGGGGCAGCCCAATGAAGTGGCACCCGCCTTCTTGTTCCTGGCCTGCGAGGATTCAAGCTACATGACGGGTCAGGTCATTCACCCGGATGGCGGCAACACGACCAGCAGCTGACCCCACCACTGATATGGGAAAAAGTCCCAACGCATGGGGCTCCTGGCGCGGAACTGGGAGCGCCATTTCGCGCGCCTAACTGAAAAACAACGACTTTATGCGTTTGGCACGCTCCCTGCATTGTGTTTGCCGTGGCACCGATTGGGCGGTCGCCACCAGAAAGACAGGGAGTTACCAATGTTCGCTTCGTCGTCGTCCTTCCGCAGTGTCGCCGTCAGCCTGGCCGGCGCCTTCGTCACCGCCATGCTGTTTGTTTCGGCCGCCGTCGGCCCGATCCACCTCGCCTGAAGGGACGCCAAGTTGGAAAAGTTTCAGCTGAACCGTCGGGATGCCAAGTTGATGGGCGTGGGAGCGGGGATCGCGGACGCGACCGGCGTCGACCCGCTCGTCGTCCGCCTCGGTCTGGTACTCGCGGTGCTGGTCACCGGCCCGATTGCGGTCATCCTCTACTTCGTCGCCGCCTGGCTCGCCTCCGACCGTTGAGGCGAGCCACCGCGCGTTTTGGCCATTGCCTGGGCTGATCTGACCGTTACACTGACCCATGCCGATCGATGGAGGGACCATGCCCATCCTCTCGGCTTTGCTGCTTGCAATTTCCCCGCCTCTGCTGCCGCCTCACGCGGCGACCCTGATCGTCTACCGCGCTTATGCCGAGCCGATCCTGTTCGCACCCACGCTGCTGATTGACGGCAAGGAGTTCGGAACGCTCGGACAAAAGCGCCTGCTGGCCTTTGCGCTGCCGCCCGGGCCTCATCACCTGGAGATCGTCTGGCCGCACTTCGCGCTGCAGCGGTCGACCGATCTCGACATCGTGGCTGCACCGGACGGCAAGTCCTACGTGGAGCTTCAGGCCGCCGCGGGCTTCATGCGCCGCAAAGGTCAGTCCGCCCTTGTCGAGCAGGACCCGGCGACGGGCGCGGCGGCCATCGCCTGCTGCCACCCGCCGCGCTGATGGGAACAACCGAGCGGTTGGGGAATTGAAACGCCTCAGTAACGTCGACGGCCCCGCTGGGGGGCCAAACGCAAAACAGGGGTGAATTCCTATGAAGAAGCTTTCCGCACTGGCTGTCGCTGCCGGCCTGATGTCGCTCGCCGCGTGCAACAACAACACGCCGCAGGAGCGTGCCGCCGACAACATCGAGGCGAACGCCGAGAACACGGCCGATAACCTCGAGGACATGGCCGACAACGCCACCAGCGAGAACCGTGAAGACGCGCTCGAGAACAAGGCCGACAAGGTCCGTGAGCAGGGTGAGGAAAAGGCCGACGCGACCCGCACCAGTGCCGACATCGACGGCAACAGCGCCGATGACACCGTCTCGGGCAACAGCCAGAACAAGCGTTAATCTGCGAGAGCACGCAGGAGAAGGCGCTCACCCTCGCGGGTGAGCGCCCTTTTTTGTCAGGCCTTGGAGGGCGACCGGATGTGGCGGTTCACCTTAGCCGTCATCTCGAACATGGTCAGGCGCTTGTCGCCGACGATCTTGCCCAGCTTGTCGTCGGGCTCGATCTCACGGCCGTCGTCCTTCGCCTGCAGCTTATTCGCGCGGATATAGTCCCAGATCTTGCTGGTGACCTCGCCGCGCGCCATCGGGCCCTCGCCGACGATCGTTGCAAGCTCGGGGCTGACGTCGATCTTCTGGTGAACCGCGTCCGGGTTGGTGTCGTCGATTTCGACGTTCTTGGCCATCACGCTACTCCTCTCGGTCTGCCATGGCGGCAACCGGCGTGATCGGTTGGCGGTTCCGGCTGACGCGTCAGCATGGTCCCTTGGCCCGGTGGACGTCGCGGTTGGAGGGGCGTAGCGTTTCAACTGACACTTTGATCGACAGGAGCCTGTCCCATGCGCCGTCTGCTGCTTGCCGCCTTCCTCACGCTCGGTCTCAGCGCGCCGGCTAGCGCCGCCCTGCCGGTGGGCGCCAAGGCGCCCGACTTCACCACCACGGGCGCGCTGAACGGACGTGAATTCCGGCTGCACCTTGCCGACCAGCTCAAGAGCGGGCCGGTCGTGCTCTATTTCTATCCCAAGGCATTCACGGAAGGCTGCACCTTCGAAGCCAAGGCCTTCAGCGACGCGTCCGCCGATTTCCGGAAGGCCGGCGCGCGGGTGATCGGAATGAGCGCCGATGATTTGCCCACGCTCAAGCGCTTCAGCACCGAAGCGTGTCGAGGCAAGTTCCCGGTCGCGACAGCAAGCGCCGACGTGATCCGCGCCTATGACGTGAAGCTGCCGGTCGTCTCCATGACCAACCGCACCAGCTATGTAATCGCGAGAGACGGACGCATTGTCTTTGTCCATTCGGACCTGAGCTGGAAGGACCATGTCGCCAAGACGCTGGCGGCGGTCCGCGCGCTCCCCCGCTAAGCCTCAGCGTCCCAAGCGAAGCAGGCGCGCAAGCCAGCCTCGCCGTGGGGCGGGTTCCTGCTCTGCGACTGCGGCGGGTGGAGCTGCCTGCTCGGCCTCGCCCTGAAGCACGCGCTGGCGCAAGGTCGCTCCGGCGGGAGGGTTCGTGATGGCGTCAAGATCCTCGCGCGGGACCCAGGGCTTGACGGTCAGCGTGGCGAACTGCGGCTCGTTCGTCTTCGCCGCTTTCCTGGCAGCGGACGCGCGCGGGCGCTTGGCCTCGATCAGAGCGACGAAATCGGCGTTGACCCCCACTGCTCCGGCCACCAGCCGGCAGCCTGCCGGAAGCTGCCTGGAAGCGCGCTGAACCGCCTGCAGGAACAACGTGGAGCGAAGCCAGCAGCCGAGAACATATTCGACATAGCCACCAGGCGCACGGCCCTCCACGCCATCCCGACCATCGCGAAGGAAGTGGCGGTGCTTGTGGCCGATCAGCGCCGTGTTGAGCTCACCGAGGCCCGCTGCCGAGCAGTAGAATTCAACATCCTCTTCCTTGCCGACCCAGGCTGGAACGTCCTGGCTGCACTCCTCCAGCAATCCGTCGGCGCATGCCGTCGAGAAGGGGAAGGCCTCGTCCGAGTAGAGACCGAGCAGCAGCTCCGGCTCATGCAGTTGGCCGGCTTCGAACACCAGGTCGGGTGGATTGGTGAGACCCAGGGTGATGGCGGTGACCGGCGGACCTTCCCATTCAGCCAGGATCGGCAGCAGGTCATCCCACCCGTCGATCGTGACCTGGTCGGCGCTGGTCGCCTTGCACAGCGATGCCAGCGAGCCTTCGAAGGGGGCAAGCTCTTCGCGCAGCATGGCCTCCGTCGCTGCCGCATTACCGGCGGACAGGAGGTTGGCGATCCGGTTGCAGAAACCGCGCTCTCCCTCCTCCTCGAGGAAGGTCAGCTGAAGCGGGTGCGGCTCGGCCGGCTCGCGGTAGGAGCGGACTCCACTGGCATGCGCATCGGGGATGAAAACGTGCTGCGGGTGCCCCCGATACATGTTCATGCTTCAAGCTCCGCAGGCGGCCGAAGCCGCAGAACACCGTAGCCATAGGCAACATCGGTTAAGCAAAGGTGAGAGCTGGCTTTTCAGCCCGGGGCACCTGTTCGGCCCTGATGGGTTGAAGCACTCCGCTGTGGTAGCATCATGTGACGAACGAGAACCAGGGAGCAATGTCATGGCCAAGGGTCAGATGAAGTCGAACAAGGAAGCGCGGAAACCCAAGAAGGAAAAGCCAAAGACGATCGCGGCCAATCCTTCGAGCAAGGGCAGCAGCGGCGGACTTGGCAACGGCTAAGGCGGGAGGCGCTCCGGCGCAGCTGCGAATCCTGGTCGACGCGGACGCCTGCCCGGTCAAGGACGAGGTGTACAAGGTGGCGTGGCGGCGCGGCGTGCCGGTCAGCGTGGTCAGCAACATGCGGCTGCGGGTGCCGGAGCATCCGCTGATCGCGCGGGTCGTGGTCAGCGACGCGTTCGACGCCGCCGACGACTGGATCGCGAAGGAGGCTGGTCCGCGCAGCGTAGTGGTTACCGGCGACATTCTGCTGGCCGAGCGTTGCCTGAAGGCGGGCGCGACGGTGCTTGGCCACAACGGCAAGCCCTTCACCAACGCCGGCATCGGAGCCGCCATCGCCACCCGCGCGATCATGGCCGACCTGCGGGCCGGCGCCGGCGGCGAGGGCATCGGCGGATCCCGTCCGTTCGCCAGCGCCGACCGCTCCCGCTTCCTCCAGGCGCTCGACGAGACGCTGGTGCGGCTGGCGCGAGCATGAGCGATCCGTTCGACCTCCAGCGGTTCGTGGACGCGCAGGCGGGCGGGGTGTTCGAGCGGGCGCTGGGCGAGATCAGGGCCGGGCGGAAGGAGAGCCACTGGATGTGGTTCATCTTCCCCCAGCACCGCGACCTTGGACGCAGCCCGACGGCCAAACATTATGGACTGTCAGGACCCGGGGAGGCGCGGGCCTATCTGGCGCATTCGCTGCTTGGGCCACGCTACCGCGAAGCAGTGGCGGCGGTGAGCGAGCAGCTCGCGGCCGGGCGCAGCCTGGAGGCGATCTTCGGACAGCTCGACGCGATGAAGTACCGCTCCTCGCTCGAGATCTTCGGGCTCTAGGCCGGCAGCGCTGAGCCGACGGGGCCGACGGGCGCTTCCTCTCCGCGCGAATAGGTGCCGATCAGGACCCCCGCGGCGAGGACGTGGCCGGTGAGGTGCTCGACGAGGTCGGAGCGGCCGGGGCTGGAGTCCGGCTCGGGCGCGTCGGGGCCGAGCGCGAGTAGCTGGAAGACGTAGTCGTGCGAGCCGTGGCCGGTCGGCGGATCGGGCGGGAGCCAGCCTTCGGACAGGTAGCTGTTCCGGCCGACGTCCTTGCCGTCCGCGCCGGCGCCATCAGCACGGATCGCGCCTTCCGCGAGATGATCGAGCGCGGGGTCGATCGAGGCGACGATGGCGTGGACCAGCGGGCGCGGGGCGGGGGCGTCCGGGTCCTCGACGATCAGCGCCAGCCGGGCGGTCCCTTGCGGAACGCCGCGCCAGTGGAGCGGCGGGGAGACGCCGTCGCCATCGGCGGTGAAGCGCTCCGGCAGACGGGCGCCGGAGGCGAAGGCCGGGCTCATCAGGTCGAGCGAGGGCACGTCGGCCAGCCCGAGGCGGGCGAGGGTGAGCTTGTCATGGCCGGCGCGGACGTTGCCGAGCGCGGCCCCGAGCCAGTGGGGAATATTCTCCAGCATGCGCCAGCAACGCGCCGGCGGGCGGCGGGATGCAGGTCACGAAGTTTCCGCGGGAGCGCAGGACCGGAGTGACCCGGAAACCGGCGCCTTCCGCTCTAGAAACTGCCCTCCCGAGGGTCACGGCGAAATTGCCAGTCCGTGACCCGCACGGGCGGCGTGGCGAGGATATCGGTCCACAGCAGGTCGAACAGCCCGCCCGCCTCGCGCCGGCGCAGGCGATGCGCGCTTTCGCGGCTCATCCCCGCGGCGCGCGCGGCCGCCTCGACGCAGCGGCGGCGGGCGAGGTGGGAGAGGAACAGGCACTGACGCTCTGGCGTCCAGCGCGGCGGCGAGGGGTCGCTCATCGTGACGGATAAAGCAGGCCAAATCCTACTTTGAAAGCGCGGCAGCGGCGGCGTCAGTCGCCCACGCGGGAAAGAGTGGTGCGGTTGCGGACCAGCCAGCGTTCGCCCGCGTCGTCGGTGAAATCCACTTCCTTGAGCGCCACCAGCGTGTCGCTCGCGCGGGTGGTGGTGACGCGGATTCGGGCGGGGCGATCGTCGTCGGTCCCGGTCTCCTCGCTGACCAGGGTCCAGCGGTTCGGACCACCGGCGCCGGGCTGGAGCGTCAGCCTAGCGGTCGACAGTTCGACGTCGCGGTTCTTGCGGAAGCTGACGCTGCTTTCGCTGACCCCGTCCTTGAGCAGCATGGAGGCGGTGGTGATTCGGACCACGCCGGTCTGGGGGCCATCGTCGAAGTCGGCCACGCGCAGCTGGGTGACGCCGTCGCCGCCGTCGCGCACCTCCACCGTGACCGGCAGGCCGAACCACTTGTCGGCCTGATAATCGCGATATTCGAGCTTGCCGCGCCAGCGACCGACCTGGGAGGCGCGGGCGGCGGCCACGGTCAGCGGCGCGGACGGCGGCGGCGGCGGCGCAGCGGCGGCGAGCAGGACAGCGGCGAAGAGCGGCAGCATGGGGCGTATCCCGGAGGGCAACGAGGGGATCGTGATGCCACCGGAACGATGCCGCCGCCAACCGGTCCGTTGGACCAGCGGCGCCGGGCTCAGGAGTCCGGCGCCGGTTCGAAGGCGGTGAGGATGGGGCAGGGCTTTTCCCGCTCGCGCGCGCATGCCGTGGCGAGGCGGGACAGAGCGGCGCGGGCTTCCTGGAGTTCGGCGATGCGACCGTCGATGGCGGCGATGCGCTGGGTGGCCAGCGCCCGCGCGCGCTCCCGGTCGTCGCCGGCGTCCAGCTCCAGCAGCTCGCGGATCTCATTGAGCGCGAAGCCGGCCGCCTGGGCCGAGCGGATGAAGCGCAGCCGCCGCACATGCTCTTCGCCATAGCGGCGCACCTCGCCATACGGCTTCGGCGGCTCGGCCAGCAGGCCGATGCGCTGGTAGTAACGGACCGTTTCCACCCCCACGCACGCCGCCGCCGCGACCCCGCCGATGGTGTCCGATCTTTTCGCTTGATTCCGTACCATGGTACGGCGGTTACTACCCCTTTCGTCCACTGTTGGACAATAAGGAGAATGACCATGGAGAAGACCCAGAAGCCGACCACCAGCAACTGCGGCTGCAAGTCCGGCGGCGGTTGCCGCTGCAACCCCTGCACCTGCAAGAACTGCACCTGCTAAAGTGCGTATGGCCGCACCCCGGCGCTTGGCCGGGGTGCGGCCCTGTTCCCCTGCATGGCCCTAAGCCGGGGGCGACATGGCCCTTGGCCGTCACCATCTGAGTGACATGGCGGAGGGCGGCCGGCCGGTGTCCGGCCGGGCCTCCCGCGGAACGCAAAGGGAGAAGGGTCATGGCCGAAGCCTATTGGAACGACACGCTGATCGCGAAGAGCGACGACATCGTGACGGTGGAGGGCAACGCTTATTTCCCGCTGGAGGCGGTGACGCCGGGCGTGCTCACCGACAGCGCGACCACCAGCGTCTGCCCGTGGAAGGGTACGGCGTCCTATTACACGATCACGGCCGGCGGCGCCGAGAACAAGGACGCGGCCTGGTATTATCCCGAGCCCAAGGACGCCGCGAAGGAGATCAAAGGGCGGGTGGCCTTCTGGAAGGGTGTCGAAGTCAGGGCCTAGCCCAGCCGCTTGCGGTTGGCCCGCACGCGCTTGCCCGCGATCCGCACCGCGGCGCGAGCGGTGCCCTGCGGGGTTCGGACCTTCCCGCTGGCGAGCGTGCCGGCGAGTTCGGCGCCGGCGGCCATCTTCTCCGCCACCATACGCTCGGCTTCCTTCGCGGCCTTGGGCCCGCCCTGCATCACCGTCAGGGTGCGCAGGCCGATGACGGCGGCGGCATCGGCCATCAGCAAGACGCTGTCGAACCAGAGGCCGGTCCAGGCTGGTTTGGGGTGGCGGGTCACAAAGCTTCTTTTCGTAAGAGAGGCGAAAGTCATGTTTCAACCGAGTGTTCGGCCGTCGCACTCAAGTGTCTCGTATGCACGTTCCGACACTTGATCGAGAGCAGATTATAATCTTGATATCCTATAATGGCCCATCCATCCGCCGATTTGGTAACTGGTTTCGTCGCCAGATTATCAGACTATTACAATCTCACTCAACAGATCGCCGGTCTATTAAGATCCGCACTCTCCGAGGAAAGCCTTAAGTTCCTTATCGTCGAAAGCCGGGTTAAGGATGTTGAGAGCTTCAAGAAGAAGCTCACAAGGCCTGAAAAATCCTACACGAGCTTGTCACAGGTGCCGGACTTGGCAGGTGTAAGGGTAGTTGCGTTTTATCAGGACGACTGCGTGAAGATCGCCGAAATTGTGAAGAGGGAATTCCTAGTCGTTGAAGAGGAACTCTCACATCAACAAGATCAGCTCGGTAGTGATAAATTTGGATACATATCGGCACACTATATTGTAAAATGTGCAGAGGCCAGAAAAGACCTTATAGAGTGGAGAAGAATCGCCGATCTGCAATGTGAGATACAGATTAGAACGGTTATACAACACGCTTGGTCGGCCGTTTCCCACGAGTTACAATATAAAAATGAAGAGGCTTCACGAAAACTGGAGCGCCGTCTTAATCGAATAGCGGGACTTTTCGAGCTAGCTGATGAGGAGTTTGTTGGGCTTCGCGAGCAAAGGAAAAAGCTCGCGATCGAGCGCGAAAAGAATCTAAGCACTAAAAACGCTAAAACGCCCTTAACGGTGACTGCAGTCGCTCGATTTAGTTTGCGTTGGCTAGGTGGGCAGGCCGGACTAAACCGTCTCCGAACAATCGGCTACGAGATCGAAGATACATTCGACAATGATGCGGCTAATCAAGTCATATCCTTGTCAAAGTCGGAGGGAATTGACACTGTTCAAGGTGTCATTCAGGCTGTTGGAGAGTTTGACGTCGACTATATGAAGGCGCAATATGAGGCCGATCGAGCTTCAGGCCTCTGGAGCATAAGTCCATCGTTTGCGCTTGTTCTTCACCTGATTCGACATATGAAGAACAAAATAAATTCAGATCAGCTTATTAGTTTAGGATGGGATAAATCGATTGCAGACAGAGTGATCAAGATAGCCAAGGCTTCTTGATTCTGGCCTGCTAGTTACAAGTTGTTCTCTTCTTACTGATGTAAAACCTCGCTCAAATATTCGCCCCCTTGGCGTCATGCTCCGCGATCAGCTTGTCGAGCTCCGCAATCCGCAGCCGCTCGGGCGTGTCCTTCGCAAAACCCTTGAGGCGGCAGGTGGCCCAGAGGGTCTTGCGCTCGGACTCGAGGCGTTTGCGGTAGAGGTCGGCCATTGGCTCAGTCGTGCTCCCGTCCACCAGCGCCGATGTAGAGCTCGTTGCCGCCTTCGCGGTACTTCGCGCTCATCTCGGCCATGCCCTGCTCGGCTTCGGCGGCGGCGGGCGCCGGGGTGGCGTTGAGCAGGCCGGCGTCTTGCTTGGCCGCGAAGTCCCGGACCTCCTGGGTGATCTTCATGCTGCAGAACTTGGGTCCGCACATGGAGCAGAAATGAGCGGTCTTGGCGCCTTCGGCGGGAAGGGTCTGGTCGTGGTAGCGCTCGGCCGTGTCGGGATCGAGGCTGAGGTGGAACTGGTCGCGCCAGCGGAACTCGAACCGGGCGCGGCTGAGCGCGTCGTCGCGCAGCTTGGCGGCGGGGTGGCCCTTGGCGAGGTCGGCGGCGTGGGCGGCGAGCTTGTAGGTGACGACCCCGACCTTGACGTCGTCGCGGTCGGGCAGGCCGAGATGCTCCTTGGGGGTGACGTAGCAGAGCATCGCGGTGCCGAACCAGCCGATCATGGCGGCGCCGATGCCGCTGGTGATGTGGTCGTAGCCGGGCGCGATGTCGGTGGTGAGCGGCCCCAGCGTGTAGAAGGGCGCCTCGCCGCAGCTTGCCAGCTGCTTGTCCATATTCTCCTTGATCTTGTGCATCGGCACGTGGCCGGGGCCCTCGATCATCACCTGGCAGTCGTGTTCCCACGCCTTTTTGGTGAGCTCACCCAGCGTGTAGAGCTCGGCGAACTGGGCTTCGTCGTTGGCGTCGGCGATGGAGCCGGGGCGGAGGCCGTCGCCGAGGGAGAAGGCGACGTCATAGGCCTTCATGATCTCGCAAATCTCGTCGAAGCGCTCGTAGAGGAAGCTCTCGCGGTGGTGGGCGAGGCACCACTTCGCCATGATCGAGCCGCCGCGGCTGACGATGCCGGTGACGCGCTTGGCGGTCAGGGGCACGTAGGGCAGGCGGACGCCGGCGTGGATGGTGAAATAGTCGACGCCCTGCTCCGCCTGCTCGATCAGCGTGTCGCGGAACAGGTCCCAGGTCAGGTCCTCGGCGATGCCGCCGACCTTTTCGAGCGCCTGGTAGATGGGGACGGTGCCGATGGGCACGGGCGAGTTCCTGAGGATCCACTCGCGCGTGTCATGGATGTTGCGGCCGGTGGAGAGGTCCATCACCGTGTCCGCGCCCCAGCGGATCGCCCAGACCATCTTGTCGACCTCGGCGGCGACGTCGGAGGCGACGGCGCTGTTGCCGATGTTGGCGTTGATCTTGACCAGGAAGTTGCGGCCGATCGCCATCGGCTCGGATTCGGGGTGGTTGATGTTGTTGGGGATGATCGCGCGGCCGCGGGCGACCTCGTCACGGACGAACTCGGGCGTGACGAAGTCGGGGATGGCGGCGCCGAAGCTTTCGCCGTCCCGGGGGGTGTTCAGCGCGGCTTCGCGGCCGAGGTTTTCGCGGTGGGCGACATACTCCATCTCGGGCGTGATGATGCCGCGGCGGGCGTAGTGCATCTGGGTGACGTTGGCGCCGGAACGGGCGCGGAGCACCTTCTTGCGGACGTTGGGGAAGGGCGCGACGCCGCCGCTGCGATCTGGGCCAGCCATGCCATTGTCCTCGGGACGGACCTCACGCTGGGTGACTTCCTCCACATCGCCGCGGGCGCGGATCCAGCCGCTGCGCAGTTCGGGCAGGCCGGCCATGATGTCGATGCGGGCATTGGGGTCGGTGTAGGGGCCGCTGGTATCGTAGAGGGTGACTGGCGGCTCACCGGAGGACGGCTCCAGGATGACCTGGCGCATGGCGACATTGAGCGGCCCCAGGTGGACCTTCCGGCTGCCACGGATAGGGCCGGTGGTGACCTTGAGTTCGGTGCGCGCGGGTATGTCGGCCATGGTATTTATCCTCCCTACGCCGGTGCTAACCGGGCCAGGTTCAACGGGTCTCGGCCGAATGCCGACTCTCAGCCCTCATGGGCTCCCCGGGTGGGCTCATAGAAAGGAAGGGAGCCGCGGGATCAAGCGGAACCGGAGCGAACAGAGGGACACAAGCGCGTCGTGCGGTGTTGAAGCGCCTGTAGTCACAGGGAGAAGATGGAAATGCGCCTCATGATCCTCGCCGCCGGTGCGGCCCTCACGTTGACCGCCTGCGGCGGCAACAAGGCCCAGAATGACGAAGCCAACATGTCGGCCGACAGCAACATGATGAGCACCGATTCCAACATGATGATGGACACCAACATGTCCACGGACGCCAACATGATGGGCGCCAATGCCATGGATTCGAACGCCATGGGCGGCGCCGACGCCAACATGGCGACCAACAGCACGACCGAGAATTCGCTGAAGGAAAAGGACAAGGCCACCCACGATCCCGACACCAATCTCAAGAACGGATTGTAAGTCCCCCACGCGGCCTCATCCCGCCGCGCAACTCGAGCGCCCGCGAACCCCGCGGGCGCTCGATTTTTTTTGTGCTCAGGGGCGACTGGCGGAGGAATCGATACGCCCGTGCAACCAAGCGGGCGGTTAGCTGTTCGGTTGGCCATGAAGCTTATCCTCATCGCCGCCGCCCTGCTTTCGGGCGGCACCGCCGCTTTCGCCCAGACCAGTACCGAGACACAGGATGACACGCCCGACCTGCGGATCCGGGTGGGAGCAGGAGCGCAGACTCGTCCGTCCTTCGTTGGCGCGGACAAGAATGACATCGTGCCGCTGGTGCGGGTCAGCATCGCCAAGGGCGACAACGAGTTCCGTTTCACGGCGCCCGATGACGGGTTCGGCATTCCGCTGTTCACCAGCGGCGGCTTCGCAGTGGGGCCTGTCGGGTATTTCCAGTCGAAGCGCACCAACGAGGACGCGGGCGTTGCAATCGGACCGGTGAAGCGGACAATCGAGGCGGGCGGCTTCGTCGATTATGTGCTGAACGACAGCATCCGCCTGCGGGCCGAGCTGCGCAAGGGCATCGGCGGGCATGACGGCTTGGTTGGGCAGGTGGGTGCCGACAAGATCTGGCGCGATGGCGACAAGTACGTCTTCTCCATCGGTCCGCGGCTGCTGTTCTCGAACGGGCGCTATCAGCGCGCCTACTTCGGCGTGAGCCCGACGGCGGCACTGGCCACGGGCCTCCCGGCCTATCGTCCGGGCAGCGGGCTGCACGCCGTGGCGCTGGCGAGTGGATTGAACCTTGCCCTCAACAAGCAATTCGGATTGTTCGGCTATGGGCGGTTCGAGCGGCTGGTCGGCGATGCCGCCAAATCGCCGTTCATCCGGCAATATGGCTCACGCAACCAGCTCTCGGCCGGAATCGGCCTGAACTACACCTTCACCATCCGCCGCTGAGCCCGCGCGGGTCAGTCGCCCGCGCCAGGCTCCGCCGAGAAATACTTATCGTACTTGCCTTCCTCGCCCTTGTGCTCGTCGGCGTCGGCGGGGGAGTCCTTCTTGCGCGTGATGTTGGGCCATTGCGATGAGAAGGTGGAGTTCAGCTCCAGCCACTTCTCATTGCCGCTTTCGGTGTCGGGCAGGATCGCCTCGGCCGGACACTCCGGCTCACACACGCCGCAATCGATGCATTCGTTGGGGTTGATGACGAGCATATTCTCGCCCTCGTAGAAGCAGTCGACCGGACAGACCTCGACGCAGTCCATATACTTGCAGCGGATGCAGGCGTCGGTGACGACGTAGGTCATGGTTGTTCGAGCTCCTTGTTGGAGAGAGCGCTATTGCGGGGCTGGCGTTCCGTCAACGGGTGGACCTTCGCCGATCTCTTCAAAGGCAAGTCGCGCTTCGGCCGGCGGCCCGCGCCGGGCGGGCAGGCAGAGCACACGGATGACCCGGACCCGTCCGCGCAGGGGAAGCGCGATGACGCTTCCGACCGCGACCTCTTCGGAAGGCTTGTCGACCCGCTTGCCGTCGATGCGGGTGCGGCCCTCGGCCAGTAGCGCCTGGGCCTGGGTGCGGGACTTGATCAGGCGGATGAAGAACAGGAAGCGGTCGATCCGCATCTAGCGCTTGAGGTCCGCCAGGGCTGCGGCGAAGGCGTTGCCGGGCTTGTGCGCGGCGACGGGGCGTTCCTGCCGGCGACGCTGGCCGCGCCAGCTCCACGCCTCGCCCTTGGGCTGAAAACCAACGTCCGCCATCAGGCGCGCGATCGCGGGTTCGTCGAGCCCAAGCGAGGTGGCGAGCTGACGGTCGACGACCTCCCCGCCGCCTGCCGCCCGAATCCTGTGGGCATAAGCGGCGAGGCGATCGGCAAGATCGATGCGAAGCCAGATTTCGCCGACCCGGCGGTAGGCGAGGGCGGCGCCGTGCCGGTCGGCGCTGGCCGGCAGGGTCGCGGCCCCGGGTGGGGGCAGGCTGGGCATCGGCTGGTTGCCGCGAACCGTCATCAACGCCGCCCGCCAGCGCTGCGCTTCGGGTTTGAGCAGGGTCGGCAGGAAGGCGTCGAGCGCACCCAGCCGGACGTGCAGGCGGTAAAGCGCGGCGCGATCATCCTTGTCGAGCTGGCCGATCGGCGCGGCCAGCGCCTTGCGGGGCAAGAGCCCGCCGGCGTCGGCCAGCATGGCGGTGAGCGCGCGCACGGCCGGTCGATGCTGCGGATCGGAGGAGGCGCGGCCCAAGCGGACGAGCTCGCCGAGGTGGCGGGCGACCTGCGCTTCGACCCAGCGTTCGAGGCGAGCGCGCAAGGCGGCGCGCACGGGCGCGGAGAGGCGGTCGAGCGCGCGAGCGGTGCGGACAGCGGGCTCGGTCAGCGAACGGCCGGGGGCGAGGCGAGCGAGGATGTGGCCGTTCCAACCGATCGCGACCGGCTGCCCCGGCTCGGCGGCGAGCGTGAAGAGAGTGTCGTCGCCATCCGCCAGTTCCTTGGCCCGGCGGTCGAGTTCCTCGCCCAGCCGGCGCTCGGCAGCGGCCAGCAGGAGGCGCTTGTCCGCGAGTCGGGCGGTGGGATCGACGGTGAAGTCGAAGCCGGCGAGATGGCCGATGGGTTCCGGACCGACGCTGACCTCGCCGTCCGCGGCCACCGTCACGGGCAGCGCGTCGGCCCCGCGGGCGCCGATGTCGCGGACGAGCACGGCGGTGCGACGATCGACGAAACGCTGGGTGAGGGCCGAATGGAGTGCGTCGGACAGGCGGCCCTCGACCGCGCGGGTCCGCTCGGCCCACCTCGCCGGCTCCTTCAGCCAGTCGGAACGGTGGGCGATGTAGGCCCAGCTGCGAACACCGGCGAGGCGGTCGGCCAGGGCCTCGATATCGCCCTGGACATTGTCGAGGCGGGCGACCTCGGCGGCGAACCAGTCGGCGGCGATATGGCCGCCTTCGCCGATGTAGCTGAATACCCGGCGGACCATGCGGGCGTGGTGCATGGGCCCCACCTTGCGGAAGTCGGGCAGGCCGCAGGCGGCCCACAGGCGGCGCGCCTGCTTGCCGCGCATGGCGGCGACGGCTGGGTCCTCGGCGATGGCCTTGAGCACAGCGAGGTCGATGGACAAGGGCGCGGCCCGGAGCAGCGGATCGCCGCTCTTCTCCTCCAGGCTGGCGATGAGCGCGCGAACGTCGGAGAAGTCGAGGTCGCTGTTGCGCCAATAGAGATGGTCGAGCGGGCGGAAGCGGTGCTCTTCAATCGCAAGCACTTCCTCGTCGCTGAACGCCGCCGCATTGTCACCGCCGAGGCCGAGCGTGCCGAAGCTGCCGTCGCGCTGGTGGCGGCCGGCGCGGCCGGCGATCTGGGCCATCTCGGGGATGGTCAGGCGGCGATCGCGGCGGCCGTCGAATTTCTCGAGCCCGGCGAAGGCGACATGGGACACGTCCATGTTGAGGCCCATGCCGATGGCGTCGGTGGCGACGAGATAGTCGACCTCGCCCCGCTGGAACATGGCGACCTGGGCATTGCGGGTGGCCGGGGAGAGCGCGCCCATCACCACCGCCGCGCCGCCCTTGAACCGGCGCAGCATCTCGGCGAGCGCGTAGACCTGTTCGGCGGAGAAGGCGACCACGGCCGAGCGGGGCGGCAGGCGGGAGAGCTTGACTGACCCGGCGTAGCGCAGGGTCGAGAAGCGCGGGCGGGTGACGATCTCGGCTTCGGGGATGAGGGTGCGGATCAGCGGGCGGAGCGTGTCGGCGCCGAGGATCAGCGTCTCCTCGCGGCCGCGGGCGCGCAGCAGGCGGTCGGTGAAGACGTGGCCGCGCTCCGGATCGGTGCCGAGCTGTGCCTCGTCGATGGCGCAGAAGGCGAAGTCCTGGCCTTCGTCCTGCCAATTGGGGACCGGCATGCTTTCGACGGTGCACAGCCAGTAGCGGGCGGTCGGCGGGGTGATCCGCTCCTCGCCGGTGATGAGGGCGACGCTGGCCTCGCCCTTCATCCGGACGACGCGATCATAGACTTCGCGGGCGAGCAGGCGGAGGGGGAAGCCCATGACACCGCTCGAGTGGGCGCACATCCGCTCGATCGCGAGGTGGGTCTTGCCCGTGTTCGTCGGACCCAGGATCGCCCGCACCGCACCGTCGCCGTTCGCCATGAGCGGATGTGGGGGCATGGGCGGGCGATGTGCAAGAGGATCGTTACGGGGGCGCAGCGGGATACGGTCTTAGCGTGGCGTTAACCCTGATCGGCCAGACCGAGTGCGATGTTTCAGTCGCGCATACTGGCCGCCGACGCGGCGCCGCTGGTCGGGGCCAAGCCTGCACCCCGCCCAAGCTGGCGCGACCTCGATCTGACGGTCGACCTTGGCCGCGACCTGTTCAGCGCGCGTTGGTGGCGCGGGCTGGGGACGTTGCTCTCGCTGGTGGCGTTCGTCGCCTGGCTCGCGCCGGGCTTGGAGCCGCTGACCGGGCCGCGGGCCGAGTGGTTCGACGCGCCGCAGGCCGAGCAATGGGATGCGCTGGGCATCGGCGGGCTGGCGGCGGGGTCGCCGACGGGGCTGCCGATGGCGGAAACGAATGCAGTCACTCCGCTGGCCGAAGCGCCGGTGCGGACCACGGTGGCGCTGGTCGGGGCGATCGGGCCGGGCAATGACGGTCTGACCGGGCTGCTGGTGCGCAGCGGGACGGTGGCGGCGGATGCCGCGCGGGCCGAGGCGCTGGTGCGGTCGGCGGGCAGGCGGCTGGCACCGGGAACGATGGTCAGCTTCACGCTGGGCGCGTCCTTGGCGGGCGGGGCCCGGCCGCTGGAGCAACTGGAACTCCAGGCCGGCATGGACTTGAAGGTGCGGCTGGCGCGGGCCGGCGCCGGGCTGGCGATGAGCACGACGGCCATTGCTGTCGATCGCCGGCCGTTGCGGATCAGGGGCAAGGTCGGCGACGGGCTCTACTGGTCGCTTCGCGCGGCGGGGGCGAGCCCGATGGCGGCGGCGCAATATCTGCAGGCGATTGCGACCCAGATCGAGGTTGGCAGCGGCGTGGCGCAGGACGATCGCTTCACCCTGGTGCTGGCGAATGCCCGGGCGGCGACGGGCGAGGTCGTGACCGGTCCCTTGCTCTATGCCGGGCTGGAACGGGCAATGGGCGCACCGCTGCAACTGGTGAAGTGGAACGGGCAGTGGATCGACGCGGCGAGCAGCACAAGCGCCGCGCCGCGGGTGTCGAGCGGCATCTTCTGGCCGGTGCAGGCGCCGATCACCTCGACCTTCGGAATGCGTTTCCACCCGATCCTGCACTATGCGCGGATGCACAAGGGGATCGACTTCGGCGCCCATTACGGCATGCCGATCGCGGCCGCGGCGGAGGGCCAGGTGATCCAGGCGGGCTGGGCCGGCGGCTATGGCCAGCAGGTGCGGATCGCGCACGGCAACGGGCTGGTCACCAGCTACAGCCACATGAGCCGGATGGCGGTGGCGCCGGGCACATTGGTTCACCAGGGGCAGCTGATCGGCTTTGTCGGCTCGACCGGCCTGTCGACTGGCCCGCACCTCCACTTCGAGACGCTGCGCAACGGCGAGGCGGTCAACCCGATGGGCATCCGCTTCGTCAGCGCGGCCCCGGTCAATCCAGGTGCCAGCGCCGCCATCAGGGCGCGGGTGAAGGAGCTGCTTGGGGGCTGATCGAGGCCACCCATTGCCGAGCGCGGCTGGTGAGCCGTAAGTCGCCGCATGCTGGAACAGTGGGATACCTCCGCGCACGGCAGGCCGGTGCCAGGCTCGCGCTCTCGACCTTGGCTCCTTGCGCCATTGCTGGCGCTCACGTTGCTTGCGTCATGCGGGGAAGAGCGGCGGCCCCCCGCCGCGTTGACCTTCGACCATCTGCCGGTGAGCGGCAGCCTGGCGGACGCGCGGCGGGCCGGCTTCACCGCCTGCCGCCCCGACAACGTCACCATGCGGTGCCGCAAGGAAGGCGTGTTCCTGTGGCGTCACGGGCCATTCAGCGCCGCGGTTGACCTTCATGGCGGTGATGGCGCCGGCGGCTTCGATCACCTGACGCTGTGGCACCCGACGGACCAGAGCGCCTTGGTGGCCGTCACCAGTGAACTTCACAACCAGGGCTGGAGCGAATGCCTGACGCCGGTGGGGAGCAGCTGGGCAGGCCAGGCCATCTACCAGCAGAAAGGTTCGCCGATCTTCGTCGCACTGGATCTGAGCTACTGGAGCATCCGCAGGCTGACGATTTATCCCGCCCGAGGCTCAATCATTCCGCGGTGTCGGACATAGAGGGCGCGGCAGTCAGAGTGCCCGCTTCCGGCCCATTGCGGACATTCGCGTGTCCGCTAGGCTCGCCCGGGATCGGGGGCGCTTTGAATGCATGTTCATCTACCTAAGCCACTGCACGGCTGGCGTGAGTTTGCCGGCGAAGTCGGCATCATCGTATTGGGCGTGCTGATCGCACTCGGAGCGCAGCAGGTCGTCGAGTCTTGGCACTGGAACAACGAGGTTGTTGAATTTCGCGCCGCTCTAGACAGCGATCTAAGCTATGATTTGGGGACATATCAGTACCGGCTTATTCAGGGGCACTGCGTCACGGCCAGGCTTGACCAACTGGAGCGCTGGCTGGAGCGATCTCGCAGTGGAACGGATGGTCGTTTATCGGGGCCGATCAGCTTGCCGATGCGATTGGCGCTACGGATGAGCGCGTGGGAAGCACGCACAGGAGAAGTGTATAACCACATCCCTCTCAAGACCCGGCTCGCTTACGGGGCGGCTTACGACAACCTAGCGAATTTCGAGGACCATTCACTTGAGGAGCGCGCAATTTGGCGCGACATCGGTAACTTCGACGGACTGGCGAGCCTGACCCGTGATGATCAGGTGCGGCTTGGCGGTCTGATCCGCCGCGAGCGCATGCTCGATTTCACCTTCGGGATTAATTGGCCAATCCTCGAACACATCGCTGATCGACTGGATGTCCACGCAGCGCGAGACCCGGAGGACCCCTCGCCACTTAAAGAGTTTTGCCGATCAATCGGCTGAGTGGACGCAGACTTTCGGCTTGGGTCGGATCCGAGTCTCTGCACGCCCATTGCGGACATTCCGTTGAGCGGAACTCGTGCGGCTGCTGCCGCCTTGTCAAACTGAGGTTCAGCTTGGCGGGAGCAGGCGGTTCGGGTCGAGCCGGAGGATGACGATGTCGGTGGTGCTTGCGTTGATGGCGGTTCAGGCGGTGAGCGCTGGCTCGTCCGCTGCTTCGCCCGCGCCTGCCGCCGTCGACAAGAGCCAGGTTGCCGGGCCGCCGGCGCCGCCGAAGCCCAAGCCCAAGCTGCCGGCCTCGCTGACCCCCGCTGGGTGCAGCATCAGCCTGCCGACCGAGCCGGGGGTGATCACGGTCTGCGCGCCGCCGCCGGAGGGCTATCGGATCGATCCCGACGTGATCCGCGCCAAGCAGATCGCGCACAACCACACGCTGCCCAAGCGGCGCGAGCTGCTGAAGGACACGAGCTGCCAGGTGGTGGGCTCGGCCGGTTGCATGAACCCGCCGATGATCAACGTGGTCGGCGCGGCGATGACGGCGGTGAAGATGGTGCAGACGGCGCTGGAAGGCGGGAACGTCGGCCAGTTGCTGGTGACCGATCCGCAGCCGTCGGAATATCAGATCTACCTCGCCGCCAAGGCCGACCGCGAAGCCGACGAGCGGGAGAAAGCCGCGCAGGCAGCGGCGCTGGCGGCCAAGGCGAAGCGGGGTCAGCTCGCGCCTTAGGGGGCAGCTTAACGAGGAAGAAGAAGTGGGTCACGCGGAGTGAAACCGCGTGACGTCGGTCCTGTCAGCCTGCCGGCTGCAGGGCGGCCGCGCTTCGCCGGCTCTTCGCGCAGCTCCGGCGACGCTGGCGCGTCGGCGGCGCTGCGCTCGGCGGCTTAGCGGCCATGCCCCCGCCACCGCTTGATGGTGCGCCCGATGATCTCCTCCTCGCCGCCCGTCTCGCGCCACAGAGCGGCGAAGCTGGGGTCGGCGGAGGCGGGGCGCTTTTCGGGCTCGAGGTCGTCGAAGCGGACGCGGATGGGGATAGCGACACCTTCGCCGCAGACGATGCATTCGCGGTTACGAAGCGCCGGAATGCTGTCGAGGAAACCGCGGGCGCCTTCGGGCATCGCCGCGCGGACGCAGGCCTGGTCTCGGTCGTTGTTGAGACGCATGGAAATGATCGTGCCGCACTGCGACAGCACGCCTTCGGCCAAGTCGGACGGCCGCTGCGTGATCAGGCCAAGCGAGACGCCGTACTTACGGCCTTCCTTGGCGATACGCTCGAGGATCTTGCGGACCGCCTGGCCCTTGGCGCTCTCGTCCTTGGGGACGTAGCGGTGGGCCTCTTCGCAGACCAGCAGCAGCGGGCGCTGCGCCTCGGTGCGCGACCAGATGGCATAGTCGAACACCATCCGGGCGAGCACGGAAACCACCACCGATGTGATTTCCGACGGAACACCCGACACGTCGACGATCGAGATCGGACGGCCGTTGGCGGGCAGGCGGAACAGCTTGGCAAGGAAGCCGCTCATATTGTCGCTGACCAGCATGCCCGAGAACATGAAGGTGTAGCGCGGGTCGGCGCGAAGCTCGTCCAGCTTGTTCTTGAGCCGCTGGTAGGGCGTGGTGTCGCCGGCGCGGTCGAGCTTGCCCATCTCGTTGACCAGCACCTGGTTGAGGTCGGTCAGCAGGTAGGGAATGGGGCTGTCGACGGTGACCTTGCCATATTGTTCGGACGCCTTGGTCTTGGTCCGGGCCGCAAGCAGCACCTTGGCGAGGATGTCGGCGTCGCGCTGGCGCTCGGCCCCGTCGGTGGTGAGGAGCACTTCGCAATGCTCCTCGAAGTTCATCAGCCAGTAGGGCAGCTGGAGGTTGTCGACGTTGAACAGCTCGCCGATGCCCTTGAAGGCCGCGCTATATTCGCCGTGGGGGTCGATCATCACGATGTGACCCTCGGGCGAATAGCTCGAGATGCGGTGGAGGATCAGGGCGACGCTGGTCGATTTACCGGTACCGGTCGAGCCGAGCACGGCAAAGTGCTTGGACAGCATCGGGTCGATGTAGAGGGCGCCGCGGATATCATCCGTCGGGTAGACGGTGCCGATCTCGACGTGGGCGCTGTTGGAGGCGGCGAAGACGGAGCGCAGGTCTTCGGTGGAAACCGGCATCACCGGGCAGCCGGGAATGGGGTAGCGCGTGACGCCGCGGCGGAAGTTGCTCATCCGGTCAGAGCTGTCGCGATCGGCTTCGCCGAGAAAGTCGATCATCGCGCTGATGGAGCCGTCGTCATCCTGCTTCATGGTGCGAACGTTGGCGATCAGCCAGCTTCCGGCGAGCGCCATCTTCACCTGGCTGCCTACCTGGCCCGACATGGCGACGGACTGGTCGGCATGGGTGCTGATGGCCGCCAGACGCGCGGCGTCCATGCGGATTCGTGAACCGGAACCGGCGATCTCCAGCACTGCGCCGATCGGCTCCAGCTTGTGGGCGGGGGCGGGGACGTGACCTCCGGTCGTATCCTCGTCGTTGAAGCTCGAAAGCTCGTCGAGGAATTGCTTGAGACTCGGTTGATCGGTCATCGCTTGGTCCGGCTCCACACACAAAGACGCTTGGGTTCGGAAGCACGGTTAACGCGGGCGCAGTTAAGATTCCGTCACGCACCCCTGCGGCGGAAGGCGGCGGCGGCGGCCCAGCCGAGGAACAGCGACAGGCCGACGGCGGCGAGGCCGTACAGGAAGGCATGGCGGCGGGCGGACTGGGCGACCAGCCGCTCGAACCCCGACTTGCCGACCTGGATCTCCTTGGTGGCGGCGGCGATGACCTTGCCGCGTTCGATCAGGAAGGTTTCCGCCGTGTAGGTGCCGACGGGCACCTGGCTGGGAATGAAGATCCGCGCCCGGTAGAGCACGTTCTCGCTGATTTCGACGCCCTTGGGATCCTCGACATAGAGGCGCTGGCGGCGGCGCAGGTCGAGCAGGCCGGATTCGAACCGCCGCTCCTTGTCGGGCTGGGCCCCGCCGCCGGGAGAGAGCTGCAGGTTCTGGAGGCCAAGCTCGTAAATGGCGGCGGTGCGCTCATCGACGAGCTCGCTGATCGGGCGCGACGAGGCCACGGCATAATAGCCGGGGGCGGAGCGGAAGCGATTGGAGTCGGCGTTGGTCCAGATGCCGGCGATGCGCTGCTTTTCGCGCACCATGATCGGCTGGACCGGGCCCTTGAGGACCACCACGATGTCGGCGGGGCGATCGGGCACCCGGCCGCGCGGAAAGACGATGGCGCCGAACAGCAGCAGCTGAGCGCCGGTGAAGCTGTACTGGATGTCGATCCGGCGGGCCGAGATGTCGGGCACCAGGATCGGCGTCGACTGCGCCATCAGCAGCGGCGCCAAGAGGAGGAGGGCGAGGCGGCGGATCACAGATATTCGATCGAGAAGATCTCGTCCGGGCGATAGGTCAGGCCAAGCGCGACGCGCAGCGCCACCATCAGGATGATGACGGCCAGGCTGAGGCGGAGGAGGTCGGGCTTGATGCGGGTGGTGAGGATCGCGCCGATCTGCGCCCCGACCACGCCGCCGACGAGCAGCAACGCGGCGAGCACGATATCGACCGAATGGGTGGTGAGCGCGTGGAGCATGGTGGTGGCGGCGCTGACCGCCAGGATCATCACCAAGCTGGTCCCGACCACGACCCGCGCCGCCATGCCGAGCAGGTAGATCATGGCCGGCACCAGGATGAAGCCGCCGCCGACGCCGAGCAGCACGGTCAGCATGCCGGCGGCGAACCCCAGGAGGGCTGGCGCGATGGGGGAGAGGTACAGGCCCGAGGCGTAGAAGCGCCAGCGGCCAGGCAGGCCCGCAACCCAGCGGTTGTGGCGCGGGCGGCCCTGAACGGGCGCGGCCACCTTGACCCAGCCGAGCGCGATCAGTGCATCGCGCAGCATCAGGATGCCGATCGAGCCCAGCAGCAGGACGTAGAGGACGCCGATCACCGTATCGATCTGTCCGCTGGTCTGGAGCAGGCGGAAGATGATCGCCCCCACGCCGCTGCCGACGAGGCCGCCGGCGATCATCACTCCGCCCATGCGCAGGTCGACGCCGCCGCGGCGCATATGGGCGAGCACGCCCGACACGCTGGCACCGGTCAGCTGGGTGGTGGCACTGGCGACCGCGACGCTGGGCGGGATGCCGTAGAAGATGAGCAAGGGAGTGGTGAGGAACCCGCCGCCGACGCCGAACAGGCCCGACAGGATGCCGACCAGGAAGCCCAGCGCCACCATCAGCAGCGCATTGACGGACATGCCGGCGATCGGGAGGTAGATGTCCATGGGTCGAGCCTTGCTAGCGGCAAAGCGTGGCGGGACAAAGCCCGGGTGCAATCCTCCGTTCGGGTCGAGGGCAGGCGTGGATCGAACCGTTGGCCTGGCGGGTTCACACGGCACAAAAGGAGAGCGGCGATGAAGTATCGGAACCTGGGCGACAGCGACCTGCAGGTGTCGGAGATCAGCCTGGGATCGTGGCTGACCTACGGGGTCGGCGTCGAGGCCGACAAGGCGCGGGCGTGCCTCGACACGGCGTTCGACCAGGGGATCAACTTCATCGACACCGCCAACGTCTATGGTCGGGGAGCGGCGGAGAGCTTCCTGGGTGAGGCGCTCAAGGACCGGCCGCGCAACAGCTATGTGCTGGCGACCAAGCTGTTCTTTCCAATGAGCGACTCCGATCGCGGCCTGTCGCGCGAGCAGGTCGAGAAGCAGCTGGACGCGTCGCTTGAGCGGCTGGGCACCGACTATGTCGATCTTTACCAGTGCCACCGTTACGACTGGGACACGGACCTCGACGAGACGCTGGAGGCGCTGACCGCCGCGGTGGACAGCGGCCGGGTGCGCTACATCGGCTTTTCCGAATGGCCGGCCGAGCGGATCCAGGCGGCGCTCGACAATGGCACCGCGCGCAAGTTCGTCTCGAGCCAACCGCAGTACAGCCTGTTGTGGCGCGAGCCGGAGCGGGAAGTATTTCCGCTGTCGATCGCCAACGGGATCGGCCAGATCGTCTGGTCGCCGCTGGCGCAGGGCGTGCTGACCGGGAAATATGATCCGGACAGTCCGCCGCCGCCGGGCAGCCGTGCGACCAGCGAGGAAATGGGCGGGTTCATGGACCGGCTGATGCAGAAGCCGGTGCTGGAAGCGGTGCAGCGGTTGAAGCCGCTGGCGGCGGAGGCCGGTCTGACGCTGACGCAATTTTCGCTGGCCTGGGTGCTGCGCCGGCCCGAAGTGTCGAGCGCGATCATCGGCGCATCGCGGCCGGAGCAAGTGATCGAGAATTGCGGGGCAAGCGGCGCAAGCGTCGATCCGGCGCTGTTCGCGCGGGCCGAGGAGATTCTGGCGGAGGCGCTGCAGCCCGCCTGAGCCGTCATTGCGAGCGCAAGCGAAGCAAGCCACGTTCCCGTTGCGAAGTGGATTGCTTCGTCGCTGCGCTCCTCCCAATGACGAACGGTCATGGACCCGCGTTTCGCTCACGTCACCGACTGGATCTTCGATCTCGACAATTGCCTGTACCCGGCGTCGACCGGGCTGTTCGGGCTGATCGACGAGCGGATGCAGGCCTACATCCAGCAGCTGAAAGGCTGCGACCCGGTCGAGGCGAAGCGCGTGCAGAAGGCGCATTTCCACGCGCATGGCACGACCCTGGCCGGCCTGATGGCCGAGCATGACATCGACCCGCAGCATTTCCTCGACGACGTGCACGACATTCCGCTGGACCGGGTAGCGCCCGACGAGCGGCTGGTGCGCGGGTTGGGTCGGTTGCCCGGGCGCAAGTTCGTCTTCACCAACGGCGATGCGCCCTACGCGCGGCGGGTGCTGGAGCGGATCGGCGCGTCCGAGCAGTTCGAGCAATTGCACGACATCATCGCCTCGGAACTGAGGCCCAAGCCGGACCCGCATGGCTACCGGCTGCTGTGCGCCAACTTCGGCATCGATCCGGCGCGCGCCTGCCTGATCGAGGACATGGCGCAGAATCTGCGGCCGGCGAAAGCGCTGGGGATGACCACCGTGTGGGTGGACAATGGCTCCGAGCGTGGCAACCACGATGCCGAGCCGGGCCATATCGACGTACGCATCGAGAATGTCGGTGCGTGGCTGGAAGAGTTGCTGGGAGACGGGAATTGAGCGAGCTTCAGGGGATCATCGACGGCGCGTGGGAGCAACGGGACCAGCTCGACCTCGATTGCAAGACGTTGCGGAGCTCGGTGGAGCAGGCGCTGCAGCTGCTCGACAGCGGCACGGCGCGGGTAGCCGAGCCGACGGCCGAGGGCTGGCAGGTCAACCAGTGGTTGAAGAAAGCGGTGCTGCTGAGCTTCCGGCTGAACGCCATGGAGACAATCTCCGGCGGTCCGGGCGGGGCCCACTGGTGGGACAAGGTGCCCAGCAAGTTCGAAGGGTGGGGACCGGAGGAGTTCAGGGCGGCCGGCTTCCGTGCCGTGCCGGGCGCGATCGTCCGCCGAGGCGCCTTTATCGCCCCCAACGCGGTGCTGATGCCGAGCTTCGTCAACCTCGGCGCCTATGTCGGCGAGGGCGCCATGGTCGATACGTGGGCGACGGTCGGAAGCTGCGCGCAGATCGGCCGCAACGTCCACATCTCGGGCGGTGCGGGGATCGGCGGAGTGCTGGAGCCGCTGCAGGCGGGGCCGGTGATCATCGAGAACGACTGCTTCATCGGCGCGCGCTCGGAAGTGGCCGAGGGCGTGGTGGTCGAAAAGGGCGCGGTGCTGAGCATGGGCGTGTTCCTGGGTGCGAGCACCAAGATCGTCGATCGGGCGAGCGGCGAGGTGATGTACGGCCGGGTGCCGGCCTATTCGGTGGTGGTGCCGGGCAGCCTGCCGGGCAAGGACGGCGGCCCGAGCCTCGCCTGTGCGGTGATCGTCAAGCGCGTGGACGAGCGCACCCGGTCCAAGACCAGCATCAACGAGCTGCTTCGCGACTGACCTGCGGCAACCGGCGCAGGCGCTCAGAATTGATGCGAAGCCGTTATAATGAAAAGGAAAAAACTCCATAATAATAAGTTGACGGCTGATGAACTTCCGGACAGCTTTCGTCGCCTAGCCGGTCACCACGACTGGCGGTGGAGGAAGTGATTCGATGACCTTGCCCCGTACTGTAAAGCTTACCGTCGACAGCGATCCCGCCGATTTCAGCCTCGATCCGTTCGGCGGGACGGGTGCAACCTGGCGGGGCAAGAAGATCCTGCCACTGACCGGACCCAATAGCGTCACCAGTCACCTGGACTCGGGCGAAACGCTCAAGGCCTCCAACGGCGTGATCACCTACACCTTCCTCGACCTCGCTCACCTTACCGGGTTGTACAACAACCCGAACGCGGGCTTCACCTCGGCGTTCGGCCTGTCGGCTTACTCGCCCGCTCAGCAGGACGCGGCCCGCGCCGCCATACGGCTGTGGGACGACCTCATCCCGCAGAGCTTCCGTGAGACCAATGGGCAGGGCGCGGACATCGTCTTCGCCAACTCCCTCGATCCCGCTCAGGCTTATGCCTATTATCCGGGGCACCGGGGCTGGAAGTTCCAGAGCGACGTCTTCACCGCGGACCCCAACGATCCGGTCAACGGCAACTGGACCAACAAGTGGTTCACGCCGGGCGGATACGGCAACACCACGCTGGTGCACGAGCTTGGCCACACGCTGGGACTGTCGCACCCGGGAGCCTATAATTACGACGCCAACGTGCCCCAGACCTATGCCGGGCTGGCCGAATATGCCCAGGACACCAACCAGTATACGATCATGTCCTACTGGAGCTCGTCACTGACGGGCGCGCGGACGATCAATTGGTCGACGCTGACCAACAACAACGCGCAGACGCCAATGCTGCACGACATCTTCGTCATCCAGGAGAAGTATGGCGCGGATCCGACCACGCGCGTCGGCGACACGGTCTATGGCTTCAACTCGACCGCCGGGAACGCGGTGTATGACTTCACCAAGAACCCCTTCCCCTACCTGTCGATCTACGATGCGGGTGGGAACGACACGATCGATGCGTCGGGCTTTACCGTGTCGCAGTTCATCGACCTGCACGCCGGCTCGTTCAGCTCCATCGGCGGCGCGGTTCCCAGTGCGGCGGACGTCAACGCCGCCCGCGCCGAGCTGTCGGTGCTTGCCGGCGCCGATCTCGGCGGAACGACGCAGGCGTCGCTGACCGCGACGGCGAACAGCTACATGAACGCCAACGCCGCCAGCATCGCTGCCGACACGGGCGTCAGCGGCATCGCCGCGACCGAATATCAGAACTTCTCCATTGCTTATGGCGTCACGATCGAGAATGCGACCGGCGGTTCGGCGCGCGACCTGTTGTGGGGCAATGACGTCGCCAACGTCCTCAAGGGCAATGGCGGCAACGACGTGCTGCGCGGTTTTGGTGGCAACGACGAGCTGTGGGGAGGTGCGGGCAACGACACGTTCGTGTTCGACAACGACAAGTCGACCGACACCATCAAGGACTTCGCCACCGGTGCCGACAAGATCGACCTGCGCGGCGTCGCGGGCGCGACCAGCGGCTACGTCTCGTACAATGCCGCGACCCACACGCTGGGCATCGACACCGACCATAATGGCGCGGTGGACATGACCATCATCGTGCTGGGCTCGGATGTGACCCTTGCCTCGGACGTGCTGCTTCACGCCTGAGCGTCGACAAGAGTGACGGAAAGGGGGCTCCGCCGGTTCGTCCGGCGGGCCCTTTTTTCATGGCCTCAGAATTGCCGCTTCGAATGAACCCGTCCGTTCTTGGGGTGAACTCGTTCCGCAACCGGACGGATTGATCGGCGCGATCTTGCCCCTTATCGAGCGGCCAACAGGGGGGAAAATCATCGTGTCATCCAAGCTGCTTGCACTCGCGGCCTGCGCCGCCTTTTGCGTACCGACGGTGTCGAACGCCGCCACCGCCACAGCCACCGCCAAGCCCAAGGGCGCCGCGGCCGCTCCGGCCAAGAAGGCGGCGCCCGATCCGGCCGAGGTGATGGCGAGCATGATGAAGATCATGGATCGCATGTTCCCCGCCGGGCCCGAGCCGGAGCCCGCGCGGCTGGCGCTGGCGCGACAGGCCACTATGCAGATGTTCCCGACCGGCACTTACGCCAAGGCGATGAACGGCTTCATCGATCGGACCGTCGACCATGTGTTGAGCATGAGCGAGGCGGATTTCGCCAGCATGGTGCCGCCGACCCCGCCGAAGAAGGGCGCCGCGCCGGCCAAGCCGCCGAGCACGGAGCCGCTGCGGGTGAAGCTGTCGCGCGATGATCCGAACTTCGATGCGAAGGTCGCGGCCGGCAAGGCCTTCGTGCAGACCACCATGGTGAAGGTCGGCGACGTCACCGAACCACGCTTCCGCGAGGGCATGTCGCGGGCGCTGGCGCGCCGGTTCGACGCCCGCCAGCTGGCCGATATCCAGGCGTTCCTGGCGACCCCGACCGGCGCGGCTTATGGGCGTGAGATGGTCGGCCTGTGGTTCGAGCCGGATGTCATCCGCGGTACCTTCGAGGCGCTGCCCGACCTGATGAAGCTGATGCCCGACATCGCCAAGAGCGGCGCTGCCCTCGACGCGCAGATGAAGGGCGGTTCGGCCAAGTAAGCGACGATTTGGGTCGCGGCGGGCGTTACCGCTGTGCCGCGACCCAGTTGTTGACCCGCCGCTCCAGTACCGGAAGCGGCTGCGAGCCTTCGGCGATGATCAGGTCGTCGAAAGCCTTGATGTCGAACTTGGGCCCGAGCGCCTTTTCGGCCGCGGCGCGCAACTCCATGATCTTGAGCATGCCGATCTTGTAGCCGGTCGCCTGGCCCGGAAGCGTGATGTAGCGGCGCACCTCGGAGCGGGCCATCTCGGGCGAAAGGCGACCGCTGGCGATCATGTAGGCGACGGCCCGGTCCTCGGTCCAACCCTTGGCATGGATGCCGGTGTCGACCACCAGCCTGGCGGCGCGGAACAGCTCGGCGTCGAGGCGCATGAAGTCGGCGGCGACGTCGGGGAAGGCGCCCATCTCCTTGCACAGCAATTCGGCATAGAGCGCCCAGCCTTCGTTGAAGGCGACGTAGCCGCCGGCGCGGCGGAACCTGGGGGTGCCGGTCTGGCGGACCTGGATGTCGCCGGCCATGACGTGGCCGGGCACGCCCTCGTGGCACATCAGGTCGTAGACGGCGGCGGGGTCCTCCGTCTTGCCGACCAGGTGGACGTAAACCCGACCGGGGCGGACACCGTCGGGGCTTGGCGGGGCGGCGTGGGCGGCGCCGCCGGCGACCTCGCTGAACGAGGGCTCGCGGACGACTTCCATCCTGTACTGCGGGAAGTTGTTGAAGCGCGCCGGCAGCAATTCGCGGTTGTGGGCGATGGCGGCGTTGGCGCGGTCGAGATACTCCTTGCGCGTTGCATCGGTGTATTCGGCCGGCGGGAAGCGCTTGGCGCGGTCGGCGTAGAAAGCCTGGCGGTTGGCAAAGCCCGCAGTCCGGGCCAGCGCATCCTGCTCACCCTCGATCCGGGCGACTTCCTTGAGGCCGATGGCGTGGATCTGGTCGGCGGTGAGGTCGAGGGTCGTGTTGATCTTGAGCGCGGTTGCATACCAGTCCGTCCCTCCCGGGAGCGAAATGGCGCCGACGCGTCCGCTCGGTGCCCTTGGGAGTTCGCTTCGCGCCCACGCGATCACCCGCTCATAGCCGGGCTTGAGCGCGAGGACGGAGGTGCGGGCGTCGGCGAGCAGGGTGTCGGCTTCGGCCTGGGTGACCTTGTTGCCTGACCGGAGCTTGGCGACCTTGGCCTTGGCGTCGGCCCAGAGCGGGGAGTCCTTGCCCCGGTCGAAGGGTGCGCCGGTGATCAGGGTACGGCTGCCGCTGATGATCCGCTCGATCTGGAATTTCGGGGCGCGAATGCCGGCGACGGAGGACTGGCGGCTCTGCGTGATGGCAATGTCGAGGGCGGCCGGGATGGCGCGAAGCCGCGCATTGTAAGCCTTCATGTCGCCCGCGTCGCTGACCGTGTGGGTGTTGATCATGAAGTCGGGCAGCGATGTGTTGGCCGAGTAGAGGAAGGAATAGAAGGGCGGCTGGAAGCGGCGGTACCGGTACTGGAGCTCAGCCCGGTCAAGTTCGGTCTGCCAGATGTCATAGTTGGTCTGGCCGGCCGGCGAGAGCTTGTTGCGGTCGAACTGCGCCTTCATCCGGGCCACGCTGGCGCGGCGCGCCTGGAGCCGCTGCAGCTGGCCGGCATCGCTGTTGTCGTCGAGCCGGTCCTGTCCTTCCTTGGAACCCAGCCGGGTGGCGAGCTGGGGCCGAAGCTTGAGGTCCTGGGCGAACTCGGCATCGAGGAAGGCGGTCAGCCGCGCATCCTCGCTGGCGGCCGTGGCGCTGGCGGCGGGAGCGGCGGGCTGGGCGGGCGCGATCGCGGCCGGGGCGGTGAGCAGGGCGGCGGCGAGCCAGGTCAGGTGACGCATGAACAAAGGTTCTCCGGTCGGTTAAGCGGGTTACTTGGCTGCGGTGAGCATCTGGGCGGCCTGCGGACTGGTCCAGTCCATTTCGCCCGAATAGCGCCAGATTTCCTTGCCGTCCGAGCCGTAGAGAATGGTGGTGGGCAGGGTCTGCACGCCAAGGGCGGTGCTCATCGCCATTTCCTTGTCCTGGTAGCTTTCGAGGCCAATCTTCCGTTCGTCCATGAAGGCCGCGACCGTCGACTGGGGCTGCATGTCCTGGCTGAGCGCGACCACTTGCGGGGCACCGGGGCTTGCCGAAAGCTTGTCGAGGGTCGGCAGCTCCTTGATGCATGGCGCGCACCAGGTCGCCCACAGATTCAGCAGCACGGGCTTGCCGGAGAAAGCGGCAAGGCTGGTTTCCGCACCATCGCCATCGACAAAGCTGACGTCGGGCGCGGGCTTGCCGGCCTGGGATCGGTCGAGCTTGCTGGCCTGCGGTTTGACCGGAGCGGCCGAATTGGCGTCCGCGGCGGCTTGGCCGTTGGAGGAAACTTGCCTATCGCAACCGGCGATGAGCAGCAGGGCGGCCGAGAGCATGATGAGGCGCATGGGCAGGGCCTACCCCGTTCGGCGGCGGCTTGGGAAGGCCGCATTGGTGCTGGGTTTGCTGACGGCCATGGCCGGCTGCGGCCGCGTGGGCACCTTGCAACCGCGCGAGGGCCAGTCGCTGCCGGTAAAGCCGAAGACGGCGCTGACCACCCCTACGGTGGAGGAGCTGCTGACCTTGCCGCCGCAAGCCCGCCCCGAGCGCACCGACGAGATCCAGAGCCGCAACCGCCCGCGCACCGCCGACCGCTTCGACCTGCCGCCGCCAGACGGTGGCGCGGCGCCGGAAGTGGAAACCGAAGGGCAGGCGCAGAATCGCATCGACAATCCAGGACCAGCGACCCCGAAATGACCAGCACGTTCAAGCCAGTTCGCAAGGCCGTCTTCCCCGTCGCGGGGCTCGGCACCCGGTTGCTTCCGGCGACCAAGACCATGCCCAAGGAGATGCTGACGGTGATCGACCGCCCGCTGATCCAATATGCGGTGGACGAGGCGCGCGAGGCGGGCATCGAGCAGCTGATCTTCGTCACCGGGCGGGGCAAGTCGAGCCTGGTCGACTATTTCGACCAGAGCTACGAGCTTGAGGCGACCATGCGCGGCAAGGGCAAGGACCTGTCGGTACTCGATGCCAGCCGCGCCGACTTCGGTGAGCTGATCAGCGTTCGCCAGCAGTCTCCGCTGGGGCTTGGTCATGCCGTGTGGTGCGCACGCCACGTGGTCGGCGATGAGCCGTTCGCGGTGCTGCTGCCGGACGATCTGATGGCGGGCAGCCCGGGCGCGCTTCGGCAGATGGTCGACGCCTACAATCGCGTCGGTGGCAACATCGTCTGCGCGGAGGAAGTCGCGGCCGACAAGACGGCAAGCTACGGCATCGTCACGCCGGGCCGGAGCGACGGCACGCTGACCGAGGTCAAGGGACTGGTCGAGAAGCCGAAGCCCGAAGTGGCGCCATCGCGACTGGGCGTCATCGGACGCTACATCCTGCAGCCCGAGGTGATGCAGGTGCTCGACGACCAGGAGCCGGGCGCCGGCGGCGAGATCCAGCTGACCGACGCGATGGCCAAGCTGATCGGCAATCAGCCGTTCCATGCGGTGAAGGTGGATGCGGTGCGGCACGATTGCGGCGACCGCGCCGGTTATGTCCGGGCGACAATCGCGCTGGCGCTCGGGCGCGACGATCTGCGCGACGTGGTGCGCGACGCGGTCGGGGCCGCCTAGGCCTCGACCCGCCGAAGCTCCGCTTCGCGGGCGCGGTAGCGGTCCTGGAGTTCACCGAAAGCGATCGCGCGCTCCACCACGCGGGCGTCCATCGCGGCCATGTCGGCGCGCAATTCGCGAAGGGCGCGGGCGCGTTCGAGCTGGCGGGCGATGCGGGCTACCAGCACTTCAAAGTGGAAGGGCTTGACGACCACGTCGTCGGCGCCGCCAGCGAGGGCACGCACAACGCCGTCATGCTCGCTGCGACCGCTGATGAGGATCACCGGCAGGTCCCGCCAGGCCGAGGTGGCCCGCAGGCGCTGGGTCAGGGCGATGCCGTCGAACACCGGCATGGCGAGTTCGGCCAGCACAAGGTCGACCGGGGTCCGGTGAAGCAGAGCGATGGCCGCCCCGACGCTGTCGGTCGTGGTGACTCCATAGCCCTCCGCGGTGAGGCGGCGGGCGAGCAGCGCGCGATGGGCCGCCTTGGGATCGACAACGAGAATATGCGGAGCTGAACCAGCCATGCTCCAAACGTGAACGGCATTGGTTAACGAGTAGTTACCTACCCGTCCGTCCAGCTCCTACGGATCCAGCTCGACGTCCCAGTAGAGATAGTCGCGCCAGCTTGAATGCAGGTAGTTGGGCGGGAAGCTCTTGCCATGGTCCTGCAATTGCCAGCTGGTCGGCCGGATCGGCTCGCGGTGGATCGGCATCCCGGCCTGGCGCGGGGTTCGGCCGCCCTTCTTGAGGTTGCAGGGCGCGCAGGCAGTGGCGACATTCTCCCAAGTCGTCCGGCCCCCCTGAGCGCGCGGAATCACGTGGTCGAAGGTGAGTTCGCGGTGGCTGCCGCAATAAACGCAGCGGAAGCGGTCGCGGAGGAACAGGTTGAACCGGGTGAAGGCGGGATATTCGTTCGGCCGCACGAACTGGCGCAGCGCAATGACGCTGGGCAGTTTCAGCGTGTGGGTCGGCGAGTGAACCTCGCGTTCGTAGTGGGAGACGACATCGACCCGCTCCAGGAACATCGCCTTGACCGCGGTCTGCCACGGCCACAGGCTCAAGGGATAATAGCTCAGCGGAGTGTAATCCGCATTGAGCACGAGGGCGGGACAGCTGTCGGGATGGCGAATGAGTTCGGGATGGTACACGAGCGCGCAAGGCCTCCGGTCTTAAAGAACCGAACCTGCACTCCCCGGCCCGTCGCACTCAGGAGGAGAAAGCCGTTATCGGCCACTTCCCTGATGACACCCGGCTGCCAAACCGGTGTGACAGCGTCATGAATCGCAAGTTGCGGATTACGGGTCAAGAGGCGCGCACATGACAACGTCGCGGTTCGCGCCGTCGCCAACGGGTCGGCTGCACCTGGGGCACGCTTATAGCGCGGTGCTGGGGCGGCTGGCGGCCGGACGGTGGCTGCTGCGGATCGAGGATCTCGACCCCGGAAGGGCCCGGCCCGAGTTCGTCGGCGGGATCATGGAGGACCTGGCCTGGCTGGGGCTGGCGCCGGACGGCGTGCCGCTGGTCCAGTCGGCCCGGGTGGCGGCCTATGCCGATGCACTGGAGCAGCTGAAGCGGGAGGGGCTGGTCTACGCCTGCTTCTGCACGCGGGCGGACATCGCGGCCTCGCTGACCGCGCCGCATGGCGATGCGGGCAGCGGCTATCCGGGAACATGCCGAGAGCTTGCCGACGATCCGGAGCGACGGGAGCGGACGCCGCACAGCTGGCGGCTGAACAGCGCCAACGCGATGGCGGCGGCGGGCCTGCCCGGCTGGCGGGAGGCCGATGGCATCACCTTCGCCAGTGACGCGGCGCAGATCGGCGACGCGATCCTGGCGCGCAAGGACGCGCCCTCGTCCTATCACCTCGCCTGCGTGGTCGATGATGCGGCGAGCGGGGTCGACCTGGTGGTGCGTGGGGCGGACCTGCGTCCGTCCACGCCCGTTCAGCGGTTGCTGCAGGTGCTCCTTGGCCTGCCCGAGCCGACCTACCTGCATCACCCGCTCGTGGTACATGAGGACGGGCGGCGATTGGCCAAGCGGGACAGCGCGCCGACGCTTGCCGCGATGCGGGACGCCGGCGTGGATGGACGGGCGCTGGCCGACGCGCTTGCTACCGGACTTCTGCCACCTAGTTATCGGCTGGCGATGCCCTAAATAGAGCGCATCATGAACACGCTCCTCATCATCGTGCTGGTCGTCCTGATGGCCGCCGTCGCTTACGTCCTGGTTCGGGGCGTCATGGCCATGGCATCGGGCAAGGTCGGCAACCAGCAAGAGCAGCAGCAGTGGATGCGCAAGCGCGTCCTCTACCAGGGTATCGCGGTGTTCGTCGCCGTTGCCATCCTGATGCTGGCCGGATCGGGCCGCTAAGCTGGTCAAGCTCAACCGGATCTACACGCGCACCGGCGACGGCGGCGAGGCGGGCCTCGTCGACGGCAGCCGCGTCAGCAAGGCCGGTGCCCGCCTGACGGCGATCGGCGAAGTCGACGAGGTCAATTGCGCCGTTGGACTCGCGCTGGCGGAGTTGTCGCCGGAGCATCGGCTGGCGAGCTCGCTGCTGCGCATCCAGAATGAATTGTTCGATCTTGGCGCGGACCTCGCCACCCCTGGCGAGATCGAAGGCGCGCTGCGCATCCTGCCCGAGCAGGTGACCCGGCTCGAGAGCGAGATCGACGCCCTGAACGAGAAACTGGCGCCGCTCACCAGCTTCATCCTGCCGAGCGGGAGCCGGGCGGTCGCGGCACTTCACCTGGCGCGGGCGACCACCCGGCGGGCGGAGCGGGCGGCCGTTGCGCTGGCCGAGGGCGAGGCGGTCGGCGAGGCGGTGCTCGCCTACCTCAACCGCTTGTCCGACCATCTGTTCGTCGCGGCCCGCGTGGTGGCGGCGGAAGGGTCCGGCGACGTGCTGTGGGTGCCCGGGGCAACCCGGACCTAATTACTAGGCACCAATTGTCGAACGGCTCGTTTCAGTGGCGTAAATTCCGGAGAAATCCATGCCGCTTACCGCCGTCGCCCTCAATTGCAGCCTGAAGCCGAGCGGCGGCAAGCCGTCCTCCACCGATGCGATGATCAAGGTCCTCGCCGACGAATTTGCCCGGCACGACGTGCAGCTCACCGAGACCATCCGGCTCGCCGACCATGACGTGAAGCCTGGGGTGGAGAGCGACATGGGCGAGGGCGACGCCTGGCCGGGCATCCGTGCGAGAATTCTGGCCGCCGACATCCTGATCTTCGGAACACCGATCTGGATGGGCCAGACCTGCAGCGTCGCCAAGCGCGCGCTGGAGCGGATGGACGCCTTCCTCAGCGAAACGGACGAACAGGGCCGGATGCCGAGCTTCGGCAAGGTCGTGGTGGCGGCGATCGTCGGCAATGAGGATGGCGCGCACAACGTCACCGCCGACCTGTTCCAGTCGCTGAACGATACTGGCTGGACCATCCCGGCCGGCGCGTCCTGCTATTGGGTGGGCGAGGCGATGCACAAGACCGACTTCAACCAGCTGCCCGAGACGCCGAAGGAAGTGAAGCAGACGGCCGCGATGCTCGCGTCCAACGCCGCGCACCTGGCGAAGCTGCTTAAAGGCGCGATATATCCCGGAGTGAAGCAGGACCAGTGAACCAGCACGCCCCGATCCTGGCCGCCCAAGCGCCGCTCGCCGAGCGTCTGGCAAGGACGCGCGCGCTGACCCTGGCGCTGGCCGAGCCGTTGTCCGAGGCGGATGCCTGCTTGCAGCCGTTCGCCGACGCTTCGCCGGCCAAATGGCATCTGGCGCATACGACCTGGTTCTTCGAGACGTTCGTGCTGCGCGATCATGTGTCGGGATATCGCGCCTATGACGAGCGCTTCCCGTTCCTGTTCAACAGCTATTACGAGGGTGAGGGCGCCCGTCTGGCACGAGACCGGCGCGGAATGATCAGCCGGCCGAGCCTGGCGGAAGTGCGCGAATGGCGCGGCCATGTCGACGAGCGGCTGCAAATTGCATTGCCGCAGTTGCCACCCGCGGCGCTGGCGCTGGTCGAACTGGGTATCCAGCATGAGCAGCAGCACCAGGAATTGCTGCTGACGGACGTGCTGGCCGGGTTCGCGGCCAATCCGCTGGAGCCAGCCTACATGGCGAGCCACGCAGGGGACCGGATGGGTTCTTCTCCGGCAAGCGACGACCAGAAGTGGATCGAGGGACGTCATGGCGTCATCGAGATCGGCGCTGATGGTGACGGCTTTTCGTTCGACTGCGAAGGGCCACGTCATCGTGCCTGGCTGGAGCCATACCGGTTGGCGGCGCGACCGGTCAGCAATGCCGACTGGCTGGAGTTCGTCGCCGACGGCGGATATCGGTCCCCGACGCTGTGGCTAAGCGACGGCTGGGATTGGGTGCGACGGCATGACGTCACCGCGCCGCTCTACTGGAGCGCCGAGGAGCAGACGGCCTTCACGCTGGCGGGCCGCCAGCCACTCCACTTCGACGCGCCCGTCGCGCACGTCAGCTATTATGAGGCGGACGCCTTTGCCCGCTGGGCGGGTGCGCGGCTTCCGACCGAAGCGGAATATGAGGTGCTGGCGGCGGGAGAGGATGCGGCTGGTGGCAATCAGCTCGACCGCGCCGAGGCCGTTCGACCTCACGCCGGTGGGGGCCTGTTTGGCAATGTGTGGTGCTGGACGGCATCCGCCTTCCTCTCGCACCCGGGCTTCACGCCGGTCGAAGGCACGGTTGGCGAGTATAATGGCAAGTTCATGAGCGGTCAGATGGTGCTGAAGGGCGCCAGCTGCGCCACGCCGCGCGGACACAGCCGCGCCTCCTATCGCAACTTCTTCCCGCCGGCGGCACGCTGGCAATTCACGGGGGTCCGCCTTGCTCGCGACGCTTGAAACCGACCCGATCTTCAAGGCCGACGTGCTGGCCGGGCTGGCCGCTTCGCCGCCCGCCATTCCGGCCCGATGGCTCTACGACCAGCGCGGGTCTGAGCTGTTCGAACAGATCACGGTCCTTCCGGAATATTATCCGACGCGTACCGAGACGGCGTTGCTGCGGGCGATCGCACCCGAATTGGCGCGTTGGATCGAGCCGGGACGGGCGGTGGTCGAATGGGGCGCGGGTGCGCAGACCAAGACGCCGATTCTGCTGAACGCGATCATGCCCGCGGCTTATGTTCCGGTGGACATCAGCGGCGGAATGCTGCGCGACGAGGCGACGGCGCTGAGCCGCAAGCTGTCGGTGCCGGTGCTTCCAATCGAAGGCGACTTTACCCGCCCGATCACCCTTCCCGAGCAGGTCCAGGGGCAGGCCAAGCTTGGTTTCTTCCCGGGTTCGACCATCGGCAATTTCGTGCCCGCGAGCGCAACGGACCTGCTGCGGCTCTTCCGCCAAGACCTTGGCACCGGGGCGCTGCTGCTGATTGGGTTCGACCGGGTCAAGGATCAGGCCCGGCTGGTCACGGCCTATGACGATGCGCAGGGCGTGACGGCGGCGTTCAACCTCAACTTGCTGGAGCGGATCAACCGCGAGCTGGAGGGCGACATCCCTGTCGACAAATTCCGGCACCAGGCGCGCTGGAACAGCCTGCTCAACCGGATCGAGATGCACCTGGTCGCGCGCGAGCCGGTCAGCTTCACCGTGCTTGGCCAGCACTTCAGGCTCGATGCGGGTCAGTCGATCCACACGGAGAACAGTCACAAATACACGCCGGAAAGCGCCGGGCTGCTGCTTTCGGCCGGGGGCTGGACCCCGCGGACCTGGTGGACCGATCCGGCCGGCGACTTCATGCTGTTCCTGGCCGAAGCCGAAGCCGAGCGGTTTGCGCCGTGAGTGTGTTGCCGCGCTGAGGCAGTCCGGCTAAGCGCGGAGACATGCTGCTCGCTCTCATCGGCATTGCCGACCTGCTGCTCCGCCTGCTGGGCTACATCGTCATCGGTCAGGTGATCCTGAGTTGGCTGGTGGCGTTCAACGTCATCAACACCAGCTCACAGGGTGTGCGGCGGTTCATCGTCGCCATCGACCGGCTGCTGGACCCGCTGTACCGACCGATCCGCAAGGTTCTTCCGGATTTCGGCGGCCTGGACCTGTCACCGATCGTCCTGCTGATTGCGATCCAGATCGTGCGGATGCTGCTCGGCGGGCTCGCCAGCGACGTCGCATGAGCGCGGCGCTGATCGACGGCCGTGCCGCCGCGCAGGCGCTGCGGGCACGGGTGGCGATCGCCGCCGATTTCTTCCGGGCAAGCGCCGGACGCCCGGCTGGCCTGGCAACGGTGCTGGTCGGCGAAGATCCCGCCAGCGCGGTCTACATCCGGTCCAAGAACAAGGCCGTGGCGGAAGCGAACATGCACGGGGTTCATCACCCGATGCGGGCCGACACCAGCGAGGCGGAGCTGCTGACATTGGTCGAGCAGCTGAACCGCGATCCGGCGGTGGACGGAATTCTGGTGCAATTGCCCTTGCCGGCGCAGATTGACGCCGCGCGTGTGATCGACGCGATCGATCCGGACAAGGATGTCGACGGCTTCCATGTGGTCAATGCCGGGCGGCTGGCGGTCGGTGATCCGGCCGCGCTGGTGCCGTGCACGCCGCTGGGGTGTCTGCACCTGCTTAAGGCGCAGCTCGGCGACCTGACGGGCGCCAATGCGGTGGTGATCGGGCGCTCCAACATCGTCGGCAAGCCGATGGCGGCGCTGCTGGTGCAGGAAAGCTGCACGGTAACCGTGGCGCACAGCCGAACGCGCGACCTGCCCGAGGTTTGCCGGGGAGCGGACATCGTCGTGGCCGCGGTCGGCCGGGCGGAGATGGTGAGGGGCGACTGGATCAAACCAGGCGCGACCGTGATCGACGTCGGCATCAATCGCGTGCCGGCGGCCGAACCGGGCAAGACCCGCATCGTTGGCGACGTGGCGTTCGACGAAGCGCGGGCGGTCGCCGGTGCGATCACGCCGGTGCCGGGCGGAGTCGGACCGATGACGATCGCCATGCTGCTCAGAAACACGCTGGTTGCGGCGCACCGCCGCGCCGGACTCAATCCGCCGGAGGACCTATGATCGCTGCCGCACTGCTGCTTGCCATGGCGCCGGTCGTCACGGCCGTCGATGCCGAACGCGCCTTCGCCGCGGATGCGCAGCGCCAGGGACAATGGACGGCTTTCGCCAAATGGGCCGATCCGACCGCCGTCATGTTCACGCCGCAGGCGACCTGGGCGCAGGTCTGGCTCAAGGGTCGCGCCAACCCGCCGCGCGCGGTGCGCTGGTGGGCGGAGCGGAGCTTCGTGTCGTGCGACGGGCGGACTGCGGCGAATACAGGGCCGTGGCGGGGCCCGCGCAATGGCGGGACCTTCACCACGCTGTGGCTTCGCCAGGCAAGCGGCGCGTGGCGCTGGACGGTTGACGGCGGCGACGAGGTTTCGCGGGTCGGCCGCGTTCCCGCTCGCCCGACCGTTCGCCGCGCGTCGTGCGCCAATGCCGAGCTGCGCCGCAAGCAGATCGAAGCGGCCTATGACGCGCCGATCAACCGTGCCAGCCCGCCGGGCGACACCGGCTTCACGCGGGCCGCCGACGGCACCCTGCTCTACCAGTGGAAGGTAACGCCGGACGGCGCGCGCCACCAGCTTGCGAAGCTGTGGACCGGACAGCGGTTCGTGACGGTGCTCGACCAGCGGATCGCCGCGCCCCCGCGCCGATGATTGCCCTGTTCACCTCGGCGCTGGTGACCTTCCTGGTCGTCATCGACCCGCCGGGGTGCGCACCGATCTTCGCCTCGCTGACCAGCGGAGCCGTCGCTGCGGAGCGGCGGCGGATGGCGATCCGCTCGGCGCTGATCGCCTGGGGCGTGCTGATGTTCTTTGCGCTGCTGGGCGAGCCGCTGTTGCGGGCGCTCGGCATCCAGCTCGCGAGTTTCCGGATCGCGGGCGGTATCATGCTGTTCGCGATCGCGCTCGACATGGTCTTCGAGAAACGGACGGAGCGGCGCGAGGAGCGGGCGGCGCACGTCGAGCAGGAGGATATCTCCGTCTTCCCGATGGCCATCCCGATGATCGCGGGGCCGGGCTCCATCGCGTCGGCCATGCTGCTGACCGCGCGGGCCAACGGAACGATCGAGACCGCCATCGTGCTGAGCGCGATGACCAGCGTGATCGCGCTGACCATGCTGTCGCTGCTCGCCGCCGGGCCGCTGATGCGGTTCATCGGCGCGCGACTGGAAGCGATGATCACCCGAATTCTAGGCGTGGTGCTCGCAGCCCTTGCCGCGCAGTTCGTGGTCGATGGGCTGAAGCAGAGCTTCCCCCACGTCCTCAGCTGACGGCGAGGTCCCGGACGGCCCGGGCCTCGCCGCACAGGTTTACTTCCTGCGCAGTTCCGCCAGCAGGGCAGGCGCCGGGTAGATGTTGCGCAGCGCCTCGTCGATGGCGGCGGCGGAGACCACCACGGTGCGGTTGAGCGCCGGGTCGTAGCCGTAATTGCCGCCGAGGCTGTGGATGTTTCCGTCGAACGCCGCGCCAATCACCGTCCCCGCCTTGTCGATCACCGGCGAGCCCGAGTTGCCGCCGATGATGTCGTTGGTGGTGACGAAGTCGTAGGTGGTGTTCTTGTTGATCCGGGCTTCGTTGGCGGTGAAGGCCTTGGCGAGCGCGAACGGCGCGGCTCCGGTGGCGCGGTCGAAGGCGCCGCCCATCGTGGTGCGGGTCGGGACCTGCTGGCCGCGCTCGGTCCAGCCCTTCACCTGGCCGTAGCTGATGCGCAGGGTGAAGGTCGCGTCAGGGTAGTTGCTGGCCCCGTAAGCGGCGAAGCGAGCGGTCGCCAGCCGCGCCTGGGCGGCGGTGACCGGCGCGTCGTAGCGCTCCTTGTACAGGCGATCGAGCTCCCGGTCGCGGGCGTCGAGCTGGCGCGCGTAGACGATCATCGGGTCGGTCGAGGCCGCGATGGCCGCGGCGCCGCCCTGCCAGAGCTGACGGCGATAGGCGGGGTCGGCAAGCTTGGTTCCGCTGACCAGCCGCTGGCTCAACTGCTCGGGGCTCTCCTTGCCGAGCATCAGGCGGGTCTGGGGATCGTCGGCGCCGAGATATTCGCGAGCCTTGCTGAGGCTCCACTCCAGCGTCAGCTGATCGAGCCAGGGATAGACGGGCTTTTCGTCGAGCAGCTGCTTCTCGAGCAGCGGCAGGGCGCTTTCGGTGTAGCCGGGAAGGCGCTCGGCGTTCGGCTTGCCGCGCTCGGCGGCGGCCTTCACGAGCGTCTCCGCATAGCCGTAGAGTTCGCTGTTCGGAGTAATGAAGCGGTAGGGGACGTAGATGTCGCGATAAGCCTTCACGGCCTGAGAGATGTCGCCCCAGGGATTGCCGATGGCGGAGTTGGCAGCGCTGCGCTGCTTCAGGTCAGCCTCGGCCGCGGCTAGCTTGGCCGTGAAGGCGGGGTCGTTAAGCGCGCCGACGCGGCCGATGTAGACCTTGAGGCTGTTCTCGACTCCGAACAGCGTATCGGCGCCTTCCCGGGCACGCTCGGGGCTTTGCGCCATGGCGCTGATCAGGCGGCCCCGCAGTTCGGACAGGCTGGCGAGTGTGATCGGAAGCGCCACCTCCCGCTGGAAGGCGAGCTGGTCCTGGGTAAGCAGGCGCTGAGTCGAGCCTGGGTTGCCGACCACGAAGGTCGCTTCGCCATCCTGCGGCGCGCGGGGGTTCCAGGTCAGGTGGGCCGGCGTGGTGACCGGCTTGCCATTCTCATAAGCGCGCAGGAATCCGACATCGAGCGCATAGCGAGGAAAGTTGAAGTTGTCGGGATCGCCGCCAAAGAAGGCCGCCGCGAACTCGGGCGCCCAGACGATCCGCACGTCGCTGTACTTGCGATACTTGTAGAGCTTGTACTGGCCGCCGCCGTAGAGCCGCACGACCTGGCAGCGGGTCGTCGCCGGGTCGGTGCAGCCGGCCTTCTCAATGTCGGCGATGCGCGCGTCGCGGGCCCGCACGGCCGCGGCGCCGGTGAGCGCGCCGATCGCCTGTTGCACGTCCGGGGTGACGTCGGTGATGGCGGTGACGACCTCGGCCTGCTGGCCCGGGCACTTGCGTTCGCCGGCCGCGCCACTGGCGGTGAAGCCGCTGGCGACAAGGTCCTGATTGGCGGTCGACAGGTCCTGCAGGCAGCCAACCACGCAGTGGTGATTGGTGAGGATGAGGCCATTGCCAGAAACGAAGCTGGCGGAGCAGCCGCCCGTCAGGCGAACCGCGGCCCCGCGCACCTTGTCGAGCCAGGCCTGGTCGGGCGCCCAGCCATAGGCGGCCCGCATCTTCGCGGCCGGGAAGGCGTCGAAGGTCCACATGCCCTCATCGGCGCGAGCGGCGGTGGAGGTGAGCGCGAGCAGCGCGGTTCCGGCGGCAAGGCGAGCAAAAGCGGGCATCGAAGCTCCTAAGTCGGAAAGAATCTGAATAACCGAGGTTAGCGAGCGGCGCGCAAATGGAAAGGGGCCCGGCCATTCGGCCGAGCCCCTCCCTTGTACGGTATGTGACCGGGCTTACTGCCCCCGCTGGCCGCCACCCCATTGCGCGCGAGCCTGGGCCCGCTCCTCAGGCGTGACGGTGCCGTCATGGTTGACGTCCATCCGGTCGAAGCGCGCGAGCGCTGCGGCGGTCAGTTCCTGCAAGGTGATGCGACCGTCATGGTTGGTGTCGGCCATCATCAGCATCCGGCCGCGCATGGCCCCGTCCTGGTGTCCGCCGCCGTGACCACCGGCCATGCCCCCAGCCATGCCGCCGCCACCCATGCCGTGACCGGCCATTCCGGCCTGACCGTCCATGTGGTGGCCGGCGCCCATGCGCGCGTGGGCCTGGTTGAACTCGTCGCGGGTGATCACGCCGTCGTGGTTGAGATCCATCATCTCAAACATGTGGTCGCCGCCGTTGGGAGCGGCGCCCATGGCGTGTGGTGGCGGGGTGCCTGGAGCGCCCGGCCCGCGTCCGCCGATGTCCGCCAGCTCGTCCTGCGTGAGCGCGCCATCGCGGTTGCGGTCGAGCCGCTGGAACAGCGCCTGCGTGTGCTGGATGACCTGTGCGCGGGTCTCGGCGGCACGCGGACCCTTGTTCCAGCCCTGTGCGGGCGGAGGCGGTGCGGGTTGCGCGAGCGCAACGGTGGTCGCGGCGGCGGCGAGCAGCCCACCCATCAACAGCTTCAGTGACATGATTCTTCTCCTGCCTTTGGCCCCTTCGTAAACGCGCGCTTAGGCCCGTCTCGCTTGCGGCAAGTTGAACGGGGCTGGCGCCGGCAGCGGTGCTGTGTAGCATTGCGGCACGATGGATGCCCCAGCCAGCCACAGCCATTCCGACGTGACCGCCAGCTGGTGGGAGCGGCGCTGGCTGACGACCGCTCTGGTGCTGCTGACGGTCGTGCCCTTCCTGCTGCCGGAGGTGCCGCCGCTGGTCGACCTGCCGGCCCACATGGCGCGCTACCGGGTGGCGCTCGACCTTAACCAATCGCCCGATCTGCAGCGATACTTCGGCTATCACTGGCAGCTGATGACCAACCTGGGGGTCGACCTCATGGTGGTGCCGCTGGCGCGGCTGATCGGGCTTGAGCCGGCAACAAAGCTCATTGTGCTCCTGCTTCCGGTGCTGACCGCGGCGGGGCTGCTCAAGGTCGCCCGCGCGGCGCATGGGCGAGTGCCGGCGACGTTCTGGTTCGCGATACCATTCGCCCTGGCCTCGCCGCTGCTGTTCGGTTTCGTCAATTTCGTGCTTGCCGCGGCGCTGTCGCTGCTGGTGTTCGGCTGGTGGCTCGAACGGCGCCAAGGCTGGCTGCTGGCGGTGGCCGGGCCGCCGCTGATGATTGCGCACCTCTATGGCTGGGCGATGCTGGGCCTGATGGTGGCGGGCGCCGTGCTGGGCGAGGGCTTGGCCGGGCGGCGCAAGGCGGGCGCGCTGCTGCGCGACACGGTATTGGCCACCCTGCCACTGGCGACCGCCCTGCTGCTGTTGCCGTTCATGGCGCGGGGTGACGGCGAGCTTGCCGAGAAATGGTTCATCCTCAACGACAAGGTCGCCTGGACCATGGGCGTGCTGCGCGACCGCTGGCCCCTGGCAGACATTGGCGGAGCAGTGGTGGCGCTGGTGCTGATCATCCTGGGCTGGCGGCGGCTGCCATTGCGGCCGGCGCTGGCCGGTCCGGCGGTGCTGTTCATCGCCGCGGGCCTGATCCTGCCTTACAAGATGTTCGGCTCCGCCTTCGCCGACATGCGGCTTTATCCTTACGCCTTCGCCTTCTTCATCATGGCGATCGACCCTGCTCGGCTGCCGGCGCGCACGGCGGGGCGGCTGGCCGCGCTCGGGCTTGCCTTTGCGCTGCTTCGGATCGGGGTGGTGACGGCCAGCAACCTGATCGCTGCGCGCGAGCAGCAATCGATGCTGACCGCCATCGACCGACTGCCGGTCGGAGCGCGGCTGGCGTCGCTGGTCGGACAGGATTGCGCGCAACGCTGGCCGCAACAGCGGCACGCGCATATCGCCTCCATGATCACTGTCCGGCGGCGGGGCTTCTCGAACGACCAGTGGTGGGCGTCGGGGCTGAACCTGCTCGAACGCCGCTACCGCCCGCCGAACAACTTCGACAGCGATCCGTCGGAGCTGACGCAGCCGCAGGCCTGCATGCTGAGCTGGACGGTCGACGGCGCGCTCAAGGCATTGCCGCGCAGTTCATTTGACTTCCTCCTGCTGATCGGGACGGAGCGGCCCGCACCGGCGGGGTTGCGCGGCCTGACACCCGTGTGGGGTGACGGGCTGGCGACGCTCTACCGGATCGAACGACCCAGCCGCTAGCAAAGCGCGCGCACGGGCTTATGGAGGCGGCACATGGACTGGATGGTCGCCTCGCCGCCCAATACCGCCGCGCTCGACCGCCCCAAGCAGTGGTGGGAGACGCGCTGGTTCGTTGCGGCCGTGGTCCTGGCGACGATGATCCCGCTGATCGGCCCGCCGCTCCCGCCGCTGGTCGACCTGTTCGGCCATATGGGGCGGTACCGGGTCGCGCTGGACCTCGGCTCCAGCCCGTATCTGTCACAATATTACGACTTCCAGTGGAAGGTCGTCGGCAATCTGGGTGTCGACCTGCTGGTGATGCCGCTGGCCAAGATCTTCGGGCTCGAGCTGGCGGTGAAGCTGATCGTGCTGGCGATCCCGCCGCTGACCGCCGCGGGGATGTTGTGGGTCGCGCGGGAGGTCCACTACCGGGTTCCGCCGACGGTGCTGTTCGCGCTGCCGTTCATCACGGGCCATCATTTCCTGTTCGGCTTCGTCAATTACGCGCTGTCGATGGCTTTCGCCTTTCTGGCGTTCGGCCTGTGGCTGCGGCTTGGGCGGCTGGGCAAGAGCCGGCTTCGGGCAGTGCTGTTCGTGCCGATCTCGATCATCATCTGGCTGACCCACACCTTCGGCTGGGGGACGCTGGGGCTGCTGGCCTTTGCGTCTGAATGCGTCCGCCAGCACGACAAGGGCCGGGGCTGGGTCATGAGTGCCCCGCGGGCGGCCTTTCACTGCCTGAGCCTGGCCGCGCCGATCCTGCTGATGATCGCCTGGCGGGAGCATGGCGGGGGCAAGACGCTCGACTGGTTCAACTGGAAGGTGAAGTGGGAATGGATCACCATGGCGCTGCGCGACCGCTGGCGGTGGTTCGACATCGCCTCGGTCAGCGCGGCGGCGGCCATGCTGTTGTTCGCGATCGTCCATCCCAAGCTCGCGCTGTCGCGGATGCTCCTGTTCACGGTGCTGATCCTGCTGGTGGCCTACGCCATCCTGCCGCGCATCATCTTCGGGTCCGCTTACGCGGACATGCGGATCGTGCCGTTCATCTGGGCGATCGCGCTTCTCGCCATCCGGTTCAAGGAGCGGACCGACCTGCGACTGGCGGGGCGGCTGGCCGGGCTCGCGCTGGCTTTTTTCATCGTCAGGACGGCGTCGGTGACGTGGAGCCTGGCGATTGCGGCCGACGAGCAGCGCCAGCAGCTGACCGCGCTCGACCATGTACCCATGGGCGCGCGCGTCGTGTCGATGGTCGGAATTCCGTGCCAGGACGGCGGCTGGCCCTTGTGGCGCAACGCGCACCTCGGCGGGCTGGTGGTGGTCCGCAAGCAGGGCTTCTCCAACGACCATTGGGATGTGCCCGGGGCCAAGCTGCTGACCGTGACCTACCGCGCGGCGGGCGATTGGCGCTATGATCCGTCCAACCTGGTCAAGGCTCCGCATTGCCGGCTGTCGGCCGGGCCGATCGGCGTTCGGCTGGAGCGTTTTCCGGCGTTCGCCTTCGATTATCTGTGGCTGATCGACCCGCCACCCTACGACCCGCTGCTGACGGCGGGGTTCGCCAAGGTGTGGTCGGGACCCAATGGGTCGGCCCTCTACCGCTTGCCCGGCGCGGACGCTAACGTGCCGCGATGACCCTGCTGTCGATCGTCGTTCCCTGCTTCAACGAGGAAGCCTGTCTCGAACTGCTGCATTGCCGCTTGGGCGATGCGGCCAGGGCCGCGGTCGGCGGCGATTACGAGATCCTGCTGGTCAATGACGGGTCGCGAGACGGCAGCTGGCCGATCATGCAGCGGCTGAGCGCGAGCGACCCGCGGCTCGTCTGCATCGACCTGTCGCGCAACCACGGTCACCAGCTGGCGCTGACCGCCGGCCTCGACCTGGCCAAGGGCGACCTCATCCTCATCGTCGATGCCGACCTGCAGGACCCGCCCGAGTTATTGTCCGACATGCTGCGTACCATGCGCGAGGAAGGTGCGGACGTGGTCTATGGCGTGCGCCGCAGCCGGGCGGGCGAGACCCGATTCAAGAAGGCGACCGCCACGGCCTTCTACCGCCTGCTGGCGAGCGCGACCGAGATCAACATCCCGCTCGACGCGGGCGATTTCCGCCTGATGACGAGGCGCGCGCTCGACGTACTGCTGGCGATGCCGGAGCAGGCGCGGTTCGTGCGCGGGATGGTGGCGTGGATCGGCTTCCGCCAGGTGCCGTTTCTTTACGACCGGGCCGAGCGCGCGGCCGGGACCAGCAAATATCCGCTGTCCAAGATGCTCAAGTTCGCGTTCGACGCGCTGACCGGGTTCAGCTCGGCGCCGCTGAAGCTCGCCAGCCATGCCGGGCTGCTGCTGAGCCTCGGGTCGCTGCTGATCATTGTCTACATCGCTTATGCGTTCATCAGCGGGCAGAGCATCCAGGGCTGGACCTCGCTGATGCTGGTGGTGGTGATCCTGGGCGCGGTGCAGATGTTCGTGCTGGCAATGATGGGCGAATATATCGGCCGGCTCTACAGCCAGGCCAAGCAGCGCCCGCTGTACATCGTGCAGGAGATCGCCGGCGTGTCGCGAGCGCCGAGCCGCGGGCTTGGGCAGGTCGCCGGGCCGGCGGGTTTTCAGCGGGCGGAGGCGACCGCGAACAGCGACAGTCCGGGCGGCAGCGGAATCCTACCGATCAACCGCGCTTCCTGAGCAAACACCTTTTCCAGCGCGGCGTTGAGCGGGGCTGGCGGCAGGCTGTCGTCGCCATCGTCCTTGCCCCGCAGCTTGCCGGCGAAGCGGTTGGCGACCGCCACCGGAAACAGCAGGCTGTTAAAATAGCCGATCCGCTCCAGCTTGAGCGGTGAGCCTTCGATCAGCTTCTTGAGGCCCGACTTCGAATAGCGGCGGTGGTGGTGGTTCACCACGTCATGCGCCGACCACATCCACTGGTGCGCCGGCACGGTCATGATGAACTTGCCGCCGGGCTTGAGTCGGGCGGCGATGCTGGCAAGGGCAGCGGCGTCGTCGGCGATATGCTCGATCACGTCGAATGAGCCGATCAGGTCGAAGCTGTGCTCCGGAACCCCGTCGAGTGTCGGCAGCGGGGCGGAGCCGACGGCCCGGCCGAGGCGCTGTTCGGCCATCGAGCGGGCGGCGGGATCGACCTCGATCGCTTCCACCCGCCCGAAGGCGGAGAGCATCGGCAGATTGTGGCCGGTGCCACAGCCGATCTCGAGGATCCGGGCGTCGCTGGACGGCTGGACGGTGCGGCGGATCAGCGCGTCGAGCACCACTCGGCGGGCGCGATACCACCAGTGCTGCTGGTCGAGCTCGGCCATGCGGTCGTAGACGATGCGTTCCATCAGGCGAACACCCACAGGCGGTTGAGGAAGAAGGTGGCGAACGGCGTGATCAGCACTGCCGGGACCAGCGGCCACCAGGTGGGGCCGTGGAGCAGGTCGGTGGCAATGAAGGTGAAGGCCGCATTGAGCAGGAAGCCGAAGGTCTGCACGCCAAAGAACTGCACCTTGGTCTTGTGGTCCTCGGTCTTGCCATGACCCTTGAAGCTCCACCGGCTGTGCAGGAAGAAGCCTACGGTGACCGCGACGATGAAGGCGATAATGACGGCGAACACCGGCCACATCACGTAGGTGGCGAGCGGCCAGTAGATGGCGGCATACAGCAAGGTCAGGCCGATGCCGACCACGCCGAAACGGAACAACTGGCCGATCGTGTCGCGATGGTGAGGGGCAAGGTTGCTGATCATGGCTTCACTTGCCCTTTAAGGCGGACCGGCTAGAGCGCCAGCCACTTCTTTGCCCTTGCCGAGGCGCCCGCTTGACGACCCCGATGGACAAACTGCTGGCGTGGACCGCCCGCCACTGGCGTTGGCTGGTGCTGGCCTACTGGCTTGGCGCCTGCGTCTGGTTCCTCTTCTCGCGCTGGCGCGGGATCGAGCTGTTCCAGCTCAACGACACCGACGACAACATGCGGATCGCGCAGGTCAGGGCGCTGCTGAACGGGCAGGACTGGTTCGACCTGCGGCAGTATCGGATGGACCCGCCGCTGGGCGCGAACATCCACTGGAGCCGGATCGTCGACCTGCCGATCGCCGGGCTGATCCTGCTCGGCCGTCTGTTTACCACCGGGCCCAATGCCGAGCGCTTCGCGGTCGCGGTGGCGCCGCTGCTGCCCTATCTGCCCATGTGTATGGGGCTGGCGCTGACCGCGCGGCGGCTGATCCACCCCGCAGCCTTCCCGCTGGCGTTTGCGGCCTTGTTCTTCGCCGCCTCCACCAACGGCATGGTGATGCCGACACGGATCGACCATCATGGCTGGCAGCTTGCCATGCTGGCGCTGACGATCGCGGGCGTTGCCGATCCCGACGGCAAGCGCGGCGGACTGGTCGCCGGGGCGGCCAGTGCCTTCTCGCTGAGCATCGGGTTGGAGAGCCTGATCTACATCGCGCTGGCCGCGGCCGCGCAGGTGCTGATGTGGGTCGACGATCGCAGCCAGCGCGAGCGGATGGCGACGTTCGCCGTCAGCCTGGCGGCGGGCTGCACGGTCGGCTTCCTCCTCTTCGCCAGCTACGCCAACCGGGCGCCGGTTTGCGACGCGCTGTCGCCAGTGTGGCTGTCGGACGCGCTGCTTGGCGGGGCGCTGCTGTGGCTGATCGCCAGCCTGTCGCCGGAGCGCTGGACGGTGCGCCTGGCGCTGGCGGCGGGGGCGGGCGTGATCGTGGCCGCGTTCCATGCGCTGGCCTGGCCGCACTGCCTCACCCGGCTGGAGGGCGTGTCTCCGCAAGTGGCTCAGCTGTGGCTCAACAATGTCCGCGAGGCCAAGCCGATCACCGATTATGGCTGGCAGGATCAGCTTCGGACCGCGGCGCTGCCCGGGGTCGGGCTCATCGGCTGGGCGCTGCTGGCACGGCATCATTGGCGGCCCGAGCGGGACCTGGCGCGGCGCACGCTGGCGGCCGCGGCCATCTCCGTCGCGCCGGCGCTGCTGTTGTTGTGGCAGATGCGGACCGGGCCGGCGGCGCAGCTTCTCGCCTGCACCGGGGCTGCGGCGCTGGTCTGGGTGCTGCTGCCGCGAGCGTGGGGGTCCAAGAACTGGCTGGTCGGTGCGGTCGGAAGCGCGGCGCTGGTGGTCGTTGGAGTGGGTGCCGCGGCCCCGCTGGCGCTCAACTTCGTGCCGGGCAAGCCACGCAAGGAGTGGGACAAGCAGGTCGACAAGGCCAACCGGCTGTGTCCGTCCCTTTGGGCGCTGCGGCCGATCGCCAAGCTGCCCAAGGGCACGATCTTCACCTTCCTCGACCTTGGGCCAAGGATCATCTCGGTCACCCACCACAATGCGGTCGCGGGTCCTTACCATCGCAATGGCGAGGCAATCCTCGACCTGATGCAGGCGTTCCGCGGGCCGGAGCCGCAGGCGCACCAGCTCGTCCTCAAGCACCATGCCGATTATCTGATGATCTGCCCGATGATGAGCCAGGCGACGATTTTCATGTCGCGCGCCCCCAACGGTTTCTACGTGCAGCTGATCCACGGCAAGGTGCCGGCCTGGCTGCAGCCGGTTCCGCTACCGGCCGATAGTCCGTTCAGGATCTGGCGAGTGGTCGGTAGCGCGCCTCCGCCTCCGCCATATAGTCGCGGGTGAGCGGCAGAGCGCGGCGGTCGCGGACGTACTGGACCTGGAAGTTGTTCATCGCGCCATGTTCGAAGGCGACAATGCCGCCCGCCAGATAGAATTCCCACATGCGGAAGAAGCGCTCGTCATAAAGCGCCTCGATCTCAGCGCGGTGCGCGTAGCAATTGTTGAGCCAGTGCCGCAGCGTGTAGGCGTAGTGGACGCGCAGTGTCTCGACGTCGGTGCAGATCAGGCGCACCTCCTCGCTGGCGGCCTGCATCTGGCTGAGGCTGGGCAGGTGGTAGCCGGGGAAGATCCATTTGTCGGTGAAGGGATCCGGAACGCCGGCCTTGCCGTACTTACCGATCGTGTGGAGCAGCATCACGCCATCGTCGGCTAGCAACTCGCGGCACTTGCCGAAGAATTCCATGTAATGGGCGGCGCCGACATGTTCGAACATGCCGACCGAGACGATGCGGTCGAAACGGCCGGTGACGCTGCGGTAGTCGATCAGCTCGAACTTGACCTTGTCGGCGACGCCGGCCTCTTCAGCGCGCTTGCGGGCGACGGCGAGCTGCTCTTCGCTCAGCGTGACGCCGAGTACCTCGACGCCCGCGATGCGATTCAGGAACAACGCCATGCCGCCCCAGCCGCAACCGATATCGAGGACGCGATGCCCCGGCTTGAGGTCGAGCTTAGCGGCGATGTGCGCCTTCTTGTCCGCCTGAGCAGTCTCCAGGCTGTTCGCCGGATCGGTGAAATAGGCGCAGCTGTACTGGAGGTCCGGGTCGAGGAAGAGCCGGTAGAGCCGGCCGTCCAGGTCGTAGTGATGGGCGACGTTGCGGCGTGAGCGGCGCGCATCGTTGCGACGGCGGATCAGCGCCTTCAGCGGATTGCCGTGCTTCTTCTTGAGCGTGCCCTTGTGGCCGCCGGCCTCGAACGGGTTGGCGCCGACCACCAGTTCCAGCAGGTCGAGGATGGTGCCGTTCTCGATCGAGATGCGCCCGTCCATATAAGCTTCGCCGATGTTCAGGCGAGGATTGCGCAGGATGCTGAGCAGGACGCCCTTGTCGTGGAGCCGGACCGTCACCTCCTTGCCCGGACCGCCGCGTCCATAGGTTTCCCGCTGCCCGGAAGCGCTGACGATGGTGATGCGGCCGCTGGGCAGCAGCTTGTCGATGAAGCGTCCAATCATGCTCATGCCCGCTTCCTAGCGCGGAGCGAGCGCCCAACGCAAAGTGGAAGCAAGGCCGAAGGTGGCAGCGCCAATCGCCGGCTTGCCAACGCCCGAGGAACGCAGTCCGTGGAGCCGCCGGGCGACGGGCGGGAGGAGGTCGATGGCGGCCCGCATCAGCAGCGCTTGGAGCGGAACGGCCCGGAGCTGTTCGGGCTGTGCGTTGAGGATGATGTCGCGGATCGTTCGGCTGCGCGTGTCGGCGCGAAGCTCGCCCAGATAGCTGGTGAGCAGCGCGTTCGCGTCAGCCTCCGTCTCTGGGACGGGTTCGGCGCCGAGCAGCCGGGCGATGGGCGCGACCTCGGCCCAGTAACGGTCGCGGTCGGCGGCGCTCATCCCCGGTTCCCCGAAGCGCCGCCAGCCGGCCAGGAACATGGCCGACCCGGCAATGTGGACGAAGGCGAGCAGGTGCGGGTCGTTGGCGTCGTACGGAGTGCCATCCGGAAGGGTGCCGTTGACGTGATCGTGGATCCGGCGAACCCGCGCGATCGCCGCCTCCGCCTCGGTACGGGCGCCGTAGGTGGTGACCGCGATGAAGCGGGCGGTGTTGCGCAGCCGGCCGTGCATGTTGGCCTTGAAGTCGCTGTGATCCCAAACGCCGGCGAGCGCCTTGGGATGGAGCATCTGCAGCAGCAGCGCCGCGACCCCGCCGACGATCATGCCGGTCACGTCGCCATGCACTCGCCAGGCGACTCCTCCCGGCGGGCAGAGCGCATCCGGGCTGCGGACGATCGGCGCCTGACCTTTCGCCTGGTCGTTGAAGAAAGCCACCACCTCACCGGCGATTCGGCGGCGGATGTTTTCGGTGGGGGCGAGCGAGGCCATATGCCTCCAACGGCTGGTTAGGCCGCCTGCTCCCGATCGAGTTCTGACCGGCGCTTCTTCTCCGCCGCGGTCTTCAGCTGCCCGCAGGCCGCGTCAATGTCCCGCCCCCGCGGTGTCCTGACCGGCGCGCTGATCCCCCCTTCGAAGACGATGTTCGAAAAGGCGCGGATGCGCTCGGGGGTCGAGCATTCATATTCCGCCCCGGGCCAAGGGTTGAACGGGATGAGGTTGACCTTGGCCGGCAGACGATAGTGGCGGATCAGGCGGACCAGCTCATGCGCATGCGCATCGCTGTCGTTCTTGTCCTTGAGCATGACATATTCGAAGGTGATGCGCCGGGCGTTATTGGCGCCGGGGTAATCGGCGCAGGCCTGCAGCAACTCCTCAATGCCGTACTTGCGGTTCAGCGGCACGATCTCGTCGCGGATCTCCTTGGTAACGGCGTGGAGCGAGACGGCGAGGTTCACCCCGATCTCCTCACCGGCGCGCGCCATCATCGGCACCACACCCGAGGTCGACAGGGTGATGCGGCGCTTGGACAGGCCGAGCCCGTCCCCATCCATCACGATCTTGAGCGCGTCGCGGACGTTGTCGAAATTGTAGAGCGGTTCGCCCATGCCCATCATCACGATGTTGGTGAGCATGCGGCCTTCCGGCTGGCTCGGCCACTCGCCCAGCGCATCGCGGGCGAGCATCACCTGGCCGACGATCTCATGCGGTTCCAGGTTACGGACCAGGCGCATCGTGCCGGTATGGCAGAAGCGGCAATTGAGCGTGCAGCCGACCTGGCTCGACACGCATAAAGTGCCGCGATCCGCGTCGGGGATGAACACCATCTCGAAATCGTGACCGTCATGGGTCTGGAGCAGCCACTTGCGGGTGCCGTCGGTCGAGACCTGCGCCTCCACAACCGCCGGCCGGGCGATGGTGAAGCGCTCGGCGATCCACGGCTGCTGCGCCTTGGCGATGTCGGTCATCAGCGCGAAGTCGGTGACCCCGCGATTGTAGATCCAGTGCCACAGCTGCTTGGCGCGGAGCTTGGCTGCGCGCGGCTCCAGCCCGGCGGTTTCAAGGGCGGCCCGGATCTGCTCACGGGACAGTCCGACCAGCTCGACCTTGCCGTCGGCGCGCGCGGGTGCAGCGCGCGGGACGGGCACAGGGTCGATCGGGCCGGGGATCGGCATCAGGGTGGTATCGGCGCTCATGGTGTGGGGCCCATGTAGCGGAGGATGCGTGCTTTTTCTAGCCGCGCGACGCACAGGCCGCGGCGGCAGCGTCGATCGCCGTTGGGGCGCCGGTCAGGAGGTAACGGTCGGTGTGGCCGCCATCACCCGCGCGGAAGCGGGCACGCAGATCGCCGGCCGAACGGATGGCGGCGATCAGCGCGGCTTCCTGCGCCGGACCGGTGCTCCACGCGTCGGGTCCGCGGGCGGTAAGCTGGAAGGTCGCGCCACCGGCCTGAACCAGCACCGTGCTGCCGGGGATCGCCGGTCGGGACAGGCGCAGGTGAAGTTCGCCCCTGCGGCGACCAGGTGGGCGGTCGAAGCTGATGGTGGCGCGGGCCTGGTCGCGGCCGGGCAGGGCAAGCAGTTCGGAGCGGGCGATTGCGGCGCAATCGGCGCCTCGGTCGAAAGCCACCCAGACAGGACTGGCGAAGAGAGTGCGGGGAGGAGCGGCAGCGGCCGGAGCGGCAAGCAGCGCCGCCGCGGCCATGATCAACGGGCGGCGGGGACCGACTTGACCGCCTGTTCGTGCGCGACCGCCTGCTGCACCGCTCCATTGAGGCCAATGGAGGCAACCACTACCGCCGCGCCCGCCAGTGCGACGCCCAGCGCGATCTCCGCCAAGGCTGCGCCCGCCGTGCTGGTCAGAAGCTTGGTCATCGCCAGGATCGTTCCCTTTCGCGGCACGCAAACCTGCGGCCACGAACGGGCTCAACGCTTCTGTTAAGAAGTTGTCAACCACGAACCAGAACCTTGCTGCGCCACTCAAGGACAGTGCGGCCCAAGCCGCTGATTTTGCAAGTGTCGTGCAGAAGGCCCGGAAAACCGCCGGTCGTTGGGGTCGCCGCGTTCATTGCGGTCTTGCAACGAATCAGGCGCCGTTCTCGCGCAATTCGTGGCGGTAGGTGACGGCTACCCGTTCCGACAGCAGCACATAGGGCAGCCAGATGCCGATGCTGACCAGCACTCGGGTGAGGTTGCCGCGAAGCAGGGCCTGGAACGCAAGGGCGACAGCGGCGGGCAGCATCATTCCGCCCGCGGCATTGGCCATGATCAGCTGCATGGCGAGATCGATCGCCCAGGCCGAAGCGAGCAGCGCCGGGAAATGGGCGGAGCGGCGCAGCCCCGCGGCGAACGCCACCGAGTACAGGCTGCAGGCGATCGTCGCATCGGCGGTGAGCCAGGCGTGGAGCGTGTCGAGCCAAGGGCTGCTCTCCGCACCAGCGGGCGGGATGGCGGCGAGGAAGGAGATGCCGCGCAGCAGGACGGCGGCGACCAGTGCCAGCAATAGCGACAGCATCAACCCGCCGGCCCCGTAGAGCGGGTGGCGGGCGATCACCGGCGGCGCGATCCGGCCGCCGAAAATGGCTAGCGCGGCGGTGAGCACGCCCGCGGGCAGGACGGTGAAGACCGCATAGGGCAGCCAGGCAAGCGGATCGGCAAACTGGCCGCTCAACCGCATCGCCGAGCCGAGACCGGCCACCACCAGCCAGGCCAGCGGGAGCAGTGACGCGCGCCGTTCCAGCAGACCAAGCAGCGCGTCGGCGCGCTGCTGAAGTTGCTGGGACAAGGCGGCGGTTCGGTCCATCGGCAGAAAAGCGCTCAGTTTCTGGAACAGGCGGGAAACCGGCTCTTTGCACGCGAGCGATTAGGAAGCGGTAAATCAACGCGGCGCCCCACGAGTTCCCGTTGTTTCGGCGCGGTTGCTTGTGCCTCGGGGCTGTGCCAAGAAGTGGGTGCTCGGTTGTCTCATGGGGGTATGATGACGGCGGAGCTTTTCTCCAGACCATCGGACATGCCGCGACGCGCGTGAGCGTCGCGGGAATGATCCAGCGCGTGGCTGTCGAGCTGTCGCTGTTCGCAGCGGCCGGCTTCCTGTTGTTCGCGCTCGACGACCTGCTGCTGGACCTCATTTATATCGCGCGCCGGGTGTGGCGCGCCCTCACCATCTACCGCCGCTTCGTGCCTGCCGACGCCGGAATGCTGAGGGGGACGGCCGAAGGATGGATGGTCGTGTTCATTCCCGCCTGGGACGAGGCAGCGGTGATTGGCGACATGCTTCGCGCAACCCTCGAGCGGTTCGATTATCCCGATTACAGCCTGCTGGTCGGGCACTATCGCAACGATGCGGCCACCGCGGCCGCCATCCGCCAAGTCACCGATCCGCGCGTGGTGGCGGTCGACATCGGGGTCGACGGGCCGACCACCAAGGCCGATTGCCTCAACCGGCTGTATGACGCGCTGGTCCGGGTAGAGACGGCTGAGGGGCGTCGGGCTGCGGCGGTGATCCTGCACGATGCCGAGGATCTGGTGCATCCGCAGGAACTGAAGCTGTTCGCCCGGCTGATCGGACGGGCGGGCGTGGTCCAGCTGCCGGTGGTTCCGCTGGTCGACCCGGCCAGCCCTTGGATCGGCGGCCATTATTGTGACGAGTTCGCCGAGAGCCACGGCAAGGAACTGGTGGTGCGGGAAGCCGTCGGAGCGGCGATTCCGCTTGCGGGCGTCGGCTGCGCCATCGGGCGGGAGGCGCTCGGCCGGCTGGCCAGCAGCGAAGGCGGGCGGCCGTTCGCCGGCGGCAGCATGACCGAGGATTATGAGATGGGTCTGCGGCTGGGCGCGCTGGGCGAGCGAACGATGTTCGTGCGCCTGCCGGTGGTGCACGGGCAGCCCGCCGTGGTGGCTAGCCGAGGCCATTTCCCGGCCACGCTCGACACCGCCGTGCGGCAGAAGGCGCGATGGCTGGGCGGGATCGCTTTCTCCGGCTGGGACCGGCTCGGCTGGGGACGCGGCTGGGGTGAGCGCTGGTTCCGGATGCGGGACCGGCGCGGACCGCTGGCCGCGGTGCTGCTGCTGGCGGGCTATGTCGCGGCACTGCTGTGGAGCCAATTGTGGCTGGCGCAGTGGCTCGGCGCGCCGCCGCCGGCACCGCTTTCGCGCGGGCTCGACTGGCTGCTTCGGCTGACCGCACTGCTGCTGACCTGGCGAGTGCTCATGCGCGGCATGTTCACCGCGTCCGCCTACGGCCTGGGTGAAGGGCTGATGAGCGTTCCTCGGATGGTGATCGGCAACGTCATCGCCATCCTCGCCGCGCGGCGAGCGCTGATGATCCATCTCAGGGGCGGACCACGGCAGTGGGACAAGACCGCCCACATCTTTCCAGCGGAGACAGCACGATGAGCGCACCGGTCAAGTTCCTGGCGGTGGCGGTCGCCGGTTGGGTCACGTTCCGGGCGGCGGCAAGCGCGCTGGCGTTACCCGAAGCCGCGCCGGCAACCCCGCCTCTGCCCGGCGCGCCGCCGGCGCAGGCCGTGGCGGGGCCGCCGATGTCCTATGCCCCGCTCGGCCCCGGGCCGGTTCAGGCGCCCCAGCAATATCCGGCGGCGCCTTATGGCTATGCGCCGGCGGCCTATCCCTACCCGTACCCACCGGGACCATATGGCGCTCCTTACGGCTATCCGCCGCCGCCGCCGCCCGGATGGGGTGCACCCGCGCCCCGGCCGACCGCCATGCCGATGCCAATCTATTACCCTGTTCCCGTTGCGGCAGCGGCCATGCCGTTGCCGCGCCAGACGCCTTGGACCGCTGCTCCCGCTTCGGGCGTGGAGCCAAGTCCCTCTGCTGCGGACGAGGCGCCGCTGTCACGGCCGGAGGCGGTGGCCCTCAACCCCGGACCGGGCGCTGCCCCGGCCGTGACAGCATTGACCCCCGAGGGCCCCCACCGGCTCGACCGCTGGAGCCTGTCGAGCTGGAGCCTAATCCGCCAGGCCAGCCCCGCCACCAGCGCCGTTCCGGCGGCGACCAGTCCCGCGCTGGCGATCGGCGGACAGCTGGGCGCAAGCCAGGCGGGAAGCAGGCTGACCTATCGCTTCACCCCGCGCCTGTCGGCCAACCTGCGCTTCTCCGCGCCGATTCCCGCGCCCCGCACCCGCAACCGCGGGGTGAATGGCGAAGCGGCCCTGGGCGTCGCGTGGCAGCCGCTGGTGAACCTTCCACTCCGACTGCTGGCCGAGCGGCGGCAGCGCATCGGTGACCTGACCGGCGGGCGCAGCGCCTTCGCCTTGCTGGCCGAGGGCGGCATCTACGGAAAGGCGCTTCCGCTCGGCTTCCGGCTCGACGGCTATGGCCAGAGCGGGATCGTCTCCGTGCGTCAGCGCGACTGGTTCGTCGACGGCGGCCTGGTGGCGGAGCGGCCGCTGTTCGGGCGCTATTCGGTCGGGCTGGGCGTCTGGGGTGGAGCACAGAAGGGCCTGAACCGGCTCGACCTTGGGCCGCGCATCTCGGCCCGGATGACCCGCAACGTGCGGCTGTCACTTGATTACCGCTATCGGGCATTGGGCAACGCGACGCCGGGCAGCGGGTTCGCGGTGGCGCTCGGGAGCGACTTCTAGGCGGGAAAGCGCGGGTTCAGCGTTTTTGCAGAACGGCGGTGCAACATCGTTGCTCCCGCAGCGCGTCAATGTGGCGCATCTGCGTCTCCTGTAGATGACAGGGAGAACCATCATGACCGCTCGTTCTGCTTTCGCCGCTTCGCTCGTCAGCTTGGTGGCCGCGGCATCCGCGCTGACCTTCGCCGCGCCGGTGTCCGCCGCCATGCCCGGTCCGGTCGCCGTTGCCACCGTGTCCACCGCTGACCTCGACCTTTCTTCGGCGCATGGCCAGGCGCTGCTCAAGGCCCGGCTGCAGCGCGCCGCCGCGGACGTCTGCGGCGACGCGAGCTCGGCCGACCCGGCGGGCAAGCGCTGGGTCAAGCAATGCCGCGCCGACAGCATGGGCAAGGCTTGGGAGCAGGCGCAGGCGCAGCGTGCCACCGCCAACCGGGTCGCGGCGCGCTGACCCCTCGCATTCGCTTGACCGCGGCGGCTGCGCTATGTCGCCGCGGTCATGAGCGATCCTTCTTTCCACGAACTCGCCGACGGCCGCCGAATCGCTTATCGGGCGCACGCCGGCAATGGTCCCGCCACCATCCTGTTCCTGCCGGGCTATGTCTCGGACATGATGGGAACGAAGGCGCTGACCCTCCGTTCCTGGGCGGCCGAGCGCGATCTCGGCTTCGTGCGCTTCGACTATAGCGGGACGGGCGAGAGCGCAGGCGCGTTCACCGACGGTACGCTCGAGCGCTGGCTCGAGGAGGTGCTCGCCATCATGGATGAGCGGACGGACGGTCCGCTGATCCTTGCCGGATCGTCGATGGGCGGCTGGCTGGCGATGCTCGCGGCGCTGCGCCGGCCCGAGCGGGTGTGCGGGCTGCTCGGCATCGCGGCGGCTCCTGATTTCACCGACTGGGGTTATGATGAGCACGATCGCGCGACATTGCGTGCCACAGGCAGGCTGGAGCGCGAGAACCCTTATGGTGGCGACTCGGAGCTGACCACCTTGGCCTTCTGGGAGTCCGGGCAGCGGCTGCTGCTTGGTGACGAGATCCCGATCCACTGCCCGGTGCGGCTGATACATGGCGACGCGGACGGCGAGGTGCCGCCCGCCCTGGCGCTGCGAACGGTCGCGGCGCTTCGTTCGTCCGAGGTTCAGTTGTGGCTGGTCAAGGGCGGCGGCCATCGACTGTCGGGCCACGGGGAACTGCGCACCATCCTGCGCGCCGCGGCCGACCTGGTGGAGCTTGCCCAATGATTCTTGCCCTGCTTGCCGCAACGACCCTCGCGCAGGCGGCGCAAACCCCCAATTGTGCGACCGGCGACGCGGGCGCGGCCTGCCGTGCGGTGGCCGCCGGCAACGCCGGGCGCTTTGCCGAGGCCGCCCCGGAGTTCGAGGCGGCGGCTTCGCGCGCCGTCGGTGCCGACCGCGACCGGGCACTGGCCGCGGCCGGCAACATGTGGCTGGCGGCGGGTGAACCGGCCAAGGCGGCGGTGGCGCTTGACCAGGCGCTCGCCGGAACGGGCCTCACCGGACTGCAGCGCGGCGAAGCATTGATCGACCGGGCGAGGGTCGCGTTCGAGCAGAAGAATTACGCGGTGGCGCGGGCCAGGCTGAGCGAAGCACAGGCGACCGCGGCGAGCGATCCCTTCTACTGGTATTTCTCGGCCGCCGTTGCGATCGAGGAGGGCAAGCTTGATCTGGCCCGCACCGCGAATGGCCGGGCCCTCAACCTGCTGCCGAGCGACCCGGCGACGCTGGTGCAGGCCGGCGACCTTGCCCTGCTGAGCAATGACCGGGCGCAGGCGCGGGAACGGTATCGCGCCGCGGCCGCGGGCAGCGACGCCTTCGCCCGTGAGGCGAAGGACAAGCTCGCCCGGCTCGATGCAGCGCCCGCGGCATCGGCACCAGCGGCGCCGGGCAAGGCGTCGGCGCCCGCCCCGAAGTCCAAGGCTCCGCCGAAACGGTAGCCGCCCGGCGAACGGCACGGAGCCGATGCGGGTGCAAAGGGTTCATGGCCTGTCATGCGAATCGCCACCTACAACGTGAACGGCGTCAACGGCCGGCTGCCCGTGCTGCTCGAATGGCTGAACGGGGCCACGCCCGACGTCGTCTGCCTGCAGGAACTCAAGGCCGCGCCCGACAAGTTCCCGGAAGAGGCGATCCGCGAGGCTGGATACCAGGCGATCTGGCTTGGCCAGAAAAGCTGGAACGGGGTGGCGATCCTTGCCCGTGGGGCCATGCCGGTGGAGACCCGCCGCAATCTTCCCGGCGACGGAGCCGAGGCGCCCAGCCGCTACATCGAAGCGGCGGTCGGCGGGGTGCTGGTGGGGTGCCTCTACCTGCCCAACGGCAATCCCCGGCCCGGTCCCAAGTTCGACGCCAAGCTGGAGTGGATCGCCCGCTTCGAGGCGCTGGCGGCCGAGCTGTTCGCGGTCGACGGCCCAGTGGTGCTGGCGGGTGACTACAACATCATTCCGGAAGACGAAGACGTCTACAAACCCGAACGCTGGCGCGACGACGCGCTGTTCGCCGACGAGGTGCGCGAAGCTTACCGGCGCTTGCTCCGGCAAGGTTGGACAGACGCACTGCGGGCCAAGCACCCCGACGAGCAGGTGTTTACCTTCTGGGACTATTTCCGGAACGCCTTTCCGCGCGACGCCGGCCTGCGCATCGACCACCTGCTATTGAATGGTCCGGCGGCCAAGGGCCTCAAGCAGGCCGGGGTCGATCGATCGGTGCGGGCACTGCCCAAGACCAGCGATCATGCCCCGGTGTGGATCGAATTGGCCTAGGCGCGATGCTGGCGCACACAGGGCCGGCGGCACTTCGGTGCGTATTGGCGGTTGTGCGGTGATGAGCGAAACCGCTCCCCTTGCCCCAATGGAGGCGCTGCTCGCCAAGGACCTGCCGTCGGGTCCGGGCTGGTTGTTCGAGCCGAAATGGGATGGCTTCCGCTGCCTCGCCGAGCGGGCGGGAGGGGAGGTGAAGCTCTGGTCCAAGAGCGGCAAGCCGCTGGGCCGCTACTTCCCCGAGGTCGTGTCGAGCCTTGCGGCGCTGCCGGCGGACCGCTTCCTGCTCGACGGTGAACTCATCATCGAGCGCGACGGCCATTACGACTTCGATGCACTGCAGCAGCGGCTCCATCCCGCGGAAAGCCGGGTGCGGCGCCTGGCTGGAGAGACGCCAGCGAAGCTGATGGCGTTCGACCTGCTGGCGATCGGCAAGCGCGACCTTGCCGCCGCGCCGCTGGCCGAGCGGAGGCGGGCGCTCGAGCAGTTCATCGAGAAGCAGGGAACGCCCGATCTCCTCCTGTCCCCCGCGACGGACGATCGCCAGCAGGCCCAGCAGTGGCTGGCGCGCAGCGGGGCCGCGCTCGATGGCGTAATCGCCAAGCCGATGGACCAGCCCTACCAGGCGGGAACACGGGCGTTCATCAAAGTGAAGCAGCACCGCAGCGCCGACTGCGTGGTGGGCGGTTACCGGACCGAGCGCGCTGGCGGCAAAATGGCCTCGCTTCTGCTCGGCCTCTACGATGATGCCGGCCTGCTGAACCATGTCGGTTTCTGCTCATCCTTCAGTGCGGTCGAGCGTGCGGCGTGGACCGCCGAACTCGAGCCGCTGGCCGGGGGCGAAGGCTTCAGCGGGGCTGCGCCGGGCGGCCCGAGCCGCTGGGCCAACGGCCGGTCGGCGGAGTGGGTGCCTCTCAGGCCCGAACTGGTGATCGAAGTCGGCTACGATCAGGTCACTGCCGGTCGGTTCCGTCACGGCACGCGCTTCCTTCGCCGCCGTCCCGACAAACGGCCCGACCAGTGCCGCTGCGAGCAACTGCGCCATCCGCTCAGCCCCGCCGAGCTCGGGCAATTGCTCGGCCGCTGACCCATGCTGTTCGAGCTTGATCCCATACCCGGGCTGAAGCTGCGGGAAGCGCTGGTCGACGAGGCCGAGGAAGACGAGCTGATCGCGAGGATCGCCGCCGAGCCGCTAACTCCATTCCAGTTTCAGCAGTATGAGGGCAAGCGACTGACCCGCAGCTTTGGCCGGCATTATGATTTTGCCCGAGGTCGGCTGGAAGAGAGCGAGCCCATTCCCGATTGGCTGCAGCCGTTACGGGCGCGCTGCGCCAGCTTCGCTGGACTGGAGCCGGACCACCTCGTCCACGTGCTGCTCATCCGCTACGATCCGGGTGCGGGCATCGGCTGGCATCGCGACCGGCCGGTGTTCGAGGAGGTGGTCGGCGTGTCGCTTGGCGCGGCGACCACCCTGGACTTCCGCCGTCGGCTTGGCGACCGGAAGTTTGCGCGCGTGGCCGTGCCCCTGGCGCCGCGCAGTGCCTATCTCCTCAGCGGGGAAGCGCGACAACAATGGGAACATGGCATCAAGCCTCACGAAGCGTTGCGGTTTTCCATCACTTTTCGGTCGCTTGCGGAATAAACGAAGTTCGGCCCCCTAGGGCAGCTAGCGGCGCCGAAACGAAAGACATAACGCTGTGTTATGCCAACGTTCTTCAGCGATTACGCACCGCACGGTTACTGCCTGCTCTGGCAGCCAGAGCTGGTCTGGACGTACGTGATCTCCGACGCGCTGATCGCGCTTGCCTACTTCTCCATTCCGATCGTGTTGCTGACGTTTGTGCGGAAGCGCCCGGACGTGGAGTTCGGGAGGGTCTTCTGGCTGTTCGCCCTGTTCATCCTGTCCTGCGGCTTCACGCACGTCCTGGGGATCTGGAACCTGTGGCACGGCGACTATGGTGTAGAGGCCGTGGTCAAGGCGATCACCGCGCTGGCGTCGCTGCCGACCGCGATCATGCTGTGGCCCTTGCTGCCCAAGGCGCTGGCGTTGCCGTCGCCCTCCATGCTGCAGCAGAAGAATGAGGAGCTGGCGGGCGTGCTGGTCGAGCGTGACCGAGCGCTTGAGCAGCTTCGCGCCGAGGTCGCGCACCGCGAGCGGGCGGAAGCCGCGCTGGTCCAGTCAAAGAAGATCGAGGCGATCGGTCAGCTGACCGGCGGCATCGCGCATGATTTCAACAATCTCCTGCAGGCGATCCATGGCAATTTGGAGCTGATCGGCCTTGCGCCCGACCAGACCGACAAGGTCCGCCGTTGGGCAGGAAATGCCGCGCAGGCGGTGGAGCGCGGGACCAAGCTGACCGGCCAGCTGCTAACCTTTTCCCGCCAGCAGCGGCTCGAGGCCAAGCCGATCGACGTTGCCGACCTGGTGACCGGCATGGATGAGCTGATCCGCAACTCGGTTGGTCCACGGATCGACGTGGAACTGTCGATTGGCGAGGAACTGGGCGTGGTCACCTCCGACCGCACGCAGCTGGAGCTCGCCCTCCTCAACCTCGCCATCAACGCCCGCGATGCCATGCCTTCCGGCGGGCGGCTGGCGATCGGTGCCGAACGTCGGGGGGAGACGGTCGTAATCACCGTCACGGACACTGGCGTCGGAATGCCACCTGAAGTGATCGAACGCGCGCTCGAGCCGTTCTTCACAACCAAGGGACCTGGGCGCGGCACGGGCCTCGGGCTCAGCATGGTTTATGGCGTGATCCAGCAAGCCGGAGGACGCGTCGACATCGACAGCGCGGTTGGCCACGGCACCACGGTGGTGATGACGCTACCAAGGCAGGAGCCGGCCGAAGCGGCGTCAGGCGAACAAGAGACTGCAGCCGCCGGCGTTGCGTCGGCGCCGGTGACTGGAACCATCCTGCTGGTCGATGATGACGACAATGTCCGGGTGGCGCTCGCCGACATGCTCGAAGCGCGCGGCCACGTGGTTCAGCAGGCGGCCAGCGGGGTAGAGGCACTGGCGATGTTCAAGGGCCAGCTGTTCGACCTCCTGCTGCTCGATTTCGCGATGCCGGGCATGACCGGAGCCGACGTCGCCCGGCAGGCACTGGAGCATAAGCCCGACCTGCGGCTGCTGTTCATCACCGGTCATTCGGATAGCGATGCAATCGACCAGGCGGTGGCGGGCAATGCCCGTGTGCTCAAGAAGCCGATCGGCGCCGCGGATCTTGCGACGGCGGTCGAGCAGATGCTCAGCGCGCCTCGAACCCCGCCAGCACCTCCGCCAGCCAGCGCCCGGCGGTCAGCGCGCTGAGATCGCTGGGGTCGAGCGGCGGGTCCCATTCGGTCAGGTCGATGACCCGCACGCGTGGCTCGGCCGCCAATCGCCTGACGGCCGCGAAGAAGTCGCGATTGGTGATCCCGCCCGGACGTGCTCCCGGCGCCCCGGGAAACTGCGCGCGGTCGATGACGTCGATGTCGCAGTCGAGCAGGATCGCCTCGCAATGGTCGAGCGCTTCTAGCGCGCGCACTGCCGCGGCCCGGCCGCCGGTTGCATGAACTTCCTCCGCGGTGAGAAGCAGGTGCCCGCCGGAGGCGGCGTCCCCGTGCATTGCCAGGCTGTTGGCGAACGGGGCGAGCCCGACCTGCACGACGTTGCGGCCGGGCAGCCCGTCCTCGCGCAGGGCGCGCACCGGATTGCCGTTGCCGAGCCCCCCGCTGGTGTCGCGCATGTCTAGGTGTGCGTCGAGGGTGATGAGCCCAAGCTTATCGAGCGGCAGTCCAAGCGCATCGCCGAGCCCGAGCACCCCCGGCCGGGTCACCGCATTGTTGCCGCCGATGAGCAGGGTCAGCGCATGCGCCGCGATGCTTTCGCTGACCGCCGCGCGCAAGGGTGGCGTGGCCTGCTCGATCTTGAGCCCGTCCAACGCCACGTCGCCGCGGTCGCGGATGGTGGTCGCCAGTTCGGTCGAATGCTCGATGTCGTAGCGCCCGACCCGCCGAAGCACCGACCGCAACGCCGCCGGCGCCAGGTCGCAGCGCCCCGGCGTGACCGACCCCGCCGCCAGCGGAGCGCCGACCCAACCGATCGGCGCATCGGGGGCTCCGGTGAGCAATTCCGAGAGATTGGGCCAAGCGCTGGTCATTGCGCATCTGCCTAGCAGCGTGCCAAGCCCCACGCCATGTGGGACCGGCTGCTCACCGACTGCAACATCTGCACCATGGTGCCGACCCGGAACGACCCGCTGGGAGTCGTCCGAGGCGCCGCGATCGCGATTGCCGACGGACGCATCGTGCGCGTCGGCAAACGCACCGACATGGCTGGAATGAAGGTCGGCGAAGTGGTGCCGATGAACGGCCTGTGGGTGACGCCCGGCCTGATCGACTGCCACACCCACTTGGTCTTCGGCGGCACCCGCGCGCGCGAACATGCGCTGCGCCGGATGGGCGCCAGCTATGAGGAGATCGCGAAGGCGGGCGGCGGGATCGCCTCGACCATAGCTGCCACGGCCGCCGCGAGTGACGATGAACTGCTGGAAAGCGGCCGGCGCCGGCTGCGGGCGCTGATGGCCGGCGGCTGCACGACGGTCGAGATCAAGTCAGGCTACGGCAGCGATGTGGCCAGTGAGATGCGCCTGCTGCGCATTGCCCAGCGGCTGGCCGAAAGCGAGCCGGTGCGCATCGCCCCGACCCTGCTTGCCTTGCATGCTTTGCCGAAGGGCGCCGACCGCAAGGCCTTCGTCGCCCAGGCGATCGATGAGCTGGTGCCGGCGGTGGCAGACGCGCAGCTGGCGACCGCCGTGGACGGTTTCTGCGAGGGGATCGGCTTCCTGCCACATGAGATCGAGCAACTGTTCGTCGCCGCCGAAAACCAGGGCCTCCGGGTCAAGCTTCATGCCGAGCAGCTCAGCAATCGTGGCGGAGCCAAGCTGGCGGCGCGCTATCACGCCTTGTCCGCCGACCACCTCGAACATCTCGACGCCGTGGGGGCCGAGGCGATGGCCGCCGCCGAGACGGTTGCGGTGCTGCTGCCAGGCGCATTCTATGCGCTTCAGGAGAAGCAGAAGCCGCCCGTCGAACTGCTGCGCGACCATGGCGTGCCGATTGCCATCGCCACCGACTGCAACCCCGGCACGTCGCCGCTGCTCAACCCGCAGCTGGCGATGAACATGGCCTGCACCCTGTTTGGGCTGACGCCGGAGGAAGCGCTGGCCGGAATGACCGTCAACGCCGCGCAGGCGCTTGGCATCGACGACCAGGTGGGCACCATCGCGGCAGGCAAGGTGGCGGACCTGGTGGCCTGGGACATTTCGGAGCCGGCGGAGCTTGGCTACTGGATCGGTATGCCCGGGCCGGAGCGGCGGATGCTGGCGGGGGTGGATTGTTGAGGGGACAGGAGTTGAACGAACGCAGGGATAACAGCCGCCGGATCAGCGCGCGGCGCGGGAGCGAGATCAAGGCCAAGAACTGGCTCACCGAAGCTGCCGTGCGGATGCTGCAGAACAACCTCGATGACGAGGTCGCCGAGGACCCGGAGAGCCTGGTCGTCTACGGTGGCATCGGCCGGGCGGCGCGCAACTGGGCTTGCTTCGACCGCATCGTCGACACTCTGGAGCGGCTCGAGGACGACCAGACCCTGCTGGTCCAGTCGGGCAAGCCGGTCGGCGTCTTCCGCACTCATGCCGATGCCCCGCGCGTGCTGATCGCCAACTCCAACCTGGTGCCCAAATGGGCGACCTGGGAGCATTTCAATGAACTCGATCGCGCCGGCCTCATGATGTACGGCCAGATGACGGCCGGCAGCTGGATATACATCGGCACGCAGGGCATCGTCCAAGGCACCTACGAGACCTTCGCCGAGATGGGCCGCCAGCATTATGGCGGGAACTTAAGCGGCAAGTGGATCCTGACTGCGGGCCTTGGCGGCATGGGCGGGGCGCAGCCGCTGGCGGCGGTGATGGCCGGGGCGCATTGCATCGCCATCGAGTGCCAGGAAAGCCGGATCGAGAAGCGGCTGGAGACCCGCTATCTCGACCGCCGCGCGACCAGCATCGACGAGGCGCTGGAGATCCTCCGCACCGCCGCCGAGCCGACCAGCGTCGGCCTGCTCGGCAACGCGGCGGAGATCATCCCCGAGATGCTCGCCCGAGGCATTCGCCCGGACGCCGTCACCGACCAGACCAGCGCCCACGATCCCGCCAATGGTTACCTCCCGATCGGCTGGACGGTGGCGCAGTGGCTCGAGATGCGCGAACGGGACCCGCAGGCCGTGGCGGCGGCGGCGCGGATCGCCATGGCGCGCCACGTCGAGGCGATGTTGTCTTACCGCGACATGGGCGTGCCGGTGTTCGATTACGGCAACAACATTCGCCAGGAGGCGAAAGACACCGGCGTCGAGCACGCCTTCGACTTTCCCGGCTTCGTTCCCGCCTACGTCCGGCCGCTTTTCTGCCGTGGTATCGGGCCGTTCCGCTGGGTCGCGCTGAGCGGCGATCCGCAGGATATCTACAGGACCGACCAGCGGGTGAAGGAGCTCATCCCCGACGATCCCCATCTCCACCGCTGGCTCGACATGGCGCGGGAGCGGATTGCCTTTCAGGGCCTGCCCGCCCGCATCTGCTGGGTCGGCCTTGGCCAGCGCCATCGGCTCGGCCTCGCCTTCAACGAGATGGTGCGGAACGGGGAGGTCAGCGCGCCCATCGTGATTGGCCGCGACCACCTCGACAGCGGCAGCGTCGCCAGCCCCAATCGCGAAACCGAAGCGATGAAGGATGGCTCCGACGCCGTCAGTGACTGGCCGCTGCTCAACGCCTTGCTCAATACGGCAAGCGGCGCGACCTGGGTTTCGCTCCACCACGGCGGCGGCGTCGGCATGGGCTACAGCCAGCACGCCGGCATGGTGATCGTCGCGGACGGCACCGACGAGGCGGCGCGGCGGCTGGAGCGCGTATTGTGGAATGACCCCGCCACCGGGGTGATGCGGCACGCCGACGCGGGTTATGAGGAGGCCGCCGACTGCGCGCGCGAGCAGGGACTGGACCTGCCGATGCTCTCGTCCTCGCGGACCTGAGTTACGGTCCGACGACGAGGATCAAGCGAGCCGTTGCCAAGCCGGCATGGTTGGCTAGGTTCCCGTTGCCCGCCCGGAGGTGCCGAATGAAGAACCTGCTCCGCATCCTCGTCCTCGTCTTCCTGCTTGGCGCAACCTCGGCGCTCGCCGGGGCGGAGCAGTCCTGGCCACTGATGGGTAGTTGGGCGGTCGATGTGAGCCGCCTGCCCATGCCGCCCGAGGCGCGGCCGAAGAGCGTGACGCTGACCTTTTCGCGCAGCGGGGACGGCCGATACCATACCCTGGTCCGAATCCTCGCCGGCGATGGGTCGGAGCGCACGATGACCGGCAGCTACACCGCCGATGGTACGCCCTACAAAATCGAGGGCGACACGCTGGAGGCGGATACGGCGGCGGTGACCCTGCCAACGCCCGACGTCATGGTTCTTGCGCTCGCGAAGAACGGCACGCCTGCCTCGACCCGTGTCTACGCCCTGCAGCCCGGCGGCGAGGAACTGGTCGAAACGGCGGCCTATGTCGGTGACGATGGCAAGCCGCTGATCCGCACCAACGTCTTCCGCCGGGTCAGGCGCTGAGGGCCGCTGACCACGACTGCTCTCCCGCCAAGGCGATGCGAGCGAACTGGCCCCGTCGGCCCGTGTCTGGCAGGACTGGCCCATGACCAGTTCCGACGTCCTCACCCTCGATCCTGAAGCGATCGGCCTTGCCACCCTCCGCCAACTCTGGCTCGGGACTCGGTGCCGGCTGGATGGGCCCAGTCGCACCCGCATCGAGGCCTCGGCCGACGCCGTTGCGCGGATCGTGGCGAGCGGTGACACCGTTTACGGCATCAACACCGGCTTCGGCCTGCTGGCGCAGACCCGCATTCCAGCCGAGCGTCTGTCGGAGCTTCAGCGCAACCTGATCCTGTCGCACAGTTGCGGGCTGGGTGAAGCGACGCCGCGCCAGGTGGTGCGGCTGATGATCGTGTTGAAACTGCTCGGGCTGGGGCGCGGCTACTCGGGCGTGCGGCACCAAGTCATCGACGCGCTGCAGGCGCTGCTGGACCAGGACGCCATGCCGATCATCCCAAGCCAGGGCAGCGTCGGGGCGAGCGGCGATCTGGCACCGCTGGCGCACATGACCGCCGCGCTGATGGGGCAAGGCTGGATCGATCTTGCCGGTGAGCGGGTGGCGGCGGGCCAGGCGCTGCAGCGGCTCGGCCGCGAACCGCTCGAGCTTGGACCCAAGGAGGGGCTGGCGCTGATCAACGGGACCCAGTTCTCGACGGCGGTGGCGCTCGACGCGCTGTTCGCCGCCGAGCGGGTGTTCGGCGCGGCGCTCCACAGCGGGGCGCTCTCGGTCGATGCGCTGAAGGGCAGCGTCAAGCCGTTCGACCCGCGCATCTCGGCGCTTCGTGGCCAGCCCGGCCAGATCCGCGTGGCCCGTGAAATCGCCCGGCTGCTGGACGGATCGGCGATTGTCGACAGCCATCATCGTTGCGGGCGGGTGCAGGACCCCTACAGCTTCCGTTGCCAGCCGCAGGTAATGGGCGCGGCGCTTGACCTGCTGGAGAATGCGGCCCGGACCCTGGCGATCGAGGCGGCGGCTGTGACCGACAACCCGATCGTGTTCGAGGATGAGGATAGCGCGATCAGCGGCGGCAACTTCCATGCACAGCCCGTCGCCTTCGCGGCCGACACCATCGCCATGGCGATGTGCGAGGTGGGCAGCCTGTCCGAGCGGCGAACTTCCGTGCTGGTGGACCCGAAGATGAGCGGTCTACCCGCCTTCCTCGTCGATGATGGCGGAGTGAACAGCGGGCTGATGATCCCCCAGGTCACCGCTGCCGCGCTGGTCAGTGAGAACAAGAGTCTGGCCTTCCCGGCCTCGGTCGATTCGATTCCGACGAGCGCAGGGCAGGAAGACCACGTCTCCATGGCCCCGATCGCGGCGCGCAAGGCCGGCCAGATCGTCCGCAATACGGCGGGGGTGGTCGCGGTGGAGCTGATCTCTGCCGCGCAGGGGGTCGATTATCACGCCCCGCTCGCCACCAGCGCGACCCTGCAGGCGCTGCACGCGAGGGTGCGGGCCATCAGCCCTCATCTGGAGGCGGACCGCTATTGGGCCGACGAGATGACGGCGCTTCAGTCAGCAGTGCTGGCGGGAGAGCTCAGCGGGGGCTTTGCCCTTTCGGGCTAGCTCACCCGGACCCAGGTCTGGTCCTTGCAGATGAAGCCGAGCACGCAGCCCTGCACCGTCAGCTGATTGCCGGCGAGACGCAGATTGCCGTTGGCGTGCATGTTCTGCTTGGGCAGGAACACCCGGCCCTTCCAGCGCTTGGTCCCAGCCGGGGTGATGTTGCTGAGGATGGTGGTTCCGATCAGTGCCTCGGTGCCGCCCTGCGCGGCCTTGGCCTTGGCCGAGGCAGTCGCCTGAACCACGCGGCCGCAAAGCGTCGGCCCACACTGGCCGATGCGGACGGTGACGCTACCCTTGGGATTGCGCCACAGGCCCTCGAGCTCGGAGGCCGGCGAAGCCGTGGCCGGAACCGCGCAGAGGGCCAGCGCCAGGGCTGCGGCGGTGTTGATTTGCTTGATCATGCGGTCCCCCTAGCAGCCCGAATCTGAGCCTGACCTTGCCGAAGCATGGCGGGAATGTGGCGATTCAAGGCTTGAGATCAATTGGTCGGGCAATCGATGACGCGCGCCTTGGGGATGACTTCAGCCTCGCGCGGGTGGCGGGCCATGGGCGGACGTGCCGGCCCGGCGCCGTCGCCGCGGCCAAGTTGCGGGTCGAATGGCTGCGCGTCGGACAAGGTTCGCAGCAGGCCGCTGTCGTCCTCCAGCCGCTGGGCGATCAGGTGGCACACCGCCTCGTCATGCTGGACGATGCCGTGCACCACCATCAGCCGTGCGCCCATCACCACCTTGCGCTGGGCGGTGAAGGCGTCAGGCCAGATGACGAGGTTGGCGACACCGCTCTCGTCCTCCAGCGTGATGAAGCAGACACCCTTGGCGCTGCCCGGTCGCTGGCGGATCAGCACCAGCCCCGCCAGGCTCACGCGGCGGCCATATTTGATGTCGCGAAGGTCGCACGCCCGAACGAAGCCCTTGGCAGCATAATGGTCGCGCAGGAACTGCATCGGGTGCGCCTTCAGCGACAGACGAACGGTCTGATAATCGCTGACCACATGCTCGCCGAGCGGCATGGTGGGAAGAACGGCGGTCTCGACCTCGTCACCTTCGTCGCGGGCATCAGCGGCGGCGAACAGGGGCAGCTCCGGCACCGGTTTCAGCGCCCGTGCCTCCCACAGCGCCTGCCGCCGGTCGAGTTCGATGGAACGGAAGCAGTCGGCCTCGGCCAGCCGCTCCACCGCATGCGGCGGGACCCGCCCGCGGCTTTGCAATTCCTCGACCGTGGCGAACGGGGCCGCGCTCACGACCCGCGCTGCATCCGCCACCCGCAAGCCTTCGACCTGGCGCAGGCCGAGCCGCAATGCGCCGTCCTCCAGCGAGCAATCCCACCCGCTCTCGTTCACATCCACCGCGCGCACTTCGACCCCATGCTCGCGCGCGTCGCGGACGATCTGGGCGGGCGCGTAGAAGCCCATCGGCTGGCTGTTGAGCAAGGCGCAGGCGAAGGCCGCGGGATATTTCCACCGCAGCCAGCTCGACACGTAAACGAGGTGCGCGAAGCTGGCCGCGTGACTTTCGGGAAAGCCATATTCGCCAAAGCCCCGGATCTGGTGGAAACAACGTTCGGCGAACTCACGCTCGTAACCGCGCGTCACCATCCGCTCGACCATCTTGTCCTGTAAGAGGTCGATCGTCCCGCGGCTGCGGAAGGTCGCCATGGCCTTCCTCAGCTGGTTGGCCTCTTCCGAGCTGAACCGCGCGGCATCCAGGGCGATCTTCATCGCCTGCTCCTGAAACACCGGCACGCCCAGCGTCCGCTTGAGGATTCGCTCCAGTTCGTCGGGCGGGCCGTGCTCGGGCGAGGGCCGGGGATAGACCACCGGCTCCTTGCCCTGGCGGCGCTTGAGATAGGGGTGGACCATGTCGCCCTGGATCGGGCCAGGACGGACAATCGCCACCTCGATCACCAGGTCGTAGAAGCAGCGGGGCTGGAGGCGCGGGAGCATGTTCATCTGCGCCCGGCTTTCGACCTGGAAAACGCCCAGGCTGTCGCCCTTGCACAACATGTCGTAGACGCCCTTCTCCTCGCGCGGGACGGTGGCGAGGTCCCAGGTCTCACCATGATGCCGTTCGACCAGCTCGAAGCATTTACGGATGCAGGTCAGCATGCCGAGCGCGAGGACGTCGATCTTGAGGATGCCCAGTTCCTCGATGTCGTCCTTGTCCCACTCGATGAAGGTACGGTCAGGCATGGCGCCATTGCCGACCGGCACCGTCTCGATCAGTGGCCGCTCGGTCAGGATGAAGCCGCCGACATGCTGCGACAGGTGGCGCGGCATGCCGATCAGCTGCTCGGCAAGCTTGATCACCCGGGCCAGGTGCGGGTCGGAGAGGTCCAGGCCCGCTTCGGCCACATGGTTTTCGCTGACGTCCTCGCCCCAGCCCCAGATCGTGCCGGCGATCGCCGCGCAAATGTCTTCGCTGAGGCCCATCACCTTGCCGACCTCGCGGATGGCCGAGCGCGGGCGATAGTGGATGATGGTGGCGGCGATCCCGGCGCGGTCGCGGCCGTATTTCTGATAGATGTGCTGGATCACCTCCTCGCGCCGCTCATGCTCGAAGTCGACGTCGATGTCGGGCGGTTCGCGCCGTTCCTCGGAGATGAAGCGCTCGAACAGGAGATCGGTGGTGGACGGGTCGACCGCGGTGATTCCGAGGCAATAGCAGACCGCGCTGTTGGCTGCGCTCCCACGCCCCTGGCAGAGGATCGGCGGCTCGCACGAACGGGCGAACTCGACAATGGAGTGGACGGTCAGGAAATAGCGCGCGAAGTCGAGTTTCGCGATCAGCTTCAATTCGTGGCGGAGCTGCTTGACGATCGTCTCGGGCACGCCGTCGGTGCCCCAGCGTTGCGAAGCGCCGATCCAGGTGAGGTGCTCCAACTGCTGCTGCGGGGTGCGGCCCTGGGGAACACTCTCGCGCGGATATTCATATTTCAGTTCGTCGAGGCTGAAGTGAAGCGCGTCGGCGAACGCGCGAGTGGCGCGGATCGCGTGCGGCCAGCGCTCGAACAATCGCTCCATCTCGGCCGGGCTCTTCAGATGCCGCTCGGCATTGGGGTGGAGGAGGTAACCCGCTTCCGTCAGCGTGGTCTTCTCCCGGATACAGGTCATGATGTCCTGCAGCGGGCGCTTGGCGGGCTCATGATAATGGACGTCGTTGGTGGCGAGGATGGTCCCGCCGATCGCTTTCGCCAGCCGGTCCAGCCGCTCGATCCGGGCGAGGTCGTCGCCGCGATAAAGGTGGGCGGCGGCGACGTGGCGGAGGTCGGGGAGGGCGGCGGTCAGGGCCGGCAATAGCGCTTCGAAGGCGTCGAGATCCTCGTCCGGCCAGGCGATGAAGGCGATGCCTTGCTGGTGGTCGGCGACGTCGGCCAGGCTGAGGTCGCACTGGCCCTTCTCCGCCCGGCCCTGGCCCAGGCTGAGCAGCCGGGACAGACGGGCGTAGCCTTCGCGGTCGATGGGGTAGGCGAGGAGGGTGGCAAACCTCTCATGGCGGAGCGGAGCGCGATCGAGGGGCGTCCGTTTGGGTGAGCGCCCCTCGACTGCGGCCTGGGGTTTCCGCTCGGGACGAAGGGGAAAAGGAAGGACGGTCGCACTCGCCGGTGGCGGCACGCTCACCACAAGCCGGCACCCGATCAGCGGCTTCAAACCCGCGCCTTTGCAGGCGCTGTGCATCCGCACCACGCCCGACAAGGTGTTGCGATCTGCCACTCCGATCGCGTCCATGCCCATGGCGAAGGCGGTCATCACCAGCTCGATCGCGTCGGACGCCCCGCGCAGGAAGCTGAAGGGCGTGGCGATCCCCAGTTCAACGAAAGAAGCCGGCGGGATGTAGGGCGCGGGCCCGTCCTTGCGGACCAGCTTGCGGCGGGCGAAGCCTTCCTGTTCAGGCATGGAGCGTCCTCACCCGAACAGCCCGTGGACGAACCAGCCGGGCGGTCCGCCGCGCCCGTCACCGACCAGCCCTTCGCGGAAGATCCAGAAGCGGCGGCCGTCCTCGTCCTCGACCTTGTAATAATCGCGCAGGCGAGCGGTGGAGCGCTCGCGCCACCATTCGGGCGCGATCCGCTGCGGCCCCTGAGCGCGGGCGATGTCGTGGACCTTGCGCCGCCACACGAAGCGGCGGGGCAGACCTTCGGGAGTGGCGTAGATGACCGCGATTGCCTCAGGGGTGTCGAGCAGGCGCTGGGGTTTCCCCGCTCCCGTTGACCCCCTTCCGCCGACGGATGGGGGAGGGTGGACTCCGGCCGCCCACCCATTGGCCCGCTCCGGCACATGGCTTGCGCGCGGGGCCGGCCGGCGGACCTTGTCGGGGCCAAGCTTGACGCTAAGCCGGTCGACAAGCTCGGCCAGCCTGGTCTCGCCGGATGGCTCGCCGACCAGTGCCTCCTGGCCGGCATCGAGCCGCTCGGTCCAGGTGGCGGTCAGGGTGAAGGCATCGATCCCGAACTCCGGATCGATGGTCCCCGCCTTGTCAGCCAGCAGCCGGGCAAGGTGCTTGGGGTCGCGGGTCGGAATGGAGGTGGCGGCGCCTGCTTGCGCAAGGCTGCCGTCGACCCGGTAGCCGGTCAGCAGCAATTCGCGCGCGCCCAGCCTGCGTGCCTCCAGTTGCTCGACCAGCCGGGGGACCAGCAGGGCGAGTGCCTGGGCACCGGACTCAGGATGGCTCACCGGCTCCTTCATTCGCAGCAGCGCGCGGGGCGGCGGGTCGGGGCGGATCCCGGTCAGCGGCTCGGGCTTGCGGCCGAGCGCCCGGTCGAGCGCGTCCAGTGGGTGGTCGGCCTCGCGGAAGCGCCGCGCCAGGCTCTTGCGCGGCACGCCGGCCAAGTCGCCGATGGTCTTGAGCCCGAGCCGGACCAGCGTGTGGGTGGCCGGCGCGCTCAGCCGCAAGGCGGCCACGGGGAGCGGCGCGAGCAGCGGTGCCAGTCGGGCATTCGACACCAGCACCGCGCCGCCGCCGAACCGCGCCAGCGCCCAGGCCGCGCCTGCCGTCGGGGCGATGGCGCTCCGCACGGTAAAGCCGAGGGCGCCGATCCTTGCTTCCATCTCGGCCAGCAGCCGTGCCTCGCCGCCGAACAAGTGGGCGACGCCGGTCACGTCCAGCCGCAGCGAGTCACTGCCGTCGACTTCGACCAACGGTGACCAGCGCCCGGCCCACAGCGCCAGCGCGCGAAGCCAGGCGGAATCGCCCGCGACATCGGCCGGCACCGCCTCCAGCGCAGGGTCGAGCGCGCGGGCGTCGGTCAGCCGGCCGCCGACCCGTGCGCCGCCTTCCAGCGCCGCTTCGGTCGCGGCGTGGATCAGTTGGCCGTGCTGCGCCTCAAGGGTGAGGACGACCGCTCGATCAGGCGTGCCGCCGCCAATCGCCGTCCAGCGTTCGATCGCCAGCCGCGGCAGCCACAGGGAGCAGATCCTGGCGTCCGTCACCGGCCACCACCCAGCGGCCAGGCTGGCAGCCACGGGCACGGAACAATTCGGCGTTCCAGCGCGGCTCGCCGGGTGCACGGGAGTCGAACGGATGGGCAGCGCTGGGCGCGCTCGCCAGCTTCCAGCGGAAGCGCGCCCCGCTGAGGTTGGCGTGGCCGCCGAGCCGAATCAAAAAGGCGGCCACGCCATGGCGTTCGGCGGCTACTGCCAGCCGCCGTGTCGCGGTGAAGTCGAGTGCGGGCGGGTCGCCCCACAATTCGCCGATGACGGCGCTCAGGGCCGGGCATCGCAGGCCCTCCTCCATTGCCCATAGCGCCGCCTTTGCGTCGCGCGCCTCGACATGGATGAGCCCGCGGCCAGCCGGCCCGAGCCCCGCCGGATGGACCCGCCCGCCTTCGAGGATCGCCATTCGCTCCTGCACCCACAGCAGCGGCCGGGCCGGGTCGAGCCCAGCCAGCAGGAACCCCGCCCAGCCCGCATCGCGCGGGGAAGCGGCGAACAGTTCGGACAGGGTCGGCCGCCCCGCTGCCCATGGCGGCAGGGAGTGTTCAACCCGCGCGGGATCCCCGCCGGGGACGGGGGACAAACCTCGTTCCACACGACTCGCAACGTTCATGTTCTACTTTTGTTCTTATTCCCGCGAGTCCGGCCAGTGAGTCAATGGAGCGACTCGCCGACCTCATTTTTGTCCTTGCCTGCAAAGCTTTGCAGCGCCCAAAGGCAGGCATGCGCAGCCTGTTCCTCGCCCCCGCCCTCCTGCTCACCCTCACAGCCGCCGGTCCGATCGATCCTGCCAGGATCAAGGCCGACGTCCGGACGCTCTCCTCCGACGCCTTCGAAGGGCGCGGCCCCGGCGAACCCGGCGAGCAGAAGGCCATTGCCTATATCGCGCGGCAGATGGCGGCGGCGGGCCTGCAACCGGCGGGGGAGAATGGCGGATGGTATCAGAGCATCCCGTTTGTCCGCCTCGACACCTTGCCGGGCGGGCGGCTGACCATTGCCATGCGCGGCTCCCCCGCCGTGCTGCGCGACGGGCCCGACCTCGATATCAATCCCACGACTCCGGGTCGAACGAAGCTAGACCACCTGCCTTTGGTGTTCGCCGGCTGGGGCGCGCCCGATCCGGCGCGGGGGTGGGACGCCTTCCAGGGCGTGGACGTGCGCGGCAAGGTGGTCGTGATGCTTGCCAATGACCCCGATTTCGAAGGCGGCCGGGACCTCGGCTTCGGCGGGCGAGCACTGACGTTCGGCGGGCGCGGCGGGACCAAGGCGGTGGCGGCGGCCAAGGCCGGCGCGGCGGGCGTGCTCTTCATCCACGAAGAAGCGGCCTACAGCTGGCCTTACTCCCAGGTCGGCGGAAGCATTCGCGTGCCTTCGTTCAGCTATGCGCCGCTGAAACCGACCAGCCTCAAGTTCAGCGGCATCGTTCGCGGTGGCGCCATCCTGCCGCTGCTCGCCCGCGCCGGATTCACGCTGCCTGCGCTGAAGCAACGGGCGCGCAGTGCTTCGTTCCGGGCGTTTGCGCTGCCGGGGACGGTCAGCGTCGATGCGACCAACCGCGCCACCAACGTCATCAGCCACAATGTGGTCGGCATCCTCCGCGGAGCTGCGCGGTCGGACGAAACGGTGCTGTACGGAGCACATTGGGACGCCAATGGGCACAACGGCCCTGACGCGCGGGGCGACAGCATCCGCAACGGTGCGATCGACAATGCCACGGGCACGTCGGAAATGCTCGAGGTCGCGCGCGCCTTCGCGCACGGCCCACGCCCGCAACGATCGGTGGTGTTCGCGGCCTGGACGGCGGAGGAGAAGGGGCTGCTCGGCTCAGAATGGTTCGCCCAGCATCCGGTCGTGCCGCTGGCCAAGATGGCGGCTGTCATCAACCTCGACCCGCATGTGGCCCTGCCAGCGGCCCGCAACCTCGAACTGATTGGCCCCGGCCAGTCGGAGCTCGAAGGTCTGCTGGTCCAAGCGGCGCGGGAGCAGGGGCTGCGGGTCGATCCGGAGCCTAGTCCGGAGGCGGGCTGGTACTTCCGCTCCGACCATTTCCCGTTCGCCCAGCGCGGCGTGCCGGTGCTTGCCTTTCGCGGCGGTCGCGACCTCAAGGTCGGCGGGCTCGCGGCCGGGCAGCGAATCGTCGGGGCCTACAACCAGCGCTGCTATCACCAGCCGTGCGACCAGTTCGACCCCAGGTGGACATTCGCCGGCAGCGCGCAGGAGGCGCTGGCGGCCTATCGGGTCGGGCAAATGGTGGCGAACAGCGCGGGCTGGCCTGGTTGGCTGCCGGGGGCTGTTTATGCCGCGACCCGCCAGGAGAGCGCGGCCGACCGGCGCTAGTTCGCCGGATCGACCCGCCGGGCGGTGCGGATGGCGATGGCGGGTTCGAGCATCTGACCCTTCATCCCTTCGCCGCCCTTGGTGGGTGATACCGGGCTGGCGAGGATCGCCTTCACCACGTCCATGCCCTCGACCACATGGCCGAACACCGCGAAGGCGTCGCCGAAGGTGGTGATCGGGCCGGCGAGGATGAAGAAGTCCGATCGGGCGGTGCCCGGGCCGAGGTTGGCCATGGCGATGGCGCCCGCGTCCATCTTGAGCCCGGTTTCGCTTGGCGGCTCATGCTTCACCGGAGGATAGAGCAGTCGCGCGTCCTTGGTGATCCCGGCCTGGATCAGGCCGTTGCCCTGCCCGTAGGGCATGGCGCGGTAGAAGGTGATGCCGTCGAAGCGCTTGGAATCGACATAGCGCAGGAAATTGGCGGTGGTGACGGGCGCGCGGGCCTGGTCGAGCGCGAGCACGATCCGGCCTTGCGCCGTGTCCAGCGCAACCCGGACGATGTCGGCCCTGGGAGCAGTGGCGGTGGCTGCCGGAGCGGGAGCCGTCTGCTGCGCCACGGCTGAAGTCGCAAGGCAAAGGGCGAGGGCGAACGTGATTCGGCTGGTCATGAGGTCAGCCTAGCGCCGCTGGTCGCGTCCCACTATATGCGCCGCAGACTCATGCCGACCGCAGCTACCACCATGCACCTGCCAGCCGACTGGCGGGACCTGTTCGCGCTTACCAAGCCGCGCGTCATGACCCTGGTCGTGTTCACCGGCCTGTGCGGGATGCTGGCCGCGCCAGTGACCCTGCACCCCGTGCTGGCCTTCACGGCGGTCCTGTGCATCGCGCTGGGTGCCGGCGGGGCCGCGGCGCTCAACATGTGGTACGAAGCGGATCTCGACGCGCAGATGCGGCGGACGGAGAAGCGGCCCCTGCCCGCCGGGCGGCTGGATCGGCAGACGGCCCTGCATTTCGCCATCGGCCTGTCCGCCATGTCGGTGATCCTGATGGACCTCGCCACCAATCACCTGGCGGCGCTGATCCTGGCGTTCTCCATCTTCTTCTACGCGGTCATATACACCGTCTGGCTGAAGCGACGGACACCGCAGAACATCGTCATCGGTGGTGCGGCGGGTGCCTTTCCGCCGCTGATCGGCTGGGTCGCGGCGACCGGGCGGGTCGAGCTTCTGCCGGTGCTGCTGTTCGGGCTGATCTTCCTATGGACGCCGCCGCACTTCTGGGCGCTCAGCCTGTTCGTTCGGACCGATTACGCCAAGGCCGGAGTGCCGATGCTGCCGGTGGTCGCCGGGCTGCCGCATACCCGGTTGCAGGTCCTGCTCTACACGCTGCCGATGGTCGCGGCGGCGGTGGCGCCCTGGCCGCTCGGCCTCACGGGTCCGATCTATGGCGTGACCGCGGCCTTGGGCTCGGCGTTGTTCCTGGTGCTGGCGGTCGCCGTGTGGCGCAACCGGGCGACCGAGCCGGCGGCGATGAAGCCCGAGAAACAGCTGTTCGCTTATTCGATCGTCTATCTCTTTGTCCTGTTCGGCGCCGTCGTCGCCGACCGCTGGTGGCCCCTATGATCGCTCCCCGACCCGAAGATGAAATCGTCCGCGCACGTCAGAAGAGCGGGGCGCGGGTGACCGCCATCCTGCTGATCGCCTTTGTGGTGCTGACCTTCGCCATCACCATCGCCAAGCTGACGGTGAACCGGTGAACGCGCCGGCCAAGGTCGAGCACGATCGCCGCAACCGCAAGGTCGCGACCCGCGCCGCGCTGTTCATGTTCTTCATGCTGGGCGTCGCCTTCGCCTCGGTCCCGCTCTATCGGGCTTTCTGCCAGGCGACGGGCTTCGGCGGAACGCCGCGCCGGGCCGAGGTGGCGCCGGGTGCCGTCGCGGGTCAGATCAGCGTTCGGTTCGATTCGAACATCAACGCCGCGCTTCCCTGGGAATTCCGGCCCGAGCAGACGGTGGTGAAGATCCACCCGGGCGAAAAGACGCAGATCAGCTATTTCGCGCACAACATGAGTGCGCGGGTCACCACCGGGCGGGCCGTGTTCAACGTGTCGCCGGATCTTGCCGGTCAATATTTCAGCAAGATCGCATGCTTCTGCTTCACCGAGCAGACGCTTCGCCCCGGTCAGAAGGCGCACATGCCGGTCGTGTTCTTCGTCGATCCGCAGATCCGCAAGGACCCCGCGACGAAGGACATTCACGAGATCACGCTGAGCTACACTTTTTACCCAGTGGAAAAACCCGGAAGCGCCAGCTAAGGCCTCGCCCAAACTCGATGAACACGGGACTTTCGATGGCCGCTACCACCAAGAACCATCCGTATCACATCCTGCCGCCGAGCCTCTGGCCACTGGCGGGGAGCTTCTCCGCGCTGTTCCTGACGGGCGGCGGCGTGATGTGGATGCATGACAACCCTTACGGCAAGTTCGTCTGCATCGCCGGCCTGCTCGGCGTTCTGGGCGTCATGTACAGCTGGTGGCGCGACGTCATTCACGAAGCTCATGCCGGCGACCACACGCCGATCGTCCAGCTCCACCTGCGCTACGGCATGATCCTGTTCATCGCTTCGGAAGTGATGTTCTTCGTCGCCTGGTTCTGGGCCTACTTCATGAACGCCCTGTTCCCCAGCGCGGCCGAGAGCGTCGGCGCGCAGTGGCCGCCCAAGGGCATGGAGGTGCTGAACCCGTTCGGCTTTCCGCTGCTCAATACGCTGATCCTGCTCTGCTCGGGTACCACGGTGACCTGGGCCCACCACGCGCTGATCAACGGCGATCGCAAGGGCCTGAAGAACGGGCTCCTGCTCACGATCATCCTGGGCATCACCTTCACCTGCATCCAGGCGTATGAGTATATCCACGCGCCCTTCAGCTTCTCGTCGGAGCATGCGACGGCGGAGAGCCCGGCCAACATCTACACCTCGGCCTTCTTCATGGCGACGGGCTTCCACGGCGCCCACGTCATCATCGGCACCATCTTCCTGATCGTCTGCTACCTGCGGGCGGTGAAGGGCGACTTCACGCCCAAGCAGCACTTCGGCTTCGAAGCCGCGGCCTGGTACTGGCACTTCGTCGACGTGGTGTGGTTGTTCCTGTTCGTCTCCATCTACATCTGGGGCGGCTGGGGCGCCCCGATGCACGGGTGACGCAAGACGGCGAGCGGCGGGAGCCCGATGCGCTGAAGACAGCGCTGACCGGCACCTGCCCACGCTGCGGAAAGGGCCGGCTGTTTGCCGGCCCTGTTCGTTTTGCGAGCCGCTGCAGCGACTGCGGCCTTGATTTCGAACAGTTCAACGTCGGTGACGGACCGGCGGCTTTCCTGATCCTGATCGTCGGCGCGATCCTGGTGATCGGTGCGCTGATTCTCGATGCAAGCGCTGAGCCGCCGTGGTGGGTGCACCTCATCTGGCTCCCGATCGGCTTGGTGCTTACCGCTGGCGGGCTGCGGCTTGCCAAGGCGTGGCTGCTCGGCGCGGAATATCGCAACCGGGCCCGAGAAGGGCAGCTCGTCCCATGATCCGACGCCTGCCGATCATTCCCACCATCATCGTGCTGGCAGCGGTCGCGACCATGATCGCGCTCGGCTTCTGGCAGTTGCGCCGGGCGCACGAGAAAGAGGCATTGCTTGCCCGTTACACGCAGGCTCAAGGCCTTCCGCCGACCGTCTGGCCGACGGTGCCCACGCCAACGGAACGACTGCCACTGTTCCGCCGGGCGAGCGCCAACTGCCTGGAGGCCGTGACGCAGAAGGCCGTGGCGGGCCGCAGCCTTCAAGGCGACAGCGGTTACAGTCACCTGGTCGATTGCCGCACCGGCGGAGCGGAAGGGCCCGGCCTCCGGGTCGACATCGGCTGGTCGCAGGATCCGAATGCCGGCAAGGGCTGGCGCGGCGGGCCGGTCAGCGGGATCATCGGACCCGATGGCGAGAAGCGGATGCGGCTGATCTCATCGGTTGGCTACGCCGGACTGCAGCCGAGCGCCCCGCCAGACATCAACGACATTCCGAACAACCACCTGTCCTATGCGGTGCAATGGTTCGCCTTCGCCGCCGTGGCGCTGCTGATCTACGGCTTCGCGGTGCGGGCCAGGCTCAAGGAGCGGGCGTGAACGCGGCGCTGCACCGGCTCCCCAACGGCATGGCCGTGGTCGCCGATCCGATGCCAGGCGCGCAGTCGGCGGCGGTGGGGCTCTATGCCGCGGTCGGCTCGCGGTTCGAAGCCGTGGGCAAGGGCGGGCTCGCCCACATGGTGGAGCACATGGTGTTCAAGGGCGCCGGGAGCCGCGACGCCCGGGCCATCGCCGAGGATATCGAGAATGTCGGCGGATCGCTGAACGCCTGGACCGCGCGCGACCAGACCGCCTTTCACGCGCGTGTGCTGCCCGCGGACGTGCCGCTGGCGGTCGAGCTGATCGCCGACCTCGTGCGCGCACCCCGATTCGATCGCGAGGAGCTGGAGCGCGAGAAGGGCGTCATCCTGTCCGAACTTGGCGAGATCCTCGACAATCCGGAGGATCTGTCGGGCGATATGCTGTTCGAGGCCGCCTTTGCCGACCAGTCGCTCGGCCGCCCGGTGATCGGGACCGAGGCGACGATCCGGGACTTTACCACTACCGACCTCCAGAACTGGATCGGTGGTCAGTTCACGCCCGAACGCCTGATGCTGATCGGGACCGGCGCCATCGATGCCGAGGCGCTGCTGGCTCTGGCCGAGGCGAGGTTCGGGGATCTGGTCGCTGGGAGCGTGGCGCCGCAAGCCCCTGCCCGCTTCACTGGCGAAGCGCGGCGCGAGGCCCGGCGGACCGCGCAGGCGCACTGGCACCTCGGCTGGGCGGCACCGGCTGGCGCGGATGCCACGATGCCGGCGGCGGCGGTTTTCTCCCAGGCAGTCGGCGGCGGAATGAGCTCGCGCCTGTTCCAGCAGCTGCGCGAGGAACGAGGCCTCGCTTATTCGGTCTACAGCTGGGTGCAGGGCTTCGCGGACACCGGCCTGTTCGCGGTGTCCGCCGCCACCGATCGCGGCGACGCGCCGGCCGCGCTGGCGTTGGCCCAGGAAGTGGTCAGGACGGCCGCCGAGACCCTCGACGAGCGGGAGTGCGGGCGAGCCAAGGCCCAGATCGAGGCGCAGCTGCGGATGAGCCTGGAATCGGTGCAGGGGCGCGCCGACCACCATGCCCGCTCGGTCGAGCTGTTCGGCCGGCTGATGAGCCTGGAGGAATCCCTGGCCGAACTGGCGGCGGTGGACGTCGGCGCGGCGCGCGCGGCGGGTGTCGCGATGCTCTCCGGGCGACCGGCGTTCGCGGCGATCGGCGGCGGTACGCTCGCTCTCGCTGCATGAGCGACCTGCGCACGATCGTGGCCGAGCCGTGGGCGGACTGGGGCCTCCTCGACAGCGGGCACGGCCGCAAGCTCGAACGCTATGGCGACGTGCGGGTGATCCGGCCGGAGCCGCAGGCGATGTGGGCGCCCGCCAGCGACGACTGGGCGGCCGATGCCGAATTCGTGCCCGGCAGCGACGAGGATGGCGGTGGGCGCTGGGTGCACCAGCGGCCCGTCCGCGCGAGCTGGCCGCTGGCCCGGGGCGCCGTCCGCTTCCACGCCAGCCTGACGCCGTTCCGGCACCTTGGCTTCTTTCCGGACATGGCGCCGCAATGGGACTGGATGCGGGAGCGGACCGACGGTGCCGAAGTGCTGAACCTGTTCGGCTATACGGGAGTGGGTACCCTCCAACTGAGTGACGCGGGCGCGCGCATGGTCCACGTCGATGCGTCGAAGAAGAGCGTCGAGGGCGGCCGCGCCAATGCGGCCCTGTCCGGCATGAGTGAACGACCCATTCGCTGGATCGTGGACGATGCCAGCAAGTTCACCGCCCGCGAGGTCCGGCGCGGACGTCGCTACGACGGAATCCTGCTCGATCCGCCCAAGTTCGGGCGCGGGCCAACCGGTGAGATGTGGCGGCTGGAGGAGCATCTGGCGCCGCTGCTGGCCGACTGCCGCCGATTGCTGGATGCCGACAGCCGCTTCCTGGTACTGACCGTTTATGCCGTCAGGATGAGCGCGCTCAGCATTGGCGAGCTGCTGCGACAGACCATGGCGGAGCTCGGCGGCACGGTGGAATGTGGGGAGATGGCCGTGCGTGAGGAAGCGCGCGGGCTGCTGCTTCCGACGGCGATCTTCGCCCGCTGGAGCCGCGACTAGCTTCGCAGCGACTTCAGCGCCGCGCCCCCGGCGAACGGCGCTCCGGCGGTGATGAACAAAGCGGTCGCGGCTTCCAGCGCAATTGCCCCCGATTCGCCGGCGGCGGCCCCCGCACCGAAGATGAGCAAGGGCACGGCAAGCGGAAGCAGCAGCAGCCCGCCGAGCGCCGCGGAGCCCCGCAATCCGGCGGTGAGGCTGGCGACGGCGACGGCAAGGGCGGCGAGGGCTGGCGTGCCGATGGCCAGGCTGGCGAGGCCACGTCCCAGGGAAGATGCGTCCATTCCGAGCAGTGCGGCGGCCGGAAAGCTGGCGAGGAGAAGTAGGGGTCCGAACGTCAGCCAGTGGCCCGCGATCTTGGCCGCGGCAGTCAACTCGTCAGTGAGACCCGCCAGCATCAGCTGGTCGAGCACGCCGTCCGCTCGGTCGGGTTCGATCAGCCGTTCGATCGGCAGCAAGGCCGCGGTCAGGGCCGCGATCCACAGCGCGCCACCGGCGATCCGCGCCAGCAGTCGAGGATCGGGACCGACCGCGAACGGCAGGATGGCGACCACCAGCAGGAAGAAGGCGACCGGCAGCCAGGCGGCGGCGCTGAGTGCCCGGCGAACTTCGCGAAGGATCAGCGGACCAGTCATGCGACGGCGAGGTCGAGGGTGCGCCAGCCCTCCGGCGGCAGCGGCTGGTGCGAGGTGAGGAGGACTGCCCCACCCCGCGCGCGATGCCGGTCGATCAGCGCGGTGACGAGTGGGATACTCGCAGCATCAAGTCCGCTCAGCGGCTCGTCGAGCAGCCACAGCCCAGCGCCTGAGGCCGCTACCCGCACGAGCCGCGCGCGCCGCGCCTGTCCCGTCGAAAGCAGGCGAACTGGAACGTCGGCAAGGTGCGTAAGATTGAGCGCAGCAAAGGCTTCATCCAGCGCCCTACTCTTTACCCAGAAACGCAGTGCCCGGGACAGCGGCAGTTCGCGATCCAGCGCCAGCCCCTCGTCGGCGAGCGCGAGCCGTTCCGCCTCGACTTGCCCGGCTATAGGTCTGAGCAGTCCGGCCGCGAGCCGCAGCGCACTGGATTTGCCGGCCCCATTGGGGCCGCGCAGCCACAGCCCCTCGCCTTCCACAAGCCCAAACGACAGGTTTTCGAACAGCAGCCGGCCGCCGCGCCAGCAGGCAACGTCGCTGAAGCGCAGCAGGGTGCTCACGGCGCCTCACCTTCGAGCGCGTGCATGTCGGCATCGGAAAAGCCGAAATGGTGACCGACCTCGTGCACCAGGACATGGCTGATGAGTGCTTCCAGATCCTCCCCTTCGGCCGCCCACTCGTCGAGCAGGGGACGGCGGTAAAGCAGGATTCGATCGGGAAGGGCGCCGCTGTCGCTGACACTCCGCTGGGTCAGCGGCCGGCCCGAGTAGAGGCCCGTGAGATCGAACGGGTCGTCGATCCCGAGTTCGGCCAGGACCTCCTCGTCCGCGAACTCCTCCACCTGGAGGACCACGCCGGTGAGATGCCCGGCAAACGGCTCGGGCAAGGCCAGGAGCGCGGCCCGGGCGAGCGCCTCGATTTCGGCGGCAGAAGGGGACGGACCGAAAGCGCGCATCGGCGTGGACTTAGCGACTCGACGTGAACCGCGCGAGTGGCTTGTCCACCGGCCCCCGCTTCCCTAGAGAGCGCCTCTTCCAGGCATCCCAAGTGCGGAGCGGTGGCCGAGTGGTCGAAGGCGCTCGCCTGGAAAGTGAGTATACGGCAAAACCGTATCGAGGGTTCGAATCCCTCCCGCTCCGCCAGCTTCCGCGAGAAGATCACGCAGCAGACGTACGAAATCCGAGCGTCTTGCTGTTAGATCCAGTCGAGCCGCCAGTGCCCCAAGCCGTTTGCCTCAAGGCGCTTCTTCAGGTCGTTCGTCTTAGCGGCAACCTCTGGTGAGAAGCGCTCATGGGTTTCAACCACTGCAATGCCGATGCGGTCAGCAAGCTTCTCGTCAAGCAAACGATGCAATACGGGTATCTCGGCGCCTTCAATGTCCATCTTCAGAAGCGTGATTCTGCCAAGCCCCCGCACAACCTCGGCAACGTCGACGCACTCGATCTCGTCTTTGATAACATCCGCATCGAAGCGTTGTGCTACAAAGCTCGCGGCCACCGTTGTTTCCACCGCGTCATAGCCATTGTGCGGAATGGGCGTGGAAAGGGTCAGCGTACAGTTGCGGTCCATGAGCCCTTTGTTGTGCAGGTGCACATTTGATTGAGCCGCGAACCGGCGCTGCAGGGTCGCAAAGCAGATCGGGTTAGGTTCAAATGCATGAACTGTCGCTCCAGTTCGAGCGGCCTTGGAGGTGATACTGCCGACGTTCGCCCCTGCATCGATGATGACGTCGCCTGGTCCAGCAGGCACGAACAGATCGATCTCCTCGAACCGCACACCAGACGTCTTCCGGAGTGTGTTCTGGAGGCGCTCAACTATTGGGTGATAGCGGATCGCCCGATACGCCGATTTGCTTAGCATTCCTGAATTCCTCGACTGCGAACAAACTGCGTAGCGAATCGCTTTCAACCACCCGAAAGTTGACCTTGCACTTAGTCTGTGTCCAAGGATTTGTTCTTGAGGGCAGCATCGGAAAGGTGCGTCCGATCGGAAACGGATTGTCAGAGCAGGGCGGCGGTTTGCCAGACGAACCCCTGCGATGCTGACGTACGCCTGCGGCAGTCGGTACTTCGCTGCGAAGTCATTTGTGGTGGTGGCCTGCCTCCGCCATAGCTTTGCCCCCGGGAGGCGACAGGGGTGGGGCTAAGAAGGTGGCGGCGGTGAGCGCGACGGATAACGGGACGACGACCCGCGTCGGCTTTCTCTTCAATCATGACCAGATCCATCAGATCGGGCACAGCCTGCCGGTGGCGCTCGCCCTTGCGCGACGGCAGCGGCCTGACCTCGAAGTGCTGCTGATCACGACCTCGGACCGGCTTCGTGCGGAGGTCGACCGCTTGATCGAGCGCCAGGACGAGCGGCCGGCGCTGACGATGGTGCATCTTCGTCCCCGGCGCTGGTCCAGCCGCCTGGCGAGCAGGCTGCTCGAACGCTGGCTGCCGGTTGCGAAGCTGGCCATCTACCGCGACAATCTGCCGTTCTTCCGTACGCTCGACGCACTGGTGGTGGCGGAGAAGAGCTCCACCCTGCTCAAGACACGCTATGGCCTGGATGACCTTGTCCTCATCCACACCCGCCATGGAGCCGGCGACCGGGCGATCGGTTTCAATGCCGCGAGCCGGGCCTTCGACCTGGTGCTTGTCTCCGGGCCGAAGATCGCCAGGCGGCTGACCGAAGAGGCCGGTGTGCCGCCGGACCGGCTTGCCCTGGTCGGTTATCCCAAGCTCGACCTGTTGCCGGAAAGCCCGACACAGCTGCCGGTCCAGGCCAGTGGCAAGCCGACGGTGCTCTACAACCCTCACGTTTCCCCGCACCTGTCATCCTGGTACGAAGACGGGCTGACGGTGCTAGAATGGTTCGCCGCGCACCCTCAGTACAATCTCATCTTCGCGCCGCATGTGATGCTGTTCGAGCGGCCGCTAACGGTCACGATCGACCGGCTGACTGCTCGTCGGCCGGGCAGGATCCCGAAGGATCTTGCCGAGGCGCCGAACATCCTCATCGATCTGGGCTCACCCGCCGCGACCGACATGACCTACACGCAGGCCGCAGACCTTTATCTCGGGGATGTCAGCAGCCAGGTGTATGAGTTTCTGGAGCGGCCGCGGCCGTGCGTTTTCCTCAACACGCATGGCATCGACTGGCGGAACGACCTCAATTACGCGTTCTGGCAGGCGGGCGAAGTCGTCGACGACGTTGCCGACCTGCCGCGAGCACTCGAGCGAGCCTGGCGCGACCATCCACGCTACCTTGCGGCCCAGCAGCGATTGTTCGCCGAAAGCATCGATCGCGGCGATCTCCCCGCTTCGGAACGCGCCGCCGATGCAATCCTTCGGCGGCTGATCGGTGCCTCAGGCTAGGTCATGGCCGGCTCGCCGTTGAAGCAGCGGCCGATCGGGGTCGTATTGCACGACCTGTCCGGCGGCGGGAGCGAGCGGATCGCGCTGCGGCTGGCGCATGGCTGGCAAGCGCTGGGCCGATCGGTCGTGCTGTTGTGCGGTGATCCGCATGGGCCCTTGCAAGGGCTTGCAGAGGGGCTGCCACTGATTACTCCGGAGCGGCCGATACCACGCGGCCTTGGCTCTCGCCGGCGGCTCTCACGATGGGTCTCCATGCAGGCTGATGAGCGAGAGCTTGGCGGATTGTTCCTGCCCGGCAATTACCACTTTCCGCTGCTCGACGGGCTCCGCTTTTCGATTGGCAAACCACCGGTCGTTCTGGCGAAGCTCAGCAACACCATCGCGCGTCAGCGGCAGTTCAATCGGCTGAGGCCCTTCTGGCGGGGGCGCATGGCCCGTCGCTCGCGCCGTGCCGATGCGGTCGTTGCGATGTCGCCGGCACTCGCGGGCGAGGCCCGTAGCATTCTTGGCCCATTGCCGCTCAGTGTGGTTCCGGAGCCGATCATCGACGACGATTTTGAGCCGCCCGACGGGACCGGGCCACGCGCGGGTCTCATCGCCGCCGGCCGTTTCGCTCCCCAGAAGGACTTCGGCCTGCTGGTCGAGGCGGTCGTGACGCTTGCCGACCCAACGATAACGCTGACCATCGCCGGCGACGGGCCGGGGCTGGCGCCGCTCCGCCGCCGCGTCGGCAAGGCACTGGCGAGCCAGGTTCGCTTGCCGGGGCGGGTGCAGGAAATCGCGCCTCTGCTGCGGACCGCACGCGTGTTCGTGCTGAGTTCGCGGTTCGAGGGCTATCCCGCAGTACTGATCGAGGCGCTCGCCAATGGCTGCCGGCTGATCGCCACCGATTGCAGCCCGGCCATTCGCGAGATCATCGGCGACCCTGCGGTGGGCGAGATCGTTCCGGCCGGTGAGGCGCGCGCGCTGGCGGACGCAATGGCACGGCAGCTCTGCCTTGCGCCGCCGCCACCGGAGGCTATGGCACGAGCAATCGCCGAGCATCGCCTGGGACGAGCGGCCGCATCCTATCTGGAATTGTTCAACCGCCCATGACCACCGCCACCACCGCCGAGGAAGGCGGCGCGCTGCGCCGGATCTTCGCCAATCTCGGCCTGCTGGCGAGCGGCAAGATAGGGGCCGGCCTGCTCAGCCTCTGTTATGTGGTAATCGTCACCCATGCGCTGGGTGCGACCAATTACGGCATCCTGATCCTGCTTCACGGCTACACGACGCTGATCGGCAGCCTGATCGCATTTTCGGGCTTTCACGGGGTGGTTCGCTACGGGAACTTCGCGCTTCAGGCCGGCGAGCATGGCCGCCTGATGCGGCTCATCCGGTTCATGGCGCTGCTCGAGATCGGCTGCGGAGCGATCGCGATCCTCATCGCGATGGTGCTGGTCCCGTTCATAGGGCCGCGGCTGGGCTGGTCGGCCGATGCGATGCGCTTCGCCATTCCGTACGCCTTTGCGATCGTCGCGACTGTCCGGGCGACGCCTTACGGCATCCTGCAGATTGCGGAGCGCTTCGACCTGCTTGGCTTTCACCAGCTGATCAACCCGCTGGTGCGGTTGGGCGGCTGCCTGCTGACGCTGGCGCTTGGTGGCGGTCTCGTGACCTTTCTCACCATCTGGCTGCTCGCGTCGCTGGCAGAGGGCCTCAGCATGTGGGCGCTGGGCCTGTGGATTCTGCGCAAGATGCGGCTGTCGCACGGATTGGTTGGTCCGGTGCGTGGAACGATTGCCGAGAACGAAGGGCTGTTGCCGTTCATCGTCACCACCAATGTCGACATCACCTTGAGCGAAATGGGGCCGAAGCTCGCCCCGCTCACCGTTGGCTGGATGCTTGGCCCGGCGGCGGCGGGCATCTTCTCGCTCGCCCAGCGCGCCAGCGTGGTGCTCCAGCAGCCGGCCCAGATGCTCGCCAACTCCAGTTATGCAGTGGTCGCAAAGCTGATCGCGCAGCAGGACTTCAAGGGCTTTCGCAAGGCAGTGTGGCACTCGGCCGGCGTAGCGACGGCGGTCGGGGTACCGATGTGCCTGATCCTGGGCACATTTGCCGACCCCATCATGCACTTCATCGGCGGGCGCAGCTTCACCGGTAGCGGGACGGCCTGGATCCTCTCGCTGACCGCGGCCGGGCGGCTCCTGACCCTCGGCACGGCGCCGGTCTCGCCAGGCCTGATCGCGCTCGGGCTTCCGAACAAGTCGATCAATGCCAAGTTGATGGGCAACCTGCTGCTTTATCCTGCGCTGCCCCCGCTGCTTTGGTGGTTGGGGCTAAACGGAGCCGGCTGGCACGCGCTGCTGCAAAGCGCCGTGATCGCCGGCAGCCTGCTGTGGTCCTTCCGCGTGGCCGTTCGACGCTACAAGCGCGGTGAGCTAGAGGTGGCCGCGGTCTGAGCGGAACGTCGCCACCCGCTTGAGGATGATTGCGGCAATCTCTTCGAACTGCTGCTGGGCGAAGCGGTCGAGCACCGTCTGCCGCGCCGCGTGGCCCATTCCGGCGAGGCGTTCCGGAGCGGACAGCAGTCGCCGCAGGGCCTCCGCAAGCTCGCGCTTGTCGCCCGGCGGAGCAAGCCACCCGGTTTGGCCTTCGTTGATCGTGAAGGGCATCTCACCGGTACGGGTGCCGAGCACCGGCAGACCGGCCTGCATCGCTTCGTGGGCGGCGATGCAGAAGCCTTCGCGGCGGGATGGCTGGAGATAGGCGTGAAGACCGGTAAGGAATCCGCGGGTGTCGGCCACGAAGCCGGCGAAGTGGAGCTCTTCGATGCCCGCGTCGGCCGCCTTGGCCCGTAATACTGCCTCGTCCGCACCTTCCCCGCCGATGGTGACTCGATAGGGGGCGGCAGGCTGAAAGCCGCTGCCTTTCAGCTCGGCAAGAGCGTCGATCAGCAGGTCGTAGCCCTTGTTCGGATGCAGTCGTCCCAGACTGCCGAGTTCAAGGAGCTGACCCGGACGCCATGGCGAAGCCTGTGGCGCCTTGGGATCGGCCGCGAAGATGGGCCAGGTGATCACCCGGTCGGCGCGCAGGCCAAGCCGCTCCTCCGTCAGGCGAGCGACGGACGCGGAGTCCGCCACCCATAGGAGCGCCGCCTTGCGCCGCGCACGGAGCAGCCAGCGGTTGGAAGGCTTCAGGAAGGCATTGTGCTGCCAGCTGACCACCGGCACCCCGGCCTGCTGGCCAGCCCACTGGCCAAGCAGGGTGGCGCGGGTCAGGGAGGTCCAGATCAGGTCCGGTCGGTCACGGTCGATCTGTTCGTTCAGCCAGCGAAGCGCGCGGCGGTGGTCCTTTTCACCCCCTTCGCGGATGCTGACCCGCAGGCCGGCCCGCTCAAACGCGGGCAGCGCCTTGCCGTTGCGGCGGGTGAGCGCGACCACATGGACCTCGGCGCCCGCCTTCTGCAGTGCCGCGACAATGGCCGGGACTGGGAGGGCGGCACCACCGCCCTCTACCGAGTTGATGACGTAGAGGATCTTCATGCGGCGCGGGGCAGCACCTGCGCCGGATCCAGCCCGGGCGACCCCTCACCCTTCGCCTCTGCATCGCGGATCAGCGCGATGATGCGCTCGCTGACGGGTGCGGGGCGGCCCAAGCGGCGGGCGAGATCGACCACCGCACCCTGAAGCTCGGCAATTTCGGTCGGACGCCGCCGCTCCAGGTCGTCCCACATCGACGAGCGGGCTTGGCGGTCGATCCGCACGGCGGAGCTCGCCAGCCGGCGGAACAGGGGAGTTGGTAATCGCAGTACGGTGGGGAACCACTTGAGCGGGAACTTGCCGATCCCCGCCGGGTCGACACCGGCGAGGCGAAGGAGGTCAAGCGCCTCGCTCTGCTGGGCCGCCAACACGCGTCGCCAGCGGCGGTCCTGCAGCTGTTCGTGCAGGGTGAGGCCGGACAGCGCGTTCAGCGCATTGTTGAGGTTGATCACCAGCTTGCCCCAGGCGACTGCGGTGATGTCGTCGATTGGCCGAACGCCGAGATGCGGGACCGCCATCGGCTCGAGCAGCGTCGCATCGCTGGTCTCGATCACCAGGTCGCCCGATGTGCCACGGTGGAATCTGCCGTTGCCGAGGTGGAGCACATTGAACGGGACCATGCCGGCCAGGACGCGGCGGCCGGCCAGTGCGGAGCGCAACGTATCGGCGTTGCCCACGCCGTTCTGCAGGCTGATGACGATGGCGCGCTCGGACGCGTGGCTGGCAATCAGTCCCGCCATCTCCGCCGTGGCGCCACTTTTCACGGTGACGACGATCAGGTCTGCCTCCGAAAGTGCCCCCGGATCGGAGGCGAAACGGAAGGAGCCAGGGCCAATCTCCAGATCAAGCCCGTCCAGACTGGTGAGCCTAAGAGGATGCTCGCGAAGCTCGCGCCCGATCCGTTCACGCCCGAGCAGGGTAACCGGGCGTCCGGCGGCAGCCAGCAGGCCACCGACGTAGCAGCCGATGTTACCCGCACCGGCAATGACAATCCTGGCCTTGCTCATGCCTGCCACCATGGCCTTTCGGCCGGCGTTGACAAGCCGTGCCGAAGCGGGGAGGTAGGCGCCATGCTTCGCGCATCGACCACCGCCGCTTCGACTGCCGCCGCCTGGCGTTGGTGGCGTGTGCCTGTGGCGGCGGCGCGATGGCGCTGGCGGTAAGCGGATCGAATAGACCGACTTCACTGACCAGACTGCATCGACCCGCCTTCCGGCGGGTTTTTTTATGCTCCACGAAAGCTTCCCTTCATGTCCCTCTCCAGCGCCGCTTTGCTTGCACCCCACCTTCCGCCCGACCAGGGGCCGGTTCCCAACCCGATGCCCCGGCTGCTCGCCGGCGAGGATCTGAGCGCCGATGACAGCAAGCATCTGTTCGAGCGGCTCGTGCTTGGCCGGCTCGAGCCAGGTGAGATTGCCGGAATGCTGGTCGCCCTGCGCCTCAAGGGGGAGACCTCTGAAGAGATGATCGGCGCGGCCCGCGCGCTGTCGGAGGCAGCCGTGGACTTCCCGCGACCGGACTATCTGTTCGCCGACTGTTGCGGCACCGGGGGTGACGGCTCTGGATCGATCAACATTTCCACCGCCGCCGCGTTCGTCAGCGCCGCCTGCGGATTGCCCGTCGCCAAGCATGGCAATCGCTCGGCCAGCAGCCGCTGCGGGTCGGCCGACGTGCTCGAAGCCCTTGGTGCGACGCTGGAGATGGCGCCCGACCAAGCCCGCCGCTGCCTAGATGAGAGCGGCTTTTGCTTCCTGTTCGCGCCGGCCTACCACCTGGGTATGAAGCATGCGGCGGTGGTCCGCCGGCAGCTGCAGGTCCGCACGGTGATGAACTTGCTGGGCCCCTGCGTGAACCCGGCCAGGCCGCCCGTGCAACTGCTGGGCGTCGCCGATCCCGGGCTGCTTCGACGGGTCGCGCTGGTCCTGAAGGCGATGGGCGCCCAACAGGCGCTGGTCGTGCATGGCGGCGGGCTGGATGAAGTTGCGCTGCATAGCGACACGCGGGCCATCCGCCTGCACGGTGGCGAGTTGACCGAGGTTGAGCTGTCGCCCGAGCAGGCGGGGCTTGAGCGTGCTCCGCTGACCAGTGTGGAAGGCGGGGACGCCCAGGAGAATGGCGCACGATTGCTGGCGCTGCTGGAGGGGCGCGGTGCAGCCGCCGAGGCCGCGGTCGTGGCGATCAACGCGGGCGCGCTGCTGATGACGGCCGGGGTCGCAAGTGACCTCAGAGAAGGGACGGGCATGGCCGCCGACGTGCTTTCCAGCGGCAAAGCGGCGAACGTCCTCAAGACTTATGTCGAGGCGAGCCGTGGCTGACGTCCTGGCACAGATCGTCGCGCACAAGCGGCAGGAGGTGGCCGCCAGGCTTGCGGACTTCGACGGCAGCGCCGCCGAGCCGAGCCGACGCTCACTGGAGCAAGCCCTGCGGCAACCCGGTGTCCGCTTCATCATGGAAGTGAAGCGCGCCTCGCCCTCGGGCCATCGGTCGGCCCATTCGATCGAGACCGCCGCACGGGCTTATGCGGGTGTCGCGGATGCGGTCAGCGTGTTGACCGATGAACGCTTCTTCCAGGGCTCGTTCGAGGCGCTGCGGACAGTCCGCGCACTGTTCGACGGGCCCATCCTCGCCAAGGATTTCGTGGTCGACCCGCGGCAGGTCACCGAGGCGCGGCTGCACGGGGCCGACGCGGTGCTCTGCATGTTGTCGGTACTGGATGACGAAGGCGCCAGCGGCGTCATGGCCGAGGCGGCGCGGCTCGGCATGGACGTACTGACGGAGGTGCATGACGAGGGCGAGCTTGCCCGGGCGGTGGCGCTCGGCGCGCGGATCGTCGGGATCAACAATCGCGACCTCAAGACGCTCAAGACCGACCTGGCGGTGACTGAAAGACTGGCGCCGCTGGTGCCGGCGGACGTGGTGCTGGTCAGCGAATCGGGGGTTGGGACCCGCTCCGATGTGGAGCGGCTCGCGCCATTCGCCGACGCATTTCTGGTCGGCTCGTCACTGATGGCCTCCGATGATGTGGGAGAAGCTGCCCGCGCGCTGGTGTTCGGTCGGGTGAAGATCTGCGGTCTGACGCGGGCCGAGGACGTCCTGGTCGCGGCGGCTGCGGGTGCGACCCACGCCGGGCTGATCCTGGTGCCAGGCACCCCCCGCGCACTGACGCTGGAGCAGGCCAGGCCCCTCGCGGTTCTCGCCCGGGCCAAAGGGCTGAAGCCAGTCGGCGTATTCCGCGATGCTTCGGTCGACGCAGTGCTCGCCGCCGCAGCCGAACTCGACCTCGCCGCGGTGCAGCTGCACGGTCAGGAGCGCGCGGATGAGGTAGCCGCGATCCGCGCCGCCTTTCCCGGCGAAGTGTGGACCGCCGGTGTCGAGCAGCGTGGCGGTCATCGCGCGTTATTCGACCATGGCCCCGGCGGCACGGGCGAGACGTTCGACTGGAGCACCATCGCTGATCATCCCGCACTTGGCGCGGCGATCCTGGCTGGTGGCATCGGGGTCGACAATGCCCGCGCGGCGCAGGCCACTGGCGCCTACGGCATCGATGCCAGCTCGAGGCTCGAAGCGGCGGCGGGTATCAAGGATCACGACAAGCTGAGGGCGCTGCTCGAAGCGCTTCGACCGCAGGACCGAAAGGCAAACACATGAAGCATGACGGACGCTTTGGCCGCTTCGGCGGCTGTTACGTGCCCGAGATCCTCGTTCCCGCGCTGGAACAGCTGGAGGCAGCTTTCCTGGAGACAGAGCAGGACCCGGCGTTCCACACGGAGCTGGAGGAACTGCTCACCACTTACGCGGGGCGGCCCACCCCGCTGACCCTTTGCCGCAACCTGGGCGGGGAAAGCCCCGCACGGATTTACCTGAAGCGCGAGGATTTGCTGCACGGCGGTGCGCACAAGACCAACCAGGTGCTCGCGCAAGGCCTGCTTGCCAAGCGCATGGGCAAGCGCCGGCTGATCGCCGAGACGGGCGCGGGTCAGCATGGCGTCGCCACCGCGCTTGCGGGCGCCCTGTTCGGACTTGAAACGGAAATCTACATGGGCGCCGACGACGTTGAGCGGCAGCAGCTCAACGTTTTCCGGATGGAGCTGATGGGTGCCAAGGTCATCCCGGTGACCGCGGGTGGCCGCACCCTCAAGGACTCCGTGAACGAAGCGCTGCGGGACTGGACCGCGAGCTTTCCGCATACGCATTATCTGCTCGGAACGGCGGCCGGTCCGCACCCTTTCCCGACGATGGTCCGGCAGTTCCAGCGCGTGATCGGCAAGGAAGCGCGGGCGCAGGTGCTGGAGGCTGAGGGGCGGCTGCCTGACGTCGTGGTCGCCTGCGTCGGCGGCGGCTCCAACGCGATCGGCATGTTCAGCGACTTCGTCCCCGACGAAGGAGTTCGGCTGATCGGCGTGGAGGCGGCGGGCAAAGGCCTGTCCGGTCACGAACATGGGGCCACCATCCTGCGCGGAAGCCACGGCATCCTGCACGGGACCGAGACATTGGTGCTGCAGGATTCGGACGGACAGATCAGCGACAGCTGGTCGATCTCCGCCGGCCTCGACTATCCGGCGGTCGGACCCGAGCACGCCTTCCTCAAGGAAAGTGGCCGGGCTGATTACGTCGGTGTGGAGGATGATGACGCGCTCGCCGCCTTTCAGGCGCTGGCGCGGACGGAAGGGATTATTCCTGCCTTCGAGAGCGCGCATGCCATCGCTCATGCAATCAAGCTGGCGCGGGAGGCGGACAGGGAGATGGCCATCGTGGTCAACCTTTCGGGCAGGGGCGACAAGGATATCGCCTCGGCCGTCAAGCTGCTGAAGCCGGAGGCCGCATGAGCCGCTACGACGAGATGTTCCTGCGCCTTAAGCAGCGGAACGAGGGCGCGTTCGGCGGCTTCCTGATGCTCGGCGATCCCGACCTTGGGACAAGCGCGAAGCTGCTCGATACGCTGGTGGAGGGCGGCGCCGACATGATTGAGGTTGGCATTCCCTTCTCTGACCCAGTCGCTGACGGCCCGGTAATCCAGGCCGCGGCGGATCGGGCGCTGCGGGCTGGCGTGCGGGTCGACGACTGCTTCGAGCTGCTCACGGCCTTTCGCCAGAGCCACCCGGCGGTGCCGGTTGGCATCCTGACCTATGCCAATCTCCTGATCGCGCGCGGGCTGGACCGCTTCATGGCCGATGCTGCAGCGGCGGGTGCGGATTCGATCCTGGTTGCCGACGTGCCGAGCCTAGAGGCCGAGCGCTTCGCCAAGGCGGCGCGAGGGGCGGGGCTGGAGCTCGTCATGATCGCGGCGCCCAACACGCCGAGAAGCGTCGTGGAGCGGATCGCGGCACTGAGCGGCGGCTACACTTATTGCGTCGCGCGTGCCGGTGTGACCGGGACCGGCGAAAGCTTGGCGCTCGATCACAAGGCTATCTTCGCCAGCCTGGCGGAGGCCGGAGCGCCGCCTCCGATCCTCGGCTTCGGCATCTCGACGCCCGAACATGTCGCCGAGGCGCTGGCGAGCGGTGCCAAAGGCGTGATCGCCGGCTCCGCGCTGGTGAAGCTGGGGACCGATGTGAAGGGCCTGCGCCAGCTTGTCAGCGCGATGAAGGACGCTACTGCCCTGCTTCAACCAGAAAGGGAGCTGCATGGCCATTTCGCTTGAGCGCAAGACCGCGATCGTCACCGGTGCAGGTGGGGGCCTTGGCCGCTGCCATGCGCTGCTGCTGGCCCGTGCCGGCGCCAGGGTGATCGTCAACGACATTCCGCAGAACCTCGATCACGCCCAACAAGTGGTGGAGGAAATCCGTGCGGCTGGCGGCCAGGGCGAAGCGTTCGGCGCGTCGGTGACCGACGAAGCGGCAGTGGCGGAGATGGTCGGCAAGGCGGGCGCCGTCGACATCCTCGTCAACAACGCCGGCATCCTGCGCGACAAGAGCTTTTCGAAGATGGACCTCGCTGACTTCCGGTTGGTGGTCGACGTCCATCTGATGGGCAGCGTCATCTGCACCAAGGCGGTGTGGGATGGCATGCGGGAGCGCAATTACGGCCGCATCGTGATGACCACGTCATCGAGCGGACTGTACGGCAACTTCGGCCAGTCCAATTATGGGGCGGCCAAGATGGCGCTCGTCGGCTTCATGCAGACCCTCGCGCTCGAGGGCGCCAAAAACAATGTGAAGGTCAACTGCCTGGCGCCGACGGCGCGCACGGCGATGACCGAAAACCTCTTGCCGCCCCAGGCGCTGGAGCTTCTCAAGCCCGAGTTCGTCAGCCCCGCGCTGCTCGCGCTGGTGGCCGAGAACGCGCCCACTCGGACCATCCTTGCCGCCGGTGCGCAGGGGGTCGAAGCCGCACAGATCACGCTCACCAAGGGCATCGCGATCAAGGGTATGGACGACCTCGACGCGGCCCAGGTGATCCTCGACCGGCTCGCGGAGATTGGCGACTTGGCGACCGCGACCGTTCCGGCCTCTGGCTTGGAGCAGGGACAGGTCGAGCTCGGCAAGGCGCTCGGCGCCTGAAATGACGGGCGGCTGGCATCCGGCGAGCTGGCGAGAGCGCCCCGCGGCGCAGCAGCCAGTCTATGCCGATGCGGCCACGCTGGCTGCGGTCGAGGCTAAGCTTCGGCAGGCCGCGCCGATCGTCGACGCGCAATCGGTCCGGGTGCTCAAGGGACGGCTTGCTGAGGCAGCGGCCGGGCGGTCCCTGCTGCTTCAGGGTGGCGATTGCGCCGAAACCTTCGCCGAGCCGGATGTCGACGCGCTCGCCGCCTTGTTCGAGCGGCTTGCCGACCAACTCGAACGATCGCTTCGCCAACCGGTGGTCCAGCTGGCGCGGATTGCCGGGCAGTTCGCCAAGCCGCGCACGGTCGAGGGCGAGGTCTGGCGCGGCGAGATCGTCAACGGCCGCGAGGCGCTTGCTCCCGACCCGACGCGGATGCTCCGCGCGCATCAGCATGCCGTGCGGACGGCGGCACGCCTGCCGGCCGGATTGTTCGCCAGTCATGAGGCGCTGTTGCTGCCCTACGAGGAAGCGCTGGTCCGCAACGACGAGCAGGGCATGCCCTACAGCGTCTCGGGCCACCTCCTGTGGATCGGTGAGCGAAGCCGGGATCTTGGCGGCGCCCACGTCGAGTTCCTGTCGGGGCTGACCAACCCGGTCGCTTTGAAGATTGGCCCGGGGCTGGGAACGGAAGAGCTCCTGAGGCTCGCCGACCGGCTCGATCCTGCGCGCGAGCCAGGTCGCCTGACGCTGATTGTCCGGCAGGGCGCCAACGAAATTACGCGTGCGCTTCCGCCGCTGATGCGGGTGTTGCGGGCGGAGGGACGAGCGCCCTTGTGGGTGAGCGATCCGATGCACGGCAACACGCTCCGGGGCGGCCCACGCAAGGTCCGGCGCCTTTCCGACATGATTCGTGAGACCGAGAACTTTGTTGCCATCGCTTTGGCAGAAGGGGTCTGGCCGGGGGGACTGCATCTTGAGATGACGCCTGAAAATGTCGCCGAATGCAGCGGCGGACGAGAAGGCCAAGGCTGGACCAGCGCCTGCGATCCCCGCCTCAATCCCGAGCAGGCGGCCGAGCTTGCTGGCGCCTTCGCAGCCGCCCTTGCCCGGAGGGAAGCAGCCTGAAACTCGTCGCCCGTTCCTCACCGGCGCTGGCCGGCCGGTTCGCCGTGCCGGGCGACAAGTCACTGTCGCACCGCGCACTGATCTTCGGCGCACTTGCCGAGGGCGAGACGGTGGTCAGCGGTCTGCTGGAAAGTGACGACGTGCTCGCCACCGCGGCGGCGCTGCGGGCGTTCGGGGTTCGTGTGGAGCAGTTCGGGCCCGGACGCTGGCGGGTGATCGGAGGGCGCTGGCGCTCTCCGGATGGACCAATCGACTGTGGCAACAGCGGAACCGGAGCACGGTTGCTGATGGGCGCCGCGGCGGGCCAGGGTATTACCGCTACCTTCACCGGCGACGCGTCGCTGAGCCGACGCCCGATGGGCCGCGTCCGGCGCCCGCTGGAGGCGATGGGCGTGCGGGTCGAGGGCGGCCAAACGCTTCCGCTGACCGTGCATGGGCCGGTGACCATGGGTATCCACCATCGCAATGTACCGGCATCGGCGCAGGTCAAGTCGGCGGTGCTGCTGGCGGGGCTAGGCACGGACGCGGAGGTCGTGATCGAGGAACCGGTGCCAAGCCGCGATCACAGCGAGATCATGCTCGCGGCGATGGGCGTGGAGCTGGAGCGCAATGGTGCCTTCACACGGCTTGGCCGGAGGCGCACGCTCACCCCCGCGCTGCTGCAGATTGCGGGCGACCCGTCGTCCGCCGCCTTCGCACTCGCTGCCGCCGCGATCGTGCCAGGTTCCGAGGTGACCGCGCCCGACATGTTGCTCAACCCGCAGCGAAGCGGCTTTGTGATGGCATTACAGCGGATGGGCGCCGACGTGGCGCTGGCCAATGTTCGCGGTCAGGCGGGCGAGACCATCGGCGACGTGCGGGTCCGCCATGGTCCGATCTTCGGCGCCGAATTCACGCCCGAGGAAATCCCGTCGATGATTGACGAAATTCCGATCCTTGCGGTGGTCGCGGCGTTCGCGCGGGGCGAGACCCGGATCGAAGGCCTGGACGAACTTCGCCACAAGGAAAGCGACCGGCTCGCGCTGATGGAGCAGGGACTTCGCGCCTGTGGCGTCGCAGCCGGCTCGGATGGGGACACGCTGGTCATCCAGGGCGGTTCCGTGGTCGGCGGCGCCGACATTCGCACGCACGGCGACCACCGTATCGCCATGGCGCATCTGGTGCTCGGCCTTGCGTCCCAGCAACGGGTCACCGTCGACGAGGCCGAGATGATCGCGACCAGCTTTCCCACCTACGTCGGCGCCATGCGCGCGCTCGGCGCCGACATCGCGCAAACCGCATGAGCTGGAACAGCTTCGGCCGGCTGCTGCGCCTGACCAGCTGGGGCGAAAGCCACGGACCGGCCATTGGCGGCGTGCTCGACGGCTGCCCACCGGGCATCGCGCTAGACGAGGCACAGCTGCAGGGTTTCCTCGACCTGCGGCGGCCTGGCACCGGCAAGAACGTGTCCCCGCGCCAGGAGCCGGACCAGGTCCGCCTGCTGTCCGGTGTCTACGAAGGCCGCACAACCGGCACACCGATTGCCTTCATCATCGACAATGTCGACGCGCGGTCGAAGGACTATACCGGCCTGCCTTTCCGCCCCGGCCACGCCGACTTCGCCTACCAGCAGAAATATGGCATTCGCGACCCGCGCGGCGGCGGCCGGTCCAGCGCGCGCGAGACCGCCATCCGGGTCGCTGGCGGCGCTATCGCCCGGCTGATCATCCCCGAAGTCGCCATCGCCGCGCGCGTGGTGGAGATTGGCGGCGAGGCCGACGAGACCCGCTGGGACATGCTGCTCGACGAAGCGCGCGCGGCGGGCGACAGCCTCGGCGCTGTCGTCGAATGTACCGCGACCGGCGTGTCCGCCGGCTGGGGTGCGCCGATTTACGCCAAGCTCGACGCCGACCTCGCCGCCGCCATCATGGGCATCAACGCGGTGAAGGCCGTCGAGATTGGCGACGGCTTCGCGACCGCGCGTCTGAAGGGCAGCGAGAACGCCGACGGAATCCGCTCCGGCGGCCGGTTCGACAGCAATCATGCCGGCGGGATCACCGGCGGCATCTCAACCGGTCAGGACGTGGTGCTTCGAGTCGCATTCAAGCCGACGTCGTCGATCCGCGTCGGCGTTCCGAGCATCGATGCGGAGGGCAATGAAGTAGAAGCGGTCACGCGGGGACGGCACGACCCGTGCGTCGGCATTCGCGGAGCACCTGTGGTCGAGGCAATGATGGCGCTGGTGCTGGCGGATCACAAATTGCTGCACCGCGGGCAATGCGGCTGATCAGTGGCATTTAAAGCGGTCGAACGGCTCGAGGCACGCGCGGCAGCGATACTGGCTCTTGCAGGGGGTCGAGCCGAAGCGACTGACTTCCTCCACGTCGGCTGACCCGCACTGCGGGCAGGCGACCGCGCCGGACGGTTCGGGCGGAGCGATGCCGTAGCGGCGCAGCGCCTCGCGGCCTTCTGGAGTGATCCACTCGGTCGTCCACGGCGGGGCGATGGCAGTCTCGATCCGCACCGAACGGTAGCCGGCCGCGTCGAGCGCCTCGCGGATGCTCTGCTCGATCACCTGGGTCGCGGGGCAGCCCGAATAAGTGGGGGTGATCACCACCCGCTCGGGGCTGACGTCGCGGACGATGCCGAGGTCGACCACCGAGATCACCGGGATCTCGGGGTCTGGGACTTCCTTCAAGACGTCCCAGATTGGCTGCATCAGACCCGCTCGATCACCATGGCGATGCCTTGGCCGACGCCGATGCACATGGTGCACAGCGCATAGCGGCCGCCGGTTCGCATCAGCTCCTCGGTGGCAGTCAGCGCCAGCCGCGCCCCGCTCATGCCAAGCGGGTGACCAAGCGCGATCGCTCCGCCATTCGGATTCACGCGCGGGTCGTCGTCGGCGATCTTCAACTGCTGCAGCACCGCCAGCCCCTGTGCCGCGAACGCCTCGTTCAGCTCGATCACGTCCATCTGGTCGAGCGTCAGCCCGAGCCGCGCCAGCAGCTTCTCGCTCGCCGGGGCCGGGCCGATGCCCATGATCCGCGGCGGCACGCCCGCCACGGCCGTGCCGAGGACGCGCGCGCGCGGAGTGAGGCCGTGCCGCTTGGCCATCTCCTCCGAAGCGACGATTAGCGCCGCCGCGCCGTCATTCACGCCCGAGGCATTGCCGGCGGTCACGGTGCCGTCCTTGCGCACGATGGGTTTCAAGGCCGCGAGCTTGTCGAGACCCGTCAGGCGCGGGTGCTCGTCCTTCTCGACCCGCGTCACCTCGCCCTTGCGGCCCAGAATCTCCACCGCAACGATCTCGGCGGCAAGGCGACCATTTGCCTGCGCGGCGGCGGCTTTCTCCTGGCTGCGCTGGGCGAAGGCGTCCTGGTCTTCGCGGCCGATGCCGAAATCGTCGGCGACATTCTCCGCCGTGCTCGGCATCGTGTCGTCGCCGTAGGCATCGCGCAGCTTGGGATTGACGAAGCGCCAGCCGATGGTGGTGTCGTAGATCTCGGCGTTGCGGTCGAACGCCGACTGGGCCTTGGGCAGGACGAACGGGGCGCGGCTCATGCTTTCGCTGCCGCCAGCGATGATGAAATCCTTGTCGCCGCCGCGGATGGCCCGCGCAGCCATTGCCACCGCATCGAGCCCCGAGCCGCACAGCCGGTTCAGGGTGACGCCGCCGCTTTGGTGCGGCAGCCCGGCCAGGAGTCCCGCCATCCTTGCGAGGTTGCGATTGTCCTCGCCCGCCTGATTAGCACAGCCCAGGATGATGTCGTCGAGCTGCTCCCAATCCACGTCGGCATTGCGCTCGATCAGCGCCCGGATCGGGATAGCGGCGAGGTCGTCGGCGCGGACGCTCGACAGCGCCCCGGCGTAGCGGCCGATGGGAGTGCGAACGGCGTCGCAGATAAAGGCGTCGGTCATTCCGCCGAGATCACCCCGCGCCGGATCTGGTCCAGTTCGATGCTCTCGAACAGCGCCTTGAAATTGCCCTCGCCGAAGCCTTCGTTCCCCTTACGCTGGATGATCTCGTAGAAGATCGGCCCAATCACGTTCTGGGTGAAGATCTGCAGCAGCAGGCCCTGGCCTTCGGTCGGAGCGCCATCGACAAGGATCTTGCGCTTCTTGAGCTCGGCGAGCGGCTCGCCATGATCCTTCACCCGCTCATCCAGCAAATCGTAATAGGTGTCGATCGTGTCCTGGAAGGGAATGCCGCGCTCGCTCAGGATATCGACGCTGGCATAGATGTCGTCGGAACCGAGCGCGATGTGCTGGATGCCTTCGCCCTTATATTCGCGCAGGAACTCTTCGATCTGGCTCTTGTCGTCCTGGCTCTCGTTCAAGGGGATCCGGATCTTGCCGCAGGGCGACGTCATCGCCTTGGAGAAGAGCCCGGTGACCTTGCCCTCGATGTCAAAGTAGCGAATCTCGCGAAAGTTGAAGAGCCGCTCATAGAACTCGGCCCAATGCGCCATCCGCCCGCGGTGGACGTTGTGGGTCAGGTGATCGAGGTAGACGAGGTGGGCGTTGGCTTCCCGTTCCTTTGCCTGCCACCCGTCCTCGAAGGTAAAGCTGTCTTCGTAGAAGCTGCCAGCCGGGCCGTAGCGGTCGACAAGGTAAAGGCGCGATCCGCCGATGCCCTCGATGGCCGGAGCGCCGAGTCCGCCTTCGCTGGCGTCGGTCGCGCCGAGCTCCAGCGCGCGGGCGTGGGCGGCGGCGGCGTCCTTGACCCGGAAGGCCATGGATGCGGCGGACGGTCCGTGGTCCCGCGCGAAGTCGGCGGCATGGCCTTGCGGATGGGCGTTGATCAGGAAGTTGATGTCGCCCTGACGGTGCAGCGTGATGTCATGCGCCTTGTGCCGCGCGACCAGCGGAAAGCCGAGCTTGTCGAACAGCGAGCGCAGCAGTTGCGCGTCGGGGGCGGCGAACTCGACGAATTCGAACCCGTCGGTGCCCATCGGATTTTCGAAACCGAGCGGCGAAAGCTCGGCGGTGGCGGTGGCCATGGAATTACTCCTCTGCTTGAACGTCCCCCTGCTCCGCTTGACGCGGCGTTTCAAGCAGGCGCAGTCGAGCGGGAGAAGGAGTGAGCCATGACCGCTGACCATTGGACGGAGCAGGACGGCGCGCTGACCCGAAGCTTCCGGTTCAAGGACTTCAGCAGCGCCTTCGCATTCCTCATGCGCGTGGCGCTCCATGCCGAGAAGGTCGACCACCATCCTGAATTCACCAGTGCCTGGAACCGGGTCGACTTTCGCCTGACCAGCCATGACGCGGGAGGCGTGACGGCCCGCGACCACGCACTGGCGCGCGCGATCGACGAACTGGCCGCTCAGTAAGAGCGCAGGCCCTCGTTCCTGTTCTTGTTGTTGGCGATCACCGCTCCAACGATTCCGCCGATGATCGGTCCAACGATCGGCAGCGGAATCGCCATCACCGCGCCAATGGCAGCATATTTGACGATGCGTTTGCTCTCAGGTGTCATTGTTCACTTCCTTTCGATCAGTCCGTCGACGCAGCGTCGCGCTCACCCGAACCGGCTGGCGGGCCGGCCTGCGCTCTGGCAAGTCGCGCGGGGGTTCACTTATCCGGGAGATCTGGGGTGGCGATCTGGCAGCGCAAGGACATCGACCTCGACGCCATCACAAAGCTGGGTGAAGCCAGCATGCCCGGGCATCTCGGAATCGAGTTCACCGCCATTGGCGACAATTGGGTCGAAGCGCGCATGCCAGTCGACCGCCGGACGCATCAGCCATTCGGGCGGTTGCATGGCGGCGCCTCTGTCGCTCTCGCCGAAACGGTTGCTTCCATGGCAGGCTCTTTGGCGGTGGATCCTGCCGAGCGCACCGTCGTCGGACTCGAAATCAACGCCAACCACATCCGTGCAGCCCGCGACGGATACGTCACCTGCCGCGCCACCAACGAGGCGCTCGGCCGAACTACGCAGGTGTGGACGATGCGAATCACCGATGAGGCTGGCAAGCTCATCTGCCTGTCGCGGATCACGCTGGCGGTGATTGCCACTCAGCAAGTCTGAACGGGCCGGCCATTGCACGTTCACTCACATCATGGCAGATTCGCTCCCATGAACCGCACGATCGCCATCGCTGCTGCTTATTATTATCCGCCTGCGGTGGAGATCGGCTGACGCGCGCTCGTCAGGTTCGACCCACCGCACCCCGCCAGGTTCAGGTCCGGCGGGGTTTTTTATTGCCCTCGACAAGGACCCGCCATGTTCCAGACCTTCGACCCACTACCGACCGCCTCTGGCTGGCAGGCCCATGTCATCGACCAGGGCTGGGCAAGCTTTACGCCCGGCGACCATGCGGTTTGGGACACGCTTTACCACCGGCAGGCGGCGCTGCTGCGTGGCCGAGTCGTGTCGGCCTTCCTTGATGGCCTGGACCTGCTCGACCTTGGCGCGGGCGGTGTTCCGGAGCTCGGGCAGCTGAACGCCCGGCTGGAACAGTTGACTGGCTGGCGCTGCGTCGCGGTTCCGGGGCTGGTCCCTGACGAGGCATTCTTCGCCATGCTCGCGGAGCGGGTGTTCCCCGTCGGTGACTTCATCCGGCGTCGTGACCAGCTCGATTACCTGGAAGAGCCGGACTGCTTCCACGACATCTTCGGCCATGTGCCGATGCTCGCGCATGCCGGCATGGCGGACGCCATGCAGAAGGTTGGCCAGCTCGGCATGGAAGCGATCGCGGCCGGGCAGGGCGACTGGGTTGCCCGGCTCTACTGGCACACGGTCGAGTTCGGCCTGCTGCGGGAAGGTGAAGATGTGCGAATTCTAGGTGCCGGCCTAGCGTCCAGCTTTGGCGAGGCGCGAGTCAGCCTCGAAGGTCCCGCGATCGAGCGGCGCCGGTTCAGCGTCGCCGAGGCAACCGCCGCGCCCTATCGACACGACGCGATGCAACCGCATTACTTCGTTGCTGATTCCCTTGAAGCGGTGGTCGCCGCCATCACCGAGGCGCGAGTTCCCGTTCGCTGAGGAAACGCATGGTCTCCTTCACCACAGCGCGCGTGCCGGTGCTGGTCACGGCAAAGCCCATGTGGGTGCAATCGAGCTCCACCGCCTCATCGCTTTCCTCGGGCAGGCCGTAGGCGGCCCGGGGAGCGACGATGCCGTCGCGGCGCGACCACAGGGCGAGGGTCGGGACGGGCGGCTTGGAGTGATCACGCATCACGGGCGGCTCTTCAACCTTGTGGCCAGCCACCCACTCGTACATCCGCCAAACGTTGTTCCAGTGCGGGTCGCCGCTGAAAGGCGAGCCCAGCGTCACCACCGCCAGCGCGTCGTCCGGCACTTCGCGCGCCAACTCGCGCGCAAAGACGCCACCCAGGCTCCAGCCGACCAGCAGTACCTTGTCGCCGTCGCTAAACGCCTCGAAGCGCTCTCGCAGCAGGGCGATGGTGTCGGCTTTGGCCCCCGTGTTCAGGCCCGCGTCCCAGCCCTCGACGCGCCAGCCGGCGTCCGCAAAAGCTTGGCGCAGCTCGGCGGTGGAGCGGTCGCTGGCAAGGAAGCCGGGGATGACCATGCACTTGGGCCCGTCCTGAGGCCCCAGCGGGCGTACGGGCGCAAGGCCTTTCCAGGCGCGGGGTAGAAAGGCGGCGACTTCGGCGATGCGCGCGGTGGCCGGGGGCGGACGAGTGTCGAGTTCCATGTTGCGGTGCAACGTACCAGCGGCCGGATTGGGGCCACCTCGGCGGAAGAACTCAGAGATACTCACCGCCCATCAGTGGCTGGAGGACCTTGGGCAGGCGCACCCGGCCGTCTTCTTGCTGGTGGTTCTCCAGCAGCGGAACGAGGATGCGCGGGCTCGCCAGAGCGGTGTTGTTGAGCGTGTGGGCAAACCGCACCTTGCCCTCTCCATCACGGTAACGGAGGTTCGCCCGGCGTGCCTGCCAGTCGTGCAGGGTCGAGCAGCTGTGCGTCTCGCGGTACTTGCTCAAGGACGGTACCCAGCTCTCGATGTCGTTCATGCGGAACTTGCCGAGGCCCATATCGCCGGTCGAGGTTTCGATCACCTGATAGGGAATTTCGAGGTCGGTCAGCAGCTGTTCGGCGAGGCCCAGCAGCTTGGCGTGCCACTCGGCCGAGATGGCCTCGTCCGCCTCGCAGATGACGTATTGCTCGACTTTCAGGAACTGGTGGACGCGCAGAAGTCCGCGAACGTCACGGCCGGCGCTCCCTGCCTCCCGGCGGAAACAGGGGGAGTAGCCGGCATAAAGCACGGGCCCCTTCGACAGGTCGAGGATCTCGCCCGAGTGGAGCGAGGTCAGCGCGACCTCTGCCGTCCCGGCCAGCCACAGATCGTCATTGGGAAGTTGGTAGGTCTCCTCGCGGTGCCCGGGGAACTGGCCCTGGCGGATGAAGGCGTCCTCGCGGGTTAGCGCAGGCACGGTGATCGGGGTGAAGCCTGCGGCGGAGATCTTCGCCAGCGCCCAGTTCATCAGCACGCCTTCGAGCAGGGCGAGGCGGCCCTTGAGGCAATATTGGCGGCTGCCGGCTATCTGGACGATGCGCGTGAGGTCGGCCCAGTCGTTGCGTTCGATCAGTTCGACATGGTCCAGTGGGGTGAAACCGAAGTCGCGCGGGGTGCCTTCGGTGCGGACGACGGTATTGAAGCTCTCGTCCGGGCCGACCGGCGCACCCTCCCACGGGATGTTGGGCAAGCGGAGGAGCAGTTCCTTGAGCTCGTCATCCTTGGTTGCCAGCTCGCTCTCGAGCTCGCCCGCCCTGGCGCCGGCTTCCTTGGCGCGGCGGCCAAGCTCGGCCTTCTCCTCCGGTGCGGCCGACTTGAAGCCTGCGCTGATCGCGTTGCGCTCGGCTCGCAGGCGGTCGACTTCCGTCTTGATGCCGCGGGTCTCGCTGTCGAGGGCGAGCAGAGCGTCGAGATCGACGGCCACATTCTTCTGCCTGGCGGCCAAGGCGACGGCGTCACGGTTCTGGCGGATGAAGTCGAGGCTCAGCATGGCCGCGCGGATGCGCGAATTGCGCGGGCCGCGCAAGTTCGCCTACAGCCGCTGCCATGCCGTCCGGACTGATCGCCCTGCTCGACGATGTCGCCACCATCGCCAAGCTGGCCGCGTCCAGCCTGGACGACGTCGGCGCGGCGGTCGGCAAGGCGGGCAGCAAGGCGGCGGGCGTCGTCATCGACGATACCGCCGTCACCCCGCGCTACGTCACCGGCCTGACCCCGGATCGGGAACTTCCGATAATCGGCAAGATCGCGGTGGGCTCGCTGCGCAACAAATTGCTGATCATCCTGCCGGTGGCCCTGATCCTGTCTGCGCTGGCGCCGTGGGCGATCACGCCCATCCTGATGCTGGGCGGCACCTACCTCTGCTTCGAGGGCGCCGAGAAGCTGTGGGAGAAACTGTCAGGCGAGCACCACGACGAAGCCGCCCTGGCCGAGTGCGAGGACCCCGGCGAACTCGAGCAGCGGCAGGTCGCGGGCGCGATCCGCACCGACTTCATCCTCTCGGCCGAGATCATGGTCATCGCTCTTTCCAGCCTGGAGACGTCCAGCTTCTGGACCCGCGCGCTGGCGCTCGTCCTGGTGGGGATCGTCATCACCGTCGCGGTCTATGGCGCCGTCGGGCTTATAGTGAAGCTCGACGACATCGGCCTGCACCTGGCCAAGCGGGGCGGATCGACGCGGCACCTGGGCCTGCTGCTCGTGCGCGGAGTGCCCAAGCTGCTCGGCGGGCTGGCGGCGATCGGGACCGCGGCCATGCTGTGGGTCGGCGGCCAGATCCTGCTTCACGGGCTGGAGCAGCTCCACCTGCTCACCGCACTGCCGCACTTCGTTCATCACCTGGCGGTGGCCACCGCCGAGACCCTCGGCTTCTGGGCCGCCTTCTGGGAATGGCTGGTCTTCGCCCTGGGCTCGGCGGTGGTCGGAACCGCGGTCGGCGCGGTGGTCGTCAGCGTCCTCCACCTCCTTCCCCACCGCAGGCGGGTGGCCGAGGTCGCTCAGTGAACGCCCTGATCGTCTTCGTCGGCGGCGGGCTGGGGGCCGTCGCCCGCTACGGCGTCGGCCGGCTGAGCCTTCCCTGGGCCGGATCCTTCCTTCCCGCCGGCACGCTGGTGGTGAACATCCTTGGCTCCTTCCTCATGGGCCTGCTTGCCGCCGTGCTGGCGGAAGGGCCGGCGGCGAGCCAGCCGTGGCGCCTGTTCCTCGCCACCGGCGTGCTCGGCGGCTTCACGACCTTCAGCGCCTTCAGCCTGGACGCGCTGACCCTGTGGCAGCGGGGGCAGGTAGGGCTGGCGGCGCTGTACGTGCTCGCCTCTGTCCTGCTCTCCCTGCTCGCCATCACCGTCGGCTTCGCCGCCGCCCGCCTCGCCTGAACCGCACGACCGTCCCGGGTCACGAAGTTTCCCCGGTACCCCACGTTCCTGGCGCAAGCGGCGAGGGTGAGTTCGCCCGATTTCCGCCAATCCCGAACAGCTGGGCGCACGCTTCCAAGTTTCCCTGCCGTGACCTTCTGTCTAAGGTCGCGACCGGCCGAGGGGCGCTGCACAGCTCCGTCGATGGTCGAGACACGGATAGTGCGCAGCTCAGGGAAGCAGTCAAAATCCTATTGTTTAAGAACAGGAGTGATTGGCCGGATAGCGGACGCTCCAGCCACACCTCCGGCAAGCGCGAGCCTTGAGGCACACACAACATTTCCAGCCCGCAGGATTGAAGACCTATCTTGCCACTCATTGGGGCGAGCGAGCCTTGAGGTCATCGGTCGCCCGTTCAGGGCAGGTGTTCAGGGGAAGGCACACCCAATGAACGTCGCCAGGTCGCGGTGAGGCCGCCTCACGGGACCTGACGCCCAATCTGCCGCTGTGAAAGAAGACGACACGTCTTCACGAACTGCATCACCTTCTCGTTCCGCCGGGCCTGCTCGACGGCACGGAGCAGGTTGACAGTCCGACCAGGTCGGCAGACCACTTGTCTTCGTTTGGGTGGGGGCAGGCATGCAACAAGGACAAATCGCTTGTGCGTTGGCGCTGTGCCTGGTCCTTCAAGCCTGCTCATCGCGACCGCGAGAATTTCAGCCTCGTCTTGCGACGTCGGGCCCTGTCCCTGAGGGCTTCCCGGCCGCATACGCAGAGTGTCAGAACCTCCAGGTCCAGGGGAAGTTGGACGGGAGTGGGCGAATGGCGTCGGGCGCCGCGGGAGCGGCTGCTGGTGCCACTACCGCTGTCCTGGGCAGTGCTGCAGCCACCAGCGCAGGCCTTTACGGGGGTGGGGTCGCTCTGGCCTCCGCCACGGTCGTGTTGCTGCCATTTGCCATTGTTGGCGGGGCAGTCGGCATGGCCAAGATGAAGCGCCATCGGCGCGAAGTGGCCATCCAGCGTGTCATGACCGGCTGCTTGGCGGAGCGAGGCTACACCGTGTCCGGCTGGGTGCGACCGGCAACGGCGTCGCGGGCTGCGCCTGACGCCCGGCCCTGAACGATCAGTCGCGCACCTAGGTTATGTGTTTGGGTTCAAGTTCAACGTTCGAAGCTGAATGTCCGCAATGGGTGGATAGCGGACACTCGGCCACTGCGTGTAAGCTGCTCTGCGATTTCACGAGGAACTAGGACTGTCCACCGCCATGACCACCCAAGGCACCCGCGTTGCGGGCAGCACCGGCACAGTGGGAGCCATCATCGCGGCGATGAGTTGCACGGCATGCTTTCCCGCCCTTGCCACTCTCGCTTCCGCGCTCGGACTGGGGTTTCTAAGTCAGTTCGAGAGCATCTCGATCCATTACATGCTGCCGCTTTTTGCCCTGATCGGGTTGGTCGCAAACGTTCTTAGCGGTGTGCGCCGCCGCAGTTGGGTTCGCATCGTTCTCGGCGTTGTCGGACCATCGCTCGTGGTTGCTGCATCGCTGCTAATGGCCACTTACGGCATGGCCACAGAGTGGCTGCTTTATCCGGGTCTCGTGCTCATGATTGGGCTAGCTTTATGGGACTTGATGGCTCGAACGCCAGCCATTCCAGCGAACAGATAGGTTAGATCGACACATGGCCGGACTTCAATCGACTCTAACCTGTCCACAGTGTGCGGGCACTTCAACCGAGACAATGCCAACCGACGCTTGCCAATATTTCTACGACTGCAAGCATTGCGGTGCCATTCTCAGACCGCTCGCCGGGGACTGCTGCGTTTTCTGCTCTTATGCAGACGTGCCGTGCCCACCCATTCAGGATGCTAGGGAGAGCGGCAAAGAGAGTTGCTGCTCACGGTCTTAATGTCCGAAATGGGTCGAACTCAGACGTCCACCCTCAGTGTCCGGATCGATCACACCCGATCAGATCGAACCATTCCCGAACCTTGAAGACTGCATCATGCGAGCTGCCCGCGTTCGGAATGAGGAAGTGAGCAGGGGCCGGGTGGCCACGCGCCGGGACGGTGCCGGATAGTTCGTACTGACTATCGGCGCCCACATAATCACGATCTCCGTAGGGGCGCGGACCTCCGTCGGGGTTGGGCGGCTGCCACCCCTTTGCCCGCGCATCGGTGGTCGATGCGAGGTGGAGCAAGTTATCCGTTCCACCTATCCAAGGGACCCACCAGCTGACCGCTGGTGTCCCACGTGCTCGCACCTCAAGTGCCAATCCGCTGGGCCAATCCGGCGTTGCGGCAACTGCCATGAACTCAGCCGTGACCGAGGGATCGTGACGTTGCTGGTAGCGGGCATGCTCTGCGGGGCAGGTCATTGCTGATGCGCCGATCAGGGCAAAGTGTAGCATTGGACCACCTCACGGAGTCGTCAGGCGGGATGTAGCCTGACCACGTGAGCTTAGGTCCTGTGCGAATGTCCGCAATGGGTCGAAAGCAGACGTTACCTGATTGAGGGCGCATCTGCGGATACCAGCTCGACAGAAAACAGCGTCAGGCCCTTCGGATCAGAGACTGTCACTCGGTACTGTTCGGTTTCCCAGTAGCGTTCAGGCGCATTGCACAGAACTTCGGCGATCATGCGAACCGCGTAGCATCGCGCATCATGGAGCGACGCGAGATCGACCCCCTCATCGTCAAAGGTCTCACGATCACTCGTTAGGTGGAAATGGTACCGGGACATTCGGCGCTTTCATCAACAAAGAAAGCACAACGAGTCTCTCAGTCACCAGTCGATCCGGCGATAAGCACGTAGCGCTCCGCCAGGCGCAACGTTCCACCCGTGCGGCATCCTTGCCGTGAATCGAACTCATGCGTTCGGCTTGAATGTCCGGATTGGGTCGAAAGCAGACCTCGCGTTTTGCGGTGAAAATTTAGTTTTCTGCTCGTATTCTCGGCGGAACAAGCCGCTCTCCGCGCAGAACTTGTTCGTTGGCACTCTGGTAGAATGATACCCAGTTCACCAAGCTCTGTTCGGCGCTCCTGAGCCGATAAAGCGACTGAACGGCTCGCACGCATGATTGTGCATCCGCAACATTGGCCTTCAAAGCACTGACGGACGCTTCGGCGTCGTTGAATGACAATTGCGCATCATGAAGTATCGGAAGAAGCTGCTGACCCGTGGCGTCCAGCTTCCAGTAGTTGTCGACAACGTCTTTCGGCATCATCGGCAGGAGGGCGCTATCGCGAACGCCGAGCCACGCGGAGTCTGTGGCCAGAAGAACAAGCGGCCTTTGTACCGAAGCCAAACGCGTGACGCCCAAAGGGCTCTTGCAGCCATCAAGCGTGCCGAGCTGATTGTTGACGGCGTTCAGCGACTTGCGGAGGCTGGCAAGATCGAAATTCATGCCATCGCGATTTTCCAGGCTTTCCCTACGTAGCCGGGCGGACATTTCGTCGACCTGGCTTAAGTGATTGCCCCATTCGACGGGTTGCTGCGCGCCGAGTGCGATGAGCACGCCAAGAACGATGATGCCGACCTCCCCGGCAAACTCTCGCCAACCGTGTATGGGCTTCGGTATGCTTAATTTCATGATCGCGCCCCCGCGAACGAAGCTACGCGTGTTGAGCGCCTATGGCTAACGTCCGAATGGGGCCGAAAATGAATCTTCCTTGCACCGCATAGCAAAACGCCCCGGCGGTGAGGCCGGGGCGTCTGCGTGTCGTTCCGAACTCTGCGTGACGATCAGTCGATCTTCGGCAGGGTCTCGAACTGGTGGAAGGGCGGGGGGCTCGACAGGGTCCACTCGAGCGTCGTCGCGCCTTCGCCCCAAGGATTGTCGGGGGCCTTCTTGCCCTTGGCCAACGACCAGAAGACGTTGACGAAGAACACCACCATCGCGGCCGCCGTGATCTGGTAGCCGATCGAGGAGATCTTGTTCCAGTAAGCGAAGGCCGGGGTGTAGTCCGGAATGCGCCGCGGCATGCCGTCCAGGCCCAGGAAGTGCTGCGGGAAGAAGATGACGTTGACGCCGGCGAACATGACCCAGAAATGGATCTTGCCCAGCAGCTCGTTGTACATCTTCCCGCTCATCTTCGGGAACCAGTAGTAGAAGCCCGCGAACAGGCCGAACACGGCACCCAGCGACAGCACGTAGTGGAAGTGCGCGACCACGTAATAGGTGTCGTGCAGGTAGGTGTCGACGCCGCCGTTCGACAGGACGACGCCGGTGACGCCGCCCACGGTGAACAGGAAGATGAAGCCGATCGCCCACAGCATCGGCGTCTCGAACGAGATCGAGCCGCCCCACATGGTGGCGATCCAGCTGAAGATCTTCACGCCCGTCGGAACCGCGATGATCATGGTGGCGGCGGTGAAGTACATCTTCACGTTCACGTCGAGGCCGACGGTGAACATGTGGTGCGCCCACACGACGAAGCCGACCACGCCGATCGCGACCATGGCGTAGGCCATGCCGAGATAGCCGAACACCGGCTTGCGGCTGAAGGTGGCGACGATCTGGCTGACGATGCCGAAGGCCGGCAGGATCATGATGTACACTTCGGGGTGACCGAAGAACCAGAACAGGTGCTGATAGAGCACCGGGTCGCCGCCGCCGCTGGCGTCGAAGAAGCTGGTGCCGAAGTTACGGTCGGTCAGCAGCATGGTGATCGCACCCGCCAGCACCGGCAGCGCCAGCAGCAGCAGGAAGGCGGTGACCAGCACCGACCACACGAACAGCGGCATCTTGTGCAGGGTCATCCCCGGCGCGCGCATGTTGAAGATGGTGGTGATGAAGTTGATCGCGCCGAGGATCGAGCTGGCGCCCGCCAGGTGGAGCGCGAAGATCGCCATGTCGACCGCCGGTCCCGCCGATCCGCTGGTCGATAGCGGGGCGTAAACCGTCCAGCCGGTGCCCGCACCAAGCCCCGTACCGCCCGGCACGAAGGTCGAGCCAAGCAGCAGGATGAAGGCCGGGACGAGCAGCCAGAAGCTGATGTTGTTCATCCGCGGGAAGGCCATGTCCGGAGCGCCGATCATGATCGGCACGAACCAGTTGGCGAAGCCGCCGATCAGCGCCGGCATGACCATGAAGAAGACCATGATCAGGCCGTGGGCGGTGATGAGCACATTCCAGTGATGGAGCGCCTCGTCGAAGTTGGTGCTGCCCGCGCCGATCGGCCAAGCCTTGGTCAGGATCTGGATGCCCGGCTCGGCCAGCTCGGCACGCATGATGCCGCTGATCGCGCCACCGATGATCCCCGCGCAGATGGCGAAGATCAGGTAGAGCGTGCCGATGTCCTTGTGATTGGTGGACATGAACCAGCGCGCGAAGAACGCCGGCTTGTGATCCGCGTCATGACCGTGGTCATGGGCGGGCGCCTCGTGCCCCGTCAGCGGGAGGGAGTCTGCGGTAGTGGCCATGATGGTTTTAGGTCCGCTTACTGATTGGCGTCGGTCGCGCGATTGGCGACGTTTGGCTGGGTGGCACCGGGGGCTGCCGGCGCTGCCGTGCCCGGCTTGGTGGCGGGCAGCGGCGCCGCGGCGGGCGTCACGTTGGTCGGGCTGACGGTGGTGGCCGCCGTGCTGTCGGGAGTGGCGGCCGGACGGGCACCGGGCATGGTGCCGCCCTTGCTTGCGACCCACTGCGCGTAACGCTGCGGGGTGACCACTTCGATCGCGATCGGCATGAAGCCGTGGCGCGCGCCGCACAGTTCGGAGCATTGCCCGAAGTAGACGCCCGGCCGGTCGACCTTCACCCAGGTTTCATTGAGGATGCCCGGGTTGGCGTCCATCTTCATCCAGAAAGCCGGCATGGCGAAGCTGTGGATGACGTCGTTGGAGGTGACGATGAACTTCACCACCTTGCCGGCCGGGATCACCAGCCGCTCGTCCACCGCCAGCAGCTTGGGGCCGTCGGCATCGGTCCGGAAGCGGGCGCCGGCGCCAGCCTCATTCTTTTCCTTGAGCATGTTCGAGACGATCTCGAACCCGCCGTTATCCGGATATTGGTAGGTCCAGTACCACTGGTTGCCGATCACCTTAACCGTGAGGTCGGCGGGTGGCGGGCTGTACTGGTGCCGGATGAGGCGGATCGACGGAATGGCGATCGCCACCAGGATCAGCACCGGAGCTAGGGTCCAGACGACCTCGATCAAGGTGTTGTGGCTGGTGCGCGACGGGGTCGGATTGGCGCCGCGGCGGAACTTCAGCACCACCAGCAGCAGCAGGCCGAGGACGAAGATGCTGATCACCGCGCACAGCAGCAGCAGCCAGTTGTTGTGGAACGCTGCGGCTTCACGGCCGACCGGCGTGAACTGGTCCTGCGTGCCGATCCGGCCGTCGGGCTCGCCGATGCCGGGCGTTGGCAGCGCATGCTGGAACGCCGGGCCGGCAGCGGCAGGGGCCACCGCGCTGGCGCCCGGGGTCGGATCCTTGACCGCGCCCGGCGCCCGATTCGGCTGCGCGGCGGCGGGCGTCGCGCTCGTCGCGGAGACGCTGGGTTGGCCGCCTTGCGCCCCGTTCGGCAGGGTCTGCGCGCTGACGGGGGAGAGGCCGGCGACGGCCAGGGCTAGCGCCCATGGGAAGAACTTCATCGTGTCCCTTCAGGTCAATGACGAGCCACCGCGGATCATTGCGGGGCTTGAAAGTGGCGGCCTTATAGGAGCGGACCGCCGCTCTCTCAAGCGCTTCGGCGAGGCCCCTTTTCCGCCGGTTGAAGCGGGAGCGGGCCGCGCTTATCAGCATCTGGTCATAGGCCGGATCAGTTGCAATGGAAAACGAAAGAGTCCTCGACGAATTCCGCGCGGCCGGAGCGCTGCTCGAAGGGCATTTCGTCCTCTCGTCGGGTCTCCGCTCGCCGCGCTACCTCCAGTGCGCGCGGGTGCTGATGGACCCTTCACGGGCCGAACGCCTCGCCAGCGCCCTCGCCGACCGGCTTCCGGCAGAGGTACGGGATTTGGTCGAGGTGGTGGTGTCGCCGGCGATGGGCGGGGTGATCATCGGCCATGAGATGGGCCGCGCGCTGGGCCGGCCGGCGATGTTCGTCGAGCGCCCGACCGGCACGTTCGAGCTCCGCCGCGGCTTTGCACTGGAGCCGGGGCAGAAGGTGCTGATGGTCGAGGACGTGGTGACGACCGGACTGTCGAGCCGGGAAGCGATCAAGGCGATCACCGAGGCCGGCGGGGAGGTCGTCGGCGCGGCGGCGCTGGTCGACCGGTCGAATGGCGGCGTCGACCTCGGCGTCCCGTTCACCGCGCTGATCAAGCTCGACGTGCCGACCTACCAGCCGGACGCGCTGCCCCCTGAGCTGGCGGCCATTCCCGCGATCAAGCCCGGCAGCCGCGCCGCCGCATGAACGAGCGCCTCCGCCTCGGCGTCAACATCGACCATGTCGCGACTATCCGTAACGCGCGGGGCGGCGACTATCCCGACCCGGTGCGCGCGGCGCTGCTGGCCTGCCAGGCAGGAGCGGACGGCATCACCGCCCACCTGCGCGAAGACCGGCGGCACATCACCGACTTCGATATCGCCCGGCTTGCGGCCGAGCTGCCGGTGCCGCTGAACCTCGAGATGGCGGCCACCAACGAGATGCTCGGGATCGCGCTCCGGCACCGGCCGAATGCGGCCTGCATCGTGCCCGAGCGACGGGAGGAGCGGACCACCGAAGGCGGCCTGGACGCCGCCGGCCAGTTCGCGCACCTCCAGCCGCTGGTCGAACAGCTCCGTTCGGCGAACGTGCGGGTGAGCCTGTTTATCGAACCCGACGAGCGGCAGATCGACGCGGCCTTGCGCCTTGGCGCGCCGGTGGTCGAACTCCACACCGGACGCTTCGCCCACCTGAGCGAAGGCGAACGGAGCCAGGAACTGAAGCGCTTGACCGACGCCGCCGCACTTGCCGCCAAGAACGGGATCGAGGTTCACGCCGGGCATGGCCTGACCACCGACAATGTCACGCCGATCGCCGCCATCCCGCAGGTTCGCGAGCTGAACATCGGCCATTATCTGATCGGTGAAGCGATCTTCGTCGGGCTGGAGGCCGCCATCCGCCAGATGCGTGCGGCGATGGACCACGCGCGGTGATCGTCGGGCTGGGTTCGGACCTGTGCAACATCGCGCGGATCCAGGCGTCGCTTGACCGCTTCGGCGACCGCTTCCTCCAGCGCGTGTTCACCGAGGTGGAGCAGGCCAAGGCCGCGCGCCGGCCATTCACCGCCGCCGGCACGCTTGCCAAGCGCTTCGCCGCCAAGGAGGCTTTCTCCAAGGCGGTTGGCACCGGCTTCAAGCGTGGCGTGTTCATGAAGGATATTGGCGTTGTTAATGCGCCGTCCGGTAAGCCGACGCTGATCCTGACCGGTGGCGCGCGGGCTCGGCTTGACGCCCTGACGCCCGCGGGCCACGCCCTCGACGTTCACCTGACCATGACCGATGACCATCCCTGGGCGCAGGCCTTCGTGATCCTGGAAGCCCGCAAGCTGGAGCCCATACGTGACTGAGCCAAGCCTGACCGCCGACCCGGCCACGCCACCGCCCGTTCAGGCCGGGCCGGCCAGTGATCCGGCTGCTCCGCCAGCGAAGGGCTCGGCCTTGTGGCGCGAGATCAAGGGCCTGTTCTGGGTGCTGCTGGCGGTGCTGGCCTTCCACAGCCTGGTCGCCAAGCCCTTCTATATTCCCTCGGAATCGATGATGCCCGGCCTGCTCAAGGGTGACCGGCTGGTGGTCAGCAAATATCCCTACGGCTGGTCGTGGGTTTCCCCGAGCTTCCACGTCCTGCCGGTCATGCAGGGCCGCCTGTTCGGTCACCTGCCCAAAGCCGGAGACGTGGTGATCGTCACCCCGCCGGGCGGCACCGAGGACTACATCAAGCGTGCCATCGGGCTGCCGGGCGACACGGTCGAGGTGCGCGGCGGGCACCTGATCCTTAACGGCCGCGAGGTGAAGCGCGAAGTTCGCCCACCGGCCATGGTGCCGGTCGATGCCAATGCGCCGTGCGGCCTGCAGTTCGCCGGCTTCCAGGTCCGGGCCAGCGATGGCAAGAGCTATTGCCGCCTGCCGATCGTCCGCGAAACGCTGCCCAACGGCGTCAGCTATGACACCATCGACCTGGGCGACAGCCCGGGTGACAATTACGGGCCGGTCACCGTGCCGGCCGACCATGTCTTCCTGATGGGCGACAATCGCGACCGCAGCGCCGACAGCCGCTTCTCCGCCGGAGCGCCCGAATTCGGGCTGGGCGGGCCGGTGCCGTGGGAGAATATCGGCGGGCGCGCCGAGTTCATCACCTTCAGCCTGGACGGCACGACCGAGCTGCTGAACCCCGTCAGCTGGTTCCGCGCACTCCGCTCGGGCCGGGCAGGTACGTCGCTCAGGGCGCATCAGGGCAGCTGATCGGCACATGGCCCAGCCCCCGTCGCCGCATGTCGAACGGCCGGGCCCGGCGGAAGTCCGTGACCCGCTGGTCCTGACGGAGCTCAAGCGGGCGGGCGTGTGGGCCGGCGTGGTGCTGGCCGTGCTGGGGGTCATCTACCTCGCCGAGCCATTGCTGCTGATCATCGGCGGACTGATCTTCGCGGTGCTGCTGGACGGCGGCGCCCGCCTGATCGGGCGGGCCCTGCCGATCCCGCGGGGCGTACGCCTGGTGTTGGTGATCTTTCTTTGCCTCGGCTTCTTCGGCTGGCTGTTCTGGTATGCCGGCACCACCTTCGCCGGTCAGTTCGAGGCCCTCCGCCAGACGGTGGAGGCGCAGGGGGCCAAGCTGCTCGGCTGGGCGCATACGCATGGGCTGGTGGACGAGGATCGGCCGCAAATGGTCACCCAGCAGCTGGTGGGGAGCGTCGGCCGCCTGACCAGCGCGCTTGGCAGCGCGATCGGCGTGATCACCAGTGCGGTGCTGATCCTTGCGCTCGGCATCTTCTTCGCCTCGGAGCCACGCCTCTATCATCGCGGGGTCGCCTGGATGCTGCCGCTGCGCAAGCGTGACTTCTTCTATCGCTTGCTGGAGCGGGTCGGCTTCAACCTGCGCCGGCTGCTGTTCGGGCGTCTGCTCGGAATGATCACGGAAGGCCTGTTCACCTGGGCCATGCTGGCCGCGGGCGGAGTGCCGTTCGCCGCACTGCTCGCACTGATCACCGGCTCGCTGGCCTTCATCCCGAACATCGGCGCGCTGATCAGCGGAGCCCTGATGGTGGCCGTCGGCTTTTCGGCCGGAACCGGCACCGGCGTGTGGGCGATCATCGTCTATTTCGCCGTGCACAATATCGAGGGCTATGTCGTCATGCCCTACATTGCTCGAAAGACGGTGGACCTCGCCCCGGCCGCGGTGCTTGCGGCGCAGCTGATCTTCGGCGCGCTGTTCGGTTTCCTCGGCTTGCTGCTGGCCGATCCGATCCTCGCCAGCCTCAAGGTCGCGCTGGAAGAATGGGCCGGGGTCGATCCCCATGCCGAAGAGGGCGAGGAGGTGGCCTCGCCCGAATAGGTCTTACTCGCCCGGGGGCGGAACCGCGCCCTCGGCGCCGGCAGCGCCCGCACCCTGCTGCATCTGCTGCATCCGCACCATTTGCGCGGCGTTGGGGACGACCTGAACGACGTGGACGGTGAAATCGAGATCGCTGTTGGGCGGGATCGGGCTGCCCGGCGGCGGGCTGGCGCCGTAGGCGAGCTTGCCCGGCACCCGGAACTTGTAGCGGCCGCCCTTCTGCATCTTCTGCAGCGCTTCGGAGAAGCCGGGGATGACCTGGCCGGCCAGCATCGGCGCCGGACTCTTGCCCGCGGTGGTGTCGAACACGGTGCCGTCGGGCAGCTTGCCCTCATAGTCGATCAGCACGCCGTCATTGACGGTGATCAGCGGCCCCTCACCTTTCTGGACCGTTCGGAACTGGAGGCCGCTGGCGGTTGTCTCGCCGCGCAGCTGCCCGGCGCCGAACCAGGCCAGCAGCACGCCGGCCAGGATCACCAGCACGAAGCCCAGGAGGGCGCGGGTGCGGGTCGCCTTGGCGATGGGGCGAATCGGAACCTGGGTGACGCTCATGTTCGAAAACCTGACCTCGGGAAGGAATGCGGGAGGGGCAGATACAACAAAGGCCGCCTCGATGCGAAGCGGCCTTGGCTGAAAAATGGTGACAGGCTTAGCGGCCGCCTTCGCGCTCGACCCGCTTGCGCTCCAGCTTGCGAGCCCGGCGAATCGCCGCCGCCCGCTCACGCGCGCGCTTTTCGGACGGCTTCTCGTAGTGACGGCGGAGCTTCATCTCGCGATAGACGCCCTCACGCTGCAGCTTCTTCTTGAGCGCCCGCAGCGCCTGGTCGACATTATTGTCGCGAACGATGATCTGCATAAAAGTCCAATCACTCCAATCGTCTGGCGGCCGGCGTCCGGCCAATGCAGAGGAAATCGCGACCCGTCTGGGAGCGCCCAACCACCTGCGCAAAGCAGTTTGCCGCCGCAAGCCTGAGCCGCGGCGCTGGCGGGGCCCATAACAGCGGCACAGCTGCAATTCAACCCGGGCGGGCCTGCCGCCCGCACGATGAAATGAGCAGCGCACGGGATAGAGTGACGCAACCGCAACAATCTGGTTATCGGCCATTAACTCTCTGAAGTGTATAAGGCTTCCTCACTTCTGGAGGGATTCGGATGCAGGTCAACCGTCGGGATATGTTGCGCTGGGGCACCATCGGCGCTGGCGCCGCGATGGTTTCGAGTGCGGCAACCACGGCGGGCCTTCCTGCCGTTGTCTTCGCCCAGCCGGCGACGACAGCGCTTCCGATCATGCCGCAGCCGACGGTTCCCGCCGCGCCTGCCCTGCTGCCGGGGATCGACCCGGTCCTGCTGCAAAAGGCGAAGGCGGCGCTCGACGTGCACAGCCGCACCGGCCGGGTTTCGGCCCGCGACACGATCGGCATCGTCGATTTCAACAAGGCGAGCCGCGAGTCGCGTTTTCACCTCGTCGACCTGATGAACGGCACGGTGGACAGCCACCTGGTCGCCCACGGCCGCGGCTCGGACCCCGACCATTCCGGGTTCGTGGAGATGTTCTCCAACCTGCCGGGCTCGGAGGCGACCAGCAATGGCGCGTATGCCACGGCGGAATATTACCAGGGCAAGTACGGCCTCTCGATGAAGGTGCGCGGGCTTGATCCGAGCAACTGCAACGCCGAGCAGCGCGCCATCGTCATCCACAACGCCTGGTACGCCGAGCCGGAGATGATCGCCGAACATGGCAAGCTTGGCCGCTCCGAGGGCTGTTTCGCCTTCAGCCATGCGAGCCAGTGGGAAGTGATGCGGCGCCTGGCGGGCGCGCGCATGATCTACGCCGACAAGATCGCCTAAGAGTTTCTCGAGCGGGCAAGAGAAAAGGGCCGCGCCTCCATCGAGGCGCGGCCCTTGTTATTTGACGTCCACTTACTTGGCGGCGGTCTGGGTCGGCTTGGCGGCAGCCGGAGTCGTGGGCGTGCGATCGTTGAGCGCCGCCAGCACCGCGCCGTCGCGCCCGTAGAGGTCGGTGTACTGGACGAGGTTACCGTCGGTCAGCGCGGCCGTGCTGAAGTAGACGATATAGACGGGCACCGGCTTCACGAAGTTCGCCTGCACCGTCTTGCCGCTGGCCAGCGCGGCATCGATCCTGTCCTGCGTCCACTCACCGCCATCGTCACCCAGCAGCTCGGCCGCCAGGTCGAGGATGTTCTCGGTCCGGATGCAGCCGTGGCTGAGGAAGCGCGCGCGCGAGTCGAACAGGCCGCGGTTGCTGGTGTCGTGCAGGTAGATGTTCTGCGGGTTCTGCATGACGAACTTGATCTTGCCGAGCGCATTGCGCGGGCCCGGCGGCTGGCGCCAGCGCTGAACCTTGCCGTCCTTGCCGCGCACCGCGACATAGCCGGGCTTGCCGGCCGCCTCGCCCGAGATGGACGGCGGGACCTCCCACCACGGATTGAGGATCACGCCCGTCGCGTTGACCGCGAGCTGCGGCGTCGGGGTCTTGGTCGCACCCGCGATGGCGCGGTGCTTCCAGCGGGTCTGGCTATTCTCCACCAGGGTGGCGAACTGGCCCGGCACGTTGACGATGATGTAGCGCTGGCCAAGGTCGCGCGGCAGCCAGCGCCAGCGGTCCATGTTCAGCCGGATCTTGTCGATGGCGGTCCGGTCCGTCGGCTTTGCCAGCGCGAGAGCCTGGCGGAGCGAACCATATTGTGGGTGGGTCGGCAGCAGGCCGTTCAGCATCTCGGTCACGCGGCCACCGGCGGCTGCGGAGGTCAGCAACTGGTCGAGCCGGCCATTGTCGAGATCCGGGTCCTTCACGAACCACTGGGTCCGGGCGGAGCGCGGGACATGGCCGAGCGCGAGATCCCGGCCGAGCTTGCGGAAGCTGTCGGTCGCGACCTGCGCCAGCACCAGCGGGTCGCCGCCGCGAATTGCCGCGTCGAGCCTGGCCGGATCATAGTCGCTGGGGTCGAGCCCTTCGCGCCCGATCCCGCGGATATAGGTCAGCAGCTCCTGCGCGGCGGACGCCTGCCACACGGGCGGCGGCATCTCGACCGGAGCGACGGGCACGGGTGCGACGGGAGTCGCGGCGGCAGGCGCCAGCGGATCGGTGGTGGTGCGCGGCGTCACGACCGGCGGCACCTGCGCCGGAGCAGGGGTCCGCACGACCGGCGGCACCACCGGCGCGACCTGCGCCACCGCCATCACCGGAACCGACACCGCTGAAACCAGCAGCAAAGCCATCGTCACACGCGCGTTCATGTTGCCCAACCCATTGTTTTTGCGAAACGAACTTTCGAAAAGGTGAAGCCGCCTCGCGAGCCTTCTGCCCGCTCGAGGCCATATCAAACATGAACAGCCCGAGCCAGTGTCGCGCGCCGGCAACACTGGCGGACCCAATCACCGTTTCTTAAAAGCTTGGGGTCCAGGATGGTGAATCGAAGGGGAACCAAGGATGGACATGTACGCTCATCCCGGCATGACAGGCGCGTCGGACCAGAGTTGGCCGCGCACTCCGGAGTCCATGTCCGTGTCGATCACCGCGCGCATCGCGAGCGAGGACAGTGCAGTCGCCGATCGCCGCCGCGCCGACCGCGCGCCGGTGGATGTGGAGGCGCGCGTCCGCGAACTGGGCGACGAGGGTTGCGAGGCGCGGGTGCTCAACATCTCGGCCACCGGCTTCATGGCCGAAACCAACGACGACTTCATGGTGGGCGCGCGGATCTGGCTGATCATGCCCGGGCGGGAACGGGCCAACGCCCTGGTCCGCTGGAGTGAGGGCAATCGCATCGGCGCGGAGTTCGCCGAGCCGGTCGACGTGGCCGAACTGCTCCGCGTCTAAGGCCTCGCCAGGGCGCGCCGGACCGTCGGCAGGATCCCGGTCACAATCCGCTTGATGCCTTCGAAATTGGGATGGATTCCATCGGCGATCGCGAGGGAGCGGTTGCCCGCCACGCCTTGCAGGAAGAAGGGGTAGAGCGTCGCCCCATGCTTGCGCGCAAGCGCCGGGAAGATGCCGTCGAACTGGCGCCGGTAGGCCGGATCCATGTTCGGGGCCGCAAGCATCCCCGCCACCAGCACGGGAATGCCGCGCTTCCTGAGCTCGGCGATGATCGTTTCGAGATTGGCCCCGGTGATGCTGGGGTCGACCCCGCGCAGCATGTCGTTGGCGCCCAGCTCCACGATCGCCAGGTCCGGTTTGCGGGGAAGGCCCGACAGCGTCCATCCGAGCCGCGCCCGCCCGCCCGAGCTGGTGTCGCCGGAAACGCCCGCGTCATGCACCGTCGCCTTGATGCCCTGGCGCCGAAGTGCCGCCTGCAGCTGCGGCGCGAAGCCGAGACCGGGCCCGAGGCCATAGCCCGCCGTCAGGCTGTCGCCGAAGGCGAGGATCAGCGGCGCATCGGTCATGGGGGTCGGTGGCGCGGCGTTCGCCGGTGTGGCGGCAACGGCGAGCAGGGGCAGGAACCATTTGAACATGGCCTTGCATCTAGGTGCTTGTCGCTGGCCTGCAACGTTCCTAGCTGCAAGCGAGCATGGCCGAACCCCTGATCGAGATCGCCGACGTCCACCTGACCCTCGGCGACGGTGAGGCCCGCACCGACATTTTGCGCGGCATCGACCTGCGCCTCCACGAAGGCGAGAGCGTAGCCATCCTCGGCCCGTCTGGCTCGGGCAAGAGCTCCATGCTGGCGGTGATCGCCGGTCTTGAGCGGGCGACCTCGGGCCGGGCCATCGTGCTGGGCGCGGACGTCGGCGCTCTCGACGAAGACGCGCTGGCCCGCCTGCGGGGAGCGCGGATCGGCATCGTCCTGCAGGCCTTCCATCTGCTGCCGACCATGACCGCGCTGGAGAATGTCATGGTGCCGATGGAGCTGGCGGGCGTGGCCGACCCGCGGGGTCGCGCCGCCGCCGAGCTCACCGCCGTCGGCCTCGGCCACCGGCTGGATCATTATCCCACTCAGCTGTCGGGCGGTGAGCAGCAGCGGGTCGCCATCGCCCGCGCCACCGCGCCGCGTCCGCGCCTGCTGCTGGCCGATGAGCCCACCGGCAACCTTGACGCGACCACCGGCAAGCAGATCGTCGACCTGTTGTTCGAGCGGGTCCGCGCCGCTGGGGCCGGCCTCTTGGTCATCACGCACGATCCCGCGGTGGCCGAGCGCGCCGACCGCATCGTCCGAATCGCCGACGGCCGGATCGTCGCGGGATGAGCGCTTTCGCGCTGGCCCGCCGGGACCTGCGCGGGGGTATCGGCTCGCTCTGGCTGCTGCTGGCCTGCCTGACCATCGCGGTGGCGGGCCTGGCCTCCGTCACCAGCCTCGCCAGCGCCATCAACGTCGCGCTGGCGCAGAATAGCAGAGCGCTGCTGGGCGGCGACCTCATGCTTTCCACCTCGCAGCGGAGCGCCAGCCCGGCCGAGCGGCAGGCGATGGAGGCCCTTGGCCGGGTCGAGGAGAGCATGACTACCCGCGCCAATCTTAATACCGCCCAAGGCAGCGCGCTGGTGGAGCTGTCGGGCGTTCCGGCGGACTGGCCGCCAGGCGGCGCGGTGACCTTTGACGCCGGCCGCATGCCGCGGGAAGGCGAAGCGGCGATCGGGCGCGAGCTGGCCGACCGGGTCGGGCTGCGCCCGGGCGACCCGGTCACCCTCGGCTTCGCCCGGTTCCGCGTCGCCGGGATCATCCGCCGGATGCCCGCCGCGGCCGGCTTCGCGCTCGCCCCCCCGGTGCTGGTCAGTCCCGAGGGCCTGGCGGCGACGCGCCTGGTCCAGCCCGGCAGCCTTTATACCAGCAGCTATCGCCTGCTGCTCCCCGACGGTGCGGACGGGGTGGCGATCGGCAAGGCTTTCCAGCAGCGCTTCCCCGACGGGGGCTGGCGCGCGCTCGACAAGGGCGATGCCGCCGGCGGCACTCGCCGGTTCGTGGACAATGTCGGCCAGTTGATGCTGCTGATCGCGCTTGGAGCGCTCGGCATCGGCAGCATCGGGGTCGCCAGCGCTGTCAGCGCTTTCGCCGCCGCTCGGCGAAGCCGGATTGCCGTGCTGAAGATCCTTGGCGCGACCCGCCGCACCCTGGCGCCGATGCTTGGCCTGTCCGTCGCCCTGCTCGCTGGGCTCGCCATCCTGATTGGCCTGGCGGTCGGCGCGCTGACGCCGCTGCTGGTCGGTCAGGTCGTCGGCGACCTGCTGCCGATCCGGCCCGACCCGGCGCCGCAGTGGACCGCACTGTTGCTGAGCGCCGCATTCGGCCTGCTGATCACGCTGGCGGCCGGTTGGCGCCCGGTCGCGCGGGCGATCGCCGACCGGCCGGCGCCGGTGCTTCGCGGCGAAGTCGGTGGCACGGCCGCCGAAACGCGCGCCTGGCGCTCGCTTCTGGTTCCGGCCCTTGCCACCCTGGCGGCCGCGGCGCTGGCGGTGGGGACGTCGGGTAACGGCAAGCTGACGCTCTACGCCATTGGCTTCGGCCTGCTGCTCGCGGGCCTGTTCGGCTTGCTCGGCTGGCTGATCCGGCGGCTAGCACGGCTTGCGGCGGGTCGCGGGGGGCCGGTCATCCGGCTCGGCATCGCGGCGCTGCATCGTCCTGGTAGCGCGACCGTCCGGCTCAGCATTGCGCTTGGCCTTGGCCTGTCGTTGCTGGTGGCGCTGAGCGGCATTGGCTCGAGCCTGAGGAACGAGCTTGCCGCCGACATTCCCGCCAAGGCGCCCGCCCTGTTCCTGCTTGACCTTCCCGCTGACCAGGAGGGCCATTTCCGCGCGCTCGCCGCCCGCAGCCAACCCGGCGCGGACCTGCGGCTGGTCCCGTCGCTGCGGGGCCCGGTCACGGCGGTGAACGGCCGGCCCGTGGCCGAGATGACCGTGCCCGAAGGCGCGTGGATCCTGCGGGGCGACCGGGGCCTGACCTTCGCCGCCGACCTGCCGGTCGGGAACAAGGTCGTGGCGGGCGAGTGGTGGCCTCGTGACTACCGCGGGCCGCCGCTGGTGTCGCTCGACGCCGACGCCGGCAAGGCGCTGAACCTGAAGGTGGGGGACACGCTCACGGTGGCGGTGCTCGGCCGTCCGATCACGGCGCGGATCGCCTCCTTCCGAACCATCGACTGGCGCAGCTTCGGCTTCAACTTCGCGATCATCTTCGCGCCTGGAACGCTGGAGCACGCGCCCTATACGCTGATGGCGACCGTCGCCCCGGGAGCGGGTCGCTCGACCGCCGGGTTCGAACGCGCGCTCGCCTCCGAACTGCCGATGGTCAGCGTGATCCGGGTGTCGGAGGTGGTGACCCGGGTGCAGGAAATCCTTGGTGCGATGAACGCGGCGATCACGCTGGCGACCCTGATCGCCATCCTGATCGGCGTGGCGGTGCTGGCCGGCGCCGTCGCCGCCACCCGGGCCAGCCGGGCGCGGGAAAGTGTGCTGCTCAAGCTGGTCGGCGCGACCCGCCGGCAGATCCTGTCCGCCCAGCTGATCGAGTTCGCGGCGATGAGTGGAGCGGTCGCGATGTTGAGCTTCTTGCTCGGGACGGCCGCGGCCTGGGCGGTGGTCACTCGACTGTTCACCTTGTCCTTCAAACCCGACTGGGTCGGGCTGGTGGCGCTGCCGCTGGCGGGGGTGCTGGTCGCCATATTGACCGCTCTTGCCGCCGCCTGGCCGGCCCTGCGGGTGCGTCCCGCCGTGGCACTGCGCAGCCTTTAAATGCGGTAACCTGTTTGAAACCAATCCCGTTCGGGCGGCGTTTGGCGCTCAAAGGGAGTATATCGAATGTCGAACTTTCCGACTCTCGGCGACCTGGGCCTGAAGCACGACCCCGCCGTGCGCGGCTACCATGCCGTGTACCGGGAGCATGAAGTGAATCACTGTCCCGGCTGTGGCCGCACCCATTGGCTGATCGGCCGGATGTCGGCCGAATGTGCCTTCTGCGCCACGGCCCTGCCGCTGGCGGAGGCGAGTACGCGTCACCATCATGGCCCGACCGTGATTCAGCACCGCAACAAGGACCGGGCCGAACAAGCCTGGGCCGCCTGAACGAGACTCTCCTTCCCGCCCGGCCAGCGCTGCCGCTGGCCGGGCCGGGAAGGGAGACTAATCTAACAGGGACATGTCAGCGCGCCGGCACCCGGCGGACGGGTATCGGCGCGTTGCACAGGTCAACGCCGCCCGCCTTCACGCGGTAGAAATCGTCGTCGCGGTTCGCCCGCCGGTCGAGGTAGGCGGCGAAGGCCGGGCTGGTTTCGGTCAGATATTCGAAGGCCGGGCGCTCGCTTCCGGGGAGGGCGCTGGCCAGACGGACCTGAGCAATCTTCTTCGCGACGCTGCCTTCCTTGTAGAAGCCGAGCGCCTCTGTCCCCCGGGGTAGTGCCGACATCTGCTCGATGCCTTCGATCACTCGGCCGACCAGGGCGATGTTGCGGTCGAGCTGGCGCGGCGCTTGCCCGATCACCGCATAGAGTTCGCCGCCCATGCCGGTGTCGGGCGAAAGGTCCCGGCCAACCCCGACCATGCCGTAGCAGTGGGTCAAACTGACGCTGCCATCCTTATACCGGGCAACCGGCCAGCCTCCCGCAAAGCCGACCCGTGCCGCATAAGCGTCGGCAAAGCCGAGCGGCCGGATGACGAGGCCGCGCGGGCTGCGGACATATTCGGCCGGCGGCTTGGCGACGATTCCGGGGGGAAGCGTCTTCTTGGCGTCGTTCGTTCCCCATTGGGCGACATAATTGTCCTGCACCCGGTAGATGGCGCTGCCCGTCCAGTAGCCGCTGTTCGCAAGCCGCCGGATGTTGGCGACGTGCACGGGCGCGAAGCCGGGCGCGAGCTGCACGATCGTCCGCCCGCCGCCCTCATAATCGATCACCAGCAGGTCGTCGGCGGGGATTGCCCGCCAGGCCGAGGCCGGCGCGGCGGCGACAATCTCCGGCGGGGTGCGCGGCGGCTTGGCCGGAGCAGGCGCAGCGGCGAGGGCAAGGGCGAGGCTGAGCAAGGGCGCACTCCTGATGACGTGGTTCGTGTGCCTTGCTAACGAAGGGTCATGTTCCTTGCCAGACTGATGCTCCTGGGCGCGGGCGAGCTGGGCCGCGAGTTCGCCATCGCCGCCAAGCGGCTCGGCTGCGAAGTGATCGCCTGCGACCGCTATGAGCGCGCGCCCGCCATGCAGGTCGCGGACGCCTGCGAAGTCTTCTCCATGCTGGACGGAGCGGCGCTGCGGGCCGCGGTGGAGAAGCATCGCCCGAACGTGATCGTGCCGGAAATCGAGGCGATCGACACGGCCACGCTGGCGACGCTGGAGGCCGCGGGTTGGCGGGTGGCGCCATCGGCCAAGGCGGCGCAGCTGACCATGAACCGCGATGGCATCAGGGACTTTGCGGCGCAGGAGCTGGGGCTGGAGACGAGCCGCTACCGCTTCGCCGAAAGCCGGGAGGAGGCGCTCGCCGCGATCGACCACGTGGGGCTGCCATGCGTGGTGAAGCCGGTCATGTCGTCGTCGGGCAAAGGGCAGAGCACCGCCAGGACCGCCGAGGAGGTGGGAGCGGCCTACGACTATGCCGTCGCCAACATGCGCGGCGACCGCCCGCGCGTGATCGTCGAGGAGTTCATCGCCTTCGACAGCGAGATCACGCTGCTGACCGTCAGCGCCGCGGACGGCATCCATTATTGCGATCCGATCGGCCATCGCCAGGAGGCCGGCGACTATCGCGAGAGCTGGCAGCCCGCCGCAATGCAGCCGGCCACGCTCAGGTCAGCGCAGAGCCAGGCGGGCAAGGTCGTGGCGGCGCTTGGCGGGCACGGCATCTTCGGGGTGGAATTCTTCGTCGCCGGTGACCGGGCCATCTTCTCCGAACTGAGCCCGCGGCCGCACGACACGGGCATGGTCACGCTGGTCAGCCAGTCGCCCAACGAGTTCGAGCTTCACCTGCGCGCCATCCTCGGCCTGCCGGTCGCGCCGATCCTGCAGAGCGGGCCGGCGGCGTCGGCCGTGATCCTGGCCGATCGGGAGAGCGAACGATTCTCCTTCACCGGCGTGGCCGAGGCGCTTGCCACCGGGGCCGAGCTGCGCCTGTTCGGCAAGCCCAAGACGTTGCGCAACCGCCGGATGGGCGTTGCCCTGGCACGAGGCGACAGCGTCGAGCAGGCGGTCGCCCATGCGGTCGATGCAGCCGGCAAGGTCCGCCTGCGTTATGAGGAAGAATGAGGAGCCAGACCATGCGCACCCTGATCGCGACCACCCTGCTGCTGAGCCTCGCCGCGTGTGACAGCGGCTCGAAGCAGCCAGCGACCACGGCTCCGCAACAGAAGATCATGGTCCGCAGTCCCGAGCAGGACGCGCTGCACAACCTCGACACGATGAACCGCGACATCGGCCTGAAGCGCGCCATCCAGGACAGCGGCATGCCGTGCAAGCGCGTCACCAAGTCCGGCTATGTGCAGGAGTATAATACGCTGTCGATGTGGTCGGCGACCTGCGCCGACAAGCGCGAGTGGGCGATCTTCGTCGGTCCGGATGGCAGTGCCCAGGTGCGGCCGTGCGAGGATGAGGAACGGCTGAAACTGCCGCCGTGCGTCATTGCCGCCGATCCGACGGGGCGCACCTCACGCGCGCAGCAGGGACGGCCGGTCCAGACCCAACAGCAGTAGGCAGACAGGAAGGCTCGTCAGCGCATCAGTTGCACTGACGGGTCTCCTTATACTCGCCGGAAGCGGTCTTTTCCTTGACCACGAGGCAGCTGCCCTGGCGCACTTCCTCGCGCCAGCTGCCGTCGGGATTGACCACGCGATTGCCGGGCTTCGGCACGCGCTGGCCGTTGCAGATCATGTAGTTGAGGCCCGGAGGCGAGGTGCATTGGCCGTTGTTGCCGCCGGCAGGCTGCGCCGACGCGCCGGTCGCACCGATTGCTCCGGCTGCCACAAGGGCGCCGAGACCGAGAAGGGTGCGAAGGGTGTTCGTCATGGTCGTCATCACTCCAGTCCCATCCATATAGGAAGGCAGAGCTTAACGGCCAATGGACGGCCAGCCGGTGCAGGTCAGCGGTGAATCGAGGCGACGATCATCAGCCACGACCTACTGTGGGACTGCTTAGCCCTGCCGAACCCGTCGGCAGAGCATCCCCCGGATCTTCAGCCCTGACGGGCTTTGAAGCGGCGGTTCGTCTTGTTGATGACGTAGGTGCGGCCGCGACGACGGATCACGCGGCAATCCCGGTGACGATCCTTGAGCGACTTCAGGGAATTGCGAATCTTCATGACCGGGCCTGCCCGTTTCTCTTGTTCTGGTTGTCAGCTGACGCCCTGACGGGCTTCGGTGGCGGCGCTTATGGGAGGGGTCGCGCAGAGTCAAGGCAAGGGGGCAGGTGATGCGTCCCGCAACCCCTTGCATTCACCTCATCGAGCGGCCTTCGGCTGTCCGGGGGCGAAGGCCTTGCCGAAGTAGCTGTCGCCATACCAGCGCGGCCGCTGGTCCGTGTCGGCGAGGTCACGCGAGATGCGGTAGTTGAGCTCGGCATAACGGGCGAGCTGGTCCCACTCGATCGCCTGGGAAAGGTCGTCGCGGACACTGTGATAGCGTTCGGCGAAGAAGTTGGCCCACACGTCCTTTCCGCGTCCACCGAAGCCGGTCATCAGCAGGATGGCCGGAACCCCGCGTTTGGCCAGCGTGTAGTGGTCGGAGCGGACGAAGATCGACTGCTCCGGCATGGGGTCGGGCGAGACCTTGACCCCCATGCTGCCCGCCGCGGCCGTGACGGTCCTGGCGACCGTGTTGTGGGGCGCACCGAAGGCGACCACGTCGGTGAACGGGTAGAGCGGCAGAGGCATGTCGAGGTCGACCGCCGCAGCCACCTGGGCCAGCGGAACGGTCGGGTGAGCGGCCCAGTAATCGGCGCCGAGCAGGCCCAGTTCCTCGCCGGTGTTGGCGATGAACAGCACCGAGCGGCGCGGCGGCTTGCCCGAGGCGACGAATTCGCGCGCGGCCTCCAGCATGGTGGCGACGCCAGCGCCATTGTCCAGCGCGCCATTGTAGATGGCGTCCTCGCCGGGTTTGGCGTCTTTCTTGATCCCGAGGTGGTCGAGGTGCCCCATCAGCACGACGTACTCGGCCTTCAGCCGAGGATCGGTGCCGGGCAGCAGGCCGACCACTTCAGGGCTGGTGAAGTCTTCCCAGCGGCTATTGGCTTCGACCCCGATGGTGGCGGGGAGCGCGAAACCCGCCGGGCTGCGGCCGCCGCGCGAGGCTTCGGTGCGGACCTGTTCAAGCGTCCGGGACGCACCGGCGAACAGCTGCGCGGCCGCGGTGCTGGACATGGCCATGCGGAAGCGCAGGCCCTTGGGCGTGCTGCCCGCCTCACCGTTTGCATCCACCCAGTCGGTGGCGGAGCCGCGGCCGTACTGGCGCAGGCGGCTGCTGTCGCCGGTGCGGCCGATCTCGATCAGGCCGATGGCGCCGGCCTTGGCCGCCATTTGCGCCTTCACGGAGGAGAGGTGTGCCGCGACCTCGGTGTCCATGCCCGGCGGAGTGCCTTCAAGCACCACCACCGTCTTGCCCGCGACGTTCAGCCCGCGAAAGTCGTCGGTGCCGAGCGCGGGATCGCTGAGGCCGTAGCCGGCGAAGACGAGCTGCGAGGAGAGCTTGCGCTGCTTTTCGGTGAGGCTGGGGCGGAGCGACACGTCGCTGCCCCAGGCGAGGCGGGTGATCTTGCCGCCAGTCGTGAGGGAGACGACCGGCGTCCCGTCGTGGCTGGCTCGGCGCAGGGGCACGCGCTGGAGCCAGTCACCGCCGGTGCCGCCCGGCTGGAGTCCGAGGGCGCGGAATTGCGCGGCGACATAGCGGGCCGCGATCTCGTGACCGCGCGCGCCGCTGCCGCGCCCCTCGAGCAGGTCGTCAGAGAGGAATTCGACGTGCGAGCGGACGCGATTGGCGGCAGCGCTGAGTTCGGCGGAGGGGGCGGCGGGAGCGGGCTGGGCCGGCGTCGCGGGAACGGTGGCGCCCAGCAGGGCGAAGGCGGCGAAAGGCGCGAGCGCGAATGGAAGGCGGATGGAAATCACTCCTGTCCGGCGAGCCGCCGCTCAAAGGCGAGCGCGGTGCCGATGATGTGCTCGATGGCGTCATGCTTCGGGCTCCACCCCAGCCGTTCGACGAGACGGCGGTTGGAAGCGACCAATTGCGGCGGATCGCCCGCGCGACGCGGTCCCATGCGCCGCTCGATCGGGGTGCCGTTCACCTTGTCGAGTGCGTCGAGCATCTGCAGCACGGAGAAGCCGCGCCCGTAGCCGCAGTTCATGGTCAGGTTCTCGTCCGGGCTGGCGATCAGCGCCTGCAGGGCGGCGACGTGCGCGTCGGCGAGGTCGGAGACGTGGATATAGTCGCGGATGCAGGTGCCGTCGGGTGTGGGATAATCGGTCCCGAACACGTCGACATGGGTGCGCTTGCCGATGGCGGCTTCGCAGGCGACCTTGAGCAGGTGGGTCGCGCCCTTGCTCGCCTGGCCCGAACGGCCCTGCGGGTCGGCGCCGGCGACGTTGAAATAGCGCAGCGCCCCATAATTGAAGCCGTGCGCCACCGAGCAGTCGCGCAGCATGATCTCCGTCATCAGCTTGGACGAGCCGTAGGGATTGATCGGGACCTTGGGATCGTCCTCGTCGACCGGCACCTTTTCGGGTGCGCCGTAGGTCGCGGCCGTCGAGGAGAAGAGGATGTGGCGGATGCCGCAGGCGACGGCGCTCTCGATCAGGCTGTGGGAGGCGACCGTGTTGTTGCGATAGTAGAGGAGCGGGTTCTCAACGCTCTCCGGGACCACGATCGAGCCGGCGAAGTGCATGATCGCGCCGACCCGATGTTCACGCAGGAACGGTTCGATGGCGGCCTTGTCGGCGACATCGGCCTGAAGAAAGGGGACGCCCTCGGGCACGGTCTCGCGGCGGCCGTTCGACAGGTCGTCGATCACCACGGTCGGCCAGCCGGCGTCGGTCAATGCCAGCACGGCGTGACTGCCGATATAGCCGGCGCCGCCGGTGACGAGAACGGTCGGACGGGGTTGCGCGCTCACCATGCTGTTAACTGCTCCTCAAGGCCCACCGCCCATGGGGCCGCTAGACGTTTTCTTGCTGACGGCGCAAGCGGTCAGCCTTAAGGACCCGTCCCGACAATATTAACCACATCCCAGCGGGGCTCATGAGCATCACGATTTCGAGCGCATTCGATTCGGGCAACATCCGGGTCGTGAAGCAGGACGGCGCGGCGATCGACCTGGAGATCGTCGCCGACCACATGAGCGACTTCTACCAGTGGTTCCATTTCCGGCTGGCCGGGGCGGCGGGCCAGGAAGTCACGCTGCGCATCACCAACTGCGCGGGCAGCGCCTATCCGCACGGCTGGCCCGACTACAAGGCGCGCGTCAGCCATGACCGCGAGGAGTGGGTGCTGGCGGAGAACACCAGCTATGCCGACGGCGTGCTGACGATCCGGCTGACCCCCAGCAGCGACGTCGTTTGGCTGGCCTATTTCGCGCCTTATTCGATGGAGCGGCACCACGACCTCGTCAGCAGCTTCGCGCAGATCGAGGGCGTCGGATATCGCAGCCTTGGCAAGAGCCTGGATGGACAGGACATCGACTGCCTGACCATCGGTGAAGGCCCGCTGACCGCATGGATCTATGCCCGCCAGCATCCGGGCGAAAGCATGGCCGAATGGTTCATGGAAGGCGCGCTGGAGAAGCTGGCCGACCCGGACGATCCCGTCGCCCGCGCGCTGCGCAAGGCCGTGACCTTCCACCTGGTGCCGAACATGAATCCGGACGGTTCCAAGCGCGGGCACCTGCGCACCAACGCGGTCGGCGTGAACCTCAACCGCGAGTGGCACGCGCCCTCGGCCGAGAAGAGCCCCGAAGTGCTGTGCGTCCGCAATGCGATGGACGCCCAGGCGCCGGACTTCGCGATGGACATCCATGGGGACGAGGCGATCCCCGCCAACTTCCTCGCCGGGTTCGAGGGCATTCCCTCGTTGACCGAGCGGCAGACGCGCCTGTTCAAGCTGTTCAGCGACACGCTGGAGCGGCTCTGCCCCGACTTCCAGACGGCGCAGGGCTATGAGGTCCCGGCTCCGGGCCAGGCCAACATGAGCATGTCCACCACCCAGCTGGCCGAGCGTTACGGCTGCCTGTCGATGACGCTGGAGATGCCGTTCAAGGACAATTTCGACATGCCCGATCCGCTCTACGGCTGGAGCCCGGAGCGGTCCAAGTATCTGGCGCACCATTGCCTTGGCGCGCTGCACGCGATCCTGTCGGACCTGAAGGCCTGAGCTGATGCCGACGCTCGTCCTGCTTCGCCACGGCCAGTCGCAGTGGAACCTCGAGAACCGCTTCACCGGCTGGTGGGACGTCGACCTGACGGAGGCCGGTGTCGCGGAGGCCGCGGCGGCCGGCGCGCTGCTCAAGGACAAGGGGTTCGACTTCGACCGCTGCTTCACCTCGGTCCAGAAGCGCGCGATCAAGACGCTGAACCTGGTGCTCGACGAGATGGAGCGGTTGTGGCTGCCGGTCACCAAGGACTGGCGGCTGAACGAGCGGCATTATGGTGGCCTGACCGGGCTCAACAAGGCCGAGACTGTCGCCAAGGTCGGCGAGGAGCAGGTCAAGACCTGGCGCCGCAGCTTCGATGTGCCGCCGCCGCCACTGGAGGGGGACAGCCCCTATGCCGTGCTGCAGGACGATCGCCGCTACGCCGGCGTGGCCGTTCCCGCGACCGAGAGCCTCAAGGACACGATTGCGCGAGTGCTGCCTTACTATGAGGCGGAGATCGCGCCGGCGCTGAAGCGCGGCGAGCGGGTGATCGTCGCGGCGCACGGCAATTCACTGCGGGCATTGGAGAAGCAGCTGTCCGGGATATCGGACGCGGACATCGTGGGGCTGGAGATCCCGACCGGGCAGCCGATCGTGTACGAACTGGACGATGACCTGTCGGTCAGGGATCGATATTATCTGAGCGAGCGGTAAGGTTCGACTAGGCCGCCGCCTTGTCCTCATACATGGCGCGGTCGGCACGGATCAGGACCTGCTCGGCGCAGTCGCCGTGCTCGATCATGGCGATGCCGATCGCGGCGCTCAGCGGAATGGGCTGGCCGTCGCAGCGGAACTCGCTGCCGGCGATCCGGTCGGCCAACCGGCTGGCGGTGTCGCTGGCCTGAATGAAGTCGGCCCGCTCCAGCAGTACGGCGAACTCGTCCCCGCCGAACCGTCCGACGCAATCGCTCTGCCGGACGTCGTTGATCAGCAGCTTCGCCAGATGAACGAGCGCCGCGTCGCCCGCATGGTGGCCGAAGCTGTCGTTGACCATCTTCAAGCCATCGACGTCGATGAAAAGGATGGCCCCGCCGTCGCCGTAGCGATTGGTGCGGTCGATCAGTTTCTCGAGCTGGCGGGTGAAGCCGCGGCGGTTGAGCAGGGGAACCAGGCTGTCGTGATGCGCCAGCTGGTCGAGATCCTCGATCCGCTGCTCCAGCCGCGCGACTTCGGCGCGCAGCCGGCTGATCTCCTCGATCAGTTCAGCGCGATCGACGTTATCGTCGGTACGAGCGACATTCAGCACGTCAGCCATGACGATGGCCCCCAAGGTCACCGGATAATAGCGCAAAATTCCGACATTGCAGAGTCTTCATCAGTGGCTCGCTTGTCCCCGGCGTTGCACCGGGGGACACTCCTTCCTAAAGGCCGAACATGAGCGCGGCGGTGGGCATCATCATGGGCAGTTCTTCCGACTGGGAGACGATGCGCCATACGGCTGAAACGCTTGAGTCGCTGGGCGTCTCCCATGAAATCAGGGTGGTGTCCGCGCACCGAACGCCGGACCGGCTGTTCGAATATGCCAAGGCAGCGCGGGGTCGCGGGCTCAAGATCATCATCGCTGGTGCCGGCGGGGCCGCGCACCTGCCCGGGATGGCCGCGTCCATGACTAGCCTGCCGGTGCTGGGCGTGCCGGTGGAGAGCAAGGCGCTGGCGGGCGTCGACAGCCTGCTGTCGATCGTGCAGATGCCCGGCGGCGTTCCGGTCGGCACGCTGGCGATCGGCAAGCCAGGCGCGATCAACGCCGGCCTGCTTGCCGCCTCCATCCTCAGCCTGAGCGATGCGGCCCTGGCCGAGCGACTGGAAGCCTGGCGCGCGGCGCAGACGGAAGCGGTGGCAGAGTCGCCGGAGTGATCGCACCGGGCGCGACCATCGGCATTGTCGGCGGCGGCCAGCTTGGCCGGATGCTGAGCGTGGCGGCGGCGCAGCTCGGCTACCGCACCCACATCTTCGATCCGCACGAGCAGCCCTGTGCGGCGGACGTCACAGCCGAGTTCACTCGCGCTGCTTTCGACGACCGCGCCGCGCTGGAGCGGTTCGCCGCGAGCTGTGACGTAGTGACCTACGAGTTCGAGAATCTGAGCGTGGAGCCGCTGGCGGGGATCGGCGACAAGCTCCGCCCGGGTACCCGCTCGCTGGCGGTCGCGCAGGACCGGGCCACCGAGAAGAGCTTCATCGAGCGGACGGGCGGAAGGGTCGCGCCGTGGCGCGCGGTCGAGAGCCTGGCCGAGGTCGAGCAGGCGGTGGCGGAGCTCGGCTGCCCGCTGGTGCTGAAGACCCGGCGCTACGGCTATGACGGCAAGGGCCAGGCGTGGGTCCGTGCGCCTGAGCAGGCCGCCGACGCCTGGGCCGCGATCAGCGAGCAGCCGGCGGTCGCCGAGCGCGGCATGACATTCGCCGCCGAATTCTCGATCATTCTTGCGCGCGGCCTTGGCGGCGAGATCGCCATCCTGCCCGCTCCGCGCAACGATCACCGGGACGGCATCCTGCGCACCTCGACCGTGCCGGCCGGCCCGGTCGTCGCGCCGCTGGTCCCCGCCGCGGAGGCCATGGCCCGGGCGATTGCCGAGGCGCTTGGCCATGTCGGGGTGCTGACGGTCGAATTCTTTGCCTGCGCCGACGGTCCGGTGGTCAATGAGATTGCGCCGCGGGTCCACAACAGCGGGCACTGGAGCATCGAAGGCGCCGCCACCTCGCAATTCGAGCAGCACCTTCGCGCCATCCTCGACCTGCCGCTCGGCTCCACCGCGCTTCGCGGGAATGGTGCGACGATGGACAATCTGATCGGGGACGAGGTCCATCGCTGGCCCGAGCTCATCGCCGAGTCCGGTGCGTCGCTTCACCTCTACGGCAAGGGCGAAGCACGCCCGGGCCGCAAGATGGGGCATGTCACGCGGGTGCGTTGAGGGGCCTGATCCGGATGTCGGTCCGGGTCAGCTCCGCAGCAGGAAGGATCCGATGAGCGCGCCGATGAGGGCTGCTGCCGTCCAGAGCGGGAGGGCCCGGCTGAGCAGGCTCGGCTCCCCTGCGCGTGCGATCGCCTGCGCCGCGAGCCGATCACCACGCCGTTGGCCATGCTCGGGCCGGGGTACATCGGGCGTTCGCCGCCGCTCCTGCATCGTCTTCATGCCGCTATTCTAGCGGAAACTCGCGGCCTGAGATCAGCCACATCCGGATGGTCCCAATTCGGATCAGTGGGTTCCCCGCAACGCGATTACGGTAAGGAGTGCAGCGAGGCTGCGCCCGCGATCGGGCGCAGCCTCGCTGTCACTCGTCAACGTGGCTCGGCAACCTCGATCGGCAGGCCGAGCTTGTCGAGCTGTGGCTTCACCTTGGCAGCGTCGCCCACCACGACCCAGACGAAGCCGTTGGGATCGAGGGCGCCCTTGAGCGCGGAGTCGAGCTGCGCGGCGTTCAGCGCCCGATACTTGCCGGCGAGCTGGACCTGATAGTCGTCCGGCCGGCCGTACAGCGCATTGGTCATCAGCGCGCTCAGCACCGCGCTGCTGGTCTCGAACTTGCCGGGCAGGGCGTTGACGTTGTTGGCGACGAGCCGGGTCAGCTCCTCGCTGGTGATGCCCTTGGTCCCGAGCAGGTCGGTGATGTTCTGGTTGAGCGCGGCAATGCTGTCGCCGGTGCGGTCGGCCTGGACCGGCGCACTGACCAGATAGGGCGCGGCATTCTGGTTGAGGGCGAAATTGCCGCTCACGCCATAGCTCCAGCCTTTGGTTTCGCGCAGGTCCATGTTGATCCGCGACAGGAAGTTGCCGCCGAGCACTTCGCTGGCCGCGCTGACCGGCACGATGTCGCCGCGCGGGTTCACCGGGGTGAGCTGCGCGCCGACGATCACCGACTGGGGTGAGCCCGGCCGGTCGATCAGCACGATCCGCGACTTCGCCGGACGGGCCGGCGGAGCGGTGAAGACCTTGCTGCCCTTGGCCACCGCCGGGGTCGCCCAGGTGCCGAAGCGCTGCTCCAGCTGGGGCACCAGCTCTGCGAGCGGTCGGTCCGAGACGATGAAGATCTGCGCATTGTCGGGGCGCAGCCAGCGCTGCTGGTAGCCCTTGAGGTCGGCCTGGCTGAAGCCCTTCACCGCCGCGATGTCACCGCCCGGCGGGCCGCCATAGGGGTGCGAGGCCCCGTAGAGCAGTGCCGGGACGGCCCGCGAGGCGATGCTGTTGGGATCCTTCTGCGCCTGGGCAATGCCGGTCAGCAGCTGCGCGCGAACCCGCTCCACCTCGGCCGGGGCGAAGGTCGGCTGCTCGACGATCTTCTCGAGCAGGTCGAGCGACGGGCCGAGGTTGGCCGACAGGGCCGACATGGTGACGTTGCTGGTGTCGAGGCTCGAGCCGCTGCTGATCTCGGTGCCCAGCTCCTCTTCGCGCTCGGCCAACTGCTGCGACGTGAGGCCGCCGGCGCCCTCGTCGAGCAGGCCCAGCGCGAAGCTGCTGAGGCCGCGCTGGTTGGGCGCGTCGGATGCGTTGCCGGCGTCGAAGCTGACCGCCATCTGGGTCAGCGGAACGGCCGTCCGGCGCGCGTAGGTGACCTGGATGCCGTTCGACAGGCGGGCCCGCTCCACGGTGGGGAAGTTCAGCTGCGCGAGCGTCGCCAGCGGCGGGATCTCGCGCTTGGTCGAGGGCGGCGGCGTGCCCTCCTTGGCGGCGGTGCCCTTCGGCCGGACGGCGGCCTCCTGATAAGGCGGGCGATCGCCCGGCTCGAGCCGAATCTTGAGCGGCGGACGGGTCAGCCAGCGGCCGAACACCGTCTTGACCTGCGCCGGGGTGACCGCCGCCAGTTCCGTCAGCTGGCGCCGGTAGAAATTGCTGTCGCCCGCATAGACCTGACCCTCGGCCAGCGCGACGGCCTTGCCGCCGAAGCCGCCGACCTGCTCCAGCCCGCGGATTCGGCTCGCCACTTCGCTGGTGGCGGCGCGGCGCAGTTCAGCCTGGGTGGGGCCGTTGCGGATGTAGTCGGCCATCAGCTCGTCGAGGCGCTTCTCGACCACGGCCGGGTCGACGCCCGGCTTCACAACGGCGGTGACGCTGAAGAAGCCGACGCGGTGGAAGGCACTGTTGGAGGCGGACACCGCAACGGCGATCTTCTCGTCGCGGACCAGGGCCTTGTCGAGTCGCGAGGAGGCGAGGCCGCCGAGCACCGAGCCGCCGAGGTCGAGCGCGGCGCTGTCCCTGGCAAGCATCCCCGGCACCGCCCAATAACGCTGGATCTGGGTCGCCGCGACGCGGTCCTTCATCACGATGGAGCGACCGTTGGCGGGCGGCACGGCGGCGGCGGCCGGCACGTTCACCGGTCCGCGCTTGATCTGCCCGAAATACTTCTCGACCAGCGGGCGAGCTTCAGCGGCATTGATGTCGCCGGCCAGCACCAGCACGGCGTTGTTCGGGCCGTAATTGTCGCGGAACCAGGCCTGGATATCGGCCAGGCTGGCGGCGTCGAGGTCGGCCATCGAGCCGATGGTGCTGTGATGATAAGGGTGGCCAACGGGGAAGAGGTTCTCGAGCACCTCGTAGAACACCAGGCCACCGGGACGGTTGTCGCCCTGCCGCTTTTCGTTCTGAACCACGCCGCGCTGGTTATCGAGCTTCTCCTGGGTGACGGCACCCAGCAGATAACCCATCCGGTCGCTTTCCATGAACAGCGCCCGTTCCAGCGCGCCGCGCGGGACGGTTTCGAAATAGTTGGTGCGGTCGAAGAAGGTGGTGCCGTTATAATCGGTGCCGCCGACCTGCTGGAGGTAAGTGAAATAGTCGCCCGGCAGGTTCTCCGACCCGTTGAACATCAGATGCTCGAACAGGTGGGCGTAGCCGGTCTTGCCCTTGGGTTCGTCCTTGGAGCCGACATTGTACCAGGTGCTGACGGCAACGATCGGCGCCTTGCGATCTTCGTGCACCACGACGGTCAGGCCGTTGGGCAGCTTGAACACTGTGTTGGGGATGCGAACCTGACTGACGAGGCTGCTGACGGGTGCGGGGCGGGACGTTGCGGCTGCCGCGGCAGGTGCCGGCTGCGCGCCGAGCGGCGCGGCGGCGGCGAGCGCGGACGCACTGGCCAGTAAGAAAGCGAGACGCGGCAGGGTCGTCATGGTCGAGCATGCTCCGGACAAAGGCGGGGATTCGGTGGACCGATGCTAGGCGAGCGTCCCGCCCGCGCAACCGCTATCGACGAAGTGCAGGCTCCGCTCGACTGGCAGCGGCTTTCCCCGGCCAGGGCGAGGGATGCCGCCGGCCGCGGACCCTCAGGGAAGCGGCGGGCGAACCACTCCCTTGAGCAGGTCTCGCAGGCTGGGCTTGCGCTTGGGGGCAGGCTGTCCGGGGACGCCGGACGGTCCCTCGGCCGCGCCCATGTTCATTCCCCTGATCAGGCTGGCGCTGGTCTTGAGGCGAACCTTGGCGACCCACTTGGGCGCACGGGGCGCCTCCGCGAAGTCGACCTCCGGACCGAAGCCGATCATCCGGATGAAGCCCGCCGGCGCGGCGCGCGAGACCTCGGCCGGCAGCAGGCATTCGCTGACCGTGGGTGCCAGCACCTGCCCGGAGGCGATCAGCTGGCGGACCTTGGCGGGGGGCAGATAGTCTATCAGTCCCATGGCCGTGCCGACGCCGCCCTTGCTGCTCGACGACCACAGGATCATGTCGCTGCCCCCACCCTGGCCGGCGCCCATCAGCGAGAGGGCATAGCCAGTGGCGGTCGGTGCCTGCCGCCAGCCGAGGCGGGTGGCGCCAGACGGCAGCGAGCCGCGCTCGGCAAGGTCGAGGGCCGGCATGAAGTCCTGTCCCGCGCCGAGGGTGAAGGCGATGGGAGGACTGATGGGAGACCGCAGGCTGTGCGCGCCGACCAGCGAGCCGGACATCGGCACCGCCCGTCGATCACGGTCGTTCGGCCATTCGCCATAGCCTCGTCCTGCGGCTGGATGCGGCGGGGTGGCGCTGGCGATCATCGCACCCCAGCCCGGCGGCATCTGTCCGGCGGCAAGCTTGGCGAAATCGATCACCAGTGGCTGGCCGGGGCCGACATGCTCGCCGCAGCCCCAGTAGATCAGCATCCGTCCGGTGGGCCGCTGGAAATCGCGCGGCATGCCGCCGACCCGCTCGCCCTCTACCCGGGTTACTCCCCGGAGTGGCAGGCTCGATCCCATGGCGAGGCCGGGCGGGGGCAGATGCTCACCGACATCCAGGCTTGCTCCGGGCTGGCGTGAGCCGAGCTGCAGGGTCAGCGAGCGGCTGGCGCCACCTCCACGGCCGCTCATCATCATCGCCGCCATCGCGGCCCCGCCCCCGCTGCCCATTCCGCTGTCGGTCGAGGCGCTGACCCAGTAAGTGGCGATGGGAGGCGGGCCGGGCGGCGTGCTCTGGCGTTGCGACAAAGCGGAAGTGGAAAGGAGCACGGCCGCCACACCGGCGGTGGCGGAAAGCGTACGCAGCATGAGATGTCCCCTGATCTGATGCGGGACCATCAGCGGCGGCGATACGCCTGCCCACTCACGCTTTTGGCCCGACCATCTTCTAACAGGATCGGCGCCGAAACGATAGGCGACGCATGACAGGCGTCGAGCGCTCTGCTAGCGGACCGGCACCTCCCGTTTCATCGTAGAAGAACCGCCCGCGTGACCGCGCTCGACAAGATCCGCAACTTTTCCATCATCGCCCATATCGATCACGGCAAGTCGACGCTTGCCGACCGGTTGATCCTGCGCACGGGCGGCATGACCGAACGGGAGATGACGCACGGCCAGGTGCTCGACAATATGGAGATCGAGCAGGAGCGAGGGATCACCATCAAGGCGCAGACCGTCCGCCTGAACTACACGGCCAAGGACGGGGAGACCTACACCCTCAACCTGATGGACACGCCGGGCCACGTCGACTTCGCTTATGAGGTCAGCCGCAGCCTCGCCGCCTGCGAAGGCGCGCTGCTGGTGGTGGACGCGGCGCAGGGCGTGGAAGCGCAGACGCTGGCCAACGTCTACCAGTCGATCGAGCACGACCATGAGATCGTGCCCGTCATCAACAAGATCGACCTTCCCGCCGCCGAGCCCGAGAAGGTCAAGGCCGAGATCGAGGAAGTGATCGGCCTCGACGCCAGCGACGCCGTGCTGGCCAGCGCCAAGGCCGGCATCGGCATCGAAGAGGTGCTGGAGGCGATCGTCACCCGCATTCCCCCGCCCAAGGGCGATCGTGACGCTCCCCTGAAGGCGATGCTGGTCGACTCATGGTACGACCCCTACCTGGGCGTCGTCATCCTGGTGCGGGTGATCGACGGCGTCCTGAAAAAGGGGCAGCAGGTCAAGTTCATGGCTGCCGGAACCACGCACCTGATCGACCGGGTCGGCTGCTTCCGACCCAAGATCGAGCAGCTGGACGAGCTGTCGACTGGCGAGATCGGCTTCATCACCGCACAGATCAAGGAAGTCGCGCAGACCCGCGTCGGCGACACCATTACCGACGCCCGCCATCCCGCGGCCGAAGCGCTGCCCGGCTTCAAGGAAGTCCAGCCAGTGGTGTTCTGCGGGCTGTTCCCGACCGACGCCGCCGACTTCGACAAGCTTCGCGAGTCCCTCGGCAAACTGCGGCTGAACGACGCCAGTTTCTCGTTCGAAACGGAATCCAGCGCCGCGCTGGGCTTTGGTTTCCGTTGCGGCTTCCTGGGACTCCTCCACCTGGAGATCATCCAGGAGCGGCTGACCCGCGAATACGACCTCGACCTCATCACCACCGCGCCGAGCGTCGTTTACACGATGCACCTGTCGCACTCGAAGAACGAGGACGCGCAGACGATCGAACTCCACAACCCCGCCGACATGCCCGACCCCAACCGGATCGAGAGCATCGAGGAACCGTGGATCGAGGCCACCATCTACGTCCCCGACGAATATCTCGGGCCGATCCTGAAGCTCTGCCAGGACCGTCGCGGCATCCAGAAGAACCTGACTTACGTCGGCGGTCGGGCGCAGATCACCTACGAGCTTCCGCTCAATGAAGTGGTGTTCGATTTCTACGACCGGTTGAAGAGCATGTCGAAGGGCTATGCCAGCTTCGACTACCACCAGATCGGGACGCGCGAGGGCGACCTCGTCAAGATGAGCATCCTGGTCAACGAGGAGCCGGTCGATGCGCTCAGCATGATCGTCCACCGCGGCACCGCGGAAGCGCGCGGCCGCGGCATGGTCGAGCGCCTGAAGGAGCTGATCCCCCGGCACCTGTTCAAGATCCCGATCCAGGCCGCCATCGGCGGCAAGGTCATCGCCCGCGAGACGATAAGCGCGATGCGCAAGGACGTCACTGCGAAGTGCTACGGCGGCGACGCCACCCGCAAGCGCAAGCTGCTCGAGAAGCAGAAGAAGGGCAAGGCCAAGATGCGGGAATATGGGTCGGTTTCGATCCCGCAGGAGGCGTTCATCGCCGCGCTACGGATGGGCGAGGAATAGGCTCGCCGGCACGCCTTCAGAGCGTGTCGTCGCTGTCCTGCTGGACGAAGGCGTCCAGCTGCTCGCGCCAGGTCGCGACCGCGAAACGGCTATAGCGGAGGTCGTCCAGCTCGAGGTGCGGCAATCCGGCCCTGGCTTTCACCACCTCCCAGCTCTGGGTCAGGGAGCGATAGGGCTTGCGGGTGGTCGGGTTGGGCAGTGCGAACGGGCAATCCGCGATCTGCGGCAGCCGCTTGAGCAGGTCCAGCGCCGGCTGGTTCAGCGCCAGCTCCCGAGTGGCCGCGCCGCCCGGCTGCTTGACCCGCCAAAGCGCGCCTTCGAGGTCGAGCTGGCTCCACTGCAGGTTGAGGACGTCGCGGGTTCGCGCGCCGGTCAGCATCAGCAGGGCAATGATGAAGCGCAGCTGCCGATTCGGACTGGATCGCGCGGCGCCGAGCAGTTCGCTGGCGTCGGCGATTGACAGCAAGGCGTCCTGCTGTTCGCGCCATTGCGCGCCGAGCGCCTGCTCCACCGGGTTGGTGGCGCCGTCCGTCAGCTGCAGGTCGACGGCGAGCGACCACATCCGCGACAAGAGCTTCTGCAGGCGGCGGCTGTCGAGCCCGCCGGGGGACCGGTCGCGCTCACTCAGCAGCGTCAGCCATTCACGCACGTCAGAGGCGCTGACCTGCGACAGCGGCAGATGGCCAAGCTGGGGCAAGAGCGAGGTCCGCAGGTCCTCCTGCGCGGTCGCCAGAGCCTGTTCGTCCTCGCGCAGGCTGTCGAGGTAGCGGGCGGCCAGCGCTTCGACCGTCAGCGAGCCAGTGGCGGGCGGGCTGGACCAGGTCAGTGACTGACGCGGTTGAGGAGGAAGGGAGCGTTGCGGAGCGCTGATGCTGAGCTTCTCGGCGAAGGCCTCCGCCGACCAGGGCTCGCCGTGGTCGCCCAGGAGCTTGTCGGGTTCCCCGGGGTTCGGCAGCCCCAGCGTTGCCAGCTGGTAGGGAGAAATGCGCCGGGCGGTTCGAAGGCCGCCGGTTTCATCCTCCAGCAGCGGCTGTTCGAATTCGATCCCGAGCTGGCGTCCGGCACTGCGCACGACCCGGGCGAGAGTGAGCTGTCCCTCGCCGAAGTCGACCACAATGGCGGTGCTCGCCTGCAGGTCGTCGAGCCGGTCGATCAGGGCGCCGCTCTCGGACAGGTTGCGCACCACGGTGGAGCGATAGCGGTTCTGGTGGATGATCCCGATCTTGCGATAAACCGACTGGCGATTGCTGCGCTGGGTGGCCGGGCCACTCGGGTCGATGCCCCACTTACCATCAGCCAGCCGCTCGCCGAGTTCGGCGGAGGACAGCGCCTTGCTGTAGACCCAGCCCTGGACATGGCTGACCCGAAGCGCACGGATCAGCGCCAGCTGGTCCATATATTCGATGCCCTCGGCGGTCGTGTCCATGCCCAGCGCCTCTGCCAGCGCGACGATGGCGGCGATGATCGCCGCATTGCGTGAGCCGGGCAGGGTGGCTTCGCGAACGAAGCTCTGGTCGATCTTGATCTTGTCGAACGGCGCGGTGCGCAGATAACCGAGCGACGAATAGCCGGTCCCGAAGTCGTCGAGCGCCAGCCGCACGCCGATCCGCTTGAGGGAGGCGAACATCGCATCGGCTGCGGGCGTGTCGCCGAGGAACACGCCTTCGGTGATCTCCAGTTCCAAGCGTTCAGGCGATAGCCCCGCCGAGGCGAGCGCCGACATGACATGGGAGGGCAGTGCGCCGTCGTTGAACTGAACGGGGGAGACGTTCACCGCCACTCGCAAGGTGCCGGGCCAGCTCGCCGCATCCTGACAAGCCTGGCGAAGCGCCCAATCGCCAAGCTGGGCGACCAGCCCTGCCTCCTCGGCGATCGGAATGAACACGGCGGGGGAGATCGGACCGTTCACCGGATGCTGCCAGCGCAGCAGCGCTTCGACCCCGGTCATCTGATTGGTGCGGCTGTCGACGATCGGCTGGTAGGCGAGGCTGATCTGATCGCGGGCGAGCGCATCGCGCAGGTCTTCTTCCAGCCCGCGGCGCGCTTCGGCGGCCAGCAGCAGGTCCTCGGAGAAGAAGGTGGCGCGCCCGCGACCGTCGGTCTTGGCGGCGTACAGCGCCAGGTCGGCATTGCGGATGAGGTCGACGCGGGTGCGGCCGTCGCCCGGCGCGACGGCAATGCCGATCGACGCGCCGATGCTGCAGCGGCTGCCCTCCACCGAATAGGGTTGCGACAGGCTGGTGATGATCCGCTCGGCCAGTGGCTCGATGACGCGATTGTCGCCGCAGTCCGGCAGGATCACCTGGAATTCATCGCCGCCAAGCCGAAAGACCTGCTCGCGGTCTCCCACGATCCGCACCAGCCGGTCGGCGACCTGCGTGAGCAAGGCGTCACCAGCCGGGTGGCCGAGCGTATCGTTGACCTGCTTGAAGCGGTCGAGGTCGACCAGCATGACCGCGCAGGAGCGCTGGCGATGGGACAATTCCCGCAAGCGTTCTTCAAGCACTTCCGCCATCCGCCGGCGGTTGGGAAGGGCGGTGAGCGCGTCATATTGCGCCAGCCGGGAGGCGTCCTCGGATGAGCGGCGCTGCTCGGTGACGTCGATCGCGACGCCGCGATAGCCGCTGAAGTGGCCATTCGCGAATTGCGGCGCGCCCGACACCGCCCACTGGCGCGCCATGGTGCCCGCGGCCGGGCGAAGGATGATCTTCTCGAACGGGAGCCGCCGGGACAAGACGAACGGAAGCGTGCGGCGTCCGGATTGATCGTCATCCGCCTGCTCGAACAAGCCAGCGAAGGACATTCCGAGCAGCTGATCAGGGGTGCGCTCAAGGAGGTCCGCAACGCTCTTGCTGATGTAGGTCAGGCGGCCCTCGGGATCGACGGACCAGAACCAGCCCTGCAGCGATGCCTCAAAAGCGCCGAGCAGCAGCGAGGTTTCTTCATAGTCCTCGGCACCGCTGGCGACGCCAACGCTCCGCCGGCGGCTGCCGAAACTAGCAAACTCCCTCAGCATCAAGCCTGGCGACCAGCTGGAGCGCTGCCACAGGAGAAGCGAAGGCCCGACTTGCCGCTCGCCGACCAGCACACCTGTGCGGCCGTGACGATGGCGGCGCCGGGCACCCTGACGTTGAGCTGTGCGCCAACCTCGAGCGAGGCATAGACGCAGCAGCCGTCGTTGGAGATGTTTTCCACGTCGACAGCGCTGGTCGAACCATCGCCGCAGAACAGCTGGGCTCGCTGGCGAACCGGGTGACGCGCCGAGCGCGAGCGCGACAGTATTGACATGTCCTAGCCCCCCACAGGCACGGTCTTTGCTGTGGTCCGTCTCTAAACAGAACCTATTTACGAAGCGATAACGAAGCGAGAATTAGCGGCGTCCTCGAGGTCCTGGCGCTTCGATCGGTGCAGCAGGCAGGGTCGAAACCGGTCAGTGCCAGTACCGCCAGGCTCGACGCGGGATTCATTGCGTGAGCCTCGGCTTCGTGCTGCAACCGGGGCGGGCGTGAGGAGGACGGCATGGACGCGCAAAGGGCGGGACGAGCGGGCGTTTGGCTGACCCTGCTACTCGGGGCGCTGGTGCTCCTGAACTATGTCGACCGCGGGGCGCTGGGGATTGCGGCGCCAAGGCTCAAGAGCGAGCTTGGCCTGTCGCCTTATGAGTTCGGGCTGGCGGTCTCCGCTTTTTCGTGGGTCTATGCCCCGGCCCAGTTCGCGGTGGGCTGGCTGGCCGACCGGTTCTGCGTCTACCGCCTGATCGCCGCCGGGCTTGCGTTGTGGGCGCTGGCCACCCTGCTGACCGGCTTTGTCAGCGGGCTTGCCATGTTGATCGTGCTTCGGGTGGTGCTGGGCATCGGTGAGGGCGTTGCCTTTCCCGCCGCGTCCAAGATCATCGCCCGCCATGTCCCGGGCGGGCGCCGGGGTATCGCCAACGGGACGGTCGCCGCCGCGCTCGCCTGGGGGCCCGCGCTTGGCACCTTCGCCGGCGGTCTGTTGCTGTTCTATTCCGGCTGGCGGGCAATCTTCTGGACGTTTGGGGCGGTCACCGTGCTGTGGCTCGTGCCGTGGCTGCTCGTTTCCCGCAGTCACTGGTCCGACCGGGCCAGCCGGAGCGGCGAGAACGTGCCCGTGCGCGAAGTAATGCGACAGACCACGCCGTGGGTGATGGGCATCGGCCATTTCTGCAACACCTACGGCTTCTTCTTCCTGCTCGCCTGGCTGCCGCTCTATCTCGTTCAGTCGCGGGGGCTGTCCATCCTCCAGATGACCTGGATGACCACCATGGTCTATCTGGTGCAGGGGACTGGAGCGCTGCTGTGGGGACTGTGGTCGGACGCGCTGGTACAGCGCGGCGTTGATGAGGGCCGCCTACGCAAGGGGCTGATGAGCTTCTACCAGGCCGGGCTGGCCACGGCGATCCTGGGAGTCGCGCTGGCGACCACGACCAACGGCGTGTTCGGCTGGCTCCTGCTCGCCGGAGCGGTGAGCGGCATTGGCGGCAGCAACTGCTACGCCCTGTCCCAGATGTACGCGGGTCCGCGTGCGGCCGGCGGGTGGGTCGGAATCATGAATGGCGTCGGCAACACGTCGGGAATCATTGGCCCGATCCTCACCGGCTTGCTGGTCGGGTGGAACGGCGGCGATTACCAAGCCGCCTTTTATGTCTCGGCGGCGATCGTCGCCTTTGGGGCTTTCTGGTGGTGGTTCGCGCTTCCGGAGGTACGGCAGGTGAGCTTCGGGCACGCCGCGGCATTTCCCTCGACCGCCGCCTTGGAGTAGCTTGTCCGCCATGGCCGACCAGGCGTCCGACCCCTCCGTGCGACCGATCTTCCCGCTCACGGGCGTCGACTTCACGCAGGTGCTCGGCATCGCCGACGCGCTGCCGATGCCGATCTGCACGGTCGACCGTGAGCAGCGTTACCTATTCTGCAATCGCGCATTCGCCGAATTCTTCGAACGAAAGCGCAGCGAGATCCTCGGCCGCCGGATCGCGGACGTGCTGTGGAAAGAAGCCTATGAGGCGCGTCGCCCCATGATCGAGGCGGCCCTGGCGGGTGAGCGCCAGTGGTTCGCCGCCGACATCGAGCATCCCTCCCGCGGACCGCTCGCGCTGCAGACCGAATATATTCCGCAGGCGCGGGCCGACGGCACGGTCCGCTCGATCGTGATGATCATTCAGGACGTGACCGAGCAGCGGGTCGCCGAGCGTGCCCTGCGCGAGTCCGAGGCCCGCTTCCGCCGGATCGCCGACAGCGCGCCGGTGATGATGTGGGTTACGAGGCGCGACCAGAAGCGCGAGTTCGTGAACGACGCCTATCTCGAGTTCACCGGGCTGACGCGCGCCGAAGTCAACACACACGAATGGCGCGACTTCATTCATGCCGACGATTGGGAGCGACTGGTCGCAGAAAGCATCGCCGGCGAGGCCAGCCTGCAACCCTTCACGCTTGAAGCGCGGTACAAGCGCCATGATGGTGCTTGGCGGTGGCTACGCAGCGTGTCACGGCCGCGCTTTGGCCCCGACGGCGAGCTGCTTGGCTTCATCGGCGCCGCCTTCGACATCACGCTCGCAAAGCAAGGCGAGGAGCAGCTCAAGGCGCTGGTTGCCGAGCGCACCGCCGAAGTGGTCGAAAGCGAGGAGCGGCTTCGCGCCATCTTCAACAGTGTCCAGGAACTGATCGTCCTGATGGCGCCGGACGGCAGCATCCTGCACGCCAATCGGACGGAGTTCGAATGGCGCGCTTCGGACCTTGATCGTGTGGTCGGGCTGAAGTTGTGGGAAGCCCCGACCGCCAAGCTCTGGCCGGACCAGGGCGACTTCCTGCGGGACGCAATCGCAGCGGCGGCGAGAGGCGTGGCGCGCGAGGGAGAGCGCGTCCTGATCAGGCCGAACGGGAAGAAGTTCACGCTCGACTTTTCGTTCCGACCGGTGCGCGACAGCAGCGGCGCGATCGCCTACATCCTGTTCGAAGCGCGCGACATCACCGAGCTTCGCGGCACCCAGGAGCAGCTTCGCCAAAGCCAGAAGATGGAGGCGCTGGGCCAGCTGACCGGCGGCATTGCCCACGATTTCAACAATCTGCTGACGGTGGTGGTCGGCGGCCTCGACATGATCGCCAAGCGCGAGAGCGATCCCAAGCTCCAGCGCTACGCCAAAAATGCGCTGGAAGCGGCGGAGCGCGGCGCTCGCCTCACCGCGCAGCTGCTGGCCTTCAGCCGGGTTCAGCGGCTCGAGGTGCGCCCGACGCTGGTGGGGCCCTTGATCGAGCATATGCGGCCACTGCTGCGCAACGTGCTCGGCCCGGGAATCACCAAGGAGTTCGAACTCGACCAGAGCCCCATCCCGGTGCTGGCTGATCCAACGCAGCTCGAGCTCGCCATCCTCAATCTCGCCATCAACGCCCGGGATGCGATGCCCAATGGCGGCCGACTGCTGTTCCGCACACGGAAGATGGCCATCGGAAACGACGACCCGGAGCTTGCACCCGGCCAATATGTCGAGTTCAGTATCACCGATACGGGTGAAGGCATGCCCGCCGACGTGGCGGAGCGGGCGTTCGAGCCATTCTTCACCACCAAGGAGGTCGGCAAGGGCACCGGGCTCGGCCTGTCGATGGTCTATGGCGTGGCGCGGCAGTCGGGTGGAACGGCCCGGATCGTCAGCCAGGCGGGCGAGGGCACGACGGTGCAGCTTTACTTCCGAAGCACCGAAGCGGCGGCCGAACCGCTCGGCGAGAGCAGCGCCGAGACCGGACACCAGGGGGCGAAGGTGGACGCCTCGGTACTGGTGGTGGACGACGATCCGGACGTGCGGGAATTCGTGACCGCAACGCTGGAGGATCTCGGCTACCGGGTGCGGTCAGCCCAGGACGGACGCGAAGGTCTGAGGCAATATCTTGCCGAGCAGGCCGACGTCGTCATTCTCGACTACATCATGCCGGGGCTTACGGGGGCCGACGTTGCCGCCGAGATCCGCCGGATCCGCCCGCAGCAGCCACTGCTGTTCGTCTCGGGCTACAGCGAGACGGAGGCGATCAAGCGCGCTGCACCGGGCGCGGCGCTGCTCTCCAAGCCGTTTCGCGCGGAGGCGCTGGACGAGGCGGTTCGAACGGCCCTGACCGCCGCCGCCTGAGACCTGCCACCAACCGAGAGCTTGTGCGTTCACTCCGGCACGATGCCGCTGATCCTGCTTCTCGCCGCCGCTGCCGCTGCTGGGGACATCAACCCGGACGCGAGCGCGCTGTTCGACCGGGACCCTGCCCTCAATGCCTGGGCATTGGCTCGCTTCGACGCCAACCACGATGGCTGGCTGACGCTGTTCGAGGCGCAATCGGCGGTGGGCGAGCTGAAGCGGCTGGCGGACACCAATCACGACGGGCGAGTCACTGTTCAGGAATATGAGGCGGCACGGCGCTTCCTGGTCGCGCGCTTCAACCTCGCCGCGTCCGACGCGCGCTAGGCTCGACTCGATGGCGCGGCGGGGCCAAGTTCACGCGGCATGTGCAACCTCTATCGCCTGACCAAGCCCAATGCCGAAGTGGCGCAGCTGTTCGGCGTCACCGTCGGGCAGGTCGGCAATGCGGGCGGGGGCGAGGTTTACCCGGCTCAGCCCGGGCTGGTGATCGCGGCCGGTGAACTGACGTCCATGACCTGGGGCTTTCCACTGGTGCTCAAGGGCAAGAACGGACAGCCATTGAAACCCCGGCCGGTCAACAATGCCCGGGCCGACAAGCTCGATAATTTCATGTGGCGCTACAGCTTCGCCGAGCGACGCTGCCTGATACCGGTCAGCGCCTTCGCCGAGGCTGAGGGGGAGCAAGGCGCGAAGACCCGCACCTGGTTCAGCCTTCCCGGCCAGGACGTGTTCGCCATCGCCGGGCTGTGGCGCGACACGCCCGAATGGGGCCGCGCCTACACGATGGTGATGACCGAAGCGTGCCAGCACGTCGCCCACATTCACGACCGGATGCCCGTGATCCTCAGGCAGGATGATTGGGCCGACTGGCTGGACGGCGCGCCCGATCGGGCGCGACTGCTGTGCCGGCCTTATCCGGACCTGATGGTGTGCGAAGCGACCGACCAGGCATGGGTGAAAAGATCGGTCAGCGCCGATTCGCTAACCGGAAGGTAAGGGCTGCTCGCTAGGGGAGATGCATGGCCGCCCCCTTGCCGACCACCAAGAAAGCCGTGGACCTCGCCGCCAGCGGGGCAGTGCGGGTGTCCCGCATCCGCCGCGACCCGCCGCCGAAAGGCAAGGGGAAGACCATCACCCGGGCCGAGCTGCGCGAGCGGGAGGCCTGGGCGATGGTCATCGGCATCACTGCCGTCACCCTCGCCCTGTTCGTGGTCCTGATGGCATTCAGCCGGTGGGCCGGCTGGTCCTTGAGCGATTACGAGATCGTCTGGCGGGAACGTTATTAGGCGTCGGACGGATCAGGCGCGCGAGTAAGCCGGCCTAAACGGCTCCCGACGGGTCGTGCCTGAGATCAGGCTGCTCTTGAACTTGCGGGTCATGGTCGCGGCGCCATCGCTGCTCATGCAGACCACTCGTACGCCGCCATCGGGCAGCTTCTCCAGCGCGGAGATGCCGACCTGCTCGGCCGCGCATTTGGCGATGACCTGATCTTCGCTCAGGTTGACGAACAACGCCCGGCTCATGCCCGAGCCTCCACGATCCGCAGCCCATAGGCGCGATAGAGCTCAAGATGCGCGCGACGCGCCGGTTCGGACGCGGCGGTACGGGCCCTTGCCAGCGAAACTCCCCGGCGATGATAAAGATAGTTGAGGTCCACGGCGCAGCTCCTTGCCGGTAAGCGGGAGCACTAGCTAAGCGTCTCTCAGTCGCACGGGCTTACGAAGTCCGATCCATGCGATAGTTGCTATTTAGCACGGGCGGGGTGGATCACCTAATGGGCTCGCAGGCGATCCCGTCGCCGTCACCGTCCATGCCCGCGCGGTAGCCCGGCTCGCCACGATGGAGGGGCGCCTTGCCAGCGGCTCGCACCGCATTGCAGCCGGGGTAGAAGACACCGCCGTCGCCAGCGTCGGGAGAGGTCACGCGGCGCGCTTCGGAGGGAGTGGCCGGCGCTTCTGGTAGATCATCGCGATCGGCGACCAGCCAGCCGCCGGTTGGGTCGGTCGGTTCGGCGGGCGCGGCCGGAACCAGGAAACGCGGACCCTTGCCGACGATGGGCTTAGGAAGGACCGGTTCGGACCGCCCGCCCTCATACAGGTTCAAGCCTGCACCCATTGCAACGCCGGCCACGACGGCGGCTGACAGGATCAAGGACGCGCGCATGCCGACCTTGTCGCATCAGCGGGTAAGAAAATGATGAAGCCGACCGGCTCACATGCCCGGCATGGTTCCGGGCCGGATGTAGGGAAACAGGTGCGGCGCATAGTCGATCTTGCCCAGCGGGACGCCGGCGTGGCGAAGCAGCGCGTAGGTCATGCACTGGTGAAACACGACCTGCGGGAGCGCCCAGTCACGTGCGTAGGTTTCGCGGGTCATGTCGAACACGATGCCCATCGGCAGGTCGTGGGCGAGCGGCGCGTCCGGCTCGCGGTCGAATTCATCCGGTCCGACCGTGTTCAAAAGGTCCAGTGCCTCGCGCAGCCGGGCTCTTCCCTGCTCCAGCGTGCCCGGCTGCTCGCCAGCACTGCTTCCCTCCATTCGCACCGCGATTACCGAGTCCGGCACCGGCTCGCCGCGCAGCCGGTAAACGGGCTCCATCGCCTGAAATGCCGCGATCTTGAGTTGCGCCGCGAGTGGCCACATGTCCGGCGCAAGCCGCAGGCCGAGCAGATCGTCCACGCTCTTGCCGTTGGTTGCGCCCCAAGCTTCCGCCTTGTCCAGCCAGGCGAGCATGGCGGTCAGCTGATTGCTGAGCGTGGGTATGAGGAAGCGCGTGAGGGACATGCGGGACTCCGGCAATCATGTTGTGCCGTTTGTCCCTAGCGTCCGTTCACTCGCGGAGGAACGGGCCTGACCCACGCACCGTATCCGTGATCCATTGCAGAAGATCCCGGTCCAGCGCGTCGCGACATTCGTCGAGGCCATGGAGGCAATGCGGGTAGTGGATCAGCCGCTTGGGCTGGTCGGCCTGCTCATACAGCTGCCGCGAGCAACTGGCCGGCAGCACCTCGTCTTCCTCGCCGTGCACGAACAGCAATGGCATGGGGGAGAGATCGGCCAAGCCATCGATCCCGGCGCTCTGGCTGCTCAGCGCCGCGACGCCGATGACGTGGTTGGCGGCGACCTTGGCGGCGTTCAGCACGACCGCGCCGCCAAAGCTGTGGCCGACAAGGATGACGCGCTTGCGCTCCTGCCCGGCAAGCCAGGCGATCCCGACCAGCACGTCCATCAGGCATTCGAGCAGTTCGCCGGGCTTGCGATAGGCGAGCTCCACGCTGGCAATGTCCTGCTCGAGCAGCCGCTCGGCGAGGCGCGGATAAAGTCCGCCCGCCGGCCCGCCCAGGCCGCCGCCGGAACCGAACACCCACAGCACGGCGGCGTCGCCGTCGCCGTCGCCGGAATCATGGAAACGCGCCCGGATCGGGCCGCGGTCGGTCTGGAGGAACAGGTCGTCGGCCTCGCCCGACGCCAGCTCCTCCACGCCCATCAGGGTGATACTGCTCATGAGGAGGTAACTGCTCGCGCGCGGCGGGGTTCGGCTCGCTCGCGAAGAATGAGGCCAATGGAGCGGTAACGCGGTCGCCTACCGCCGCGCGCGCTTGTTCATCCTGACCTGCTGCTGCTTGCCATAGCGGGTCTTGCGGGTGCCGGGCTTGCCCTCGGTCGAGTGGCCGACCCGCGGAGCGGCGCGCTGCTGGTCGGGGATGCCGAGTTCGTCCTCCTCGAGCTTGCGGATCTCGTCGCGGAGCCGTGCGGCTTCCTCGAACTCGAGGTCCGCAGCGGCCTTGCGCATCCGGCTTTCGAGGTCGCCAATGTAGGCGCGCAAATTGTGCCCGACGAGGTGCGGCATCTCATCGTCGCCGGTGTCGACCACCACGCCATCGCGTGTGGTGACGTGGGCGATGATGTCGCTGATGTTGCGCTTGATGCTCTCGGGCGTGATCCCGTGTTCGAGATTGTAGGCACTCTGCCGCTCGCGCCGGCGGCTGGTCTCCGCCAGCGCCCGCTCCATGCTGCCGGTGACGGTGTCGGCGTAGAGGATGACCCGGCCATCGACGTTGCGCGCGGCGCGGCCGATGGTCTGGATCAGCGAGGTTTCGGAGCGCAGGAAACCTTCCTTGTCGGCGTCGAGGATCGCGACCAGCCCGCATTCGGGAATGTCGAGGCCTTCGCGCAGCAGGTTGATTCCGACCAGCACGTCATAGACGCCGAGGCGCAGGTCGCGGATCAGCTCGATGCGCTCCAGCGTCTCGACGTCGGAGTGCATGTAGCGGACCTTGAGGCCGGCCTCGTGGAGATATTCGGTGAGGTCTTCGGCCATGCGCTTGGTCAGCGTGGTGACCAGGGTTCGGTAACCGGCCTTGGCAGTCTTCTTCGCTTCGTTGATGAGGTCGTCGACCTGGTCCTCGATCGGCTTGATCTCGACCGGCGGGTCGATGAGGCCGGTGGGGCGGATCACCTGCTCGGAGAAGACGCCGCCCGTTTCGTTCATCTCCCACGGACCCGGAGTCGCCGAGACGAACACGGACTGCGGCCGCATCGCCTCCCACTCGGTGAAGCGCAGCGGCCGGTTGTCGATGCAGCTCGGCAGGCGGAAGCCATGCTCGGCCAGCGTAATCTTCCGCCGGTGGTCGCCGCGCGCCATGGCGCCGATCTGCGGCACGGTCTGGTGGCTTTCGTCGACGAACAGCAAGGCGTTGTCGGGCAGATATTCGAACAGGGTCGGCGGCGGCTCACCGGGCAGGCGGCCGGTCAGGAAGCGGCTGTAATTCTCGATCCCGGCGCAGCTGCCGGTGGCGGCGATCATCTCGAGGTCGAAGTTGGTGCGCTGCTCCAGCCGCTGCGCTTCCAGCAGCCGGCCCTCGGCGACCAGCTCCTTGAGGCGCTCCTCCAGCTCATGGCGGATCGCGCCCATCGCCTGATTCAGCGTCGGCCCGGGCGTCACATAGTGCGAGTTGGCGTAGACCTTGACGCTGGCCAGCGAGGCGATCTTCTTGCCGGTGAGGGGATCGAATTCGACGATGTCTTCGATCTCGTCGCCGAAGAAGCTGACACGCCAGGCGGTGTCCTCATAGTGCGAGGGGAAGATTTCAAGGCTGTCGCCGCGGACGCGGAAGTTGCCGCGCGCGAACGCCTGGTCGTTGCGCTTGTACTGGAGCGCGACGAGCTTGCGGATGATCTCGCGCTGATCGACGTGCGCGCCCTTCTGCATCGAGAAGACCATCGCGGAATAGGTCTCGACCGAGCCGATGCCGTAGAGGCAGGAGACCGAGGCGACGATGATCACGTCGTCGCGCTCCAGCAGCGAGCGGGTGGCCGAGTGGCGCATCCGGTCGATCGCCTCGTTCACCGAGCTTTCTTTCTCAATGTAGGTGTCGGTGCGGGGGACGTAGGCCTCGGGCTGGTAGTAATCGTAGTAGCTGACGAAATATTCGACGGCGTTTTCCGGGAAGAAGCTCTTGAACTCGCCGTAGAGCTGGGCGGCGAGGATCTTGTTGGGGGCGAGGATCAGCGCCGGGCGCTGGGTGTGCTGGATGATCTGCGCCATGGTGTAGGTCTTGCCCGAGCCGGTGACGCCGAGCAGGACCTGGTTCTTCTCCCCCTCGTCGCGGATGCCCGCGACCAGCTCGGCGATCGCCGTCGGCTGGTCGCCGGCGGGCTCATATTCGCTGGTCAGCTTGAACGGCCGGCCGCCCTCGGCCTTTTCGGGGCGTTGCGGGCGATGCGGGACGAAGTCCTCGCCGGTCTCCGGTTCGGCCAGGCTGGTGCGAATCTGGATGTTCATGGGCCGAATATGGGGATTGCGCCCGCCCGCCGCAATTCAGCGCAGCCGCAACTCAGGAGCGCCAAACGACAATGGGCGGACCCGAAGGCCCGCCCACCGTGTTCCAACCCATGGGAGCAGTTGGAAGAATTGAGCTTACGCCAGCGCAGTCAGGCGCGGAGCGGCGCGGCGACCGCGGCGCATCGAGAAGCCGACCGCACCGAAACCGACCAGCATCAGCGCCCAGGTCGCCGGCTCCGGCACCGCGTTGATGCGGAAGTTGTCCGTCTCGAACGCGTTCTGAGTGGAGCTGAAGCGCAGCGAGCGGACGGCGGTCTGGTCACCACCGGTGAAGGTCAGGGTGACCAGCGGATTGGTGTTCGGATCGGTCTGGTTGCCGTTGGCCGGATTGAACACGTTCGATCCCGTGAAGGTGTAAAGAACGTTGTTCGCCGCGCCGAGCAATTCCAGCGTGTTATACGAGTCGACCGAGCCCCAGATGAAGCTGATCGAGCCGACCGCCGCAACACCGGCGAGGCTGAGGACGCCGGGAGTGCCATCGGTCGGGCCCACCGACCAGTAACCGCCGGTGCTGCCATACGGCTGAGCATTCTGGCCAGGGATGGAGCCGCTCACGATCGAGCCGCCGGTGAAGGCGGCGGGGCGACCGCTGTCCAGGTTGTAGGTCGGAGTCGGCCCCGAATAGGGGTTGGTGCCGGGCGTCGTGGTGAGGGTGACGGCGGCGGTCGCCGGCGCAGCCATTGCAAGAGCGGCAAAGGCGGCCGCGGTGGTCGCGAGTTTCAGCATCTTTAATCCCCTTGTGTAAGCCACAACCATTAACTGCCGAGTCGGATTGGGCGTAAACACAATATTAACGAAAACACCCAGCCTCGTAAAGAGATTGGCGGATCGCAGCCAGTTTTAGGGATTCAGCCCGGAGTCCAAGGGTCTAGAAAGCGTAGTGTTTCGTTATGGTACAGTAATACTCGGTCCGATGGATTGCGGCGACTTTGGTTTTGCCTAGCTACTGATTCGAGATAGGGAAGGCGGCGAGCATCCATGCCTCAATGATCAGTCGTCGTGCTCGTGGCTCACGCACGCTAGGCTCCGTCCAAATCTGGTTAACCGGAGGTTGCTTCGAATTGGACTGCTTAAGCGAGCCAGAATGGGAGAGAACCCACCTTTTCACGACCTTAGGCACAGATTGCGCTTGGGATTGGTTAACGAATCGTTTATGACTCCTGTTAATCCCGGAGCGACTCGGCCATTGCCGATCCGGCGGGATTTCCTGCCTTCGGGCTCAAAGGGGACCTCGGTCATGCGCAAGTTCACGTCTATCGCTATTTCTGCGGCTGCTTTGGGGATCGCAGCCGTTGCGACGCCGGCCCAGGCGGCGATCACGCTCTGCAGCAATGGCGCTGGCTGCCTTAGCGGCACCACCAACGTCAATCTCAACGCCTATCCGGACACCGGTTCGGCGTCCGTCACCGGCACCGTGGGCATTGGCGGCCCGTTGGTGACGTTCACGTCGACCGACGGCTTGCTCGATACCAATCCGGGCGCCGCCACCGTGTTCCGCGCCGGCTTCTCGCCGAACAGCGGACCGCTGCTGACCCAGCTGACCTTCACCGTGGCCGGCGGCTTCACGGCCGCCGAGTTCAACCTCGAGAACGGCTCTCCGCGCTCGTTCATCGTGACCCTCATCGACACGTTCGATGTGGCGACGCAGATCACGCTCACCAACGCCAATGGTTCGAACATCTTCAACATTACCGGAAACTCGCCCGGTCAGGTGTTCACCAGCGCGTCGTTCAGCACGACTGACGGCGCTGGCTTCAACGACCTCAAGCAGCTGCGGCTGGTCCTGGCGCCCGGCGCCGTGCCCGAGCCGGGCACCTGGGCACTGATGCTGCTCGGCTTCGGTGGGATGGGCATGGCCATGCGCCGCTCGCGTCGTCAGGCGATGCTGCAGCAGATGGCGTAAGCCACTTAAGCTTCCCTGCTCGGGAACAGAAAACCCGCGTCTGGGCGACCAGACGCGGGTTTTCTTTATTGCGTCGGTCGCAGAGCCGCTGTCAGGGGCGAGACAGGCTCAGCGTGTAGGCGCCCGTCGTGCCCTTAGACACGGTGTTGGCGACGATCAGATAAGGTCCGGAGCGCGGGATGGTGACGATCATCTGACTGTCGTTGTCGCCGCCGCCGTCGTCGTTGGTCTCGCGGAACGGGCCGTTGGGTTCATCCACCACCAACCAGCTGTCGAACTCCTTGGAGCGCAGCGTGATCTTCAGCTTCTCGCCTGCCATGGCGTTGTACAGGAAGCCGTCGGCGTAGGTTCCGTCAGTGCGCAGGAAGTCGCTGCTGGTCAGCTGGCCGTTGACCGACTGCCCGATCGCGATCCGCGGAAGGCCGCCGCGCGCGAACATGGCGGAGAGCTCCCCGCCGCCGGTCGCCGCAGCGCCGCTGCTGGCGGAATTGCCGGCACCCGAGCGGTTGCTCTGCACCGTCAGTGAGTAGGAGCCGGTCGCGCCCTTGGTCAGCGAATTGGCGACGATGATGTAGGTGGCGGTGCGCGGCAGCGTCACGGTCAGCCGTGAGTTGGTGCCGCCGTCGCCATCATCATTGGTTTCGCGGAACGACGAATTGGGATCGTCGACGACCACCCAGGTGTCGAACTGGTCAGAGCGCAAGGTGACCGTCAGCTGTTCCCCAGCCTGCCCGTTGTAGAGGTAGCCGTCGGCATAGGTGCCGTCGCTGCGCAAAAGGTCGCCGGACTGGAGCACGCCGTTGACCGTGCTTCCGCTGGTCAGCGTCCCGCCGTTCGAGCGCAGGAAGCTGCCGATGTCGCCAGACGCGCTCTGCGCCTGCGCGGGCATGGCGGTGAAGAGTAGCGGGCTGGCCGCGACCAGCAAAAAGCGAAGTGCACGCACGGTAATAGTCCCCCTGGCAGCCGGCCGCGCCCCCGCGCGATTGTTCCGGCCCGGTGAGCCTATGGTGCCGTGGCGTAGTTGTAAATTCCTTGCGCCTCCGTTCCGATCCAGGGCGGCTTGCGCGGGTGGACACCACGACTAAGCTGCAACCGCTCGACTATGGGGGAGACCATCTTGACCCGGATCGCCATCATGCCGGCGCTATTTGCCAGTCTTACGCTGTCGCTTGCTGCTTGCGACAGCGGCCAACCCGCCAGCACCGCCAAGCCGGCCGCCGCCGCGCCCGACAAGCTCGCCGCTGGTGACTATGAGGTGCAGGCCAAGGTGACCTCGATCCGTTCGACGGATGGCAAGACGCCGCTCATCAAGCTGAAGGTTGGCGATGTCGTAACCACGCACGGGTGCGTCGACGAGAAGGGCACGCCCCAGCCGGCGCTGTTCGCGGCAGCGGGCGACCAGTGCACGGCGCAGAACCCCTATTTCAGCGGCGGCGTCGTGAATGTCACGCTGTCGTGCACGCGCGCCGGCGTGAACGGCAAGATCATGGTCAACGTCGACGGCTCCACCACCGCTGGTGGGCTCAAGGGCAACGCCACCACGACCACCTTCATCGATGGGCCGGGCGACTATGAACTCAGGACCGAGCTGGCGGGCAAGCGCGTCGGCGCGTGCACCGCCAGGGGATAGTCCGGATCAGGTGGCGGCGGTGCCGGGCTCCGCCGTTTCCCTCGTCTTCCACAAGGAAGTGAGCACACCGCCGGCGATCAGCGCGGCGGTCACTCCCAGGCTGAGCAGCGGCGGGAACTTGCCCCCGTCCAGCAGGAAGTCGGCAACGAAGATCTTGCCGCCAATGAACACCAGCACCAGCGCCAGCGCATATTTGAGATAGTGGAACCGGTGCACCATCGCCGCCAGCGCGAAGTAGAGCGCGCGCAGGCCGAGGATCGCCATGATGTTGCTGGTGTAGACGATGAAGGTGTCGGTGGTGATGGCGAAGATCGCCGGCACGCTGTCGACCGCGAACACCAGGTCGGCGAGGTTGATCACCACCAGCGCCAGGAACAAGGGCGTGATGGCCCACACCAGCTTGCCGGTGGCGTTGTCGGGCACCCGCACGAAGAAGTGTTGATCGTGCAGTTCATTCGTCACCCGCATGTGAGTGGAGATCCAGCGCACGACCGGGTTGCTCGCAATGTCGGCCGGCTTGTCCGTACCGAACAGCATCTTGATCCCGGTCAGCACCAGGAAGCCGGCGAAGATGTAGAGCACCCAGTGCCATTGCTCGACGACCGCTGCGCCGGCCGCGATCATCAGGCCGCGCAGCAGGATCACCGCGATGATCCCCCACAGCAAGGCGCGATACTGATAACGGGGAGGGATGGCGAAGGTGCCGAAGATGAGGCTGATCACGAACACGTTGTCGATCGACAGCGCCTTCTCGATGAAGAAGCCGGTGTAATATTGAAGCCCGTCTTCAGGCCCCTTCTGCCACCAGACGAAGGCCCCGAAGACGAGGGCGATGCCGATGTAGAAGGCCGATAGCCTGAGGCTTTCGGCGATGCCCATCTCCTTGTCTTCACGGTGCAAGATGCCGAGGTCGAAGGCGGTGAGCGCCGCGACCAGGCCAAGGAAGCTCAGCCAGAACCAGATAGGGGTGCCGAGCCAGTCGGCGGTCAGGAATTCCACGGTTGCACTCCTCTCAATGCGTGACGCACGCCCGAAAGGAACCGCGGTGAGGGGAGGCTGGGGTCGCCGGGCCACGCACATCGGTTCACTTCCGATGCGGTCCGACATCACGCGCCCTTGTTCCCATAGGGAAGGGCAGGTCGCGCCAGAGGGGCCCGGTCCGCAGACGCAGTATAGGTGCGGCCATCGCTCGCTTCAAGTCGGGTGCCTTGCCAGCGCTTTCATGGCCATGGCATCGTGCCCGGCAATGCGCCGCGTCCTGCCGATCCTGCTCCTTCTCGCGCTGTCGGCCTGCGCGGCCGCGGGACCGCGACCGCAGACCCTGACGGCCGTCGCCTTCGATGAGCAGGGCATTGGCGGCAGCCTCGCGGAAGGCATTGCCGACCCCGCCACCGGGCGCTCCGTCACCATCGGCGATCCGGCCCGGGTCGCATCGTTGAGCAAGCTGGTCACCACCATCGGGGTCATGCGTCTGGTGGAAGATGGGCGTCTTTCGCTCGATGGCGATGTCGCGCCGGTGCTCGGCGTGCCGCTACGGTACCCCCTCACCCTGCGCATGCTGCTCAGCCACACCAGCGGGCTGCGCGATCATGACGATCAATATGCGATCCCGCTGGGCGAGCACCTTGGCAATGTGCTGGCCGATTCCCTTAGCTGGGACTCCGCGCATCCGCCTGGAACGGGGTACTTCACTTATTCGAACCTCAACTTCGTGGTCGTCGGCAGCCTGGTCGAGCGAGTGACGGGGGAGCGGTTCGATCGGTATATGCGTCGGGCGGTGCTTCAGCCGCTCAAGCTCGACGCCTGCTTCAACTGGCCGACCTGCCCGGACGCGGCGCTCGCCCGCGCCATCGTCCTCTCCCAGGACGGCAAGGTCATCCGCGATGACCTCCACGGCCACCAGCCCGACTGTCCGGTGTTCGTTCGGGCCGATGCACCTTGCGATCTCAACGCCTGGGTGCCGGGTGACAATGGAGCACTGTTCGCGCCGCAGGGCGGCTTGAGGATCTCGGCGAGTGGACTGGCCATCATCGGCCAGCTGCTGCTGGGGCAAGGGGCGGTCGGCGGTGTCCGCCTGCTTCGGCCGGAGACCGTCGCGCTGATGGTCACGCCTGCCTGGCGCTTCGACGGGAGCAATGGCGACACCGAGCAAGGCCTGTACTGCGCCTATGGGCTCGGCGTTCAACTGATCGGGACTCGCGGGCCGGGCTGCGACGATGATCTCGCCGGGCGGCCATTCGCCGGCCATGCCGGGGATGCCTACGGTGTCCGGTCCGGGCTGTGGATCGACCCCGCGCGCAGGACCGGGGTTGCTTACATTGCGACCGGCCTGCCCGAGCATCCGCCCAAGGGCAGGACATCATGGCCCGCACCCGAAGAACGGGCCTTCCGCCGCGCTCTGGCGCTCGGCCGCTAGGGCAGCGGCGCCTCGATCAGGCAGCGGACACCGCCGGGATCGTAGGTCAGGGTGACGGTTCCGCCGAGCTCGCGGGCCAGCGCCCGGCTCAGCATGCGGGTGCCGAAGCCCTGCCGCAGCGGCGCGGAGACGTTCGGGCCACCTTCCTCGCGCCACTCGAGCGAGAGGCGATCGCCCGTTCGCCGCCACGCGACCGACACGATCCCCGCATCGTTGTGAAGCGCGCCATATTTGCTGGCGTTGGTGGCGAGTTCGTGAAGCGCAAGCGCCAGGCTCACGGCTGTCTGCGGCGGGACGCGCACCGGCGGGCCGCTGATGCTGCAGCGCGATCCCAAGCAGAATGGGTGAAGCGCCTCGGCCACAAGGTCGTTGAGGCTGGCCGCTTCCCAATTCTCCCGGGTGAGGAGGTTATGCGCGGCGGCGAGTGCCTGGATCCGGCCTTCGAAAGCCTTGATCGAATCTTCGGGTCGCTGCTCCGGCCGGAAGGTCTGGTGGGACAGGCTCTGGACGATCGAGAGCGTGTTCTTGACCCGGTGATTGAGCTCCCCGACCAGCAGCCGCTGGTGGTTCTCCCACCGCTTCCGGGCGGTGATGTCGCGGGCGACCAGATGCACTCCGATCGGATTGCCTTTTTCGTCGGAGGCCAGGCCCGAACTCACCTCCAGGTAGAGGTCCTCGCCATGAGCGGTGCAGGCGAGCACCTCGTAGCGGGTGGTTCCGCCCTCGCGAATCTTCTTGGCCAGCATGGATTCGCTGATCTCGCGCGATTCTGGCGCCAGGAAGTCGCTGGTCTTGCGGCCGATCAGCTGGTCCTGGGTGAGGCCCAGCGCGGCCGCGGCCGCCGGGTTGGCGCTGGTGATGACCCGGTCCAGCCCCGAGGTCACGATGAGGTCGCTCGCCTGGTCGAAGATGCGGCGGTAGCGTTCCTCGCTGGCATGAGCCTCGGCCTCGGCGCGGGCGCGGGCGATTTCCGCCCAGGTGCGCTGCGCGACTTCTTCGACCAGCGTGATGTCGCCGGGCGACCATGCACGCGGTTCGCGCGTGTGGACATACAAAGCGGCGACCATGCGGCCACCGCGAACGAGCGATGACGTCAGCGAGGCGCCCACGTCGATCGCCTTGAACGCTTCCCGCACTCCCGGTTGGGCTGTTCGCGGGTCGGTGCCCATGTCCTCGATGACCTGCATCTCGCCGCGTTTCAGCTGCGCGTGCACCGCTGCTCCGTACATGCTGAGGTCGTGAATGCCGTGCTGCGGGTCGACGCCATCGACCCAATTGTCGAGCGTCGTGAAGTAGCGCTCGCTCGGGTCCGTTTCGCCATAGCCGACGCGATTGGCTCCCAACTGCTCACCCAGCATGCGCTGCGCCGTGCGCAGGATATCGCGTGGTTCGCTCAGTTCCCGCAGCGCGTCGCTGAAGCGCAGCAGGAAGTCCTGACGCTGCTCGAGCTGGACCCGCTCGGTTACCTCCAGCCCCTCGTTGAGAATGCCCAGCACCGACCCGTCGGGGCCCTTGATCGGAGTCAGGCTGTAATTCCACCAGGTCTCGCGCGGGCGGCCGCGCCGCTTCATCATCAGCAGCTGGTCGAGCGCGACCACTCCCTCGCCGGTCGCGCGCACCCCTTCGAACTGCGGCCCGACCACGTCCCAGATGTCGTCCCACACCTCGTGGCCCGGGCGGCCCAGCGCCCACGGGTGCCGCTCGGCCGGGATGTGCGCCCACGCGTCGTTATAGAGCAGCTTGAAGGTTGGGCCCCAGTAGAGCGCCATCGGCGCGCTCGACTGCAGCACAAGGCCGAGCATCGTCCGCAATTCGCTCGGCCACTGCTCGACCGGGCCGAGCGCGGTCCGCGACCAGTCGAGCGCGCGAATCCGCGCCGCCATCTCGCCGTCGCCTTGCATGAAATAGGGGACAGAAGAGGTCGCGTATTCTACCAACGTATGCTCAACCTTCACATCCGGCCGAGCCGGCAACACGCACCCCGGGCCCGACCGTAGCGCGGATGATTTTCTTGGCAAGCGAGCCAAGGCGAGCGTGGGGCTTCGCCATTGGCGCCGGCGCGGGCTTGGCCTAGCTGATGACCCATGAAGCGTGACTATCCCGGGCTTGACCTCATCCGCCTGGGCGCGGCCCTGCTGGTCGCATTCTATCACCTCTGCTTCTGGTGGTGGCTGCCAGCGCACGATGTGGGTGCCGCGCTTGATCCAGCGGCAGGCATTACAGGCAAGTTCGTTGGCTCGGGGTGGATTGGCGTCCAGATATTCTTCGTCCTGTCTGGCTTCGTAATCGCCTTTACCGCCGATGGCCGGTCCCCTGGCCAATTCCTCCAGAATCGCGCGCTGCGACTTTATCCGACGGCATGGATCTGTGCGACGCTTACCCTGCTGATCGCCGGCGGGACCGCTACCGCTTATGGGCGGGCGCTTCTGCTCGCTCCAACTGGCCCATGGATCAGTGGCGCCTACTGGACGCTGCCAATCGAAATCTCCTTCTACCTCCTCGTCAGTTGCGCCCTGGCACTGCGAATCGACCTCACCCGGCTGCTGGCGGTCATTGCGCTGCTCGGCTCCGGCTATTGGCTCGCCCGCACACTGGATTTCCTGCTTGGCAAGCCTTGGCGCCCTTTCTTCGAGGCAGTGGAGGGGTCGAGTTGGGGCAATCTCACCCTGCTTACCTACGGCTGCTATTTCGCGATTGGCATGATCCTGTGGGCCTTTGCAGCGGACAGGTCGGTCCGCTCGCACCTGCCCTTGCTGGCGCTGAGCCTGCTTGCCGCGCTCCTGCAGATCGTTAGCAATTCTCGCTCCGTCGATCTCAAAAACGGCACTCAGGTAGGGGTTGTCATGCCCCTGCTCATCTTCGGCGCGGCGTTTATCGGCATCGTGCTGGCCATCGTCGGCAACGGCCGGATTGAGGCGCTGCTCGGCGAACGGCGGCACCTTGTTCGTACGGCGGGACTGATGACCTATCCGCTGTACCTCGTGCACAGCGAAGTTGGTCGTGACGTGGCTCTGGCTCTGGCTCCGGCTGTCGGAAGCCCCTTGGCACCGTTGTTGGCCTTGGTGGCGGTCACGATTCTCGCCCGCCTTGTCTTGTTCATCGAGCCCTGGGCCAAGGCACCGCTGCGCCGTTTGCTCGAGCGTCTCACCGGCAAGTCCGCGCCTCATGCTGCCAGTCCGACCAGCCGTGCGACCGCCAGCGGGCAGGCTGCGGACTAAGCATTCGTCCCGGAGCCGGACACTGCGTCCCTGCCGCCACATGATCCACCGCAAAATTTCGTTAACCACCGCAAATCCGCTTGCGCCCGAACCCGGATGCAAGCACAACATCTGGTAGCGACGCCGCGGGGGCACCTACACGAGGTTGTGATTGGTGCTGGGGATAACTATATCTCCAGCGAGGACAACTGCGCCCTGTGGAAAGCGGGGATAGGTCCTGGCCAACCCTGCTTTCAGCCCTCCGGCGCGCTTGGAATCGAGCCGGGCCTTTGGCATGTCTCGATGGAACAGAACAGGAACACGCGAGTCGTTGTGAGGCTCGCGCGCTTGGAGGACGAAGGCGATGGATTTCTCGACCGGCAGCAACGTCAGCACCGATGATGTCACCGCCAGCGCGGCCGCGGGCTCGAGCCATTCGATCGCCGAACGGCGCTTCCCCGTCACCACCGATTCGAGTCGCGACGCGCTGCTGACCGAATTCGGCAAGGAAACGCTGAAGGACCGCTATCTGCTGCCCGGCGAGTCCTACCAGGACCTGTTCGCCCGCGTTGCCGCGGCCTACGCCGACGACGCAGCCCATGCGCAGCGCATCTACGACTACATCTCCAAGCTGTGGTTCATGCCGGCCACCCCGGTCCTGTCCAACGGCGGCACCGGCCGTGGTCTGCCGATCAGCTGTTATCTCAACTCGGTCAGCGACAGCCTCGAAGGCATCGTCAACACCTGGAACGAGAATGTCTGGCTCGCCTCCAAGGGCGGCGGCATCGGCACCTATTGGGGCAGTGTGCGCGGCATCGGCGAGCCGGTTGGCCTGAATGGGAAGACCAGCGGCATCATCCCGTTCGTGCGGGTGATGGATTCGCTGACCCTCGCCATCAGCCAGGGCTCGCTGCGGCGCGGCTCGGCTGCCTGCTACCTCGACGTTTCCCACCCGGAGATCGAGGAGTTCCTGGAGATCCGCAAGCCGAGCGGCGACTTCAACCGCAAGGCGCTGAACCTCCATCACGGCGTGCTGATCACCGACGAGTTCATGGAGGCCGTCCGCGACGGGTCCGAATTCACGCTGCGCAGCCCCAAGGACCAGTCGGCCCGCGCCACGGTGGACGCCCGCTCGCTGTTCCAGAAGCTGGTCGAAACCCGGCTTGCGACCGGCGAGCCCTACATCATCTTCATCGACGCGGTGAACCGGGCCATGCCCAAGCACCACCGCGACCTGGGGCTCAAGGTCACCACGTCCAACCTCTGCTCGGAAATCACGCTTCCGACCGGCCGTGACCACCTCGGCGCCGACCGCACGGCCGTCTGCTGCCTGTCGTCGATGAACCTCGAGACCTGGGACGAGTGGAAGGGCGAGAAGAGCTTCGTCGAGGACGTGATGCGCTTCCTCGACAACGTGCTCAGCGACTATATCGCCCGCGCGCCGGACGAGATGGCCCGCGCCAAGTATAGCGCGGAACGGGAGCGGTCGGTCGGGCTTGGGGTGATGGGCTTCCACTCCTTCCTGCAGGCGCGCAATCTGCCGTTCGAAGGGGCGATGGCGAAGAGCTGGAACCTCAAGATCTTCAAGCACATCCGCGCGCAGGTCGACGAGGCCTCGATGATGCTGGCGCAAGAGCGCGGGCCGTGCCCGGACGCCGCCGACATGGGCGTGATGGAGCGGTTCAGCTGCAAGATGGCGATCGCGCCGACCGCGTCGATCAGCATCATCTGCGGCGGCACCTCGGCCTGCATCGAGCCGATCCCGGCCAACGTCTACACCCACAAGACGCTGTCGGGCAGCTTCTCGATCCGCAATCCGTATCTGGAGCGGCTCCTGACCGAGAAGGCCAAGAACTCCGACGCGGTGTGGAACTCGATCCTCGAGCGTGGCGGCTCGGTCCAGCACCTCGACTTCCTCAGCGAGGAGGAAAAGGACACCTTCAAGACCAGCTTCGAGATCGACCAGCGCTGGCTGCTCGAACTCGCCGCCGACCGCACGCCCTACATCGACCAGGCCACCAGCCTGAACCTGTTCATCCCGGCCGACGTCGACAAGTGGGACCTGATGATGCTCCACTTCCGCGCGTGGGAGCTGGGCGTGAAGTCGCTCTACTACCTCCGCTCCAAGTCGGTGCAGCGGGCCGGTTTCGCTGGCGGGGTCGAAGCCGACAACACGTCGGAAGCGCCCAAGTACGAACTCGCCACCACCGATTATGACGAGTGCCTGGCGTGCCAGTAGCGCCTCTCCAGCAAGGAGAGGGAGAATGACGGCCCTTGGAGTTTTGCATGCGTAAGTGGCATCGCTGGCTGTCGGTTCTGGTCGGCGTCTTCATCCTGTGGATCGCGGTCACCGGCGTGCTGAGCCACGTTGGCGAGCTGGCGAACGACGCCGCGCGCGATCGGGCGCCGCGCCCGGTCGCCACGGTGCCCGCCGGCTTCGTCTGTCCGGAAACGATGACCTGCCGGCCCAAGCCGGCGCCGGGGGGCTGGAATGTCAGCTTCCTTCACCGCCTCCATTCGGGCGAGCAGTTCGGCCCCGTCGGAACAGCCATCTCGATCGCGTCGGGCCTGGCGCTGATCTTCTTCGCCATCAGCGGGTTGTGGATGTACGTCCAGATGTTCGCGGTCCGTGGACGCAAGGCACACAGCCGCGGCGGAAGGTTCTTCTGGTGAACGCGCACATGAACCTGTTCTGGGTGGCGGCCGCGCTGCTGCTGCTGGCCGGGGTGCTGCTGCTGGCGATTCCGGGCAATTCCGCCGACCCGCTCAAGCGCCGCAACCGCCGCACCGGGGGCGTGCTGTTCCTGGCCGCCGGCGCGGTGTTCGCGGCGCTGGCGGGCGGCCTGCTGGACCGGCTGCTGTGAGCGGCGCCAACATCCTGTTCCTGACCGTCGGCATCATCGCCGCGCTGGCCGGGCTGCTCATGCTGGTTGCGGCCCTGCGCGGCGACCCGGGCGAGTCCCAGCGCTCCACCGGCCTGCTCATCGCCGGCATGATGATTCTGGCTTTCGGCCTCATCATGAGCGGCTTCGCCATCGCCTACGCGACCACCAAACCGTATGATTTCAACAATTCAGCACCGGGAGCCTAACGATGTCCCTCCTCGAAGCCCGCAAGCAGTATAAGCCTTTCGAATACCCCTGGGCGTTCGAGTTCTGGAAGCGCCAGCAGCAGATCCACTGGATGCCGGAGGAAGTGCCGCTGGGCGAGGATTGCCGCGACTGGGCGCAGAAGCTGTCCAATCACGAGCGCAACCTGCTGACCCAGATCTTCCGCTTCTTCACCCAGGCCGACGTGGAGGTGCAGGACTGCTACCACGAGAAGTACGGTCGGGTGTTCAAGCCGACCGAGATCAAGATGATGCTGGCCGCCTTCTCCAACATGGAGACGGTGCACATCGCGGCCTACAGCCACCTGCTCGACACCATCGGCATGCCCGAGAGCGAATATGGCATGTTCCTTCAGTATAAGGAGATGAAGGACAAGCACGACTATCTCTCGACCTTCGGTGTCGACACCGATGAAGAGATTGCGATGACGCTGGCCATGTTCGGCGGCTTCACCGAGGGGCTGCAGCTGTTCGCGTCCTTCGCGATGCTGATGAACTTCCCGCGCTTCAACAAGATGAAGGGCATGGGCCAGATCGTCAGCTGGTCGGTCCGCGACGAGAGCCTCCACTGCGAGGGCATCATCAAGCTGTTCCACACCTTCGTGAAGGAGCGCGACTGCCTGACCCCCGCGGTCAAGGACTCGATCATCGACACCTGCCAGAAGACGGTCCGGCTGGAGGACGCCTTCATCGACCTGGCGTTCGAGATGGGCCCGGTCGAGGGCATGACGCCCAAGGCGATCAAGAAGTACATCCGCTACATCGCCGACTGGCGGCTGGGGCAGCTCGGCTTCGCGCCCATCTACATGATCGACGAGCACCCGCTGCCGTGGCTCGCGCCGCTGCTAAACGGGGTCGAGCACGCCAACTTCTTCGAAACCCGCGCGACCGAATATTCGAAGGCGGCGACGCGGGGCGACTGGAACACGGTCTGGACCAACTTCGACAACCGCATGAAGGCCAAGGCCGGCGGCACGCCCGAGGTCGCCAATGAGGGCGGCGACGCGGGTGGTCTGTTCGAGGCGGCCGGGGTGGCGGCGGAGTAGTTACAGCATGAGGCTCATCTATTTTGATGAGGTCAAATACCATCCGCCCAAGCAGATGAATCATTGGATAGGCGCATTATCCATTGATTCGTCTGCCGTGCCAGAGCTCGAAAAGCAGGTGAATGAAATCGCCAAAGGCTTCTTCGGGAACTCTGCGCTGAGCAAAGAAACAGAGTTTCACGCCGTAGACATGATTCATGGCAAGGCGCAGTTTAAAGGCCGAGAACTTCTCGAGCGACTGAGCGCCCTCCAGCAACTTTTGGCGATCGCGAACTGCGAAGGAGTGCGCCGCATCAGTATCAGAGTCACGCCAGCGAACATGGTGGCACCCGCTCGGACGGCGTCGGAGAAAGCCTTCGTGTTTCTTGTAGAAAGGGCGCAACTCGACCTGATAAAGAGCGGAGGCCAAGGCATCCTGATCGGTGATCTTGACGCTGAGTACGCCGACCAAGGCGTGACGAATTTATCTCGCTATCGTGAGAAGGGAACGCCGTACTCCTTCGGAATGTCAATCGATAGATTGATTGACAGCGTCTACTTCATTCCTTCGCATCACAGTCGCATGATCCAGCTTGCAGACGCTTACGCTTATGCCCTTCAACTATGGCACAGCCCGCCGGAAGGCGACACCTATCCTAAGAAGACCATCCGAAAGTTCATAGCGGAGCACACTCAACTTTCGTGGGCCAACTCGCGTAAGGATTGGCCGTCAAATGACAGTTGGGCCGTCACCAACTTCGCGGCGTAGCCCACTTCTCTAAACGCGACGTTGGATGCCATCGTTTGCGAACGCCCAACTTCTGTTAAACCGCGAAGGCCGAATTGACTCCATAGGGAGCGCTAAAATGCCTGAACGCGTGCGTGAACGAGATTTGGTTATACCCGCGCTTCGCGCTGCCCGCGATGCCGGCGGGACGATAACCACAACTCAACTCATCGCGAGGCTGACCGAAGAGTTTGAGCCTAGCGGTACTGATGCCGACATCCTCGATGGACGGTCGGATACCTACTTCAGCCAAAAGGTTCGCAACCTCGTTAGCCACCGAGACACTGGAACCAGTATGTTCTCTAAAGGCTACGCCACTTACAGCGGCGGTAGCGAAGCTATCTCAATCACGGACCAGGGCGTCCGCTTCCTTGATCAGGTACCCGAATAAAGAGCCTTATAGCCCGGCTTCAACCATTTAAGTTCGGTTGGGCCGGGCGAGTCCTGGTCCCAAACGAACCAGGCGTAAGCCGTCGTTCCTGAGCCCTTCTGGACTGCTCCAGCTGGGTAGAATGTAATGCGCTCGCTAAAGACCCAAACCCGTGAAGGCGGGTTACGAGTAAAAATGGTTCGCTGTCGGTTGGCACCTTCTAGAAAAGCTAGGCGCAACAGCAATGCGAATTTCCGGTCGGCTTTCCTCAATCCCGCTTCTACGAACCCTTCAGCGGCGTTGTATGGAGGATTAGTGACGATGTTGGGCGCACGCTTATTGCTAAGCAGGAAGTCCACACCGCCTTCGCCGAAACCGCGATCGTGAAGGTCCGAGCTCCTCACAGGCTGCCCGGTAAGCTCCAAGACTTCGGACATCGCGCCGTTGCCACAAGCGCACTCCCATATCTCGCCATCAAACTTTTCATTGTCGACAAGTGCATGTGTTGCCCAAGCGGGCGTGGGAAAGAAATCAGGGCCGTCGAGATCGGCGAAACGCTTCATCGTCGGCTTAAAGCCGCCGTTGAGATTATATGTGGTGTCCATACTTAAATTGTCGCAGAATCAAGGACTTAGTCAAGGCAAGCTAAGTGACTCTAGAGACTCGATTTTCTTAAAACATCACTCACGTCGGCCTTTGGCCAACCCTATTCAGGCCCAAGTGCGCCTACTCCTCCGGCCTATCCCCCTCAAACCCCTCCAGCCCGAAGCCCGGCAGCCACGCCTCGCGCCGCTTCGTGAACAGTTCGTAGGTGGGGGTGAACTGGTCGGGGGCGTCGAGGGCGCCGAGGTGGAGGTCGATTTCCTCGCCCCAGCGGCCGAACACGCTGCTGCCGCAGGTGGGGCAGAAGTAGCGGCGCTTGTACTCGCGCGTTTCGCCGGTGACGGTCACCGCTTCCTCTGGAAAGATCGCGGCGGCGAAGAACAGGCTGCCGCCGTGCTTGCGGCAGTCGAGGCAGTGGCACAGGCCTACGCGCGTCGGCTCACCCCTGGCGACGACCCGCACCGCTCCACACAGGCACCCGCCTTGGGTCTCCTTGCCGCTCTCCGCTGTCTCGTCGCTCATGGCCGCACAACTCGCCAGCGGGGCCGGCTGTTCAACGGGGGCGGACAGGGCCCGACGTTCGGCCAGATTGTCCCGGGCGCGCGTAACGTTCAAAGCGCGACAACGTTCATCGAGTGGAAAGCCAATCTCTGCCAACTCATTGACATGACGGGGATTTCAGCGGTGAGGCGAGGCTTGGGCGGGACGGTTCGAACAAAGGTCGCTCGCTTGTGGCCGGCGCTGGTGGCAGCGTCGCTCATCGCCTGTTCCAACGGAAGCGCCAACGCCGTGAGCCAACCATCCGCCGCGACCCCCTCCTGCACCGTCAGCGGTCCGGCCAAGTTCGTCGATCGGGCCGGCGGCGCGACGGCGTTGTGCCAGGCGGTCGAACAGGCGCTGGGGCGCGGCGACACCCCCGGCACCCATCGTGTCGAGCTGTCCGTCCTGTCGGCCTCCAGCATGGCGGCGACGGTTCACCTGGCCGATGGCCGCACCCTGCCGGAACTGCGCACCGGGGTCAGCGACGGGGTGATCAACGCCGGCGTGGTCAGCCGCTTCGCGCAAGACATTGCTAACCAAATCGCAAGCAACCTGAAGCATCGTCCGTGACAGCAACGGAAAGGCGCGCGCGCGCGCTTCCCGGCCCGACATGAGGAAGAGCAAGTCCAGTGGTTGATATCCCAGCCGACGCCAGCACCACGGCGTCCATTACCGTCGGTGGCACCATTTCGGATACGCTCGAGGTGGCCGGCGATCACGACTGGTTCCGCCTGAACCTGACCGCCGGTCAGGCGGTCACCGTCAACCTGAACGGACTGACGCTCAACGACACCTATCTCCGGATCTACGATTCGAGCGGGACGATGGTGTATGAGAATGACGACGCCTCGTCATTCACCACCGATTCCAAGATCTCTTTCGCGGCCAGCTACACCGGATCCTATTACATCGACGTCGGATCGTGGCAGGACCGGACCGCCGGCACCTACCAGCTGAGCGTCTCCAACTATGTCGCGCCGCCGGCCGCCACGCTCCAGCAGGTCGCCGACGAGCTCAAGACCGGCTATTGGGGACCGAACGACGCCCACCATTTCAACGTCACCACCGGCGGGACGATCACCGTCAACCTGACGGCGCTGACGGCGGAAGGGCAGACGCTGGCGCGGGCCGCGCTGGCGACCTGGACCGACGTCATCGGGATCAACTTCCGCGAGGTCGCGACCGGCGGCCAGATCACCTTCGACGACACCGATCCGGGCGCGGCAACCAGCGGCAGCTGGTCGAACGGGATCACCACCTCGGCGCACGTCAACGTCGGGACGGACTGGCTGACCAACTATGGCACCAGCCTGACCAGCTACTCCTTCCAGACCTACATCCACGAGATCGGGCACGCGCTCGGCCTCGGTCACGCCGGCGATTACAACGGCGACGGCCGCTACCCGTACGACACCAGCTTCGCGAATGACGGCTGGCCGATGACGGTCATGTCCTATTTCGACCAGCGCCAGAGCACCTACTTCGCCAACCTGGGCTTCACGCGGAATTATGTGGCGACGCCGATGATGGCGGACGTGCTGGCCGCGACGCAGATGTATGGCGCGTCCACCACCACGCGGGTTGGCGACACGGTCTATGGTCCGTCGTGGACGACCACCATGGGCACCATCTGCCTGTTCGATAGCGCCGGCAACGACACCATCGACGTGTCCGCCTTCGCCGGCAGTCAGACGGTCGACCTGCGCCCGGCGACCTTCTCCAACGTGCTTGGCGAAGTCGGCAACATCAGCATCGCGCCCGGCGTGACGATCGAGAACGCCATCACCGGCTCGGGCAATGACACCATCACCGGCAACGACGTCGCGAACATCCTGTCGGGCGGCCTTGGCCGGGACACGCTGACCGGTGGTGCCGGTAACGACATCTTCAAGGACACCATTGCCGGTCATAACACCGACACCATCACCGACTTCACAGCTGGCGACGTGCTGCTGTTCACCGATGCGAGCGCGAGCAGCTTCACTTACTCGCTGACCGGCCGGACGCTGACCTTCAGCGGCGGCTCGCTCACCTTCGGGACGAGCCTGACCGGAACGCTGGTGGCCTCGGTCGCGGCGAGTGGGGGCGTGCAGCTGACGCTGGCCTCGGCTACGGCGCCGCTCACCAAGCCGGTTGCGAACGATTTCAATGGCGACGGCAAGAGCGACGTCCTGTTCGGACAGGTAAGCGGGGCCATCACCGACTGGCTGGGCCAGACCGGCGGCACCTTCACCAGCAACCATCAGGTCGCCAGCTACATCCTGCCGGCGGGCTGGCATGTCGCGGCCAGCGGCGACTTCAACGGTGACGCGCGCGCCGACCTGCTGCTGCGCAATGACAATGGCTCGGTCACCGAGTGGCTGGGCCAGGCCAACGGCGGATTCAGCTGGAATTCGACGGCAACCTATGCGCTGGCATCCTCGTGGCATGTCGCCGGAACGGGCGACTTCAACGGGGACGGCCGCGCCGACGTCCTGCTGCGCAGCGACACTGGCCAGATCACCAACTGGCTCGGCCAGGCTGACGGGACGTTTCTCTCCAACCACCAGACGGCGAGCTATGTCCTGCCGGCGGGCTGGACGACGTCGGCCATCGGCGACTTCAATGGCGACGGCCGCTCGGACCTGCTGCTCCGCAATACGGACGGCATGGTGACCGAGTGGCTTGGCCAGGCCAATGGCGGGTTCAGCTGGAATTCGGCGGCGACTTATGCGCTGGCGACCGGCTGGGTGGTCGAGGGCGCCGGGGATGTAAGCGGGGACGGCCGCGCCGACCTCGTCCTGCGCAACTCGGCGACTGGCACGGTGACCGACTGGCTGGGCCAGGCGGACGGCACCTTTGTCAGCAACCATCTGGTCGCGACCGCAGCGCTCGACGCGGCGTGGAAGGTGGCGCAGATCGGCGATTACAACGGAGATGGCCGGGCCGACCTGCTCTTGCGCAACGACAATGGCCAGGTCGCCGAGTGGCTTGGGCAGGCCAATGGGGCTTTCACGTTAAATCAGAACGCGATCTATAGCCTCGACAGCGGCTGGACCGTTCAGCCCGGCCTGCACACGATCTTCTAAAGGGCCAGCGGTTGTTCGTCGTGCGGGTAGGCTTCGGCTTACTCGGCGACGATGATCAGCAGAGTGCCGGGGGCGATCCTCACCCGAACGACCTGACTTGCCGCGCCCGCGCCGCAATTCGCACCCGGTGGCGCAGGGACGGCCGCTCGCCCGCCGTCGCTCACCAGGCCGAAGCGTTCCGCGGGAATGTTGGAGCAGAGGGTACCACCGCTTGCCAGCCAGGTGCGTGGCGCGACGCTGGCGCTGATGGTGATGGAACCCTGGGAAGTTGAGCCCAGCGTCCCGGCCAGCCCTGCGAGGGCACTGAGCACCACTGCCATCACGCGACCGGGACCAGCACGTCGACCTCCATCAGAGCGACGTTGGTCTAGGCGGTCAGCCTCAGCTGGACGCTAACGATAGTTCCGGAATGGATCGGCTCTCCGACGTCAGACGGGCGTCCCGGGCTGGTGGGTGCACGCGTGCTGGGGTTCAGGCGCGGGGCGCCCGATCCTGACTGAGCGTGCCTAGCCGGCCAGCCGCTTGGCGCCGAGGCCGAGTACCATCTGGTTGGCCCGGTCGTAGGAGAGCGGCTTGCCGAACAGATAGCCCTGAATGGTGTCCACGCCGAGTTCGCGCATGCGCTCGAAGTCCTCGGCCGTCTCGACGCCCTCGGCGGTCACCGACATCCGGAAGCTCTTGGCCAGCTGCACGATGGTCTGGATGATCGCCACGTTGCCGGCCTTGTTGCCCGCCTCGCGCACGAAACTGCCGTCGATCTTCAATTTGTGGAACACGGCCTTGTTGAGATAGCCGATCGACGAATAGCCCGTGCCGAAGTCGTCAAGCGCGATGCCCACGCCCAGTTGGCGAAGGCGGCCGAGCACCGCCAGCGTGCGGCTGTCGTCGTCCAGGAACACGCCCTCCGTGACTTCCAGCTCAAGCCGGTTGCCGGGCAATTTGTAGCGGGCCAGCGCCTGGCTCACCATGTTCGGCAGGGCGGGCAGGATGATCTGCTTGGGGCTGATGTTGACGGCGACGGTGATCGGCTCGGGCCAGCTCGCCGCGGCCTTGCACGCTTCCTCGATCACGAACTCGCCAAGCGGTCCCATCAGGCCGCATTCCTCGGCGATCGGAATGAAGACGTTGGGTGGCACGAAGCCGCGTTGCGGGTGGTTCCAGCGCAGCAGCGCCTCGAACCCCACGAGCTTCTGCGTCTTGGCGTTGACCAGCGGCTGGAAGGCGAGGTGGAACTGCCGGATTTCCAGGGCGTGCCGGATGTCGGATTCAAGCCGCACGCGGTCGTCCTGCTCCGATTGCAGTTCGCGGCTGAAATAACGGGCGACCCCGCGGCCGGCGTCCTTGGCCTCGTACAGCGCCAGGTCGGCCTTGAGGATCAGATCGTCCACCGTGGCACCGTCGATGGGACCGAAGGCGCATCCGACGGAAACGCCGATCCGGATCTCGACCCCGTCGATGATGTAGGGCTCGGCCACCGACGAGATGATTCGTTCGGCCAGCTGCTCGACCTTCTTGCGGCTTTGCGCATCGGGGATGACGATGGCGAATTCGTCGCCGCCCAGCCTTCCCACCGTGCCATCCTGCTTGAGCTGATCGCACAGCCGCTTGGCAACCATGCGCAGCACGGCGTCGCCCTTGGGATGGCCGAACGTGTCATTGACCGGCTTGAAGCCGTCCAGGTCCAGGAACATGATCGCGCAGGGCACATTGCCGGCGGTTGCAGCACGAAGCGCCTCGCCAAGCAGCTGGCGGACCCGGCCGCGATTGGGGAGGCCCGACAGCACGTCGACGTTGGCTAGGTGCGTAAGCCGCTCCTGGGTGTGGCGGATGTCCGTGATGTCGCTGCCGACGCCACGGAAACCCTCGAAGCGGCCGGCGGTGTTGATGATTGGATCGCCGGCCATGCTGATCCAGCGTTGGCCGTGGGCGGTCTTCAGCTCCATTTCGAGATTCTGGAAGGGACGCTTGTCCAGTAGCACCTTGCCAAGTTCGGCATGGCCACCAAGCAGGCCCGTCAACGGCTGCCCCAGCAGCTGGTTCGAGGGGCGCCCAAGCAGCGCGCTCATTCGGCTGGAGATGTAGGAAACGCGATTCTCGTCGTCGATCTGCCACAGCCAACCCACGCCGCGTTGCTCATATTCCTGCAGCAGGAGCGAGGCGCTTTCACTCTTGGAGCCGAACTCCGCATTGGCCTTGAGCTGCTTGAACGCCCAGCGGGCGACGGTCAGCACGCCAACGATCGACACGCCCAGCGTGAACATGATCGACAGCATCTGCTGAAAGGGAATCGATCCACGGGCGAAAAACAGGACGGCGCAAAGGCCAAAGGTGAAGCTGGTCATCCACGCGCTGGCGCAGACGGGAACGACGACGAGCCCAAGGCCCGCGACTCCGACACCGGCGATGATGGAAGCGGCGATCAGCTGGTCGGTCGGCTGGAGCTTGGAAAAGATCCACAACGGCAGCGACAGCCACAATGCCGCGCGTGCGAGCACGTCGCCTGATAGCTGCCAGGTCGGCACAGCCTTGCCGGAACGACCAACGCAGATCACCGCCTGGTGCTGTGCCCAGCGCATGGAGGCGATGTTGGCGGCGCCCACCGCGAGGCACCAGGGAAGTAGGATCTTCTCCATCTGCGTGCCCCACAGCGCCGCCGTGAACAGCAGGGCGGCAAGCAGGTTCGCCAGCGCGAAGAACGGCGCAAGCTGCCCCCGCGAGATCAGCTGGATGTCCTTGAGCGGCGAAGCGAGGCGTTCCGCCTCGGCCGAAGCGGCCGCCACCGACTCGCCATCGGGCAGCCGTGCAGCGATCATTCTCTTGTAGCGATCAGGGGCTTCGTACACGTCGCCTCACTCTTCCCGGGGTTGAGGGAGGAGATAGGCGAAGAGGGTTTAGGGCGAGTTAAAGTCTCGGCTGCGGCAGATGCTGGCCGTCAGTCCATCGCTTTGGCGTAGATGCTTTGCAGCGGCCGCTCCATCACGCGCTGGACCATCGGCTCAAAGAACTCCAGCGGCGCATTCTCGAACGCCGGATCGAACGCCGCCTGATCGTACAGCTCGCAAAATCGGGCGGTGGCCTCGAAATGAGGGTGCCCGCGGAACTGCTCGCGCAGGTCGCGGTCGAGGCCGATGTGATGGAAGAAGTAATATCCCTGGAACACGCCATGCTGGCCAACGATCCAGTGAAGCTCCTCGTCGACGAAGGGCTTCAGGATGGCCGCGGCGATGTCCGGGTGATTGTAGGAGCCGAGCGTGTCGCCGATGTCGTGCAGCAACGCCATCACGACGTAGCGTTCGCTCTCGCCAGCCTGATGTGCGCGAGTGGCGGTCTGGAGCGAATGCTGGAGGCGATCGACCGGGAACCCGCCATAATCACCGTCCAGTAGTTTGAGGTGGGTGAGGACGCGGTCGGGAAGGCCCTTCGAATAGGGAAAGAAGTGGCTTGAGATCTTGGCCCAGTCCTCCGCGGTGCCGTCCTGCATCGCAGTGAAGGTTGCGCGGTCTGGCTGATCGTTCATGGTAGCGACTCCTCTCCGCTCCAGAGTGCGCTCTCCCGGCCCCGCTCGCAATGGTGTAGCGGGCGGCCTATATCGAAGGGAATGCGTTCCTTGCTGCAACGACTCAATGGCAACCGATAGCGCCACCCTGACCGAGGATCGCCCGATCCTCGTCCGCCGGCGCGCCAACGCCGACCGCCGGCCGCGCGCCTTGCGGCCGCGCAAGGGCCCGATTGCCAAGTCGGTCGGTTTGGACGTGCCATTCTTCGCCGATAAGAATCGCGCGTTCTGGGTGCTCCAATCGGCAGGCTGGACCGGTTACTTCATCCTCCGCTCGCTGTCCGGCGTGGCCAATGCCATGCCGTTGATGTTCGTGGTTCACACGTTGCTGCTGACCGCGACGGGTTACTCGCTGACCCTCCTGATGGGATCGCTGTTCCGGCGGCTGATCACCATGCGCGCGATATACACGGTGATCGTCAGCGTCGCCGCGGTGGTGCTTGCAGCCACGGCTTTTTCGGTGATCGAGACGTGGAGCCATGCGACCTTCGTCAAGCCAGGGGCGCGGCCGTTCGGAATCGAGAGCTTCGGCGCGATCCTGCTCAACTTCGCGCTGCTCGCGGCCTGGTCGGCGCTTTACTACGGCATCAACTATTACCTGCTGCTGGAGGAGGAGATCGACCAGCGGTCGATCCTCGAAAGCCAGGCGAGCACCGCACAGCTGGCGATGCTGCGTTACCAGCTGAACCCGCATTTCCTGTTCAACACACTCAACAGCATCTCGACCCTGGTGCTGCTGAAGCAGACCGAGCGGGCCAATGCGATGCTGGCGCGGCTGTCATCCTTCCTGCGCTACACGCTGGTGAACGAGCCGTCCGCCCAGGTCACGCTGGCGCAGGAGGTGGAGACGCTGAAGCTCTATCTCGAGATCGAGAAGATGCGCTTCGAGGATCGGTTGCGGCCGCATTTCCGCATCGATCCCGCCACCATCGGGGTGCGACTGCCGTCACTGTTGCTGCAGCCGCTGGTTGAAAACGCGATCAAATATGCCGTCACCCCGAGCGAGACTGGCGCTGACATCTGGTTGTCGGCGTCGCGCAACGGAGAGCGCGTGCGGATCGAGGTGGCGGACAATGGCCATGTCGCCAACGAAGGTCTGGTGGCGACACAGTCGACCGGAGTCGGACTGGCGAATACCAGGGACCGTCTGGCGCAAGCCTATGGCGAGGCGCACAGCTTTGCCACACGAACAAACGAACACGGGGGATTTAGCGTAATTGTCGACATTCCGCTCGACGCTGCGTCGGGGGCGGCGGCGTGAGAGCATCTGAGATCCAAGGAGCATCATGAGCATTCGCACCATCCTGGTCGACGACGAGCCTCTGGCCACCCAAGGGCTGCGTCTGCGGCTCGAAGCACATGAAGACGTCGAGGTGATCGCCACCGCCAGCAATGGTCGGGAGGCGATCCGCGCGATCAAGACGCATAAGCCCGACCTCGTCTTCCTCGACATCCAAATGCCAGGCTTCGACGGCTTTTCGGTGATCCAGGGGCTGATGGAGGTCGAGCCTCCATTATTCGTGTTCGTCACCGCTTATGGCGATCACGCCCTGCGCGCGTTCGAGGCGCAGGCGGTCGATTACCTTATGAAGCCGGTCGAGGAAGACCGACTGGCCGCGACGATGGAGCGGGTGCGTCAGCGGCTGGTCGAAAAGCGCGGCGCTCAGGAGGCCGAGCGGCTGAAGGAAGCGCTCGAGGAACATGCCCCCGAAGCGGCCGAGGAACTCGCCGCCGATGCCGGCCCGGTCGACCACAGCCCGACCCGCTTCGAGAAGATGATCAACATCAAGGACCAAGGGCAAATCTTCCGGGTCGATGTCGACACGATCGAACGGATCGACGCCGCCGGCGACTACATGTGCATCCAGACCGGCGACAACACACTGATCCTGCGGGAAACGATGAAGGACCTGGAAAAGCGGCTCGACCCGCGCCGCTTTCAGCGCGTCCACCGTTCGACGATCGTCAACCTGGACCTGGTCCGGCAGGTCAAGCCGCACACCAACGGTGAGTGCTTCCTGGTGCTGGATTCGGGCGCGCAGGTGAAGGTCTCGCGATCGTACCGTGACGTGGTGGCGCGCTTCGTCCACTAAGGGGGAACGACCGATGCGCGACTTCGCCACCTTTGCCGCCCTGCATGTCCCGGGCGATCCGCTCGTGCTCTACAACGTCTGGGATCCGGGAAGCGCCCAGGCGGTGGCCGCGGCCGGAGCCAGGGCGCTGGCCACAGGTAGCCACCCGGTAGGGGACGCGAGTGGCTATGGCGATGCGCAGCAGGTGCCGCTCGATCATGTGTTCGATAATGCGCGCCGGATCCTCGCGGCCGTCGACTTGCCGCTGAGCGTCGACTTCGAAGGCGCCTATTCGACCGACCCGCAGCAAGCGGCCGCGAACGTCCGCGACCTAAAGGCGACCGGAGCCGTCGGCTGCAATTTCGAAGATCAGGTGGTCGGCGGCGAGGGCCTCCATTCCCTCGCCGATCAGGTCCGCCGCATTCGTGCGATACGTGAAGCCGTGGGCGCCGATTTCTTCATCAATGCGCGCACCGACCTGTTGATCAAGTCCGACCAGCATGACGGCCCCCTGCTCGCTTCGGTGATCGAGCGTGGAAAGGCGTTTGCCGAAGCGGGCGCGAGCGGCTTCTTCGTACCGCGTCTAACCGACCCGCGGCAGGTCGAGCAGGTCGTGCGGGAGGTTCCGCTCCCCCTCAACCTCATCGCCTTTCCCGGTGCGCCCGAGAAGCACGTGTGGGCGAGCGCGGGTGTCGCGAGGATCAGCCACGGCCCGTTCCCGCACCGCAAGTTGATGGCGCAGCTGACCGAATTCGCTCGCGCCGCTTTGGCTTAAGCCGGACGTGCCCGGCGGAACCAGCTTCCCTGCCGGCCGCTCTTGAGCACCGATCGGCGGAACATGCGCGCGACGAGCCGCAGGATGAGCACCAGCCACAACGCCTGCCAGCCGAATGCCACGAGGTGCGGCCACCAGCGCGGGTCCTGCGCGGCCCGTGCCAGCATGGCGTAGGGGGAGGACAAGGGGAACACCGCCGCCACCAGACCAGCCGTGCTGCCCGGATCACTGGCGGCCGTCGCTGACAAAGCGAAGATCAGCAACTGGCTCATCGTGATCGGCATGGACAGGGTTTGTACCTGCCGCACGGTCGAGGCCTGCGCGCCGATGCCCAGGAACAGTCCGCCGAGCAGCAGATAGCCAAAGCAGAAATACATCAGGGTGAGGCCGATGAAACCCGGCCAGCCGACTGCTGGCGGCGGCAAGGCTCCCAGGCTTCCGTGGGTGAAAAGAAGCAGGGCGCCGAAGCCGAGCCCCGCCCACACGGCAATGGCCGTCAGGCTGACGGACAGCATGGCGAACAGCTTGCCGAGGAAGATCGCGTCCACCGGCACGGCGGCGGCGAGCACCTCGATCACCTTGTTCGACTTTTCTTCGAGCAACTGGCTGAGCAGCATGCCGGCCAGCATGATCGTCAGGAAGAAGATCAGGATTTGACCGGCGTGGGCAGTCAGGGTGCGGGCTGATGCGGTGCTGCCGCTGCTCTGGGCCATGGCGTGGACCGTGACTTCCGGCGTGCTCCCGCCGCGCGCGGCTTGCGCCAGGATCAGCCGCACCTGTCCAGCCAGCGGATCGCTGATCTTGCCGACCAGTTGCGGACCGTCGAAGGGGTCCTGCAGCACGGCGGTGACCGGCCGGTCGGGCGAAGCAAGCAACTTGTCGACCTGCGCGTCGCCGCTGCCATCGGGCGCTTCGATCCTCAGACGAAAGACTTCGCTTCCAGCGAGGGCCCTGGCAACCTCGTCGCGGGCGGCGTCCAGGCGCTGCCCCTGATCAGCAGTGGCGATGGCCACCACGGTCGCCTGCTCGGCCCTGCTTGCAACGGAAGCCCCGATGCTTCCGAAGAGGCCGCCGAAGATCACCGGAAACATCGGGCCGAGCAGAAACAGAAGAAAGGCGCGCGACACGACCGTAGCGGTATAATCGCGGCGGCCGATCACCAGTGCGGACTGAAGTGTGCGGGACAGGCTCATTGTGCTGCTCCGCTAAGCGCGAGGTCGCGCGCGGCCGCTTCGCCCGCGATGGCGACGAAGGCGTCATGCAGCCCCGGTCGTTCGATCGACAGCGTCTCGACGCCAGCGCCTCCGTCGAGGAGTGCGCGCAACAGGGGTTCGGGTCCGCCATCCGGAAGCGGGAAGGTCCAGCGATGGCCGTCCTGACGCGCATCGGCGGGCAGGGCAGAGCGCCACGGCCCGTCGACCGCGCGCGTGGTCAGCCGGACCACAGGGCGAAGCTTGCCGCGCGCCTCGTCCACAGCGCCTTCGAAGGCGACCTTGCCGCCCGCGATAATGGCGATCCGCTCGCACAGGCGCTCAGCATGGGCGATGACGTGGGTAGAGAAAAGGACGGTGGCACCGGCCGCCGCCCGTTCGCGAATCTGCGCTTCGAGTTTTTCCTGGTTGATGGCGTCCAGCCCCGAAAAGGGCTCGTCGAGCACGATCAGCCTGGGATTGTGCACCAAGGTCCCAAGCAGCTGGACGTTTTGCGCCATTCCCTTGGACAGGGTGCGGATCGGCCGCTTGATCCAGTCGGCAAGGCCTCGCTCGGTCAGCATGGCCTCGGCTCGGCGGCGGCCCTCCTTCAAGGGTAATCCCCGAAGCGCGCCCATGAAGGCGATCGCTTCCTTGGCGGTCATGGCCGGGTAGAGCCCGCGTTCCTCGGGAAGGTAGCCGACCTCGCGCGCCGCCTCGAGCGGACGATCGTGGCCGAGCAGACGGCGGCTGCCCGACGAGGGATCGATGATCCCGAGCAGCATCCGCAAGGTCGTCGTCTTGCCCGCGCCATTGGGACCCAGGATCCCGTAGATGCTGCCGGTCGGTACCCGCAGCGACACGCCGTCGACTGCCCGTTTGCCATCGAATTCCTTGACGAGGTCGTCCGCCTCGATCGCAGCCGTGCCGAGCGGCGCGGTCGACAAGGGCAGAGAGATAGCAGGCGATATGACGTTCATTGGCGACAAACTCAGCGGGAGCGCAGTAGTGAGGGCGCGTGCATGACTCGGCAAGCCTTAAGGAAGCGATACGGACCGAAGCCGAACGTCTCGGCTTCGTTTCGTGCGGCTTCGCCAGGGCGGATGCAGTGCCAGAGGCGGGCGAGCGTCTGAAGGCCTGGATCGCCGCCGGCCGACACGGCAGCATGGCCTGGATGGAGGATCGCGCGGAGCAGCGGGCCCATCCTCAAGGACTGTGGCCCGAAGCGAAGAGCGTCATTGCCCTGGCGATGAGCTATGCGCCCGCCGAGGACCCGCGCGCGCTGGCTGCGGAGCCTGAGCGCGCCCGGATCAGCGTCTATGCGCAGGGGGGCGACTATCACAAGACGGTCAAGAAGGCCCTGAAGGCGCTCGCCCGCTTCATCGTCGACGCCGTCCCGTCCGAACTCAAGGTGTTTGTCGACACCGCCCCAGTGATGGAAAAGCCGCTGTCCGCTGCGGCTGGTATCGGTTGGCAGGGCAAGCACACCAACCTGCTCAGCCGCACCCACGGCAACTGGCTGTTCCTGGGTGTCATCTTCACCGAGCTGGAGCTGGAGCCGGACCCGCCCGCAGAGGAGCATTGCGGCAGCTGCACCCGCTGCCTGGCCGCCTGTCCGACGGACGCGTTCGACGGCCCGCGCAGGATCGATGCCCGGCGCTGCATCTCCTACCTCACGATCGAGCATAGCGGATCGATCCCGCACGAGTTTCGGGCGGCGATGGGCAATCGCATCTATGGCTGCGACGACTGCCTTGCCGCCTGCCCGTGGAACCGCTTCGCGCGCCAAGCGCAGGCGAACATGGCGTTTCTCCCGCGGGCCGAATTGGCGGCGCCGCGCTTGAGCGACCTGCTCGCGCTGGACGAAGCGGCCTTTCGCCAACTGTTCGCGGGTTCGCCGATCAAGCGGATTGGAGTGAAGCGGTTCCTGCGCAATTGCCTGACCGCGGCGGGAAACAGCGGCGATGCGCGACTGCTGGGGCGAGTGGAAGCCCTGCTCGACGATGCTGACCCGGTGGTCGCGGAAGCTGCCGAGTGGGCGCGCGCGCGGCTCCAATCCTTTCAGCCGATGACATCAGCCACAGCATGACGAGAGCGAACGGAGGCTAGCGCGCCTCGATCGCCGCGATGCAGCCCGCCTGGTCCGTCGGATCGCCGCTGACGCGCCGTGCGTCCACATAGGTGACCCGCAGCACGTCCGTGCCCGGCGCGGCATAAAGGAAGGTGTCGAGCACGCAGCCGGAGCTCGACCATTGCAGCTTCACGCCCGGACCCTCGCGGACCTGGAAGCTTGGTTGGCCGAACCGCTCGCCCAACTCCTGAGTGGTGAGGCCGATGAGGTCGCCCCGCTGCAAGGGACGCTTGAGCGGAGTGGGAGTGACGGGCGCGGACTGCTGCGGAGCAGTGGCGCAGCCGGCAAGCGCCAGAACTGCAATTCCGGTGAAGAGGAGACGCATTTCTTTTCCTGTCATTGTGAGCGGACCGAAGCAATGCAGTTCACCCCGCGACCCTCAAGCAAGGGACGTCGGGATCACCTCGTTGTCGGTGGCTTCGGCGATGACGAGTTGAAGCGAGAGCCTGCGACGGCTACCCGCCCGCCTTTCATCGCTTCTTTCCAGGATCCACCATGACCCAGCTCCGCTTCGACGTGCTCTGCATTGGCAATGCCATCGTTGACGTCATCGCCGATGCCGACGACGCCTTCCTTGAAGCGCAGGGGCTGACCAAGGGCTCGATGCGCCTGATCGACGAGGCGGAGGCCGAGCGGCTGTACGGGGTGATGGGCCCTGGGCGCGAGCTGTCGGGCGGCTCGGCCGGCAACACCGCCGCAGGTCTCGCCGCGCTTGGTTGCAAGGCCGGCTTCATCGGGCAGGTCGCCGATGACCAGCTGGGCGCCATCTACAAGCATGACGTCCAGAGCCTTGGCGTCGAGTTCCTGGTGCCGGCGCGTGGCGAAATCGGCGCTACCGCGCGCAGCCTGATCCTGGTCACGCCGGACGCCCAGCGGACGATGAACACGTTCCTCGGCGCGGCCCAGCTGCTGGACGCGAGCGTGATTGATCATGGCGCCGTGGCCGACGCCGGGATCCTCTATCTTGAGGGCTATTTGTGGGACCCCGAAGCGCCTCGTGCAGCGATGGAGGCGGCGATTGCCGACGCCAAGGCCGCCGGCCGTCGGGTCGCCTTCACCTTGTCCGACACCTTTGTCGTCGACCGCCACGGACCGGACTTCCTGCGATTGGCCAATGAGGGCAAGCTCGACATCCTGTTCGCCAACGCCGCCGAGCTGGCGTCGATCACCGGTGAGCAGGACTTCGAAGCCGGGCTCGCCATACTCGCCCCCAAGGTACCGCTGCTGGTGGTTACCCACGGCGAGCAGGGTGCGGTGGCGATCCAGGGTAGCGAGCGCGCCCGCGTTGCCGCCGAGCCGATCGAAGCGCTGGTCGACACGACCGGCGCGGGCGACCTGTTCGCCGCCGGCTTCCTCGCCGGCCAGGCGCGTGGGAAGGGTCTCGAAGCCTGTCTGCGGCTTGGCGCCATCGCCGCGGCTGAAGTCATCCAGCATTACGGCGCACGGCCCGAAGCGGACCTGAAGGCCTTGGCCGGCGGCCTGCTCGCCTGAACAAGAAAGGGGAGGCCGAAATCTCCCCTTTCCCTTGGTTGCTGAGCCCTGGCCTAGGCCTGGTTGGGCCCCGGCGTTGGTGCGCCCGGCATCGGTGGCACCGGCACCGGCGGGGCGTCGCTGTCCAGCTCATGCACTTCGAAGAGTCCGCGGCCCACGTGGCTGTGGCCGCGCGAATAGCCGAAGTAGATCAGCAGTCCGATTGCGCCCCAGCCCGGAAGCACCAGCTTCGCGGTCAGCGGCAGCGAGAAGTAGAGCACCAGGCACCCGATGATCGCCATTGGCGCGATGACATAGACTGCAGGGGTCCGGAACGGCCGATTGCGCGCCGGGTCCTTGCGGCGAAGCACCATCACCGAAATCGCCACCATCATGAAGGCGAACAGGGTGCCCGCGTTCGAGTAGTCGGCCAGCTTGCCGACCGGCAGCACGGCCGCCGCGAACGCCGCCGCGATGCCGGTGACGATGGTCACCACGTGCGGGGTGCGGAACTTCGGGTGGACGGTGGCGAGCCGCTCGGAGAGCAGGCCGTCACGGGCCATGGTGAAGAAGACGCGAGTCTGGCCGAACATCATCATCAGCACGACCGACGGCAGTGCCAGCACGGCGGCAAGGCCGACCAACCGGCCGACCACCGGCCAGTTGATCGTGTCGAGCACGTGGACCAGCGCTTCCTTGGAGCAGACCAGCGGTTCGACGGCGCCACCGGCGACCAGCGTCGCGCAACGGCCGGCGAGTTCCGGCGAGCCCGGTGACAGGAATACGCCCGTCGCCGACTGGACCGGCTGGGCGCCCATGGCGCCAATCGCGCCGCTTGCGACCAGCAGGTAGAAGATGGTGCAGATGGCGAGTGATCCGATCAGTCCGATCGGCACGTTGCGCTGCGGGTTCTTGGTTTCCTCGGCCGCGGTGGAGACCGCGTCGAAGCCGACGTAGGCGAAGAAGATCGACCCCGCCGCGCCAAGCACGCCGAGCCCCGAGGAACTGAGCGGATTGCCGATGCCCGTCGGCAGGAACGGGTTGAAGTTCGCCATGTTCATGACCGGCAAGGTCAGCGCGATGAAGGCGCACAGCGCGGCGATCTTGATCGCCACAAGCACGGCGTTGACGCGCGCGCTTTCGGTCGTTCCGATCACCAGCAGCCAGGTGACCAGGCCGATGATCAGCACCGCCGGCACGTTGATGTACCCACCGGTCGCGATCGCCTGGGTCAGGTCCGGGCTCGGCGCGGCGCCGAACGCCAGATAGACTTTCGCCATGAAGGCGTCGGCGTTGCTGATCGCGGCCGGGAAGTTGATCCCGAGCCCTTTCAGCAAGCCGACCGCATGGTTGGACCAGCCGACCGCAACGGCGGAGGCGCCAACCGCATATTCGAGGATCAGCGCCCAGCCGACCATCCAGGCCAGCAACTCTCCGGTCACAGCATAGGTGTAGGTATAGGCCGAGCCCGACACCGGCACCATCGAGGCGAGTTCGGAGTAGCACAGCGCGGCAACGGCGCAGACGAAGCCTGCGACGATGAAGCTGAGAAGCATGCCCGGGCCGGCCTTCTGCGCGGCTTCGGACGTCAGAACGAAAATACCGGTGCCGATCACCGCGCCGATGCCCAGCATGGTGAGCTGGAAGGCGCCGAGTGAACGGTGAAGTCCCTTCTTCTCGGCGGTGGCGAGGATCGCGTCGAGCGGCTTTACCCGCCCGAACAGACCCCCGCTGGGTGCTGAAGTTGCCATGAAACTCCCCTAAAATCCTGTCGGGCGGGAGCGTAGCGGCGAAAACCGACAGGGCAATCCTTGATTACAGCGCGATTACGCCGATCACCGCGCCAGCATCGGTCCGAGCGGCTGCCCGCCGAAGATATGGACGTGGAGGTGAGCGATCTCCTGTCCCCCGCGCTTGCCGACGTTGGAAAGCACCCGATAGCCTTGGGTGGAGGCCTCGACCACGCGCGCGGCCTCGCCGATCGCCTTAGTCAAACCGGCCTGCTCAGCATCGGAAGCCTTGGCGGAGAAATCGTCCCAGCTGACGTACGGACCCTTGGGCAGCGCAAGCAGGTGAACGGGGGCGAGCGGGTTGATGTCGTGAATTACCACGGCGTGGTCGTTCTCGTAGACCTTGCGGCTCGGCAGCTCGCCCCGCAGAACCTTCGCGAGGATGTTCTGATCGTCGTACGGCTGCGTGTGATCGATTGGCATTACGGAAATCCCCGGTTGACCCTGATTGCGGCCCCGCTACCACGAGTCCCCATGGCCGACGAGACGCCCGAGAGCCTGATTCCCTACGACGAGATCGTGCAGGAGGCCCTGCGCGACGTTGTTGGTCGCGTGCTGAGCTCGATCGAGGCTGGCGGATCGCTGCCCGGCGCCCACCATTTCTACATCACCTTCAAGACACGCATGCCAGGCGTCGAGATACCCAAGCATCTCGCCCAGCGCTTCCCGGATGAGATGACGATCGTCATCCAGCACCGCTACTGGGATCTGAAGGTCGCCCCGGACCACTTCACGGTGGGCCTGAGCTTTGGCGGCGTCCCCGCCACCCTGCGCGTGCCGTTTGCGGCGGTGACCGACTTCGTCGACCCCGCGGTGGACTTCAGCCTCAAGTTCCAGGCCAACGGCGCCGATGGTGCGCCGCACGAGGAACCTGAAGAGCCCGAGAATGATGAACCGGTCGCGACCCCGGTCGAGGACGGCTCTAACGTCGTCAGCGTGGATTTCACGCGCAAGAAGTGACGACCTTTCTCGTCATCCTGACCTTGTTTCAGGATCCATTTCTTCGCTAGGCGCCGCCTCAACCATGAATGCTGAAACAAGTTCAGCATGACAGAGAGAGCCAGGCGAATGTCCGATACCCGCACCGAAACCGACAGCTTCGGCCCGATCGAAGTCCCGGCCGATTGCTACTGGGGCGCTCAGACCCAGCGCAGCCTGACCAACTTCCCTTTCGCGATCAGCGAGCGGATGCCACTTGGGCTGGTCCACGCGCAGGCCATTGTGAAGCAGGCCGCCGCACGGGTGAACCGCAAGCATGGCCTCGACCCGAAGCTGGCCGATGCGATGGAAGCCGCCGCCGCCGCAATCGCTGGGGGCGAGCACGACGACCAGTTCCCGCTGTCCATCTTCCAGACCGGCAGCGGCACCCAGACCAACATGAACGTCAATGAGGTGATCGCCGGGATTGCCAACGAGGCGCTGGGGAGCGGCAAGGGCGGCAAGAGCCCGGTCCACCCCAATGACCACGTCAACAAGTCACAAAGCTCGAACGACAGCTTCCCGACGGCGCTGCACGTCTCGGCCGTGCTCGCGACCGAGCAGCAGTTGCTGCCCGCGCTGGAGCGGCTGACGACCGCGCTGGAGGCGAAGGCCAAGGACTGGGATCAGATCGTCAAGATCGGCCGCACCCACACGCAGGACGCGACGCCGCTGACGCTGGGTCAGGAGTTCAGTGGTTATGCCGCGCAGCTGCGCTCCTGCCGCGCCCGGATCGAAGGCGCGATGAACGGCAACCTGCGAAAGCTGGCGATCGGCGGCACGGCCGTGGGCACCGGCCTCAACGCGCCCGAAGGCTGGGCCAACGACATGGTGGCTGCCATCAGCGCCATCGCCGGCAGCCAGTTTGAGAGCGCCCCGAACAAGTTTGCCGAGATGGGCGCGCGTGATGGCCTCGTGTTCTTCCACGGCGCGCTGGTCACGCTGGCGGTGGCGCTGACCAAGATTGGTAACGACATCCGTTTCCTGGGCTCTGGCCCGCGCTCGGGCCTGGGCGAGCTCAGCCTGCCGGAGAATGAGCCGGGTAGCTCGATCATGCCGGGCAAGGTCAATCCGACGCAGGTCGAATCGCTGACGATGGTCGCGGCGCAGGTGATCGGGAACGGTCAGGCGGTGACCGTCGGCGGTCTTCAGGGCCATTTCGAACTCAACGTGTTCATGCCGCTGATCGGCGCCAACGTGTTGCGCTCCATCTCCCTGCTGGCGGTGAGCATGGTGAGCTTCGCCGAGCGGTGCGTCGACGGCATCGTCGCCAACGAGGACCATATCCGGGATCTCGTTTCGCGCAGCCTGATGCTGGTGACGGCGCTGGCGCCCGAGATCGGTTATGACAATGCGGCGACCATCGCCAAATATGCCCACAAGAAAGGCCTGACCCTGAAGCAGGCGGGGCTGGAGCTTGGGCTGGTCGATGAAGCGACATTCGACCGGGTTGTCCGGCCGGAGCTGATGATCGGCCGCTGAGGCCTTACAGCTTCCAGTTCAGCCGGAAACCGATGTTGTCTATCCCGGGGTTTTGCTTCCCGAACAGCTGGGCGTGGCTCATGTGAACCCAGCTCGCCTCGACGCCGAGGCGTGAGGTCGCCTGCACGCCGATTGCCAGCTCCGGCTCGAACAAGACCCGGCTTCCGAAGTCGATCTTGCCGTTGTTCGCGATCTCGAACTTGCTGGTGGAGCCGGTGTGGACGGCTAGGCCGACGCCGGGACGCGCGTAGAGCTTGCCGCCGAGCTTCAGGCTCAAGCCTGCCGCGGCGTAGCTGGTGTCCCCGGCGCTGTTCAGCGCGCCGAACACATAAGGTTGCAACGGCGTGCCGGCGATCTTGTCGAAGCGGTAGCCCAGGCTGATGTCGGCCCCATTCTCCTCACCGCCGCCAAGCGACAGGGGCGCATTCACCGCATGCTTGTGGAGACCGGCGAACACCTCTCCGGCGTGGGCCGGAGCGGCGACCAGCAGGAGGGCGGGGAGAAGCACGGCAAAACGCATGAAACGGACCTCGTCGTTGCGAACGCAGGGAAGCAATCCGCTTGTCTTACAGCGCCTTACCTGAACAAGAGAAACTAAATCCCTGAGATAGCCGCCTGGGATGCGATTCTACCCCGCCTGCCAGGCCCGGATCGCGTGACTGGGCGCGATCAGCATCCAGACGTTCAGCGTCAGATTATCGCGGATGACGGCCAGAGGGATGAGTTCGAGGATAATAACCAGCATCACGCTCGCCCACAGCGGCAGCCGCTTGGCGAGCCAGAACCCCACGCCCATCATCACGATGTCGCTGACGGAATTGAGGATGCTGTCTCCGCGATAGCCCAGCGCGATTGTCGCCTCGCGATAGCGGTTGATGATCACCGGCGAGTTCTCGATCAGCTCCCACGCCGTCTCGATCATCGTGGCAAAGAGCAGCCGCTGCTCGACAGGCGTTTTGCGGAGTAGCAGCGCGAAGGCCGCGTAGAAGATGAAGCCGTGGATCACATGGCTGAAGCTGTACCAGTCCAGCAGCTGCTGGCTCTGCTGCGGCCCGACCTTGCCCCAAAGCGCGATGTGCCCGCAGGTGCAGATCGGCGGACGGCCCATCAGCCACAGGATGGCGGCGGCCGCGATGACGACGAGGGCGCTGGCCGCTAGCCCGCGATGGGTCTTGCTCATGCAGCGGGGACAGGCGCGGCGGGCGCGAACATGAATTCGAACATTGGCAGCAGGGCTAGACGGGGCCGCAGGGCTTGCCAAGCATCGCTTCGCATGGCCACACAGCAGCCATGCTGCGCACTTTCGGCCCCGGCTGCGATGGAGGCCTGATCGAGGCCGGTCGCGGCCAGATCTCCTCGACGGCCGCCTGGATCGATCTGGAGGAGCCAACCCGAGAGGAAGAACGGCTGGCCGAGCAGTTCATCGGACTGCCCATTCCGACCCGCGACGACCTGGCCGAGATCGAACCCTCCAGCCGCCTCTATGAGCAGAATGGAGCGCTTTATCTGACGCTTGGAACGCTCAGCGGCGTGGAGGAAGGGCAACCGACCTCCGAGCCGATCGGTTTCGTGCTCGCCGGTCAACGGCTGGTCACGATCCGCTATGCCAGCCCCAAGCCTGTCCGCGCGTTCGTGATGCATGCCGAGCGTGATCCGAAGCTGGTCAGCGATGGCCTGACCGCGCTGATCGGGTTGGTGGACGCGATCATAGATCGGCTTGCCGACGAACTTGAGTCGTCAGGCAGGGAGATGGAGACCATCTCCGGCAACATCTTCGCGAAAGAAGCCGACGAGCGGCGCATTCCGGCGCGGCAGCTGACAGCGATGCTGACCCGCATCGGCCGGGCCCAATCGCTGCTCGCCCGCATTCGGGAGACCACTGTCAGCGCCATCCGGCTGCTGAGCTTCCTGACCGGATCACCGCGGCTTCATCAGTCTGGCTGCGAGGCGCATCGCAATCACCTGGCCAGCCTGCAGACCGACGCCAGCGCCCTGCTGGATCATGCGGGCTATCTGGGCGACAACATGACATTCCTCCTGGACGCGGCGCTTGGCCTGATCAGCGTGGAGCAGAATGCGGCAATGAAGCTGTTCAGCTGGGCGGCGCTGGTGTTCCTGCCGCCCACCCTGATCGCGGGTATCTTCGGAATGAACTTCCACCACATGCCCGAGCTTGACTGGGTGTGGGGCTATCCGGCGTCACTGGCATTGATGCTGGCGAGCGCTGTGCTGCCGCTGTGGTACCTGCGCGCGAAAGGGTGGATCTAGGCGCGCAGAAGCCAGGCGCCGTCGCTGTGTGAAGCAGCAACCGGGTCGACCCCGCCGGCTGCGGGCACGGCCGTGCAACGGCGCGCGAGGGACACTTCGGCAAAGCGGGACAGCGGTGCGCCGCCAGCGCCACGCACGGCTTCAGCGCGAGCCAGGGCAGCCATCCGGCGGCGATAATCCTGAGCGCTGATCATGAGTGAACCCCACCGCGGAAGAAGTTCCGACAACGCTTCAATGTTTTGGGCGGGCTGTTGTTCCCTGTTCATGCAACACTTGGGCTTCCGCATCGTTGAGCGGGCGTAATGGCAAGCGAACAGAAAAGCAGGCTGGTGCAGTTGGGCACCCTGGTGTCCGACTGGACCTCAAAGCTGTTTGCCCATCCTTACATGCAGGTCGGCGTGGTCGCCTTCTGCATCTTGTGGTTCGCGATCGGCTGGCACGCGGACACGCTGACCGCCGCGCTTTCGATCCTCGCTATCACCCTCACCCAGATGGTGCTGAACGGCCAGTATGAGCGGGAGGGCGAGGCCCATCGCCGCGACGTCGCCATGCACGCCAAGCTCGACGAACTCATTTCCGCCACCCGACGGGCGCGCGATGAGCTGATCGGCATCGAGGACCTGGAAGAAGAGCAAATCATCGAGCTCAAGGAAGAGGCCAAGCAAGCGATCGACCAGCAGGGAGAGCGCGCCGGTGACCCGCAGGAACGTGAGACCGCCAAGGCGGCGGTTGAACTGGCGGCGGCCAAGACCCGCAAAAAGGCGCGCGCCAAGGCCTGACACTGGCGAGGGGAGGGCAGCCTTGCTAAGGGCCGCCGCAACCACCGACATCACAGGATTTTGGCGCTCATGATTCCGACCGGCCAGGACAGTCTTCGCACCCGTTCCACTCTTGAGGTCGGCGGTGAACGCTACGCTTACTACAGCCTGGCCAAGGCCGCCGAACAGTTGGGCGACGTGTCGCGCCTGCCCTATTCGATGAAGGTGCTGCTGGAGAACCTGCTGCGGTTCGAGGACGGGGTGACCGTCACCCGCGATGACCTGACCGCCATGGCCGACTGGCTCAAGGAGCGGAAGATCGCGCGGGAGATCCAGTACAGGCCAGCGCGCGTGCTGATGCAGGATTTCACCGGTGTACCGGCCGTGGTCGACCTCGCCGCCATGCGCGATGCGATGAAGAACCTCGGCGGCGACCCGCAGAAGATCAATCCTCTGGTGCCTGTCCACCTCGTCATCGACCACTCGGTGATGGTCGACGAGTTCGGCACTCCCAAGGCATTCGAAGCCAACGTCGACCACGAATACGCCCGCAACCGGGAGCGCTACGAATTCCTCAAGTGGGGCAGCCAGGCGTTCGACAACTTCAAGGTCGTGCCGCCGGGCACCGGCATCTGCCACCAGGTGAACCTCGAGAACATCGCCCAAACCGTGTGGATCCAGGACGACCGCCAGGGCGAGACGCTGGCCTATCCGGACACGCTGGTCGGCACTGACAGCCATACCACCATGGTCAACGGCCTGGGCGTGCTCGGCTGGGGCGTGGGCGGGATCGAGGCCGAGGCCGCGATGCTGGGCCAGCCGGTCTCCATGCTCATCCCCGAGGTAGTCGGATTCCGCCTGACCGGCAGCCTCAAGGAAGGCATCACCGCCACCGACCTGGTGCTGACCGTCACCCAGATGCTGCGCGCCAAGGGTGTGGTCGGCCGTTTTGTCGAGTTCTACGGCCCGGGGCTTGACGCCATGACGCTGGCCGACCGGGCGACGATCGCCAACATGGCCCCGGAATATGGTGCCACCTGCGGCTTCTTCCCGGTCGATTTCCGCACGCTCGACTACCTCCGGCTCACCGGTCGCGACGAGGCGCGCGTGCAGCTGGTCGAAGCTTACTCGAGGGCGCAGGGCCTGTGGCGCGACGCCGACACGCCCGAGCCGCTGTTCACCGACACGCTGGAGCTCGACCTGTCGAGCGTGGAGCCGAGCCTCGCCGGTCCCAAGCGGCCGCAGGACCGGGTGCTGCTGTCCGACGTCGACGACCAGTTCAATGCCGAGCTGGAAGGCACCTACAAGAAGTCGCACGACCCGCGCGTGCCGGTCGCGGGCGAGCAGTTCGACCTCGGCAACGGCGACGTGGTGATCGCCGCCATCACCAGCTGCACCAACACCTCCAACCCCAGCGTACTGATCGCCGCCGGCCTGGTCGCCCGCAAGGCGCGTGCACTCGGATTGGACAGCAAACCGTGGGTGAAGACCTCGCTCGCGCCGGGCAGCCAGGTGGTCACCGACTACCTGGACCGCGCAGGCCTCAGCGAGGATCTGAACGCGATCGGTTTCGACCTCGTCGGTTATGGCTGCACTACCTGCATAGGTAACTCCGGCCCGCTGGCCGAGCCGATCAGCGCCGCCATCAACGAGAAGGACCTGGTCGCGGTCTCGGTGTTGTCGGGCAACCGCAACTTCGAGGGCCGCGTTTCGCCCGATTGCCGCGCCAACTATCTCGCCAGCCCGCCGCTGGTGGTCGCTTATGCACTCTCCGGAACCGTTCGCAGCGACATCACGTCCGAGCCGCTCGGCATTGCCCGCAACGGCGAGCCGGTGTTCCTCAAAGACATCTGGCCGACCAACGACGAAATCCGTCAGCTGATCGACGCCCATGTCCATTCGGACCTGTTCCGTGCCCGCTACGCCGACGTGTATCGCGGCGACGATCGCTGGCGCGGGATCGACGTTACGGGCGGCGATACTTACCGCTGGCCGGCCGGATCGACCTACATCGCCAATCCGCCTTACTTCGAGGGCATGACGATGACCCCGCGCCCGATCGAGGACATCAGCGGCGCCCGTACGCTGGCGGTGTTCGGCGACAGCATCACCACCGACCACATTTCGCCGGCGGGCTCGATCAAGCCTGACAGCCCGGCCGGCAAGTGGCTGCTGGAGCGGCAGGTTCCGCGGACCGAGTTCAACAGCTACGGCGCGCGGCGCGGCAATCACGAAGTGATGATGCGCGGCACCTTCGCCAACATCCGCATTCGCAACAAGATGCTTCCGGGCGTCGAGGGGGGCTTCACCCGCTTCGAGGGTGAGCAGCTGCCGATCTACGACGCGGCCATGCGCTACAAGGAAGCGGGCACCCCGCTGGTGATCCTGGCGGGGAAGGAATATGGCACCGGTTCGTCGCGCGACTGGGCAGCCAAGGGCACCGTTCTGCTCGGCGTTCGCGCGGTTATCGCGGAAAGCTTCGAGCGCATCCACCGTTCCAACCTGGTCGGCATGGGCGTGCTGCCGCTGCAGTTCCACGACGGCGAGAGCGCCGACAGCCTCGGCCTTAGCGGAGACGAGCAGTTCAGCATCGCCGATGTCGCCGCGATCAAGCCGCGTCAGGACGTGGAGGTGACGGTCACCCGTGCCGATGGCTCGACCAGCACCATCACCGCGCGCTGCCGCATCGATACGTTCAATGAGCTCGAATATTTCCACGCCGGCGGCATCCTGCCGTTCGTGCTGCGCAAGCTGGCGGCTTGACCGTCCATCTGGTCGTCGAGGTGGTGGGCTGGATCGGCGCGGCGCTGATCCTGCTCGCCTACGCGCTGCTGACGATGGGCCGGATTCCGGCGCGAAGCCTCGCCTATCAGGGCATGAACGTAGTCGGAGCGCTCGGTTTCATCGTGAACTCGGGCTATAATGGCGCGGTCCCGTCCGCCGCGCTGAACGTGGTGTGGGCGCTGATCGGCCTGGTGGCGATCAGCCGGCTGCCGCGTCGGTCAGCGCGGGCGCAAGCCACTCAGGAATGAGCGCATCGCCGAGGTCCTCGACCCGGCGATGTTCAACTGCCAGCCCAAGCTCAGGGTAGACGACCCGCGTGCGCGGACCTGGCTCGGTTGTCGGCGCCACCACCAGCCGGCGATTGACCTTGATGCGCCAGTTCATGCGGGCGGTATTCTCCTGGCCGACGTAGCAGCCCTTAGTGAAGCTCACGCCGTTGAGTTCGGCCGCATTGCACTCCAGCCAGAGCAGGTCGCCTAGTTCGGCGCGACCTTCGCACACACCCAGCCGAAGCCGGTGCTCGAGCCACTGCCTGGCGGGCTCACCGGCAGGCGCCAGCCAGCGCCGGCCAAGCGCCGGCAACCGCGGATCGGGCACGCCGTCGGCACCTTCCGCAGCCCAGTGCACCGCCAGCTGCTCATCCCGCGCCATCGTGATCGGCCGCCGCAGTCGATAGAGCGTCAGGCGCTTCACCAGTTCGTCGGAGACAGCCGCCTCGCAGTCGAGCAGCAGGTCCTCACCATCTTTCCAGACGAAGAAATCGAACAGGCACTTGCCCTGTGGCGTCAGCAGTCCCGCCCAGACCGGCAGCGCTCCGGTCACGTCATGGGTGATCAGCCCCTGCAGAAAACCGCGCACGTCCTCGCCCGCGAGTCGGATCAGCGCTCGGTCGGTGAGGGTGGTCGCGGCCATGCGGCTTAGCTAGGGAGCGGGGCGTGCAAACGCAAAGCCTCACCATCCGCCGCCCAGACGACTGGCACCTCCACCTGCGTGACGGCGACCTGCTTAGTGCGGTCGCTCCGTACAGCGCCCGCCAGTTCGCCCGAGCCATCATCATGCCGAACCTCCTGCCGCCGGTGACCACCGCCTCGGCGGCCGACGCCTACCGGAGCCGCATTCGTGCGGCCGCCGGCGAAGGGTTTGAGCCGCTGATGACCTGCTATCTTACCGACCAGGCAGACCCGGACGAGCTGGAACGCGGATTCCGTGAGGGCATCTGGGTGGCCGCCAAGCTCTATCCCGCTAACGCGACGACCAACAGCGCGCACGGCGTCACGGACATTGCCAGGCTGCGGCCGGCACTGGAACGGATGCAGCGGATCGGCATGCTCCTACTGGTGCATGGGGAGGTGACCGACCCCGAGATCGACATCTTCGATCGAGAAGCGGTGTTCATCGACCGCGTGCTGACCGGACTGCTCAGAGACTATCCCGAGCTAAAGATCGTCTTTGAGCATATCACCACCGCCGACGCGGCAAAGTTCGTCGCGGAAGGCCCGAGCCAGTTGGCGGCGACTATCACTCCGCAGCACCTTCACCTCAACCGTAACGCGCTGTTCGCCGGCGGCATCCGCCCGCACGCTTATTGCCTGCCGGTCGTGAAGCGGGAAAAGCACCGGCTGGCCGTTCGCGCCGCCGCCGTATCGGGCAGTCCCAAGTTCTTCCTCGGCACGGACAGCGCGCCTCACCTGCGCGAAACCAAGGAGACCGGATGCGGCTGTGCGGGCATCTTCAACGCGCCCCACGCACTCGAAAGCTATCTTACGGTGTTCGAGGAAGAAAGAGCGCTCGACCGCTTCGAGGCGTTCGCTTCAGAGCATGGCGCGCGTTTCTACGGCCTGCCACTCAACGAGGGTACGATCACGCTCGAGCACTCGCCGACCACCGTGGCGGAGGCGGTCGATGCTGGCGCCTCGACGCTGGTGCCGTTCCATGCCGGCGAGACCCTCGCTTGGCGGATGACCAGCTAAGGGCGAATACCACGGGCTCCGGAGGGGCCGAGAATGTCGTCGAAATGGCGTTCGACCGCCGCGTAGCAAGCACAGGACACCTGCTCGAGGCCGGCGCGGTCGACCACCTGGATGGCGCCACGGCGATAGGCGATCAGACCCTGGTCCTGGAGCATGCGCGCGACGGCATTGACGGTGGTGCGCTGCACGCCAAGCAGCCCGGCGAGGCTCTCCTGCGTCAACGCCAGCCGGTCCCCGCCGACCCGGTCCTGCGCATGCAGCAACCAGCGCGCCGCCCGCGCCTCGATCGGGTGATAGCTGTTGCACGCCACCGACTGCATCACTTGTGACAGCAGGGCATCGGAGTAGCGGCAGAACAGCAACTGCACGTCGTGGCTCTGCTCTTTGACCTTCTGCAGTACCGCCATCGGCAGAATTGCTGCCGATCCGGCGATCTGCACCACGGTACGGGCGAAGGCCGGCGTTTCGCCGCAACTGACTATTCCGCCTATTGCGCCTTCCTTGCCGATCGAGGCGACCTCGATCGAGCGCCCCGCGTCGAGTTCGACGATCATCGACACCATCAGCGTGTCGAAGGGAAAGATGCTGTGTTCCACCCGCTCGTCCTTGGCGAGCAGGGTCGAGCCGACTTCGAAGCTTCTGATGGACAGGTGCGGCTCGATGAGTGCGCGCACGTCCTCCGACAGGCCGCCCAGCAGCTTGTTCCCACTGAAGGCAGGCTCGAGCAAGTCGCGGTCCATCACGGTGATCGGCAGATCCATGCGTTACCCTATGTTCCCCACGCAGGCGGAAACGCTCTGACGCTCCACCAAATTGCGTAAAGCATTACGCCAACGAACCGAAGGGAAGCAATATCATAGATTATAATGACTTAGCCTGCGTTTTATGTCGACAATCCGACACAGGGGCGGGCGTTCCAGCGCCGCTGCCGAACTCCCTCAGGAGCACTTGCGAAGTGTTACGCGCGCTTAGGCGTTGATGGATTGGATTGCCGCCCCTATAGGCCCTCGGCACGCCGCATCCGGAGACGTGGGTGAGTGGCTGAAACCAGCGGTTTGCTAAACCGCCGTACGGGGATTACTCGTACCGAGGGTTCGAATCCCTCCGTCTCCGCCAGCGGGCTGTCCAGCGCAGTCCAGCCCCTACCAGAATCCCGCCATTGTTCGCAAGGCGTTCTGTTCACGTGTTCCAGTTTTGTCCCTTGACGACCAGCCGTAGCCACCCCATTGTGGGGTAACAGATGGCTCAGAGGTCAGGGATGCCACTAACGGCTAAGGACGTGAAGAACGCGAAGCCGGGCCGGAAATCTGACGGCAAGGGCCTCTACCTCCTTACTAAGCCATCTCCCGACGATCCTAGCAAAGCCGCGTCTCAATCGTGGGTGCTGCGCGTCATGCATAATGGCGTGCGCACAGACTACGGGCTGGGCGGCGTTGCTGACCGTCCCCTCGACGTTGATCTGCCGCTGCATAAGCGCAAGTCGCTCACGCTCGCAGAGGCGCGTGAGAAGGCCCGTATCGGGCGTGAGATTGCAAAGGCCGGGCTGAACCCCTCAAGCGAGTGGCGGCGCGAAGTCGAGCAGGAGACGCCAATCTTTGAGGTCGTTGCCAAGCAATACCTCAAGGAAGTCTCGGCAAGCTGGCGGAAGGGCAAGCACGGCGCGCAGTGGATCAACACTCTCCGTGATTACGCCTTTCCGCTAATTGGGAACTTGGCCGTGGACCAAATAGACGCGGCGGCGATCCACAAGCTGCTGTTGCGTATTTGGCTAGAGAAGCCTGAAACGGCTCGGCGGGTGCGACAGCGCATTGGCGTGGTCCTGGACTATGCCCACGGTAAGGGCTGGCGGGACACTGAGGCTCCGATGCGGGCGGTCAGCCAACTGCTTGGTGGGATCAAACAACCCAAGAAGTCACATTTTGCTTCAATGCCTCACGAAGAGCTGCCGGGCTTCCTGGCCATCCTGCGGGCTTCTGACTGGACGATCGGGAGGGCGGCACTCCAATTTCTGATTCTTACGGCGGCCCGCTCTGGTGAGGTTAGGGGCATGACGTGGCGGGAGATCGATGGCACGGAGTGGAAGATCCCCGGCGAGCGCATGAAGGCCGGCAAGGTGCACATTGTGCCCTTGGTTCCTGCCGCTGTCGCGCTGCTGGACCAGATGCGTGGCCTTCTGCCGACCAAGCCTGATGATCTGGTTTTTCCCGGTCTCAAGGGTGAGATGAGCGATGCCACTCTGGCCAAGGTCATGCGTACTGCTGGGGGCGGGGCTTACACGGTCCACGGCTTCCGCTCGACCTTCCGGGATTGGGCAGCTGACAACGGGTTCACCGACTCATGGGCGGAGAATGCCTTGGCGCACTCGAACCCTGACAAGACGGAAGCGGCGTATCGCCGGACGAGCTTCTTCGTCCAGCGTCGCGACAAGCTGATGCCAGCGTGGGCGGCTTACGCCCTTGGCGATCAGACTAACGTGGTCACGCTCGCATCTGCGCGGGCATGATGGTGGCGCGGCTAGGGTAGCTCCCGAACGGTCAGTTTCCGGCTGGCCTGCCGCGTCATTCTTACAACCGGACGCCTACGGAGGGCGATGGTGGACCAAAATCAGGAATGGATACGGTTAGGCGAGGCGTGGCGGCAATGCATCTCTGCTGATTTGTTCTTCGAAGGGGAGAAGCCCCAACAACTTCTTGGTTGGTTGAAGGATAGGCAGCTGATTGCGCGAGCAGACCCCCTCAAAAGAGCTGGCTTCCCTCTGTCTGACCCGCGCATTCCGGCGGATTGCTGGTCGCCGATGTTCCACAGCCTTGGCAGCACGAGGCGGGGCTGGGTGAACTGGGATGAGAGCCTGATGTCTTGCGGCGCTCTTGGCGCTGTTTGGCGTGCCGAGAATATTGAAGTCGAGCGGAGCGCGTTTGAGCGGCTACTGCAAGAGCACCTGTCGCCGCAACCGGAAGCTCTTCCCGCTCCAGGCGGAGTCGAAGCGCCAAAGAAAAAGGGAGCTGGTGGTGCTCCGCGGAAGGAAGACGGCTGGGATGTTTTTTGGATGGCGGTTGTGGAGCTTGCACTGGCCGAACGTCTGAATCGCTCCTTCTTCCATACGCAGGCCGAACTCAGGGAAGACATCCTAGCTACGATTGGCGATTGCCTCACAGAGAGGAGCATCAAACCCAAAGTGGCGCAGATTTGGCACCGCTGGGTCGATCCTAGTTGATGTCCAGTTCCTGTCCTGTTCCTGTCCGTCGAAAGGAGCCAACATAAAGTAGTCCACTCCTGAACGCCGACAAACACACCCGGCGGTCAGGAGAAGACAATGCAAAACGAACCTCTCGCGCTTCGTGTGAACGACGCCGCCGCCTACATTGGGTTAAGCCGAAGTCGCCTCTACGAGTTGATAGCTGATGGGGTTATTGAGGCCCGCAAGTTGGGCGCTCGCACCGTCGTGCCGACCTCCAGCCTCCGCGCCTTCGTAGAAGCCGCTCCGCGCAAGGCCGGAGCCTGAACCATGTTCGGCGAACCTGGCCACAAAAGCCGAAGCCGCCCGCCTCGGAATGAGACGCGGCGGCTCCGAACCGATCTTATCTTGGCGGACCTAGATCGTCTCGGACTCTCTACCACAGGGCAGCGCGAAGCTCAACAATTTGCCCACGCCGTGATCAGGTCCGTGGGCGTGTTCATGCACATGCAGAAGCGCCGCGAGGAAGGTCCGTTTGTGGCCGGAAAGGTGGGTCTATGACCCGCGTTCCTCCGCACCGTCTCAGGGCGATTGCGGCCGGTCTGGCCGGTCTGAACCTGCGCCACCCGCACCAGCACGTCGTGAGTGCGATCCGCGTCACGGGCTATCCAGTCACTCCGCAAGAAGATTGGTTGCTGTGCAGTTTCGAGCGCCTGCCAGTCCTCAGCGAGGGGCGCTGGGCCGCTCTCCGTGACATCGAGAAGAGGGCAGCCGCCTATGCCGGACACTGACCTCACAAATCCGGAGGCCGAGCTGTGCGTCCTCGCCTCCGCTTTGCTGGATCCCCGATTGTTGGAGCGCATGGTTGAGACGGTAAGCCCGCCTGACTTTAGCGAGCCGTTCTTCGGGGCGATCTTCGACCTGCTTGGCAAGCACCAAGCGAGGGGCAATCCGCTTACCCCTGTCACGCTCAAGCCGCTGATTGAGGGCTGGGAAGCCTACGAGCAAATGGGCGGAATGGCATGGCTGGCCGGGATCACTGGTTCAGGCGCTGCCGTTCTGGCTGGGCTCGCTTCGGCCAAGCAAGTGCGGGAGCTTGCTACCAGGCGGACGCTCGTGGCGTCTCTGCACGCTGCAGCGACCGCTGCCAGCGACTATGACGCGGAACTGCCCGACGTGCTTGTTATGGCGGACGAGGCACTCAACGCCGCCCGTGATCAGGGCGAGGAGCGCGGGGAGTATAGCGGTGCTGCCGCGCTGGACCTCGTGCTGAATGGCTTTGATGAGCCTGTCACGGGTGCACGTTGTCGCTCAATCCCCAGCCTAGACGAGCTGCTAGGCCCAATGCGGCCGAGCCACCAAATCGTGGTTGGCGCTCGTCCCGGCATGGGCAAGACCGCGCTTGCAATTTCGGCATCGCTCGGCGCGGCAGAGGCCGGGCATGGAGTCCTGTTCTTCTCGCTGGAAATGTCGGCGGAGCAGCTTGCCGAGCGAGCGGCGGCGGACCTGTGCCTAGGTCAGCGGGTGCCATACTCCTCGATTAGGGACCGCACGCTTACGGTCGAGCAGCGCCGGCACGTCTGTCGGGCGCGGGAGCGGGTGGCCGAGATGCCCCTGCAAATCGTCGATCGGCAGGGTTTGAGGATCAGCCAAATCCGCTCGCTGGTGAGGAGGTGGAAGCGGAGGTTTGAAGCCAAGGGGCAGAAGCTAGAACTGGTGGTGATTGATTACCTGCAGCTCGTGCGGCCCGATGGCAAGCTGAACGCCTACGAGACAGTTTCCGAGGTTTCCCGCTCCATGAAGGAGATTGCCAAGGAGAACGGCCTTGCGGTGCTCGCCCTGGCCCAGCTCAGTCGGGAAGTTGAGAAGCGTGAAGACAAGCGCCCACAACTGGCTGACCTGCGCGAGAGCGGTCAGATCGAACAGGACGCGGACGCGGTGCTCTTCCTGCTGCGGCCCGAGTATTACCTACAGGCCGCCGAGCCTGCGCCCCAAGATCCCAAAAGAGACGAATGGGAGCGGCAAATGAGGGACGCTGCCGGCTTGCTAGAGATCATCTGCGCCAAGCGCCGCAACGGTCGCACTGGCTGCCGGGTCGCGACCTTCCATTCAACCTATCAGGCGGTGCGGGGGTAAAAACATGACGAAAAACTCTGCGAAAATCGACGCCTGGATGCCCCTTTGGATCGGAGACTATTTGGCCGACACGCAACGGCTCTCCACCGAACAGCACGGCGCATATCTGCTCCTGCTGATGGACTATTGGCGCTGCGGTGCGCTGCCGGCCGACGATGACGTGCTTGCGCGGATTGTGGGCTTGAAAGCGTCTGTGTGGGCTAAGGCGAGGCGCGCAATTCTGCCGTTCTTTGAGGAACGGGACGGATATCTGGTGCACCACCGGGTTGAGGCTGAACGGGCCAAGGCGCTGGCGAACCAAGAGCGCCGAACAGAGAAGGCGCAAGCTGCCGCACAAGCCCGTTGGTCCAGGCAGGACAATGCTCCGGGCAATGCCCCAGGCAATGCTTCAAGCAATGCTAGAGGATATGCTCCGGAATGCCCGTCACCTTCACCTTCTTTTCCTTCGGAAAAGCCCGCTGACGCGGCGGCAGCAATCTTCGGGGGTGGGGTGGCTCTGCTCGTCCGAGCTGGCGAGACAGAGAAGCAGGCCCGGTCGTTCCTCGGCAAGTGCCGCAAGGATCACGGCAACGACAAGCTGCTGGCTGCTTTGGCTGATGCGGAGAGACTGAAACCCCTCGATCCCAAGCCGTGGCTGGTCGCTCACCTCAAGCAAGCACCGCAAGCAATCAACAGCAACGCCCTGATGGCCGGCCTCGCCCGCTCACAGGCCCTCGCAGCACAGGAGAAAGTGGCATGAAGGCTCACGCTCGCAACACCGATCCGGACACGTCGCACGAAGCGGCAGAGGCAGCCTCGATTACCATTCGCAAGATACAGCAGGAGGTGCTCGCATTCTCCTGCCAATGCGGAGTGAGAGGTTACACTGACCTGGAGCTTGCCGACTTCTTCGACAGCACTTCGTCCACGTATCGTACCCGGCGCTCTGAACTGGTGGCCTTGGGTTTGGTCGAGGACACTGGTTCGAGGGTCTCCGTCAACGGTGGTCGGCGTCATGCCATCTGGGCGGCCACACCAGCCGGCTATGCTCGGCTTGCCGCGCTGCTCGCGCTTGATCTGCCTCGGGCGGCCTGAGTGGACGAGGATGAAGTAGACGAGTGGCTGAGGGACTTCGAGCTTCCCGACGCACCCGGCGACCTCGGTGACGATGTGCCTAGTCGCTTAGATGATCTCGAACAGCTGCGGTCCAAGCGCTTTTGTATCACCGCGCTGCTACTGCTTTGTGCGCTGGTTTCGCAACGCCACGCATACGCACGCGAGGCATCTACTTCAGACATGAGTAGATGAGAGAAGCCCCCGCTTCCTTGATTTGGGCAGGGGTACTTGTGTGGCGTGGAATGTCTGCTTTGGGTGGAAAGCGGACGTTAGCTCTTGCCCCAATAATTCCTGAACGACGGGTATTCTTCGAAGCAGTTTTCGTAGTCGGGGGAAGGTATCCCTATGATAGATACCTGCCGTTCGTTCAGGCTGTCGCTGTAGTCTTGGATGAAGACCGCTTGGCACTCGACTGCGCCGTGCTCAGCCGATTCTACGACGTAAGTTAGGTTCGCGCCGCTGGGGTTGTGAGTTCCTTCAATCTCTCCAGCGTGGACCTTTGGCTCGTAACTCGCACTCGGTTCAAAAAGGCCGGTTGCCACGCCCATGGGGGGATCTGTCGCATCAAGGTTGCTGTGACCGACCAACTTACCCTCGTGGTAGATTTGGACCTTCATGGGATTAGTAGTCACATGCCCCCCGAATGTCCGCAATGGGTCGAAAGCGGTCACTGGTGGCAGACCTGAACGAACGTCCGGAAACTTGGGCTGGTCACCCGAGAGCGGACAGTCTGCTTACGGCCAAATCAAGCCGAGCCGCCACCGCCAAGAGGCTTCCTGAGACTACGACCGAATTGGGCAGTGGAAAGGGGACATTGGTGCTTTTAAGCTAATCAAATGAAACGAGCCTATCGACTTTGCCTTATCTCATGCGCTGCAATGCTGAACTCAGCATGCAGTCCTAGCGCGCCGCAGGCTTCCACAGAGAGATCTTATGCTGACGACAGCTGTGGTGGAGCACCCGCAAACTGGTCACCGCACGGGAGCGAAAGAGGGGAGCTTGCCATCTTCAATGCTCTCGCTCTCTCGCCCAAAGGTTACACTTGGAATGGCGCTCCGACGGCTGAAGCGACTGCAAGTGAATACCTGAGCCAAGTGAGTATGATGTCGCCTGCCGTCAACATTCAGGTCGTGTTCGATCCACAAAGCGATTGCGCCTCCGTTCAAAGAACAAGAGCGCTGGTAAGCCGCAAGATCCAGTGCGGAAAACGTGAAAAATGCGTGGAGTATTCCTCCGAAGCCTACGCTGCTGAAAGGCTGCGACACGCCGTCTATTGAGCTCTCGCAAATGTCTGCAATGGGTGGAAAGCGGACAACGAATTATCCGACTGCGGTCCAGATACTTTCGATAAGTCGCACAGAAAGCGATGTCACAATTGTGAGCAGCACGGCGAGAATTCGCGCCCAAGATGACCTGCGAACTTGAAGCCACAGCGTTATCGCGAACCAAAGAGCTAGCAGAGGCAGGAAGAGCGTGAGCTCTCTTGCCTTGGAGACATCGCAAGCGCGCATTGCTGGGCTGTCATCACGAGGGAGACACTCCCCCATCAGCAGCCCGTAAAGGTTAATCGCCACGCCAATGAAGCCCAGAAGGCAGGAGTGAGCAAAGCGAAACCAGCTTTCCCTGCTTGATGAGCTATTCACAAGCATCAGCTATTGCGAACACAGAACGTCCGCAATGGGTCGTAAGCGGACATACGGCTTGGATGCCGTCATGAGTGAAGAGCGGACATCTGCATACGTCGCATGATGTTAGAAAGAGCCCCGCCTCCGTTCTGGAAGCGGGACTCAATGTTAGCTGTGGAACAGGGCTGTCAGTCCTAGAACGATAGCCAAGGCTCCAAACTTCACCGCGAAGCGCTGGAGCGTGGTCATTGGTGAATTCCCCCGTGGTGTGGGCAAGTGGGATCCCCCGCGTGCAACTCGTCCAGGCGCTCGATCGCACGGGCGACAAGGCGCTTGAGGTAGGGACGGGGAAGGCTCGGGATTGCCGCTAGGGAAAGGGGGAGCGCCGCAGCGCTCCCGATGTGGTGGGTTGCCATGCTCATGCCCTCCCGCTGGAGAGGAAGCGGCGAAGGTCGGCATGGGTTTGGTCCTCGACGCCCTCACTCCAAATGCCCTCACCGGGGGTGTAGAGCTTGCCAACCTTCCACAGCAGAGCCTCGCCGTCGGGCGCGGGCATGTCGAGCAAGGCGGTCTCGGCCTCGACCTGCAACTCTATGGCGACTTCGTAGGCGGCATGCGCCTCGCTCCAACCCGCTTTGCGGTCCAGCGCCTCGATCTGCGCCTTGCGAGCGTCCGCCGCCTCAATCAGGCGGTGGTAAGCGCGGTAGGTGTCATAGTTGCCCGGAAGGTCTTCGATGTAGCGAAGGGTCTTCATGCTGCTCCGGGCCATTGCGACATGCACCTCGTGTTCGGTGCTGATGTTGCCGGAGGGCGTCGCCAAGGTGACATGTGGCACCTTCTCCCGCAGCGCGTAGAACCGTGCGTCCGCCTCCTCGGTCAATTTATAGAGACGATCAGCCTCTCTGGTTAGGCGCTGTAGCTCGGCTGACTTGGCATTCCACTCCCGGCGGTCGGCCTGACGAGGGAGCGTGGCGGTGGCCGGAACGCTGAGGAACGCGGCGGCGGTGGCGATGCCCTTCAAAGCATCGCGACGGGTGTTACCGGCGCTCACAGCCCGGCACTCCGAAGGGCCAGCGCAACAATCGGGGCGGACCCGATGAGCAGCGCGGCGATGATCGACCCTACCGGGCCAAGGCGGCTTGTGGTAATCTGCTTGGTAGCCATTGGAAGTTTCCCCTTCCTTGTGGTCAGCCTCGGGGGAGTGGGGCCTAATCCGCTCCCTCGGGGCACCTGCCATCTAGCAGGATGCACTATAAGTGCACCTCAATGCACCTTGCGTCAAGTGGCTACTCGCACTAAAAGTGCACTCATGAACGCTACTCAGTCGCGCATGGCGCGGGCCGCTCTCGATTGGAGCTTGGATGACCTCGCTCGTGAATCCGGAGCGAACCGCCGTTCACTTGTGACCTTTGAGAACGACGGCCAAGTGCTCGCGTCCACGGTCGAAAAGGTTCGGCAAGCCTTCGAGCGCGAGGGTGTCGTTTTCATCGGCAGAGGAGTGTTCCGTGGCGGCGTCGTTCCACCTGTGGAGGGTGCCTGATGATCAGCCGCGCTCTCGGATTGGCGGTTCTTGCACTGAGCGCATCGTCTTGCGGTGGCAACGATCTCGTCAAGAACTCCAGCTCACTCATCACCCACGTCGAAGGCCATCGCTATGGCCGTGCCTCAGATCAGTGGATCGAGATGGTGAACATGTCGAACGAGTGGGAGAAGGTCGGGCTCATCTTTGGCTACACCGACGATCGGGCTGAATGCGTCAAGGCAATAGAGGGTCTAAAGCGAGCCAACGAGGGTCGGGAGTATCGCTGTGAGCCGGCGAATTGAAACCGACTTGGCAGATACGCACGCGCGCGAGGGCCGACGCCTAAAATAGGCGGATTTAGGCTGGGGGGGAGTCAGCTCGGTTTATTCGTTGCGCCTCAAGGACTTGGGCCATTGTGGCGCGGCGATCCGCGCTGATAAACAATCAACGATTATCAAAGCGCAGCGGGGCGGCGGACCTTAGAAAACCTAACATCGCGGCGCGGAGTTTCCGCAGTTTTCGCAGGCCATAAAAACGGGAGGATCGTTTGCTACCCTAGTGGAAAGTAGCAGAGCCGGCCGTGGTGATAATACACCGGGGGAACACCGGGGCCGGGCATTAAAATAGTGAGAAATAGTGCGGAGCAGCTGAGGGGCTAGGGCAATAAAATAACAACGGAAAACCTTGTCGTCCCGTTGATTAACTTTCAAACAATCAAAGCGGGCTTGCTGGCGAAGGACGGGAATCCCATACTGCCGGCATGGCTGGCCTCGCCCCCATCCTTCTGTTCACCCTGGCTCTCGTAAGCTGGGCAACCTCGTGGGGATGGCTGCGGGCTGTCAGCGTGCCTACCGAGGCTAACCGGGTGCGGGCTGCTCGGTTCACTGGCTGGGCCTTCGCCTTTGTCGGGATCGCCTGCGGGCTGTTGCTGCTCACCCTGTAAATACAGGCCGGAACACGCGGCACGGTTGAAGACAATCAACCGTAATCAAGACTGCTAAACTAATCGAAAGCAGCAAAGCGGCCCCGTCATCCTCGGCGCTGGCCAAGCGCTAGGTAGATCGCGTTTGCAGCCGCTGTCACACCGGCACTGCGGTCGTGGTCCTTCTCGCAGTCCAGCTCACGCCAGAAGCTCTCGAACGGCCAGCGGGGTAGTTGCTGGCCCGGCCTCCCGAAGTGCAACAGCCAGGCGAGCGCCAAAGCTAGGCCGGGCCCCCTCTTCACTGGCCCCTTGTAGGATGCCGCCGCCGCTTCCTCGATCGCTTCGAGGGCAAGCACCCTCATCCGCTCTGAGGCGCTGAACGGTCGAGGATCTGGCTGTGGTTTGCGAGTCACGCCCTAGCATAGCGATTAGAACAAACTGGCAACATTCCTTGACTTGTGGTCACAATTGTGCTACCGAGAACTTCTCTCGCGGTGTTCGCGAGACACTCACGCCGGGAGGCTGTTGGTGAAAACTTCCATGCACGGCAGCTTGCTGCGTGTCCGGGTTAATGAGGCGCTGATTGCGCGTGCTGCGGCTCGTGCGCAGCAGGACTCCATGACGCTCTCCGAGCTGGTGCGCCAAGCGCTCCGCCGTGAACTGAGCGAAGCCGCCTAGATGGGCGATAACGAACTCTTCGCCCTTGCCGCAACCGGCAACGTCTCTGCCGTGTTGGAGCTTGCCAACCGGGCAACCGCTTCCTTCGCTCTTGGCGTGCCGGAAGCGATCGGCGGGGCTGAAGTCCTGTTCCGTCTGGCGGCGGCTATGGACCAGACTTTTCAGACGGGCCTTGCCGGGTTCCTGCTCGGTCGTGGTCAAATCCTTACCAACGCTGGGGAGCCTGAGCGCGGGGAGGCCCTGCGGAATGAGGCAATCGGCATTCTCAAGGGCGTGGTGATTAGCGGCCATCCCGATGGGATCGGGACGCTAGCAATGGCGCTGCAATGCCTGGCCGACGATGGCGATGAGCAAGCCGCTCTCGAACTCAATCAAATGATGGAAGCGCTGTCAGCGGAAACGGCGGGGCAAATCCGGTCAGACGTGGCCGACGCAATGAAGCTGATGGAAACGATGGCCGGTCAGTAACCGAGCCGCTGGGGGGTTTTACAAATCATGCCGGGAATGTTTGCCAGTTACGATCCGCGAATGATGGCTGGCGGGAGTGTTCCCAGCATCGGCGATCTTGGCGCTAGCCTTAGCGGCACCGTCCGCAAGCGCGGCCTCATCAACGTGGGCGGTCTTTCGGACGTCATGCAGGGCAATCTCGCTCAGATGGGCTCCATGCCTGTCGAGCCGCAGATGCCGGGCGGCGCTCCGGTGCAGGGCGCTGCGATGCCCCAAGGTGGAATGTTTGCTGGCGCGCCTTCGCTCGTCGGCCCGAACGCTCGCCAGCTTGGCACCGGGCTTCCGCAGTTGGATGACGGCGGCGCGCATATGAACGCCCTCCTTGGCCAGAATGCGGCCATTGGGCAGCGTCGTTCGGACAAGCGCCATGAGGTGCTGCAAGCAGTCGCCAACGGGCTGCTTTCCTTCTCGGCCAGTCAGGGCAATCCCGCTGCTCTGGCGATGCTGCAAGACAACCTCTCGCGGGGCAAGGAAGACCGTGCCGCGAAGCAGCGGATGGCGATCTATCAGGCAGAGCTTGAGGCGAAAGCGCATGAGCCCCGCACGGTCGGCAACTCACTGGTGCAACAGTCGGCGGACGGTTCTTATACGCCGCTCTACACGGCCCCGCAGCCGTTTGAGCAATATGCTTCGGCGCTCGGCTATCAGCCTGGCACTCCCGAATATACCGAGGCGGTAAAGAACTACCGGCTGGGCGCATGGAACGATGATGCCGTTGCCGCCAAGCAGGGCCTCGCTGGTTATCGTTACGACCGGATGGGCGAACTTCAGGACGACCGCCTAGCCGTCACTCGTCGCGGGCAAGACCTGATGCACACTGACCGGCAAGGCACCATCTCCGCCACGCTCCACGGGCAGAACCTTGCTCATGGCGATCGGGTGCGCGGGCAGGATCTTGTTCACGGCGACCGCACGGCGACGATCCAGCAGCGCGGACAGATCGCCGGGCAGACTGATGCTCGGATTAGGGGCAGCGCAGCCTATCAGGGGCGCAGTGGGCGTCACAGCAATGCCGCTGGCGGCGGTGAAACCTATGCCAGCAATCCGAACACGGGCGCTCAGATTGTGCTCCGCAATGGCACTTGGGTTGATCCTAAGACCGGCCAACCTGTCCACTGATGCCGACACCTCCGCTCCCTCCGGGTTTCCAGCTTGTCCCTCCAGCAGGGGGCGGCCAGCGCGGCATGTTCGCGCCTCGCCGCGATCCCAACTTGCTCAAGCCCCTGCTCGATAGCGGGGTGGTCCCGACGAACGGCTACCGGACGCCGGCAGACATTCAGCGGCTGCGGGCGCAGGGCTACACGCCCGCTCCCAACTCGCTGCACCTCAAGGGGGATGCCGTGGACCTCACGCCGGGAACCTCCGGCTTGAGCATGGCGCAGCTACAGGCACGGGCGCAGCAGATTGCGAAGACGTGGCCGGGTGCCAAGGTGCTGAACGAGGGCGATCACACGCACGTCCAGTTTCCGGGCTGGGGCATGGCTCCAGGCACGCCGGGAACGCCTAACAGCGGCCTCCCGCCTCTTCCCTCGGGGTTCCAGCTACAGCAGCGCGGTTCGCTCAAGGATTGGAAACCGGGCGCGGTCCACGATGGCGACACCTTCCGCTTGCCTGATGGTCGCAACGCCCGCTTGTCGGGGGCCGATGCGTTCGAGCTACAGCAGCAAGGCCGCAAGCCGGATGGTAGCCTAGTGCCGCTGGGGCAGGAGTCCCGCAATGCACTGACACAGGCGCTGCCCGGAACAGCCATCAACTTCACTGGTGGGCAGACCTATGGCCGTCCGCTCGTCACGCTCGATAAGGGCGGACTGGACCCGGCGCTTGGGATTGTCCGCTCGGGCTTGGCGCTGGCTACCCCTGAATACCTTCAGGGCGATGCTCGACTTGCTCCCTACATGGAAGCGGAGCGACTGGCCCGGCTGAACCGTCTGGGCGGGTTCGGGACCAATGCCGAGACGCCCTCTCAGTTCCGGCACAAGGACGGCCCGTGGAGCGGCACAACGCCGGGCGCTTTCGGGCAAGGCTCCGATGCCGTGTTCGGTGACGAGGCCACGCCATTTCAGGGGCTCCGTCCAGAGATTGCCAAGGGCTATCAGGACGTGCTGCTCAACCCGTCCAGCACGGCTGACGATATTCTAGCCTATGCCAAACAGCAGGGCTTTGAGGTTCGCCGGGGTGACGTTCAACGCTACGTCAAACAGCGCAACGCGGGCGGCAAGGTCGATCCCACCCTGCGCTACGCAGCCACACCCAGGCCAATCACCGATGCAGGCGATGGCAAGTTCGGCTCCTTCGCTCGCGGCTTCGGCGATCCGATCAACATGATTGATGAGCTGGGCGGTGTTGCCGACAGCGTTGGCCTGACGGGTGGCCGTGAAAACGTCTTCAACTCGAACCGACGCTTCGGTGACATTCTCTGGAACAACATCGACCAGAACCGCTCGATCCTCGCCCATGATGAGGAATACCATCCGATTGCCAGGGTGGGCGGTCAGCTAACCTCTGGCGTGCTGATGCCGTTCGGCGCTGCTGCCAAGACCCCGCTGGCGCTTGCCAAGGTCGGGGCGATTGAGGGCGGCCTGGCTGGCTTTGGCGCTGGTGAGGGTGGCATTGGGACTCGACTGCCTAACGCAGCGCTGGGAACGGCTCTGGGCGCGTCTGGCGGTTATCTGCTGGGGCATACCGCTAACGCTGCCAGCTCGCTCGTCGGCAAGCTCCGCAGCACGGCTCGACCATTGGCGGAAGAGGCGGGCTTTGAGGCTGCGCCAATCGTCAACGATGGGGTGCAGAATGCCGGCCCGACGCCTGCCGCTCGATCGCAGCCGGAGGGTGGGGCTTATCACGCAGCGGGATTGCCACCGATGCGCTCGGGCAAGCTGCGCCATCCCGTCGCTGTCAATGCAGCCATGCGGGCGGAAGACGGCGCTCCCAAGCTTGTCGGTCCTGCAATGGCGGATGCCCCTCCGCCGCCTCCTGGCTTCGTGCCTCATGCGCCGTTTGGCGTGACCCGTCCGATGGGCTCGCCCCTGACCGCTCCAGAGATTGCCAGGCTGGGTGAGGAAGTAATGCCCGGCTCGGTCCTTGCTCGACCGGCTAGCAATGTCTCCACGCTTGAAGAGGCAATGAAGGCCAACCCCGGCACCTCGCGGCTGCTTGAGTCCCCGGACGAGTTCAATTTGCTGGTAGGCCGCAAGGTCCGCACCAGTGCGGGCGGTCAAATCAGGTTGCGGGGTCCGCTCGATCTAACGCAGCGCATCCGCCAGATGGGCGGCGTCAACGATGTGGGCGGTGATCTGGCGCACTCCGGGATTACCAATGCGCCTCGCCGAATGGACTTTGGCGGAAACGAGCAGTTCCTCGGCAAGCTGGTTCACCCTGATGGCATGGGCATGGATGAGGCTGCCGCCCGCCTGATCGAAGACGGCCATCTGCCGGAAGGCACCGGCACTGAAGACCTCAAGGCCATGCTGCTCGATGAGCAGAACGGGCATCGCTACTTTCATCCGGACGATCTGAACGAGGTTGCCGACTTCACTGACGCCCGCCGCCAACGCTTCGGTATCGAGCAGGCGGCAGCGGACGGGAGCCCGCTCCACGAGGACATTGGGCAGACCGTCAATCTCGACGACCTCGCCGCCAACACTCCGCCCACCTCCGCCTATGAGGACGGGCCTCGCCTCACGGGCAAGGTTGGCAACATCAACCTCGACCGGCTGGAAAACGCCGGCGACGTGTCACAGCTTATCGACCACATCTCTTCGCGAGTCGGTGGGTTCGATGCGGCGCAGCGTGGACGGATCACTCACGAGGAAACGCAGAAGCTGGCGGCTGAAATGGGCCTCAAGCCCGAGCAGTTGCTACAGCGCAAAGCTGGGCAGGCTCTCAATGCCGAACAGCTCTATGCGGTACGGACGCTTGCTCAAGCCTCCCGCCAGACGGTCGCCAAGCTGGCGCAAAAGGCTGCGAACAGCGGGGCCGACGAGGACTTGCTGGCTTTCCGTAAGGCATGGGTGCGGCACGTTGCGATCGAGGAACAGGTGTCCGGCGCAACGGCGGAAGCTGGCCGTGCGCTCCAGGCTATGCGGATGCTCGCAAAGGGTGGGGACGCTCGAACCGATGCCGTGAGGGCTTACCTCAAGGGTGCTGGCGGCTCCGAGAATATCAGGGATGCGGCGCAACGGATTGTCGATCTCATCGAAGATCCGGCCAAGGCTGACCACTTCATGCGCGAAGGCCTCAAGCCAACGTGGCGCGACAAGTTCAATGAGCTGTGGGTCAACTCGCTGCTGAGCGGCCCGAAGACGCACGTGGTCAACTTCGTCGGCAACGCGCTCACCTCGCTCTACTCGCTGCCCGAACAGGGACTTGCGGCCGGCATTGGCAAGGTGCTGGGTTCGGCTGACCGTTCCTATGGCGGTGAGGTAGGGGCGCGTGTCTCGGGCCTCGCAAACTCTGCCGTAGAAGGCATCAAGAGCGCCAGGCAGGCGTTCATGACTGGTGAGCCGCTGGACGCTGCCACCAAGGTTGAGGCTATCCACCATGACGCGATCGGGGGCAGGCTCGGTAAGATTGTTCGACTGCCAACCCGTGCGCTGACGGCTGCCGATGAGTTCTGGAAGACCATCAACCGCAACGCGGAGCTTCACGCCCTCGCCTATCGCCGGGCCGTGAACGAGACGAGCGGCGCTGCCGAACGCAAGGCCCGTTACGAGCAGCTTGTCCGCAACCCTGATGGCGGTATGCTCAGGCAGGCGGATGAAGCTGCCCGCTATTACACCTTTCAAAAGGAACTCGGCGCGTCGGGTAAGGCGATCCAGCACTGGGCGAACGAGACGCCCGGCGCGAAGATCATCGTGCCGTTTGTGAAAACCCCCATCAACATTCTAAAGTTTGCCGGGGAGCGGTCGCCGTTCGCCATGCTGAGCAAGAATGTCCGCTCCGAGATAATGAAGGGCGGGCAGGCTCGGGACCAAGCTCTCGCCAAGATGACGCTCGGCTCTGGCCTGTCTGTGGCGGCGGTGCTCGCGGCCATGAACGGCAAGGTCACGGGCGGCGGTCCTGTCGATCCCCAGGAACGCATGGCGTTGCAACAGTCGGGCTGGCAACCTTACTCGCTGCGGGTTGGTGACAAGTGGATCAGCTATCAACGCTTTGATCCGCTCTCGACCTTGTTTGGTGCGGCGGCGGACTTTGCCGAAATTGGCCGCTACGCCCGTCCGGGCGAAGCCGACAACCTCGCCCTTGCGCTCACCCAGGCCGTTGCCAAGAACGTGACGAACAAGACGTGGCTCTCGGGCCTGTCGGATGCCTTTGACGTGCTGAGCGATCCCCAGCGCTACGGTGGCAAGTATGTTCAGAACATGGCCGGCTCGATGGCGGTCCCAGCCATTGCCGCACAGACGGCGCAAGCGACTGACCCCTATATGCGTGAGGTGCATGGCATCCTCGAAGCGATACGCGCCCGCGTGCCGGTGCTGTCGCGTGGGCTGCCGGTTAGGCGCAACGTGTGGGGCGAACCTGTCGAGCGCGGTGATGCTGTCGGCCCTGACATTCTAAGCCCCATCTACGGGACCAAAATTGATACCTCGCCGGTCCCACAGGAGATTGCCCGGCTGCGGGTTCCGCTTTCCATGCCGAAGCATCAGGTCACGGTGCAGGGCAAGCGGGTGGATCTCAATGCGCAGCAATACGACCAGCTTGTGCAGCTCGCCGGAAAGCCCGCCCGGACCTATCTCGCGCAGTACGTCGCCTCGCCCGAATATCAGGCGATGAGCGATGAGCAGCGCCGAGACGCCATTTCCGAGGCGATGAAGGATTTTCGCGCAAGCGGCGTGGACGCCCTGCGGGGTATGTATCCCGAGTTGGGCGGGGGGTATGGACTGGGTGACGTTAAGCCGCTTCCGCCCGGCTTCTCGCTGAACAACTCTCCAGCGTTACGATCTGCACTTCCGGCGCGGCCTGCGCCTGTCCGTCCCTCGCTTCCAGTTCAGCCGCCTCGCCCTGCGAGCGGTGTTCCGCCGTTGCCACCTGGCTTCATCCTTAGGGCTGGTACCGCGCACTGACGGGGCCAGCTCCCTCAACCCACTCATCGCCGGGAGGCAGACGAGAACATGAACGATCGCATTGCACTAGGAACCACTGAAATAGGGCTTCTCCCTTTCGAGGAAGACCGCCTGATTGCATACGCCCTTCAGCAGTTCCCGGAATTGGCGGCTCTCGATCTTCGGGGGCAAGCGGGCAAGGTCATCGTGTTCAATGATGACTTTACCGGTTTCGAGTTCGTGGAGCGCCCGCTGTGAGCGCGATCTTCGTGAACAAGATGCGCTCGGGTCCCGCCGAACCCGCACGCCCCATCCGTGTGCTGGCCAAGGGCCTCCCGACCGACAACGCCAAGCTCGCCAGCATTGCCGCGCTCAACCTCGCCGGAAAATCGGGTTGGGCCTTAATCGTCGCTGCCAACGAACTCGGTTTCGACCTTGCCGCACCGACTGGGACCGCGCCTGTCCTCCAGCCCCTCTACCTTACGTCTGCTTCGTTCGTGATCGGCACAGCTTCGTCCGGGACGATCGGAGGAGCAAGCACCGGCTCGACCATCTCCCTCTCGGGCAAATATCCTGCCGGGTTCACGATCAACTCCGCCGCTCGCACGTGGGCTTACGACGGAACAGGTGCAGCCGACACCGGCATCTTCACCCTGACGGAAACGCTGCTCGGTGCGATCGGCAGCCCCAAGCCCACGTCGTTCGGTTGGACCTCGACGGCACCCGTTCCGTTCCTCACATGGACCTCGGCCAGCAACGTCTACGATCCGGTGTTCACGCTCGCCAGCCTTGCCGTGGGCGACGTGGTGGATCTCCAGATCGCCACCGACAGCGGCTTTACCAGCATTTACGGCAGCGACACCAACACCGTGGACGCGACCGAGGCTGGCGATGGCTCTCTGAGCTTCCCGGCTATTCCGACGCTGGGCTTTGGCACGACCTATTACGCCCGCGCTCGAAAGAATGGCGGTGCATGGTCGAGCACTGTCAGCAAGACGATGGCGGCAGCCGTTGTGCAGTTCCCATCCACGACAGGCTTCAACAAATCCCAGTATATTACGGTCTCCGGTTCACCGCCGCTGACTGCCGCTGCCTTGGCTGGTAATGACAAGGACAGTGTTCGCACCAATGTCCAGCAGGGCTTTAACAAGGCTCAAATGGAGATCACCCTCAACAGTGGCGGGGCGTCAGCCAATTTCAACTTCGGCTGGGATAATGGCGTGGACGATATGTCCGGCTTCGTCCTCCCCGGCTACAGCACAAGCAATGGCCTGACGGTTAACTTCGCTCTCGGCCAATACATCTTCGTCAACTGGAATGCAGGGGCGAACCAAATTCAGTTCGCCAATCTGGCGGGGGTCATCCAAGACAATGACGTCTTTACCCTAGTGTTCGACAAGGCAGCGCATACGATGGAGTGCTGGCGCACTCGGGCGGGTGTGACCACGCAAATCGGCGCGACCGCAACAGGTCTGCCCGCACTGAGCGCTTATTATGCCCACATTTCGTCGGTTAACACTGCCGTCAACTTGACGGCCAACTTCGGCGCTACAGCTTATGCAAAGACCCCTGGGACGGGCGTTGCTGCGCAATGGGCCTGACACATGCCTGTCAGCCGAGCACTTCGGAGGGCCGAAGTTTCGAAGCCTTCCGTCGCATGGCCAGGCCCATGCCGCCAAAGCCAAGTAGCATCATGAGCCAAGTTGCCGGCTCCGGGATGGCAGCAGTAACTGCGAAGGTGCCTCTCACGTTAGCACCGACACCGGGCATGGAGCCACCAAAGCCCTGCACCGTTCCATTCAGCGGACTGCCGAAGTTGACAGTGTAGGTCGTGGCGGGCAGGCTAATCGCGTAGGTGCTCGCGTTCACTGCTTCGATGAAGCAGGCAAGGTCACATGCCCCTGCCGTGTTGAAGAGGCTCACCACGCTTCCGCTCAACGTTGGCTCTAGGTTTGCACCATTCTGGTAAGCGAACGGAAAAGGCTGGATCTCGAAGGAGAGCAGCTGATTGGTTGTCGTATCGAAGCTGAATGTACCGTAGAACGGGGCATCGAGATTTAGATCAGCGGCACTGGGGTAGATGCTCGATGAGGTTGCGGTGGCCTTCAAGCCATACTCAACGACAGCTGCGTTGGCTGTGCTCGCGACAGTAGCCGCTGCAAGCGTGCCGTAAGCCAAAGCGCAAAGGATACGCATACCGAATCACTCCCTCGTTTGCCGGAAAGCTGAACCTCGGTTAATTATGAGTCGAGCTATTAAGAGTTAACGGGGGTAGATTGATGGCGCTCGCTCGGCAGCGCAGGAGGCAAGCCTTTGCAAACGGCCTGGTGATTTTGAGCTTCCTCGCGCTCGCAGGTTGCGACCCACTGGTGAGACGGTCCGAGGCGGAAGACATCGCGGAAGATCACGCGGAGGCAGCGCAGCAGCGAGCCCTTGCAGCCGCGAATGAGCGAGCCGACGAACTAGAACAGCGATTGAGGCGCGTTGAACAGCGTTTGGGTGAAGCTGAGGGGCAAGTTCACGAGGTCGCCGCGCAAGCCAGCACCACAAGCCAGATCGTCAACAACAATGCCAAAGTCGCCAATAGCAATGCCATGGCGGACATGACGAGGCGGGGCGCATGCGGCACCGAGATGGTCCGGCTGCAATCAGGTGGAGTGATTATCCAGAACAAGACCTGCACTGCGGCGGATTTGAACCGCTGAGCGCTAACGACTTCTTAACCATGGTCTGAGACTATTTGCTCAGACTTGAGGCTTAGAAGGCAGAAGAAGTGGGGGTGATCATGCGACCACCCCCGGTTGAAATTAGCCGCTCATGAGCGGCACGAGCGTCCTCGCCGGGCTAGCGGCGGCGAGTGTGTTGCCGGACGCGGACGAGGCGGTAAGACCCCTTCCGAACGCGGCGAAGGTGTGAGCGAACGTAAACCACTGCACGTCTCCAAGTTGCCCGAGCGAGGCGCTTGTGCGAGACGGAGCTTCTCAGGGCGGTCCGCCGAAGGCGCACAAGCGCTTACTCGGGTGGGTTGCTAACGAGGGCCGGCCTTCGGGTCGGCCCTTTGTTCATCGGCATCTATCGGCTGCCGTACCGTGTCCTCATTTCAAGATTGAATTGCCTCCTACTGTTTGGGAGAGTTATCTAAGAAGGGTTAAGAATCCGCTTTGCCGCGGATAACCTCTCGGTAACTATTCCGCGTTTGAACATTTATCGGCGGCGGCCCCTCTCGCCCGATAAGAGCGGCTTGCGTTTCGGCGGGGCCGACAAGCGAGCCTGGGCTGAACGGTTATCGGCCAAAATACCTCTCGTGAGCGGTGAAACGACGTCCAAAAACTGCTTTATTCTGCCAAGTCTTACCACTGTAGAATGGCGAAACGGTTGACAGCACAAAGCCGAGCAAAGCGCCTAAAGTTCGCACCTTGCTAAATGGCCGGAGCCAGCGGCTCCAAACCGAATAGGTCGTGAAAGTCGGGTTGAGGCAAACTCATCGGGCAGCTCCTTATTGCTGCCGATTGAGTTACAAGCTGAAGCGCGGCAGCGCGTCGGAACATTTGCGCTGGTTGACCACGGTTGAATCACGGCGTGCGAGCGACACACGTTTGAACAATTCGGTTTCGCGGTGTTCGTGAGTGGTTGGCGGGCCGAGACTAATCCTCACCCCTTGCCCGTCTGAGCTGCTCCTGCCGCTTACGAATGAACTCGCTTGTGTTCTTGCAGGCGGCCAGCTCCGCTTCCTCGTCGATTGGATTGGGCTGGGGTACGGAGCGTGACGGTTGCACTCGGACGCTGGGCTTACGTCTTTTGCGTGGGATGCTCGGCTTGATGTTCTGCTTTGCCCGCAAGGCTGCCATTTCAGCCTCGAACTCCCTCCGGTTCTTCTCTCGTATGTCTTCAAGGCGACAGATCGCGGTTGAGAGGTCGTTCTCTCGGCGGGTCACCTGCACAGTCTGGTGCAGCATTCTGGCCGCGACGATCCTGAGAATGGCCTGCTCTATGTCGTCCGTTGCGTCTTCAATATCGTCGAAGTCGCCGGGCTCACGTCTGCCATCGCTCACCGCATCAGCGATCGCGTCATTGATGTGCCCGACCAGCGTTCCGGACGGAGCGTCTTGGATTGCTTGCCCCAGCTCGAAGGCTTGTTGCGCAAGTCTGTAAGGATCGCCGGCCCCAGCTGTGACCCGCATAGCGTTGGCAACAAAGGTTCGCGCCAGCCACGCTAGGTCGTGCATGGCGTGGCGGATCGCCACGTCTTCGCTTGTATGCTCAGGAGCTAGAGTTGGCTTGGGCGGATCGTCGGCCATGTCGATAGGGCTATACCTAATGAGGGCGATTGTAAGCGCCCGAGTACTGCTCAATGCCGGGCTAGTCGTAAGCCTCACGCTGCGTCTTTTTAGGTCGGTCCCTCGCTTGTGCCGCGCTGCGACGTTTGGCGGACGGCGGGGAGATCGAACACCGCAAAGTCGCCCTTGGCGGCACTTTCAAATCCTAGTGGGGTAAAGAGTGGGGTAAGAACTTGCATAAGGCCCGATACTCAAGAGCAAAGTTTGGACGCCTCCGTCTCCGCCAGCGTCTGCCCAGCTCAATTGTTGTCGAATGGCAGACTTAGCCGGTCTCCCATGACGTTGAGCGAACCCAAGCGCACCCCTGCAGCCCTTGTGCAAAAATCGCGCCCGGAACCTTGGACGTGACGGTTGCGTTCCAACAACCGCTGACTTCGCACGCATCACACGCCCGGTCCTGCCGGTCCTTGTGTGCGGTCCGCCCATAACTCGGGAGAAGGCATGATGAAGAAAACCGCTCTGGCCCTTATGCTGGCCGGCTCTGTATCCCTCGGTGCGTGCAGCACCTACAATAACGACGGCATGGCCGACGCCGCCACCGGCGCCGCCGTTGGCGCGGGTGTTGGCGCCGTCGCGGGCGCCGCCCTTCCTGGTGTCAGCACCATCGCCGGTGCGGCCGTTGGCGCTGCCGTTGGCGGTCTCGCCGGCGCGGTCTGGGCCGATCGCAACAACGACGGCTATGCTGACGGCTACGTTCAGAACGGCCAATATTATCAGGGCGCGCCCTCGGGCTGGGACAGCACGACCGGCCGAGTGGCGACCGGTGCCCTCGGTGGCGCAGCGCTTGGCGCGGCCGCCGGTGCTCTGATCCCGGGCGTCAGCGTCCTTGAGGGCGCGGTCGCGGGCGCCGTCGTCGGCGGTCTCGCAGGCGCCGTCTGGGCCGACCAGAACAATGACGGCAAGGTCGATGGCTACGTCTACAATGGCCAGTACTACCAGGGCGCGCCGCCGCAGTCGGCCGCACCGGCCCCGGCTCCAGCCCCGACCTACAGCGCCCCCGTGCGCAGCGGCGAGCGCGGCTAAGCTCTCTCCGTGATGGACTTCGCGTATCGGAAGTCAAATTCGCGTGCCGGTCGCCGCAAGCGGCCGGCACGTCTGTTCCTGGCACTGTTCCTGCCTGCCCTGGCCATCACCACTCCGGTGAGTGCTTCACCGGCGCGAAGCCGCGCTGCGACCGGTCAGTCGGTGGATGATTTCTACGCTGCCCGCGGCGGCGCTCCCCTGTGGCTTGTCCGTGAGAACCAGGGCGCGGCGGAGGCCTTGCTCGACCTGCTGCGCAGCGCCCGGGTGGATGGGCTCGACCCAGCGACTTATCATGTCGGCGACCTCGAGCGCGCCTTTTGGCGAAACGACCGCCGTGCGCAGGAGATGCTGCTCAGCCGGGCGTTCGGCGCCTACGTTCGCGACCTGCGCTTCCGGGCAGCGGACCTTGGCACCATCTTCGTGGATCCTCAGCTTCGTCCGACCGCGCCAAGCCCGCGCGCCGCGCTTGAGGCCGCCGCCGCCGCGCCCTCGCTGACTGCTTACGTTCAGTCGATGGGCTGGATGCATCCTTATTATGCCGAGCTGCGCCGTGATCTCATCCGCGCTACGGACGAGCCAACGCGTCAGCTGCTGACGGTCAACCTCGAACGCGCCCGCCTGCTTCCAGCGCCCGACGCGGGCCGGTTCGTACTCGTCAACGCCGCCGAACAACGCCTTTCGATGTGGGACGGCGGACGGACAGTGGACTCGATGAAAGTCGTGGTCGGCAAGCCGGTCTATCCGACCCCGATGATGGCGGGGTTCATCCGTTACACCGTGCTTCGACCTTACTGGAACGTCCCCGCCGACCTCGCCGCCGAACGAGTGGCTCCATTCGTGGTCAAGTCCGGCGTCGGTTACCTCCGCCAGAAGGGCTACCGGCTGTTGTCCGACTGGTCCGACAACGCGACCCTGGCCGACCCGTCCAAGGTCGATTGGCCAGCAGTGGCGGCCGGGCGTGTCCAGGTCCGCCTTCGGCAGGACCCGGGCCGGCAGAATGCGATGGGCGTGATGAAGTTCATGTTCCCGAACGAGCAGGGGATCTATCTTCACGATACACCGTCGACCGAGCTCTTCGCTGAAGCATCGCGCCTGTTCTCCGGCGGCTGTGTCCGGCTGGAGGCCGCGCCGCGGCTGGCCCAGTGGCTTTACGGTAAGCCGCTGAAGGCGACTGGCACCACGCCCGAACAGCAGGTTCCCCTCGACCGGCCCGTCCCGGTGTTCATCACTTATCTGACCGCCGTGCCGGGGAGCGAGGGCGGCTACGCGGTGTACGATGACATCTACAAGCGCGACGCCCAGCGCATGGCAGAGCTGTTCGGCGGCGCACCGTCCGGCGCCGCGGTGGCCGCGCGCTAGCGGCGCGACCAGTTGGCAACGTAGGTGATCTCGTCCGGACGTGGGCGCCCATAGGCATCGCGCGCCGGATCGAACCGCAGCCGCGGCAGCAGCATGTCACAGATCATCGCGTCGAGCGCGACACTGCCGCTGGTCTGTCGGGCCCGGCAATCGGTGGCCCGGCCGAACGCGTCGACCCGGATGGCGTAGGCGGCGCTTCCGCTTGGGACCGCGAATGAGCGGATCGCGCGGTAGTCGCCTTGGCTGAGCCCGCCGCCAAGCCAGCGCGCGCCGATTCCCTGCCCCCCGCCATCGCCTGGACCGCCGGTCCCGCCACCGCCCGTACCATTCCCGCTTCCGCCCGCGCCATTGCCAGGGCCGGGCGACCGTCCGGAGCCGGCGCTCTGGTCTCGCCCGGGTGCAGGCCCCGGTTCGCGTGCGACCGGCAGCGGAGAGGGCCGTGGCTGCGGTGGCTGCGGAAGCACGATCGGCGCAGCCTTGGCGGCGACATCGCTGGCGCCGGCCTTGTTCTTTGGCGCAGCCTCCCGTTGCCTCGGTTCGGGAGGAGGCGGCAGGGGCGGAGGCGGAGCGACGTTGAAGGTGGCCAGCTGTTCACGCGCCGCGCGGACGAGGGCGGGGCCACGCAAGCCGGCCACCAGCGCCAGACCCAGCGCGACATGCACTGCGACCACCAGTGCCAGGGACCTGGCGGACACCCGATTATCGCGGCGGTACGGCATGACGAGGCTTAAACGCGCGTCGCCCGCCCGAGTGTCAGCCGTCCTGTTCGACGCCGGCAAGGAAGCCGGCCAGAACCCGATTGAAGATGGCGGGCTGTTCGGCGTTGCTGAGGTGCCCGGCGCTCGCAATCTCAACCAGCGCAGCGTGTGGGATCCGGTCCTTCAGATCCTCGCTCAACGAGGGCGGCGTGATACGGTCCTCGTTGCCGCACAGTACCAGCACGGGGCAGCGGATATCACGCACCCGCGTGCGCTGATCGGCGAGCCACACCGCCTCGGCGCCCTGGGCGTAAGCGGCGGGGTCTATTGCCGCCATCGTCTCGATCAGCTCGGTCTGCAGCGCCACGGTCGCGCCGGCCGCCAGCAGTGACCCGACCCGCGCTTCCGCCAGCCCTCGCATTCCGAGGTCGCGCGAAGCTGCAATCGAGCGGTCGTAGATTGCCTGCCCCTCAGGATGACAGGCGAAGCTGTCGGCAAGGATCAACGAGGCGCAGCGCTCGGGCGCCGCGGCATGCATGGCAATCGCCACTACGCCGCCGAGTGACAGCCCGCAGATATGCGCCTGCGTGATGCACAAGGCATCGAGCGCCGCCCAGCAGGACGAAGCGAAGCCATCGCGGCTGGTACCCGCGGCCGGCAGGCTCTCGCCATAACCTGGGTAGTCCAGCGCAACGGTTCGACGCTCCTGGCCAAACGCCTCCAGCTGCGGTCTCCACACGCTCTTGTCCGAGCCGACGCCATGCAGCAGCACCAGCGGAATGCCGGTGCCGCCGGTGTCGTTCACGCCCACCCGGCCCATTGCCGTATCGATTGTCGCCATGGTGCCATCTTGGCAGGTCGGGGTCCCGGCGGCTAGCCGTGGGGCCATGACCCGGATGACCGTCAACGGCCAGGCGCTGGAGTATAAGCTCGATCCGCAGACGCCGCTGCTGTGGGCGCTGCGCGAAGCGTCCAACCTCACGGGGACCAAGCATGGCTGCGACGATGGCGCTTGCGGCGCCTGTACGGTGATCGTTGACGGGCGGGCGGAACGGAGCTGCCAGCTGCCGCTGGGATCACTCGAGGGCTCGGTCGTCACCACGATCGAAGGCTTGTCCGCCAACCGCTCGCATCCGGTGCAGCTGGCCTGGCTGGCCGAGCAGGTCACCCAATGCGGCTTTTGCGAGCCGGGCTTCATCATGGCCATTGCCGCGTTGCTGCAGGCCAGTCCGCGGCCCAGCCAGCAGCAGATCGACGCCCTGCCGAATCGCTGCGCTTGTGGCGCCCAGCCGCGGATCCTGCGCGCGATCCGGCGCGCCTCGGCGGCGATGACCGAGGCCGCGGTGAAGCGCCCCGCAACCCCGCCGAACCGTTAAGCCACGGCTAATCCGCACAAGCGCACCCACAGGTAACAACATCACCTGAGCGAGTGTGCGCCATGCGGTTTTTCCTTCCCTTGCTTCTCCTCTCCGTGGCCGCGCCAGCGCTGGCCGATCCTGGTGACCAGGACGCGGGCGAACGCCGCGCCGAGCGCATCCAGGAACGCCAGCAGCAGCGCGAAGAGCGCGCCGAACGCCCGCCGCCGCCCCGCTTCGAGCGGCCCGCCCCGCAACCCGCGGTGCGAATCGAACAGCCTCAGGCCCCCGTGCCGCAGATCGAGCGGGCGGAGCGTCCATCGTCGCCGCAAGTACGGTTCGACCGGCCGGAACGGCGCTTTGACGGCGGTCAAACCCGTAGCGCCGATGGTGGCGCGCGCTGGCGCGATCGTCAGCCCGAGCAACCGCAGACGCCGCCGCCTGTCGTTGGTGTCGGAGCAGCGGGTCGTCCGAGCGGCGACAGCGTCAGTGACTGGCGTTGGCGCGATCGCCGTGGCGGAGAGCGCCCGGTCACCACGCCGCCGCGCCCTGCCGTCCAGATCGATGGTGCGACCTATACCGATCGCCGGCCACGTGATGGCGACCGCTGGCGGGACCGCGACGGACGCCGTGATGGCGACCAATGGACAGGGCGAAACGGTTCTGACCGGCGTTACGACCGTGACGACTGGCGCAACCGCCGTTCGGACACGGGTGCGTGGCGGCCCGACTGGCGGCGCGATCCACGCTACGACTGGCAGCGTTACCGCGACCGCCATCGGTCGATCTTCCGCATTGGGGTGTACATCGACCCGTTCGGCTGGGGCTATCGCCCGATCAGCACCGGGTGGCAGATCTATCCCGACTATTACTCCCAACGCTACTGGATCGGCGATCCCAGCTACTACAGCCTGCCCATGGTGAGCTGGCCTTATCGCTGGGTGCGTTATTACGACGACGCGCTGCTGGTCGATGTTCGGGACGGGCGGGTAGTTGACGTCATCAACGCTTTCTTCTGGTAGAGGAAAGCACGCCGTCCATCGAAGCGGGCGTTGCCAGAACGGCAGCGCCCGTCTTCCTGTGCGGCTGAGTTTCGCTTGCCCGCAAGGATCCGATGCCGATGACACGCCTGCTTCTGCTGTCCGCCAGCCTCCTGCCGCTTGCGGCCTGCGCCACCACGCCGGCCGTGCCCCCGATGCCGGCGACTCCGCTGGTCCAGCCGGTTCCGGCACCGCCGCCCGCCACGGCGCAAAGCGAACATGCCAAGCTGTTCGCCATCTTCACCGCCAGCGACGAGGCCAGCCTCAAGCGCAATCCTCTGAACGCGCTGTTCCGCGGCGACATGCGCTATTCCGACCAGCTCGGCGACAGCATCACCGATGCCTATTTCACGGGCGAGAAGGCCGCCGCGGAGCATGACCTCGCCGCTCTCGGCACGGTCGACCGCTCGGTCCTCAGCGAGACCGACCAGCTCGCTTACGACACGTTCAAGTTTTCGACGTCGGACACGCTTCGCGGGCTTCAGCCCGACCTGCTCGCACTGACCAAGGTGCGGCCGATGAACCACTTCTACGGCTTCCACACCTTCTATCCCACCTTCGCCAGCGGCAAGGGCGCGGCGCCGTTCAAGACGGTGAAGGACTATGAGGACAATCTCACCCGTCATCATCAGGCGGTGGTCTACCTCGACCGGGCGATCGGGCGCTGGCGCGAGGGACTGGCGAGCGGCGTCGTCGACACCAAACTGACCGTCCGCAACATGATCGAGCAGCTGGACACCCAGCTCAAGCAGCGGCCCGAGGATTCGCCTTATTATGGCCCGGTGAAGGAATTCCCGGCCGGCATCTCGGCCGCGGACCAGGCGCGGCTGCGGGCGGCCACCCGCCAGTCGATTGTCACCGAGCTCTATCCAGCGCTGACCCGCGTGCGTGATTTCCTTCGCGACGACTATCTGCCCCACGCGCGTGACAGCGTGGGCCTGTCGCAGATGAAGGGCGGCGACCAGCTCTATCGGTACCTGGTGAGGTCGACGACGACGCTCGACATGAGCCCCGAGGAAATCCACCAGCTGGGCCTCTCCGAAGTCGCCCGGATCACCGACGGGTTCGAAAAGGTGCGCCAGGAGGTCGGGTTCAAGGGCACGCTGGCCCAATTCTTCGACTATATGCGCACCGCCAAGCGCTTTCAGCCGAAGAGCCGCGAAGGGCTGACGGAGGACTATTACCGCATCGGCAAGGCGGTGGAGGCGCAGATCCCGCGCTTCTTCAGCACCATTCCCAAGGCGCCGCTGGTGATCCGCCCCTACGAGCCCTTCCGCGAAAAGTTCGAGGCGGGTGGTTCCTACGAGCAGGGCACGCCGGACGGTTCGCGTCCGGGCACGTTTTATTTCAACGCCTACGACCTGCCTTCGCGCAGCACGTGGGAGGAAACCACGCTGTTCCTCCATGAGGGTGAGCCTGGACATCACTTCCAGATCAGCCTGGCGCAGGAGAACAAGGACCTGCCCGAGTTCATGCGGTTTGGCGGGAACACGGCCTACGTCGAAGGCTGGGCGCTCTACTCGGAGACGCTCGGCTACGAGATGGGCTTCTACAAGGACCCGTATCAGCGCTTCGGCACGCTCAACGACGAGATGCTGCGCGCGATGCGGCTGGTGGTCGATACCGGCATCCATTCCAAGGGTTGGACCCGTGACCAGGCGATCGCCTACATGCTCGGCCACTCGGGAATGAGCCGCACGGACGCCACCGCAGAGGTCGAGCGCTACATCGCCATTCCGAGCCAGGCGCTCGCCTACAAGCTGGGCGCACTCACCATTCAGCGGCTGCGGCACAAGGCGGAGACGGAGCTTGGGCCCAAGTTCGACATCCGCGACTTCCATGCACAGGTGCTGATGACCGGCGCGCTGCCACTGACGATCCTGGAGCAGAAGATCGACCGCTGGATCGCGGAGAGGAAAGCGGCGTAAGCAAGCGTCCGGGGGACGATTGCGCCGCTTTCCGCGGCGTAAAAAAGCGTCCGGGGCACGCTAGCGCCACTTTTCCGGAGGCTAGGGGGTCATCCCGATCAGGCTGATCTGCCGGCCGTAGCTTGGCTCGCCAAGGTGCGTGGCGCGGCGGTAGCTGTAGAACAAGTCCGGCTGCGCGTAAGTGTCCTGGCCCAGCGCCTCGACCTGGCGCAGGCCGGCCCGGGCGAGCCGCGCAACGACGTAGCTTTCAAGGTCGAAGTGCGGCTTGCCGGCTGGACCTTCAGTGAAGAAACGGTCCGCTTCCGGCTCATTGGCCGTGAAGGCTTCCGGAAAGGCGTAGTCGACCTCGTAGCTGCGCTGCGCGATGCACGGCCCCACCGCGGCTACGATCCGCTCACGCCGGGCGCCCAGCCGCTCCATGGCCGCGATGGTCGAGTCCGTCACGCCAGCGATGGCGCCCTTCCAGCCGGCGTGAGCCGCGCCGATCACGCCCGCTTCGGCGTCGGCCAGCAGGACGGGCGTGCAGTCAGCGGTGAGGATGCCGAGCAGCTGGCCGGGTCGATCGGTCACCACCGCATCGGCATGAGGCCGGTCGTGGTCAGGCCATTCGCCGGCTTCCACAACGGCGGCCGAGTGAATCTGATGCGGCGAGACGATCCGCGCCCCGGGCAGCACCGCGTCGGCCGCGATCCGGCGATTGACGCGGACGATGTGCAGGTCCTCGCCGCTGCCCCAGCCACAATTGAGGCTGGCCATGGCGCCCGTGCTGATCCCGCCGACGCGGCCGAAGAAGCCGTGAGGTACGCCGGACAGGGACTGCGCCCGCCACAAGCGCGCGGGCGTGAGCTCAGCGGCCCAGACGCGGTCTTCATCGGGATGATCACCGACCATGAAGGTGACTGGACCCCGGTCGGTAAAGCCGTACTTTGCATAGAAGGCTTGCGCGCGAAAATTCTCGCTGAACACCGACAAGGCAACGCGCCGGGCCGAACGGCGCCGAGCCTCCTCCATCACCCACGCCATCAGCTGCTGGGCCAACCCGGTGCCGTGCGCGGTCTTGAGCAGATACAACTGCTTCAGCTCAAGCGTGCCCTCGCTCTGGACGTAGGGCAGCTTGTTCGGCCCCACCTTGGCGTAGCCGACGATTTCCCCGTCCAGTTCGCCGACCTGAAAGGCAAACAGCGGATTGTCGAACTCGGCGCGCCAATCGTCGAGCGTGAAGCCGCCGAGAAAGGTCTGGAGGTCGCGTGGATCGTACAGGTGCGCGAAGGTGTCGCAGAAACTCGTGTCGAAAACCCGGTCAATGTCGGGCAGGTCGGCGGCCGTGGCGGGCCGAACGGTGAGTGCCAGGTCGGTCATAATCCCGCCACGCTTGGCCATTCCGGTGAGCGGATGGCAAGGGTCTTGAACAGGCTCCCCATCTGGTCCGGCCGGCACAGCCGCGCCCGCGCCGCTTCGATCTCCGCCGCACGGTCGGGCGCCGCATTCGCCAAGGCCCGGGCGCGCGCCATGATCCCGAGCCGTTCGAGCCATGCGCCCTGCTCGGCCGGTCCGTCGACGAATGCCCCGGCCTCGAGCACCACCTCGCCAACTCGATGGAAGTCGACATGGCTGGTCAGGTCCTGCTCGCCAGGGCTTGCCAGGACCGGAGCGTAGCGATGCTCGCGAACGGCCTGCAGCGTGTCCCCGGGTCCGCTGCGCTCGTGACCATAATCGATGATGATCGCCACACCGCCGAGCGCGACCAGTCCTTCGCTCAAGGCCCGCACGGCCTCGTCGCGCGCCGGTGAGTCCTCGATCACTTCTCCATCCCGATCGAACGCCAGATGCCCACCGGTCAGGACAACCTTGCGCTCCAATCCACCGACGAACTGGCGGATCGGCAGCGCGTCGAGGAACTCGTTGGCGACCACCAGGCATGGCCCGTCGGCCGGCAGGTCGCTGATGCTGTCATGGTGCCTGGCCCCAGGCACCGCCGCCAACTGCGCGGCCCGCAGTGTCTCGCTCGTCTCGATAAAGTGCGCTGGGGGCGACAGCCCCGCCGAGCGCATCACCCTGAGCGCATCGCTCGCCAAGGTGCCGCGGCCCGGCCCCAGTTCGACGTAGCGCACGGTCGAAGGCCGGCCAGCGCGCGCCCACACGTCGGCCAGCGCGGCGCCCACCAGTTCGCCGAACATCTGGCTGATCTCGGGCGCGGTGGTGAAATCGCCGGCCGCGCCGAGGGGATCGCGAGTGGCGTAATAATAAGCGTTGCAGGCCTCCATATAGGCCTCGACGCTTAGCGCCCCTTCGGTTCGAATCCGGGTCCGGACAGCGCGCTCGAAGGGCGTCACTTCAGGCCACGCTCTCCGCCCCGGCGATCGGTTCGACCCGCTGCCTCCGGCCCTTCGCAGTCGCCACCAGATAGGCACCGCCAAGGATCATGGGTACGCACAGCCACTGGCCCATGTGCAGCCCGGTCGCGCGGGCGAAGGCGACCAGCTGCTCGTCCGGCTCGCGGATATACTCCACCCCGAAGCGGAACAGGCCGTAGCCGAGCAGGAAGATGCCGACGAGCTTGCCCGGCTCGTAACGCGCGCGGGTCTTCCAGAACATCACCCAGAGGATAGCGAAAAGAGCCAGTCCCTCCAGCGCCGCTTCATAAAGCTGGCTCGGGTGGCGTGGCGGACCAAGCACCTGGACGCCCGCGATTACTTCGGGAAAACGCACTGCCCATGGCACGGTGGTCGGTGCACCCCACAATTCGCCGTTCACGAAGTTGGCGAGCCGGCCGAAGAACAGCCCGATGGGCACCACGCAGGCGACATAGTCGTGCAGCCGAAGCCAGTTCAGCTTCTGTTTCCAGGCAAGGTACATGATCCCGAGGCTGGTGCCGATCACACCGCCGTGAAAGCTCATCCCGCCATCCCACAGCTTCACCATCTCGATCGGGTTTTCGAGATATTTGTCCAAGTTATAGAATAGGATATAGCCAATCCGGCCACCCAGGATCACGCCCAGCGCGGCGTAGAATACCAAGTCATCGGCGTGGCGGCGGGCCATGGGCGCGCCGGGCTCGCGGATGAGCCGGAGCATGTACCAATAGCCAAGGAAGATGCCGGCCAGGTAGGCCAGGCTGTACCAGCGCAGCTGGAAGAAGCCGAGGTCGAGGGCCACGGGGGACAGGTGCAGGCTGGTCCAGGCAATGCCATTCGTCGCCGCCGCCATCATGCTCATCTTTTAAGCTCTTCCCCGTTGCCTGAGGCCGTCTCATAAGGCCGGGACACGGAAACGCCAAGGAGAGCCGGATGCCCAGTGAACTCGACCAACGCTATGATGCGGTGTTGGCTGCGGTCACTGGTCCAGGCGGGCGGATCGTCACGGGCACGGACGAGCAGGGATGCACCATCGTGACCAACTTGCCGGCCACCCTGCCGGCGTTCTTCAAGACCTTCTGCGCGCTGAACGGTGCGGTCGAGGCCGTGATCACGAGTGACGAGCGGCTGACCTTTGCCGATCTCGACCGGACCTCGGATGCGCTGGCGCGCGCGCTCGTGCACGGCCACGGCATCCAGAAGGGCGACCGCGTCGGCATTGCGATGCGCAACTGCCCGGCCTGGATCGTCAGCCACATGGCGATCCTCAAGGCCGGTGGGATCTCCACGCTCCTGAACGGCTGGTGGCAGAGCCATGAGATGGCGCACGCGCTGGACCTGACGGAGCCCAAGCTGATCATTGCGGACGCTCCCCGCGCGCAGCGGATCGCTGGTGCCTGCGGGCCCTGGCCGGTCGTCTCGCTGCCGATTGAGCGGCCGATTGCCGAAGCCCTTGCGCCATTGCTCAAGGACGGTTGTCCAGAAGACGCGCCGCTGCCCGAGATTGTGCCGGAAGATGACGCCACCATTCTCTTCACTTCGGGTTCGACCGGGGGCGCGAAGGGCGCGCTATCCGACCATCGCGCGGTGACTCAGGGTGTCTACACCTATGCCACCAGCATCATCTGCCTGCTCGGCATCATGGAAAGCATGGGCGAGGGGCCGAAGAATCCGCCAAAGACGCTGGTGAGCGTGCCGCTGTTCCACGTCACCGGCGAGGTGCCGGTGCTCTTGAACAGCTTCGTCATTGGGCGCGGAATGGTGCTGATGCCCAAGTGGGATGCCGGCGAGGCGCTGCGGCTGATCGAGAAGGAAAAGGTCACCTATTACGTCGGCGTGCCGACCATGAGCCTCGAGCTGATGAACCATCCCGACCGGGACAAATATGATCTCTCGACGCTGACCGACATCGCCGCGGGCGGCGCCCCCCGGCCGGTAAGTCACGTGCAGCGACTCAAGGACAGCTTTGAAACTGCCCAGCCGGCGCTCGGCTATGGCCTGACCGAGACCAATGCGGTCGGCTGCGGCAATTACTGGGGCAATTACCTGGCGAAACCGGCCTCCACCGGGCGGCCGCTGCCCTATGTCCAGGTTGCCATTCTCGGAGCGGAAGACGCGCACTTGCCGCAGGGCGAGCGGGGTGAGGTCGGAATAAAGGCCGCCGCCAATATCAAGGGCTATTGGAAGAACCCCGAAGCGACCACCGCCGCCTTTACCGCTGACGGCTTCATGAAAACGGGCGATGTCGGCTACCTCGACGAGGACAATTACCTGTTCATCGTCGACCGCAAGAAAGACATCATCATCCGGGGTGGCGAGAACATCAGCTCGGCGGAAGTCGAGGCCGCCATCTACGGCTCCGAGAAGGTGGCCGAGGCGGCGGTGTTCGGGGTGCCTGACGAGCGGCTGGGCGAGGTGCCGATCGCGATCATCCACCCGGCGGAGGGCGCGAGTTTGAGCGACCATGAATTGCGCGCCTTCCTCGAAGCCCGGCTGGCGGCCTTCAAGGTTCCCTCGCGCTTCATCCTGGCCGACCAGCCACTACCACGGCTCGGTACGGGCAAGATCGACCGGGTTGCGCTGAAAGCGCAGTACGCCGCCTGATGCGACCGTGAAGGTTGATCGCCGGACGCTGCTGATCGGCGGCGGCGCAGGAGTGGGGCTGGTCGTCGCCTGGGGAGTATGGCCGCGCCGCTATGCGCCGGGCCTGCCGCTGGCGAAGGGCGAGCAGGCGTTCGATCACTTCCTCAAGATTGCGCCGTCAGGGTTGGTCACGGTCGCCGTGCCACAGGTCGAGCATGGCCAAGGCGTGTGGACGGCGCTGCCGCAGTTGCTGGCCGACGAGCTCGGCGCCGACTGGAACAAGGTGGCGGTGATCCCTTCGCCGGCGGGGAAGGCCTACGACAATGTGCTCGCTGGCCCGCTGGGCAAGGGGCGCGTGACCGGCGGAGCGACGTCGGTGCGGGCCTTCGGCGACCGGCTACGGCAGGCCGGTGCAGCCGCCCGCGCCATGCTCTGCGCTGCCGCGGCCCGCCGCTGGGGCGTCAGTGCGGCCGAGTGCGACACCGCCGCCGGCTTCGTTGCCTGCGGCGGCAGACGGCTGTCCTTCGGCGACCTGGCCGAGGCCGCGGCAGAGGAGGTTGTACCGCGAGACGCTCCGCTTCGCGCCCGTCCTGCAGGGCTAGCGATGCAGCCGCTGCCTCGCCTCGACGGGCCGCCCAAAGTCGATGGAAGCGTCCGCTTCGCCGCTGATATCCGCTTGCCCGGCCTAGTCCATGCTGCGGCCCTGATCGGTGACACGGCCGAGCGCGATATTTCCGGCCTTCACCTTGGCGAGGGCTGGGTGGCGGCGATCGGCGCGACGAGTTGGGCCGCACGCCAGGCGCTCGCTCGCGCTGCACCCGCCTTTCGAACCACCCGGCTCGACGACCGTGCCATCGAACTCGCCATGGCCGCCGCGCTTGAGGGCGAGGAGCTGCCGCCGTTGACCGGGCGCACGGTCACTGCCGATTATCGCATGGCCGCAGTCCCGCACCTCGCGCTTGAGCCGCCCACCGCTACGGCGCGCTGGAACGAAGGGCGTCTTGAGTTATGGGCAGGCACGCACCGGCCCGATGAGACTCTGGCGTCGAGCGGCCCCGGACCGGGCTCTCACCTCTTTCCGCTGCCGGTCGGCGGGCCCGATCACCGGCTGATGACCAACGAGGCTGCGCCCATCGCGGCCGAACTGGCACGGCGGCTGAGCCGACCGGTGCAGGTGACGCTCAGCCCCGCCCATGCCCGCGCGATCGATCCGGTCCTTGCGCCCGCGCAGGCTCGCTTTCGGGCGAAGCTCGGCCCCGACAATCGCGTGCTCGCCTGGGTCGGGAGGCTGGTCGGCATTTCCCCGATCCCCATGCCGTACACCGTGCCGCAAGTCGATATTCACCTGATCGATCCCAAGCTCAGCAGGCTGCGCACGGGCCACCTGCGCGGCGGCGATGACTTGTTCGCCACTTTTGCCCGCGAGAGCTTCGTTGACGAGTTGGCGCGACAGACCGGGTTCGAGCCGCTTGCCTTTCGCATCGCCATGCTGGGTGGGCACCCGCGCCTTGCCCGCGTCCTGACCACGGCGTCGGCGCTGGGCGGCTGGGATGGCGGCGGCGCGGGAAGCACGCTCGGCCTCGCGGTGCACAGTGCTTACGGAAGCCATGCCGCCCTGCTCGCCAGCGCAACGATCGGCGGCGACGGGCAGGTTGCAGTCGATCGGCTGGTCTGCGCGGTCGATTGCGGCCGCGTGGTCAACCCGCAGCTTGTCAGGCAGCAGGTGGAGTCCGCAATCATCGCTGGCCTGGCGTATGCGCGCGCGCCGGCGCCGAGCGTCAGCGACGGTCTCCTGCGCTCGGGCGGTGGAACCGCACCCGGCCTCGCCGGCACGCCGCGCATCACCGTCGAGGTCATTCCCAGCGACGCCAAGGCCGGCGGCCTGAGTGGATTGGCGGTTCCGCTGGTCGCGCCAGCTGTCGCAAATGCCGTATCGGCGGCGAGTGGCCGGCGCTTGCGTGCGCACCCGTTCGATCCGATGTCGCAGCCATGAAGCCACCCGCCGATCACCCGACGATCCCGCCGCGCAAGGTGGGTGTACTGCTGATCAACCTCGGCACGCCCGATGCGCCCGAAGCGCCGGCGGTCCGCCGCTATCTTGCCGAATTCCTGTCGGATCGCCGAGTGGTCGAGATTCCGCCCATCGCTTGGAAGCCGATCCTGCACGGGATTATCCTGCGGACCCGTCCGGCCAAGTCGGCCCACGCGTACCGGCAGGTCTGGACGGAGCACGGTTCCCCGCTTGCCGCCATCACCCGGCGGCAGGCTGAAGCGCTGCAGGCCCACTGGGGTGACCGGGTGATGGTCGATTGGGCAATGCGTTATGGCAATCCGGGCATCCGTCTCGCGGTGGAGAAGCTGTTCGCGGCTGGCTGCGACCGCATCCTGGCCGCGCCGCTCTACCCGCAATACTGCGCCGCAACGACCGCCACCGCCAACGACACGCTGTTCGGAATGCTCGCAGAAATGCGCTGGCAGCCGGCGCTGCGCACGCTGCCGCCCTACCATGACGATCCTGCCTACATTGGCGCGCTCAAGAACAGCATCGAGCGGCAACTGGCCGCGCTCGACTTTACGCCCGACCGGCTGTTGCTCAGCTTTCACGGCATGCCAGAGCGGACGCTGTTCAAGGGAGATCCCTACCACTGCCACTGCCGCAAGACCGCGCGGCTGCTGGGCGAGCAGCTGAGCATTCCGACCGACACCGCTTTCCAGTCCCGCTTCGGGCGCGCCAAATGGCTCGAGCCTTCGACCGAGAACGTTCTGGCCGCTTATCCCGCTCAAGGTGTTCGCAAGCTTGCGATCGCCGCGCCCGGATTCTCGGCAGATTGCATCGAGACGATTGAAGAACTCGGTATCCGCGGCAAGGAAACGTTCGAAGCGGCCGGGGGCACTCACTTCGCGCGCCTCGATTGCCTCAACGACAGCGATGAGGGGATGGCGATGCTGGACGCCATTCTGTCGCGCGAACTTGCGGGCTGGGTGACGCCTGCCTAGTCTCCCCGGCTGGAGGAGATAATTCATGGCCCGAGTAGCAATCGTGACCGGCGGCACCCGCGGGATCGGTGAGGCGATCAGCGTTGCCCTCAAGAACGCAGGCATGATCGTTGCCGCCAATTACGCGGGCAACGACACCCGAGCGCGCGAATGCACCGAGCGTACCGGGATCCGCGCCTTCAAGTGGGACGTCAGCGACTATGACGCGTGCATGGCGGGCGTCCGCCAGATCGAGGAAGAACTCGGCCCCGTCGACGTGCTGGTCAACAACGCTGGCATTACCCGCGACACCACCATGAAACGGATGGACCATGCCAAGTGGCAGGAGGTGATCGACACCAACCTCGGCGGGTGCTTCAACATGGCAAAGGCGGTGTGGGACGGAATGACCAGCCGCGGGTATGGGCGAATCGTCAACATCGGCTCGATCAACGGCCAGGCGGGCCAGTACGGCCAGGTCAATTATGCGGCCGCCAAATCCGGCATCCACGGCTTCACCAAGGCACTGGCGCAGGAAGGCGCCCGCAGCGGCGTCACCGTCAACGCCATCGCGCCCGGCTATATCGACACCGACATGGTCGCCGCCGTTCCTGAAGAAGTGCTGGGCAAGATCGTGGCGAAGATTCCGGTCGGACGGCTCGGCAAGGCGGAGGAGATCGCCCGCGGCGTCGCCTTCCTGTGCGACGTCAATGCCGGTTTCATCACCGGTTCGACGCTGTCGATCAACGGCGGGCAGCACATGTATTGAGCAACGCACCGAGCGCCGCGCAGCCCGTCATGGCGGGCAAGCTGCGCGAGAGACGCGGAGCGCCGGCCGGCGCGCGGCGTGGAGCCGACCGGACGGACGAGGCAAGTTTTCTCCGCGTCGGTTTGAAGGACACGCAACTGCCCGAAACCCTCACCTACTCGCCGCCGATCAAGCGCAGCGTGCTCATCGCTGGTCACCAGACCAGCGTCAGCCTTGAGCCCCTGTTTTGGCGCGCGCTGGAGGTGGCGGCGGCAGACATGTCCTTGCCGGTGAACGCAGTGGTGGCGCTGGTGGACGAGGAACGCCTGAAAGTCGCCGAGCCGCCCAACCTCACCTCGGCACTGCGCCAGTGGTTATTCGGCCGCGCCCTGGGCGACTGACAGGATCGCGTTCGCGAACCGCGGCTTCGCGTGCTCCGCACAGTGCAGGAACAAGGCCGGCTCGATCAGCTCGAGCTCGATCACCTGCCACTGGCCATCGAGGCCCTCGACCAGATCGACCCGAGCGTAGGTCGGTTCGCCAGGGGCGAGCGCGAGAGCGGCATGGGCCAGATCAAGCGTGCCCGCGGGCGGCTCGCAAGCCACCGTCTCGCCGCCAAAGTTTGGCTGCACCCGGAAGTCGCCTCCCACCGGCCGCTTCACCACCGCGTGGCTGAGTTCTCCGCCGAACAGGATCAGCGAATACTCGCCAGTGGTCTGGATCGTCGGCAACCACGGCTGGATCATCATCCGCTCGCCGTGCACATCTTCCGGCACCCGTGCCGCTTCACCCTCGCGCAGGCGGTAGGTACCCGACGCACCCGCCGACACCGGCGGCTTCACCACGACCTCGTTGGTGCCCAATGTCCCGAACGCGGCCGCAAGCGCCGCTTCGTTCAGATGGTCGACTTCCAACGTCGGAACGGTCGGCACGCCGGCCGCGCCAAGTTCCTTCAGATAGGCCTTGTCGCTGTTCCACCGCAGCATCGGCGCGGGGTTGATCACCCGCTGGGCTTCGGTTTCGGCGCGGTCCAGGAAGGCCAGCCATTCGGCGTATTGCAGGTGGTAGCCCCAGGCCACGAGCGGCAGCACGGCATCGAAGTCGCCAAGCTCACCCGCCTGCGACCACGGGCGTGCCGTAACCTTCGCGCCCGCCTCGCGAAGCGCGTCCGCCTGCACGTGAAAAGCCCAGGCGAACGGCTCCGGATAGTCTGGATCCGGCGTCAGAAGCAGTAGATGCGGCGTCATCGCGACAGGAGAATTCGCGCCTGGTTGGCGATCTGCGCCAGCATCGGCACCGTCGGATTGGCGCTGGCGCGGGCTCGAGCCACGACCTCGCGGAACTGCTCGATGCGCGGGGCGTGACGTTCGCACCACCGCTCGACCGCCGCTTCGGGGTCATCACCCCGGCTGCGTGACAGCCAGTCTAGGCGGAGTTGCTCGAACTCTCGCGCCAGGCCGGCCACCAGCAACCGTTCCCACTGGTCCGCCGGTGCGAAACGACTGATCTGGCCGGTTGCCCAATCGATCCCCAGCGCTTCGCCGAGCCGCACATAAGCGTGCGCGAGCTTGAGTTCGTCCTGCTCCTTGCGCGCGGCGAGCGCGGCGATACCGAACACTCCGTCCAGCTCGAACAATTTCACCAGCCCGCGGGTGATCTCGGGACTTGCGCCCAGCGCCTGCAATCGCTCGCGCCGCTCACCGGCTTCGTGCCGCACTTCCTCGCGGATGATGTACCGCGCAGCCGAATTGACCTTGCTCATCCCCGGCTCAAGCAGCGCAACCAGCTTCGAAAGGCTGGCTTCGCCGCCGCCGGCACGCAGGATGTCGGCGATGTGCGCACGGATGCTGGTCGCCGCCAGCGTGAACAGCTCCAGCCGCGCCTCTTCGGTCAGGTCGGCGCCGTCGATCCTGTCCCACAGCACCCGCAATTGCAGCAAATGCTCGGCCGCGAGGAACGCCACCACGACCTGCCCTAGGCTGGCGCCTTCCTCCTCGGTCATGTCGAGTGCGGTGCTTGGTCCAAGGCGATTGACGAAACGATTGGCGACCTTCGTCGCCACGATCTCGTGCCGCAGCCGGTGCGTGAGGATCGCGTCGCGGTGAGCACGGCGCATCGCGGGCGGGAACGCTTCAAGCAGCTGGTTGTGCAGCAATGGGTCGTCGGCCAGCGGCTTCTTCTCGGCCGCGGCCTGCAGCGCGATCTTGGACAGGCTGATGAGGACGCTCAGTTCAGGACGGGTGAGGCCTCGTCCATCGGCCAAGCGCCGCAGCAGCTGGTCGCTTCCTTCCAGCCCTTCCACCCGGCGGTCGAGGCGCCCGCTTGCCTCGAGCAGTTCGAGGGTGCGAACCTGCGCCGGCAGCGCCGCGACGCCGCCATGTTCGGCGATGGAGATCGCCAGCGTCTGCAGCCGGTTATCTTCCAGCACCAGCTTGGCGACGTCATCGGTCATCCGCGCTAGCAGCAGGTTGCGGTCGTGCTCGCTCAGGCGGCCTTCGCGCATCTCCCGGTTGAGCGGGATCTTGATGTTGACCTCATTGTCCGAACAATCGACGCCGGCCGAATTGTCGATGAAGTCGGTATTGCAGCGACCGCCCAGCAGCGCGAATTCGATCCGCGCTGCCTGAGTGATGGCGAGGTTGGCGCCTTCGCCGATGACCTTGGCGCGAAGCTCGTTCGCGTCCACCCGCAATGCATCGTTGGTGGGATCGCCGACGCTGCTGTTCGCCTGGCTCGACGCCTTCACATAGGTGCCGATGCCCCCGAACCAGACGAGGTCAACCGGCGCCTTCAGGATCGCGTTGATCAGGCTGGTCGGATCAAGCGTGTCGTCGGTGAGACCCAGTGCTTCGCGTGCCTCCTTGCTGAGGCGAATCGACTTCTCCGTCCGCGCGACGATCATGCCGCCGGGGCTCAGCAGCTTGCGGTCGTAATCGTCCCAACTCGACCGCGGCAGTTCGAACAGGCGTTGCCGCTCGCCCCAGCTGTCGGCCGGATCGGGGTCGGGATCAATGAAGATGTGGCGGTGGTCGAAGGCGGCGACCAGCTTGAGGCATTTGCTGAGCAGCATGCCATTGCCGAACACGTCGCCCGACATGTCGCCGCAACCGACCACGCGGACCGGCTGGGTCTGGACGTCGATGCCCATCTCGCGGAAGTGGCGCTGGACCGAGATCCACGCGCCCTTGGCGGTGATTCCCATCGCCTTGTGGTCGTAGCCGTTGGACCCGCCGCTGGCGAAGGCGTCACCGAGCCAGAAGCCACGCTCCAGAGCAATGGCGTTGGCGACATCGGAGAAAGTGGCGGTACCCTTGTCGGCGGCGACCACGAAATAGGGGTCGTCGCCGTCGTGGATCACGATCCTGTCGGGGTGCACGACCTTGTCATCGACGATGTTGTCGGTGACCGACAGCAGCGAGCGGATGAAGATGCGGTAGCTCTCCGTCCCCTCGGCCAGCCAGGCATCGCGGTTCGACGCGGCGGGCAGCTGCTTGGGATAGAAGCCACCCTTGGCGCCGGTCGGCACGATCACCGCGTTCTTGACCAGCTGGGCCTTCATCAGGCCGAGGATCTCGGTGCGGAAATCGTCGCGCCGGTCGGACCAGCGCAGGCCGCCGCGCGCGACCGGGCCGCCGCGCAGGTGAATGCCCTCGACCCGCGGCGAATAGACCCAGATCTCGCGATAGGGGATGGGCGCCGGCAGTCCGGGCACCTTGGTGGGATCGAGCTTGAACGCCAGCGCTTCGGCGGCGGCGGGTGCGAAGGCGTTGGTGCGCAGCGTCGCTTCTACCACCGACCGGAACAGGCGCAGGATGCGATCGTCGTCGATCGCCTTCACCGTCAGGAGCGCTTCGTCAAAGGCTTCGCGGGAGCGCTGGATCACGCCGTCACGATCATCCGTTGAGGCGGGATCGTGCGCGGCGGTGAACCAATTAATCAGCGAGCGGGTCGCACCGGGCGAGCGGCGGAGCGCTTCGACGATGGTCACCAGTCCATAAGCGACGCCGGTCTGGCGCAGATAGCGGAACCAGGCTCGCAGCCAGACGACTGGCTGAGGGTCGAGGTCGGCGAGCAGCACCAGCTGGTTGAACTCGTCGTTCTCAGCGCGGCCTTCGAGCACGGCGCCAATGGCGATTTCGATCACCCCAGCGCGCTTGAGCAGCGCGTCCGTGTGATGGCCGTCGGGCAGCGCTACCAGGAAGTCGTGGATGTGGCCGAGGCTGCCGTCACCAAGCGCGGTCGGCTGCTCCTCGAGCACTCGGAAGCCGAAGTTCTCGAGCACCGGAACCGCATCCGACAGCGGAACGATGGCGTTCTTGCGGTACACCTTGAGTCGAAGCTGGCCAGGGCGCTCGTTGCCCATGCGCAGCAGGCGCACGCCGCGCTGCTGGTCGCTGTCGAGCGCGCACAAGCGCAGGATGTCGGCGGCGGCTTCGCCCGACCCGGTACGAAGACGATAGCCTTCGGGGAAGCTCGGCAGATAGCTCAGCGCCAATCGGGTGGCGCGGCCGCTTCCGACCTCCTCCACCAGTTGCGCTTCGACGGACGGGGCCCAGCCGCGCACCATCTCGACGAGTTGCCGGTCAAGCGCCGCAACGTCGGGCAGCGGCCGCGATGGATCAAAGCCCAACGTCAGCCGGATCAGCGCCAGTTCACCGTCACCAAGCTCGACCGAGAAGCTCTGGACGGAACTCAGCACCGCTTCCTCGATCATTCGGCTGATTGCCAGGCGGCGGCTGGTCGTCAGCTCATCGCGCGGCAGCCAGACGAAGGCGAACAGGTGGCGGCGGAGCGCGCCGGGCAGTAGCAGCAGGGCGGGCCGCGGCCGATCCGCAAGGCTCATCGCGGTCAGTGCCGCGGCTCGCACCTCGACCGCGCCGAACGACACGAGCAGGTCGTGAGGCAGGGTTGAGATGGAGTGGGCGAGCGCCTTGGCGCCGTGACTCGACGGAGCAAAGCCGAACTCCTGGTCCAGCGCGGCGAGATGCTGGCGAAGCACCGGCACTTGAAGCGGCGGAGAGCGCAGGGCAGCACTCGTCCACAGGCCGGCATGCAACGAAACGCTGCCATCCGAGCGACGGACCATCACCACGTCCAGTGGCACTCGGCGGTGCACCGGCGAGATGCGATCAGCCTTCAGGATCAGAACGCGCCGATCCTCGCTGGCAAGATGTTCCACCGCGGCGGTGCCGAGGCCGCCCTGCCAGAGCTCCAGCTGCTCGTCGCGCAAGATGCCAAGGCCGTTACTGGCCTTGCCGCTGCGGTCGAGGTCGGCATGGCCAAGCAAGGTGAAATGATTGGCCGCGAACCATTGCAGCAGCGCCGCATTCTCGGGATCTTCAGCTTCCAGCGCCGCTGCGTCCGCCTTCATCTGCGCCAGCATCGGCTGCCAGTCGGCGACGGCGCTGCGGACATGGGCGAGCACCGCCTCCACGTCGTGCGCCAGCTCCTGCCGGCCGCGTGCGTCGGCGCGGTCCAGTTCGACGTAGATCAGCGATTCTGCCTGGCCTTCGCCGATCGCCTTGAGGCTGCCGTCATCGTTGCGGCTGATCTTGAGGATGGGGTGAAGGAGGCGCCGTACGGTCAGCCCGTGGCCGGCGATCACGCCAGCAACGCTGTCGACTAGGAAGGGCATGTCGTCATTGACGATCGCCAGCCGCATGGTCCGGCGGCCGGCTTCCCCTCCAAGCGACTGCAGCTTGAGCGCGACGGCGCCAGGTTTGCGGTGAGCGGAAACCTCGGCAACGAACCGGGCCGCTTCCTCCTGCTCTCCGGCGGCAAAGTCCGCGGTTTCGCCCGGGAGGGCGCCGTGGATCAAGGCCTCGCGCAATTGAACTTCGAGGGACGGCGCGGTGCGCTCACCTGCCAACATGCTTTGACGTGCCCGGGTCTGTTGAGGATGCCGGGCCTTTAGGCCGGGTGGCGCAGGGGGACAACCCTGCGCACCGTGGCGGCCGCGTTCAGTGCCCGGCCTTCTTCATTGCCTTTTCAAGCAGCGCTTCATCGGTCACCGGCGCCACCGGCGAGACGGACCCGTCAGCATCGCGGCGGACCAGAACCAGTGCGAACTCGCCATTGCCCGCCAAACGGTCGAGGGGCTGCGCCTCAAGGGTACGCAAGCGGCTCACCACCCGGTCGCGCCAGTTCGAAGCTGGCTGACTGGCGGGACGGCGCTCGCGGCGCTCGGCCTCCACCATCGCCTTCAGACCGCCTTCCATGCTGTCGATGAAGGGAAGGAACTCGCCGCTTTCGATGCCTTGGCGCGCTCCATAGGAAAGGGCCGCGGCATATTCGGTGAGGCGCGCCTTGTCGTAATCCACGCCGAAGACGAGCTTGGCGACGGCTGTCATCGGCGCGCGCGCCTGGACGGAGATACCGCTTTCCTCCAGCAGCCGGTCATATTCGACGGGCGCGCTTACCGCGGCGCAGGCGAAGTCATAAGCCTCGGCCAGCGCCCGGTAGAGCGCCTGGCGGCTGCGTCCGTCAGCAGCCTTGGCGTCCTCGGCCGTGGCGCGGGCCGCGGTCAGCCATTCATCAAGGCTCGCTTCACCCGCTTCACCGTGCCCGACGTCGTCGGTCTGCGATTCGGCCTGATGCCATGCCGAGAGCTCCTCCGGGTCCGTTACGGGCTCGATCGGAACATCCATTTCGCCGATGGAAACCGAGGTGATGGTCGCGACCGGCAAGGGCGCCGGCTCGAATGGGGTTTCTTCCCGGGCGCTGTCCACCGCCGGCTCTTCACCGTCCGGCTCGAGGCTGGTTTCGAAGGGCTGCGGAGCGCTGTAGGCGGCGAATTCCTGATGCCAGCTCTGCGGCTGCTCCTCAGAGTCCTCAGCGCTGTCAACTTCGTCATGCGATTGGGGCGGGAACACTTCGCCAACCTCAGGGTCGTGCCCAGCACCGAGATCCGGCGAGAGTTCGAGCACATCGTCCGGCGCGTCGATTTCCTCGGCCAATTCGAGGACGTCGTCCGAATGCAGCGCTTCTACCGCCTGCTCCTCGTCTGCTTCTTCCCCATAGACCGGCGATTCATCGCCCGCGTTGAAGGCACCCCGGCCCATCAGGTGGTCGAGTCCGGCGACAGGTGCCGGCGCCGGCTCCTGAGAGAGTTCCAGCACGTCTTCGTCATGCTGCTCGCCAACCGGCTCGTCGACGACATCGACCTCGTTCCAGTTGAACACCCCGTAGACGAAGTCGATCGTGTCGCCGTCGGATGAGAAGGGCATGAGGATGCCGCGATAGGCCTGGCCTACGCCACGCTGATTACGGAAGCTGGTTTCGAAGCCGACGGGTGCGCGGCTGTCCATGATCTGCCCGTGATAGGCCGGCAGCCGAGCAAGCAGGGAGCCCGCCGGTGCGTCCGCCAGCCGGTCGCTGTCGGGGTCGAGATCGCATTCGCGCCGCAGCGCCCCACCGACATAGGCTGTGGTGGCGCTCGCCGGACCGCTGGTGAAGTCGATCAGCACGCTATGCTTGGCGAATTCGGCGATGCTGGAGGGCTCGAGGTCCTCGATCGAGGGAAAGTCGCGGCCGCCGAGGAGGGAGGTCCAGTAGTTGTAGGCTTTGACCTGCATCCGCCGCTCTTCGGCGTCGTCGAGGATTTCGGGCGTGTCCGCCGCATGGCTGCCGAATGCCGGCTCGAGCTCGCTGGCGAAGTCGCGAAAACTGTCCATGGGTACCCCACCGCCCTTTTGTCGGAGAATTCTGCCGTCCGTTTGGCAGGTCAAGGTTACCAAAGCGTTGAGCAATCGGTTCGACTCGCGTCTGACTCCCTCTGTCGCAAGGATGAATCCTCCGCGCCGTGCCGGCGTTGCTGCATCATGGCATCAAGTCTGATCCGAGATGCGCGTTACTGGCCTGATGAGCGGGCCCTCGAACTTTGCTTCGCCACGGGGCGGCGGTTCCTCTACCTTGGCGTGCCACCACTACTCGCCCACGATTTCGTGGAGGCCCCATCGAAGGGCCGCTTTTTCAATCAAGCCATCAAAGGACAGTTCCTCTGCCATGAGCTGGCGAGTCCGGCCGCCCCGCGCCGAAGCCGCGCCGCCAACGACTGACCAGCCGCGGGACGCCAAGGAACTCTGCTGCGGTGCACTTCGTTCGTTACGCCAGTCAAACAGGAGGGACATATGGCCGATCTCAACAATGACGGCGTGAACGACACCGGGCCCACGGTTGAACGCACCACGATCGTCGAAACCGGCGGCGGCGGTGGAGGCGGCGTGATCGCGGTCGTGCTGCTCGTGCTGGTGCTGCTCGTCCTCGCCTACATCTTCCGCGACAACCTCGGCTTCGGTGGTCACAAGACCGAGATCAAGGTTCCCGATTCGATCAACGTCAACGTCAACTGACGCGACCGTCAACGGGTCGAAGGGAGACCCGCCCGTGACCGGCACGGGCGGGTTTTCTCCCGCGCCCACCCGGCGTAGAGCAGGGGCATGCTGAGCCAGGCTTCCCCCGCTTACCTCACCGGCTTCGGCGGGCATTTCGCCACCGAAGCTGTCCCCGGCGCCCTGCCCAAGGGTCGCAACTCACCCCAGCGTCCTGCCTTCGGCCTCTATGCCGAGCAATTGTCGGGCACCGCGTTCACGATGGCCCGCCACGAGAACCGGCGCAGCTGGCTATACCGCCTGCGCCCGACCGCCGACCATCGGCCATTCACGGCCTATGGTGGCGCACCTGGGCCGTCCTTCGACAGAGGACCCGAACCACTCGCCCCCAATCGCCTGCGATGGGATCCGCTTCCTGAGGTCGCCGCCGGCACCGATTTCGTTGATGGGCTGGTCACCGCCGTGTTCAACCGCACGCCGTTCGAGCTCGAGGGGGTCGCGCTGCATCGCTACGCCGCCAACCGCGACATGGACGGTCGGGTTTTCTTCTCGGCTGATGGCGAACTCCTGTTCCTCCCCCAGGACGGCAGGCTCGACCTGCTGACCGAGTTCGGCCGGATCGAGGTGGGCCCGGGGCAGATTGCGCTGGTTCCGCGAGGGGTGCGGGTGCGCGTCATGCTGCCGGACGGGGCGGCCCGCGGCTACCTCACCGAGAACTATGGCGCTCCTTTCCGTTTGCCGGACCTTGGCCCCATCGGCGCCAACGGCCTTGCTAATCCGCGCGACTTCGAGACGCCGGTCGCATGGTTTGAGGACCGGGATGAGCCGACCGAAGTCATCCAGAAGTATGGCGGCAAGCTGTGGACGACGACGCTCGACCATTCGCCGCTCGACGTGGTCGCCTGGCACGGAAATTTCGCGCCGTGGCGCTACGATCTTGCTAGCTTCAACACCATCGGCACCGTCAGTTTCGACCATCCCGATCCGTCGATCTTCACCGTGCTGACCTCCCCATCCTCCGTACCAGGCCGGGCTAACGCCGACTTCGTGATTTTCCCGCCGCGCTGGATGGTCGGTGAAGATACCTTCCGCCCTCCCTGGTTCCACCGCAACGTGATGAGCGAGTGCATGGGCCTGCTGATCGGCGAGTATGATGCCAAGGCCGACGGTTTCTCGCCGGGCGGCCTGTCGCTGCATAACCTGATGGCTGGGCACGGTCCGGACGTCGGCACCTGGCGCAAGGCGTCGGAAGCGGAGCTGAAGCCCGCCAAGATCTCCGGCACCATGGCCTTCATGGTCGAAAGCTGCTGGCCGTTCGAAGTCACTTCAGCCTCGCTGTCCACCGCGCAGAGCGATTATGACATGGCCTGGGCCGATTTCCCGAAAGCGAAGCTTCCTTGAGCGAACTTGACCACACCCACGATCCGGCGCTGACCAGCTGGGTTCATAGCGCCAATGGGCACCGCGACTTCCCCATCCAGAACCTCCCATTGGGCGTGTTCAGCGCCGAAGGAACCGAGCGGCGTATCGGCGTTGCGATCGGCGACTTCATCCTTGACCTCACGCAGGCCACCGACCTGCTCGACGAGGAGCATCGTGAGGATCTTGGCCACCCACTTCTGAACGCTTGGCTGGCGCGGGGCCCGGGAGCCCAGCGCGCGCTTCGCCATCGCCTGTCCGAGTTGCTCAGCGACACCCGCTATCGCGACGATGTCGAGCCGATGCTGATCGGGCAGTCGGAAGCGACCATGCACCTGCCGTGTTTGATCGGCGACTACACCGACTTCTACGTCGGCATCCATCACGCTACCAACGTCGGCAAGCAGTTCCGCCCCGACCAGCCGCTGCTTCCAAACTACAAGTATGTGCCGATCGGCTACCACGGCCGGGCGTCCAGCGTGCGCGTATCGGGTGAGCCGGTGATGCGGCCTTCGGGTCAGCGCAAGGCGCCGGACGCCGATGCGCCCGTCTTCGGCCCGTCGCGCCGCCTCGACTATGAGCTGGAGTTGGGCATCTGGATCGGCGCCGGCAATCGCCTGGGTTCACCCATCCCGATCGGCGAGGCGGCCGATCACATTGCCGGCTATTGCCTCCTCAACGACTGGTCCACTCGCGACGTGCAGGCGTGGGAATATCAGCCGCTCGGGCCCTTTCTCGCAAAGAACTTCCTGACCAGTATCTCTCCCTGGGTGGTCACGGGCGAAGCGCTGAAGCCGTTTCGCGTGGCAGCAATGCCGCGCTCAGCCAGCGACCCGGAGCCGCTCGACTATCTGCGCGATCAAGATGCCGAGCCCGGTCTCGGCCTCACTGTCGAAGCGCTGATCTCGACCGAGGCAATGCGCGCCGGCGGGTTGGCACCGCACCGGCTCAGTCACGGGGAGGCCGCCGCCGCCATGTACTGGACGGTCAACCAGATCATCGCCCATCACACCGTCAATGGCTGCAATCTTCAGCCCGGTGACCTGATCGGCACCGGCACTCTATCGACGGCGGACGGCGAGGGCCTGGGCTCCCTGCTGGAGATCAGCAAGGGCGGCAAGCAGCCACTGACCTTGCCGAGCGGGGAGACCCGCAGCTTCCTCGAGGACGGCGACGAGGTGATCCTCACTGCCCGGGCCGAAGCGGCGGGCGCCGTGTCGATCGGCTTTGGCGAATGCCGTGGGCTGGTGGTTGCGTGAAGCACCTGGCGCTCCTCCTCGCCGCGGCCCTGCTGGCCGCACCAGCCACCGCCGCGCTCACTCCCGCCGAGCAGCGAATGGCCGCGACGGTATCTGCCGAGCAGGGTCGCACGCTCGCCCTGCTCGAGCGGATGGTGAACCAGAACAGCGGTTCGCAGAACATCGCCGGCGTGGAGGCGGTCAGCGGCATGATCCGTGCGGAGCTGGAGCCGCTCGGCTTTCAGGTCCGCTGGATTCCCTTGCGCGAGACGGGCCGCGCCGGCCACCTCGTCGCCACCCATCGTGGCCGCGCTGGTACCAAGAACATCCTGCTGATCGGTCACCTCGACACGGTGTTCGAACCGGACTCGCCGTTCCAAAAATTCGTCCGTGAGGGTGAACAGGGCCATGGCCCGGGCGCCGCCGACGACAAGGGCGGAGTCGCTGTCATCATCGCGGCCCTGCGCGCCATGCAGGCGGCCGGAACGCTTCGGCAAGCCAATGTCACGGTCTTCCTGACCGGCGATGAGGAGGATCCCGGCACGCCACTCAGCCTCGCTCGCCGCGACCTCATCGCCGCCGGCAAGGCGGCCGACGTGGCGCTCGATTTTGAAGGCCTGGTGCGGGAGAACGGTCGCGACATGGGCTCCATCGCCCGTCGCAGCGTGACGGACTGGCAACTGACCATAAAGGCGACGCCCGGTCACAGCAGCGGGGTGTTCGGCTCCTCCTACGGGGCCAATTATGAGCTCGTCCGGATCCTTGACCAGTTCCGCCGCGAGCTGCGCGAGCCCAATCTGACCTACAATGTCGGCCTGATCGCTGGCGGCTCTAGCGCCAAGCTCGATGCTGGCAGGATCCGCGCGGACGTAACCGGCAAGACCAACATCATTGCCGCCGAGGCGGTCGCCCGCGGCGACCTGCGGGCGATCAGCAATGACCAAATTGCCCGCGTGAAGCAGCGTATGCAGCAGATCGTCGACCAGAACCGGTTGACCGGAGTAACCGGCGCCGAACTCGGCTTCGAGGAAGGCTACCCGCCGATGGCGCCGACCGCAGGCAACCAGGCGATCCTGGACAAGCTCAACCGCGTCAACGCGGATCTCGGCCTGCCTGCGATGCCAGCGCTAGACCCCGTCAAACGCGGGGCAGGTGACATCAGCTTCGTCGCGGCCGACGTGGATGGGATCGCGGGATTGGGTCCGACCAGCAGCGGCGATCACACGCCGGCCGAGCGGGTCGACATCGCGTCGATGTGGCCGCAGGCAACCCGCGCGGCCATCCTTATCACCCGCTTGAGCCAAGAGCGCCGTCGCAAATGAGCGACGTCGTCAACCGCAGCGAACGGCATCGCTTCGAGCTCGATCTTGGCGATGGCGAGGTGGGCTTCGCCGAATACCGCCTGCTGGACGGCAAGCGCATCCTGTTCCCGCACACGGTCGTGCCGGACGGCCATGAGGGCCATGGTTATGGAACCCGGCTGATCGAAGCGGGGCTCGAATATGCCCGGGAGCATGAATTGAAGGTCATCCCCAAGTGCCCATTTTTCGCGGCCTACATGCGCAAGCATGCAGAGACCCGCGACCTCCTCGACCCAGGGTCGGCTGAACTCCTCGACTAAATGCCGACCGTCATCGACCTGTGACCTTCCTGTCACTTGTCAGGCGCGGCGACCACGGGCCATAACCGTCGTCAACAACCGCGCCGTCGCGGTCTGGGGAGGAAATCAATCATGTCGAAGTTCGGCCGCGCCCTTCTGGGTGCCAGTCTGTTCGGTCTCGCCGCCATCTCCGCGGCGACGCCCGCATCGGCGCAGCGCATCACCCGTATCGTAACCTTCGGCGACAGCTATGCCGACACCGGCAACCTGTTCCGCCTGACCGGTCTCAACCCGCTGACCTTCCAGAGCGGCATCTATCCGACCGGCCGCTTTTCCGGCGGCACCAACTACATCGACACGCTGTCCAGTATCCTGAACGCTCCGGTCGAGAATTTCGCGGTTGGCGGCGCCACCGCGGTGCGCGGCAGCAGCTCGCCGTTTGACCTCCAGTTCGAGGTCGACAATTTCCTCAACGTCGGAACGCAGGCCCCGGTCTTTCCGAACGGCGCGCCGAGCTTCGGTCCAAACGACCTGGTGACGGTTTCGATTGGCGGCAACGATGCCCGCTACTTCCAGCAGGGCCTCAATAATGGTCGCACCCTGACCGACTCCATCAACGCAACCACGACCCAGTTCAACCGGGTTGTCGGCGCGGGCGCGCGGACGATCAGCGTGCTCGCCGGCAACACCGCCCTTCTTCCCGAAGTGGCCGCCGACCCCGTCGCGCAGGCTACTCGGAACACCTTCTCGACCAGCTACAACGCTGCCGTGCAGGCGCAGCTCGCCGGCTTCGCCGCCAATGGCGTGATGGTCCATTATCTCGACCTCACCAAGGTGCTTGGCAGCATTCAGACCAATCCGGCGGCCTATGGCCTCGCCAACGGCGTGGCTTGCCCGGCGACGCAGGCGAACGTGATCTCCGGCTGCAAGGGTTATTTGTTCTACGTCGACGCCCTTCACCTGAGCTCGGACGGCTTTGCGGTCGTCGGCCAATATGTCGCCGCCCAGCTGCGCGCCCCGCTGGTGCTCGGTGCACCGATCAATCTGCAGCTTGATACGGCGCGCCAGTTTGGCCGCACGCTCGATGGACGCGTCGACACCAGCGCCGCCCGCGCAGGCGTGACACCGCAGGGCCTGCGCTTCTTCGTCACTGGCAACGGCTTCCAGCGCAACGCCAAGGCGACCGAGCGCACCGACCGGTTCGAGTTGCGCGGGTACGGCGTGACGGCCGGCGCCGAGTTCGGAGTGGGTGACGCCGGTCTTGTCGGCGTGGCGGTGAACTATGACCGCGACCGCGCCAACGTCCTCGCCAGCGGCTTGCGCGACAAGGGCAAGACACTTCAGGCGGGCGTCTACGGCGGCATCGCCCAAGGTGGCCTGTTCGTCCAGGGTCACGCCGGTTACGGCCGCACGCGCCACGACATCAACCGAACTGGCGTGGTTCTGCCGATCACCGCCGATCCCAAGGGGCATCACTGGATTGCCGGTGCGAAGGCCGGCTACCTCGCCGATCTGGGCGGCCTGAAGGTCGGTCCGTTTGCGGCCGCGAATTATGCCAAGGTCAAGCTCGACGCCTATACCGAGACGGGCGACGAAGCGCTCAACCTCAGCGTTCGCCGTCAGTCGACCAAGGCGTTCGTCGGCGACCTCGGCGTGGAGGCACGCGGCAACTGGGACACCAGCGGAGTGACCGTGCATCCGTTCATCGCCGCCAGCGCCGAAAAGCTGCTGTCGGGCGACGCACAGTTCATTCAGTTCGCGCAGACCGCGTCGCCCACTATCGTGGACAGCTGGCAGCTCGCCGATCGTTCGAAGAAGGTCTACGGTCGCATCACGGGCGGTGCCAGCGCCCCGCTCGGCGGCGCCGCCAGCCTTGACGTCCAACTCGGCACGACTGTCGGCAAGAAGGAGGGCAATGAGGTCAACGCCCAACTTGGCTTCCGCCTCGGCTTCTAAGGACTGAAGATGAAGAAAAGGGGCGTCGGTCGCGGACCGGCGCCCCTTTTCGTTGCTCGCGCTACTTCGCGGCCTTCCTCAGCGCCAGCCGGACCAGCGCGTCGAGGGTCGCGTCGGCGCCCAACTCCTCCTGCGCCGCCGCCACGGCCGTGCTTGCCTCGACCGGCTTGAACCCAAGGTTGGCGAGTGCCGACAGCGCGTCGTTCGCGGCCCCGCCGCGCACCGGCGCGGGGCCGCCCGACACTCCAGCTGCCAGCCCCAGCTTGCCCTGAAGCTCCAGGGAGATCCGCTGCGCAAGCTTCGGTCCCACCCCGCTTGCCCGGGCGATCATCGCCTTGTCGCCGGCGGACACCGCACGTGCCAGCTCGTCGGGCGAGAGGATGGACAGGATCGCTAGCGCCAGTCGCCCGCCGACGCCCTGCACCGAGGTCAACTGCCGGAACGCCTCCCGCTCGGCGGCAGAGCCGAAGGCGAACAGGGTCATGCTGTCCTCGCGGACCTGCAGTTCGGTCAGCAGGACCACATCGCCGCCCGGACTGGGAAGCGCGCTCAGCGTCTTGCCCGAAAGCAACACGAGATAGCCGACGCCGCCCACATCCAGGACCGCGCTGTCCGCGCTTGTTTCAACGAGGGTTCCGGAGAGGCGAGCGATCATGGGGAGGGTTTAGAGCAAGCTTTCCCCCACCCGTCACCCTGAACTTGTTCCAGGTCCCGGCGGTCAGCAGCGGTGCGGCCTTAGCGCACGCCGCGCCCGGCACTTGCAAGATGGTGCGCATGGGTGACCGCCACGGCCAGCGCGTCCGCCGCGTCAGGCCCCGTGATCGCAATTCCCGGTAGCAGCCGCGCAATCATCGCGTGGACCTGATCCTTCGATGCGCCGCCGGTGCCGACCACCGCCTTCTTTACGAGTGTCGGCGCATATTCGCCCACCTCCAGCCCTCCGCGCGCCGCGCACAGCAGCGCCACGCCGCGGGCCTGTGCGAGCTTCAGGGTGGAGGAGGGGTTCTGGTTTACGAACACTTCTTCCGCGGCCGCTGCCTGCGGGCGATGTTCCGCGATCAGCCCGTCAAGCGTGTCCGCAAGTTCCACCAGTCTCGACGCGAACGGAGCGGATCCCCTGGTCCGGATCTGCCCGTTGGCGAGATGTGTCAGCCTGTTGCCCTCGGCGCGGATAAGTCCCCAGCCGGTGCAGCTCAAGGACGGGTCCAGGCCCAGGACGATCAAAGCTTGAGCCCGAACCTCGGCCCGGCCCACACCATCAGCAGGTATAGCAGGACGGTCAGTGCGCAGCCGAGCGCCAGGCTCAGGTAGAAGTTCATCCCGCCGCGCAGCAGGACGGGGATGACCAGGAACATCGGCAGGCTCGGCAGCACGAACCAGAAGGTCGCCTGGGCATGCGCCGCCATGTTCGCCGCGTCGGGCTTGTCGTTCCACAGCCACAGCATGCCGAGCACCGACACCAGCGGCAGCGAGGCGACCAGCGCACCGAACCCCGGATAGCGCTTGGCGATCTCCGACACGGCGGCGACGATCGCGCCGCTCACCAGCGCCTTGACCGCCAGCCACCACATCAGCCGAGCTTCTCGGCCACCGCGTCGCTGATCTCGTAATTACCCCACACCGTCTGGACGTCGTCGTCTTCCTCGAGTGTGTCGATCAGCTTCATCAGCTGGCCGGCATCGTCCTCACCGACTTCGACCGGGGTCTGCGGCCGCCAGGCGAGCTTGGACGATTCAGGCTCGCCCAGGCTGCCCTCGAGCGCCTTGGCGACCTCGTGCAGGCTGTCCTGCGCGGTCCAGATGCGGTGGCCGTCCTCGTCGCTCTCGACATCGTCGGCGCCAGCCTCGATCGCCGCCTCGAACACCTTGTCATTGTCGCCCGCCGACGCCGGATATTCGACCAGCCCGAGGCGGTCGAAGCCGTGGCTTACCGACCCGCTCGCGCCAAGGTTGCCGCCATTCTTGCTGAATGCGGTGCGGACGTTCGTCGCGGTGCGGTTGCGGTTGTCGGACAACGCCTCGACGATCAGCGAGACGCCGCCGGGACCGAAACCCTCATAGCGAATCTCTTCGTAATTCTCGGCCTCACCGCTGGACGCTTTATCGATCGATCGCTGGATGTTGTCCTTGGGCATGGACTGCGCCTTGGCCGCGAGCACCGCCGCGCGCAGGCGCGCGTTCATGTCCGGATCGGGCAGGCCGGACTTGGCGGCCACCGTGATCTCGCGGCTGAGCTTGCTGAACATCGCCGAGCGCTTCTTGTCCTGTGCGCCCTTGCGATGCATGATGTTCTTGAATTTGGAATGGCCTGCCATCCGGCGGGGCTCCTGACCTGATTGACGTGAATTTGGTGCCGGGACCCTTAGACGGATGAGTGAGCGATCGACAAGCGTGGGGCCCGTCGGCAGGCTCGTTCCCGAGGTCTGGCGTGACTGGTTCGCCTTCCTTCGAGCGCCCTCCCTCCACACCCCCCGCGAGCGTTTCGGATTGGTGGCCGTCCGGGCCGTGCTTTGGCTGCTGGTGCTCGGCGTGCTCGTCGATCTGCCGCTTGCTTCGCTGCTTGGCTGGCTGAGCAAGCGCGCCACTCTGGCGACGCCGCAGCTGGAGCAGCTGACCAGGAACGGCCCGGCGTTCACGCTGCTCCTCGGAGCGCTGATGGCGCCGCTGATGGAGGAAGTGCTGTTCCGCTCATGGCTCGACGGCAAGCGCCGGCACATCACCTTCTTCCTGATGGTGCTGCTGACTTTTGGCGTGTTCTGGAAGTTCGGCGCGATGGACCAGCCACTGCTCGCAATCGGACTGGCGCTCGTCCTGCTGCTGGTCGGCGCGGCGCTCGTCTGGCGTGCCGACAGAACGGTTCCGCAGTGGTTCGTGCGCTTGTTCCCGGCGATATTCTACCTTCAGGCGATCGCGTTCGCGGGCTCGCATTTCAGCAACTACCCGCTGGATCGGCCCTGGCTGCTGGTGCCCTTTGTCCTGCCGCAGCTGGTAGCCGGACTGATCTTCGGCTTCGCCCGCGTGCGCTACGGAATGTGGGCCAACCTTACGCTGCACGCCAGCAGCAACGCCTTCTTCCTGGCGTTGACACTGGCGGGAGGCAGCTAAGGCCTAGTGGAGGCCCAGGGCGTTGCGGTAGGTTTCCAGCAGAGCGTCCTGTTCATCACGTGCGTTCTTTTCCATCTTCCGCAGGCGAACGATGGTTCGCATCGTCTTGGTGTCGTAGCCGGTCGCCTTGGCCTCGCCGTAGACGTCCTTGATGTCGTCAGCGATGCCCTTCTTCTCTTCCTCGAGCCGCTCGATGCGCTCAATGAACAGCCGCAGCTGTTCCGCCGAGACGTTGCCGTCCGCCATATCCCCATCCCATCTGTCAGAAAATCGTCGTACCCGCGCCTTAGGCCAGCCGTGGGAACCGTTTCAAGCGGTTGAACCACGCGGCGTTGCGGCTATGGCCGTGGCGCAACAAGGGAGTGCGATACTTTGGTACAGGCGGTCGGCCCGCGCGGGCGCAAGGTCCGAATCCTCGCGACACTGGGGCCAGCGAGCGACACCCGCGAGATGATCGCCAAGTTGATGGCGGCCGGCGCTGACGCGTTCCGAATCAACATGAGCCACGGCGACCAGGCCGCCAAGATCAAGCTGGTTCAGGCGATCCGCAGCCTCGAGGAGCAGACCCGGCGTCCCTCCACTATCCTGTTCGACCTTCAGGGACCCAAGCTGCGCGTCGGCCGCTTCGCTGGCGGCGGAGTGGAGGTCCCGACCGGAAGCCGCTTCCTGCTCGACCGGTCGAGCGAGCCGGGCACCCCCGAGCGGGTGGAGCTGCCCCACGCGGAACTGTTCGAGGCAGTGGGCGAGGGCGACCGGCTGCTGATCGACGACGGAAAGGTCCGCCTGCGGGTCTCCGCCGTCACGCCCGACCGGATCGAGACCATCGTCGAGGTCGGCGGACGAATCAGCGACAACAAGGGCGTCAATGTGCCCGACGTCCTGGTGCCGATCCCGGCACTGACCGAGAAGGACCGCAGCGACCTTCAGTTCGCGCTCGACCAGGGCGCCGACTTTATTGCGCTGTCGTTCGTCCAGCGGGCCGAGGACGTGGAGGAAGCGCGCGCGCTGATCGGCGACAAGGCCGCGCTGATGGTCAAAATCGAGAAGCCCGCCGCCATTGAGCGGCTCGAAGGCATCCTCGCCCACGCCGACGCGGCGATGGTCGCGCGCGGCGACCTGGGCGTCGAGCTTCCGCCCGAAGCCGTACCGGCACTGCAGAAGCAGATCGTTGCCCGCTGCCGTGAGCTCGGAAAGCCGGTGATCGTCGCCACCCAGATGCTGGAAAGCATGATCCACTCGCCGACCGCCACCCGCGCTGAAGTCAGCGACGTCGCCAATGCCATCTACGATGGTGCCGACGCAGTGATGTTGTCGGCGGAGAGCGCCGCGGGCGATTATCCGTGCGAGGCGGTGCAGATGATGGATCGCATCGGTCGCTCGGTTGAAGCCGATCCGGGCTATGCCGCCCGCGTCCACTTCACGGCTACCCCAGCCGAGCCGACCACCGCCGACGCCCTGTCGGAAAGCGCGGGAAGCATTGCCAACACGGTCCCGATCGCGGCGATGGTCTGCTACACCAGCACCGGCTCGACCGCCCGACGCATCGCTCGCGAACGTGGGCCCGTGCCGCTGCTGGTGATGACCGCGAGCAAGACCGTTGCCCGCCGCATGGGCCTCGTCTGGGGCGTGCATGCCGTCAACACGCGCGACGTTTCCAGCTTCGAAGAAATGGTCGCCAAGGCCAAGCGGATGGCGTTGCGAACGAAGCTCGCCGGCGGTGGCCAGCGGTTGGTGATCCTCGCCGGCATTCCCTTCGGCAAGACCGGCTCCACCAACGTCATGCACGTGGCACAGCTGGTCGGGGACGAGCTGGACGATTACGCAGGGGCCTGAACCGGAAAGAGCAAGGCGGGCACTTCGTCCGCCAGCTCGCGCGCCAGGTAGCCGAGGGTGCCAATCCTTTCGCCCAGCTGGCGTCCCGCCTCACCGTGGCACCAGACGCCCCAAAGCAGTGCGGTAAGCGGCGCGGCGCCGCGCGCCAGCAGCCCGCCGACAATGCCGGCCAGCATGTCGCCCGAGCCTGAGACGCCAAGCCCCGGCCCGCCACCGCGGTACCGAAAGGCGCGGCCGTCCGGCGTGACCACATGGCTCTGGACGCCCTTGACCAGGGTCACTGCGTCATAGCGTTTCGCGCACCGCAGTCCGGCGCCGAGCGGGTCGGCCTCGACCTCGGCCGTCTCACATTCGAGCAGGCTGGCCATCTCACCCGCATGCGGCAGCAGGATGGGCGGGATCTCGGCGGCTTTGGCATCCGCCGTGCGGGCCGGCAGTGCGTGAAGCAGCGCGGCATCGAGCGCCAACCGATTGCCGTTCTTGAGCAGCGCGGCCGCCAGCGCGGCGCAGGCATCGGTTTGCTGCAACCCCGGCCCGGCGACCACGGCATCCGCCTTGCCCGCCAGGCGCGCCAGCCTGTCGTTGGCGGAGCCTACGAAACCGCCGTCGGCGTCCTCCTCGAAGCCGACCACCATCGCCTCGGGCATGGTGAAGGCAAGGCCGCTCGCCGCGCTGCGGACGGTCGCGATCTGCAGTCGGCCGGCTCCCGCCCGCATCGCGCCCATCGCCGTGAGCAGTGCCGCGCCGGCCACGTCGCGGCTGCCGGCGATGATCAGAATCGCGCCATGCTGGTCCTTGTCGCCCTGCCCAACCGCAGGCAGCGGATGCTTGGCCAGCAGCGCCGCGTCGAGTTCCGTGACGCTCACCTCGTTCCGGTCATCTTGTCGGGTTCGCTGGTGATCGGCGCGCGCTCCAGCTCCAGCGGGGCAGCCTGATTCCACAACGACAGCTTTGGCACGGAATCGAGCTCGGCCGGCTGGAAATCGAACGCGCATATCCCACAGTTGAGGACCTCGGACTGCCGGTCGATCTTGAGGATGGTGGGCTCGTCCAGCTCCTCGAGGATGTAGCGCATGCACAGCACCACGACCTGATGGCAGACGATCAGCACACGCCGGTCCGGATAATGAAGGTTGATAGAGTTCATCGCCGAGCGCAGCCGCAGGATGACGTCGGCCCAGCTCTCCCCACCCGGAGGCCGGTGGTAGAATTTGCCAAGCCTCGTCCGGTGTGCCGCTTCCTCTGGAAAGCGCTCCCGAATGCCGAGCGTCGTGAGCCCGTCGAACACGCCGAACTCCCGCTCGCGCAGGCGCTCGTCGACGACGGTGCGAGACTTGCCGCCGGCAAGTCCGCCCGCTTCGCAGATGTGGCGAGCGGTCTGGCGCGCGCGAAGATAGGGTGAGGACAGGATCACTTCGGGCCGCTGCTCGTCGGGCAACGCCGCGAACCAGCGGCCGGTCGCCTGCGCCTGCTCATGGCCGAGGTCGCTGAGCGGCACATCGACATCACGAATGTCGATGCCAATCTCCGCCAGTCCGCGCGCGTCGGCATGGTCACGAGCGACGTTGCCCTGACTCTGGCCGTGGCGGACCAGCCACAAGCGGGCCGGCCAGTGCGATACCTGCATCCTATCTCCTCGATCGCTCATCGGGACAACAAAGCACGAGTCGAGAGAAGAGGTCCAATTCCCCGGACCGGCCATGCGAAACTAGCGCCCAGGCAGCGTCTCGGCGTGGAGCATGAAGTCGGTCAGCGCCGATTCGAGTGGCCGCAGCAACTGCCCGCGACTGGTGGCGAGCGTGTTGTCCGCTCGGGGTCCCGCGCTGTCGACGATCTTGCGCGGGCTCATGCCAGCCCGGCCCGCGATGTCGCGGGCGAGGCCGTGCCAGCTGACGCTGCCTTCGTTCGCCAGGTGCCAGATGCCCTGCTCGCCATCGAGCAGCAGGTCGAGCGTCGCGTGGACGAGGTCAGGGACGTAGGTCGGGCTGACCATGCTGTTGTCGCTGGCGAGCACTTCTTCGCCGCGGTGCAGCCGGCCCAGCGTGTCGTGGAGAAAGTTGTAGCGGTCCCATGGCCCGAAGAAGGCGCTGGTCCGGATGATCAGCGCACGCGGGTCGATGGTCATCACCCGCTGCTCCGCATCGGCCTTGCTGCGCCCGTAGACGCAGGCCGGGCTGGTGGGATCGGGCTCAAGGTACGCCTCGCCCTTTTGGCCATCGAACACTAGGTCGCTGGAGAAAGTGACGAACGGGATTCCGCGCTTGTGGCAGGCGGCGGCCAGCAGCTCAGGGCCGGTCGTGTTGATCCGAAAGCAATCGTCGGGCTGGTGCTCGGCTTCCGGCACCCGGACGAAGCCGGCGGTGTTGATCACCGCCCACGGCCGAAGGCGGTCGAGTGCCTCGTCGATCGAGGCCGCATCGGTGACGTCGAGCGTGGCGCGATCGGTGACGACGTGCTGCAGGCCGCGGTGGGTGCAGATCCGGCCAAACGCCTGCCCTAGCGTGCCGGTCGCTCCGGTGATCAGCACCGGGTGGTGACCAAAGGCCGCTGGCTCGCAGGCGGACGCACCGATGTAGAAGCGCTCGGGACGCTGCCACCAGCCCTTGCCGTGGATGATCGGGTGCTCGACCTTGCCGCCTGTCGCAAGGCTCGCCGCTGCCCGCGCAACCATCGTCGGCCGGGGCTTGCCGCCGCGGGTGTCGAACGCGCCGACGTCGTAGATGCCTTCGCGACGGGTAATCAGCGAGCGCCAGTCGACATTGCCGAACAGCGACCAGATCGTGACCGCACGCACGTCGGCGCCTTCGCTTCGCACCTGTTCGGCCGCTTGCCACACTTGCTGCAGCCAGCGCACCTGCTCTTCACGGGTGCAGCCGTGGTGAACCTCGGTGATCGCCAGCGGGATGCCATAGCGCTCCCACACTTCGCGCAAACGCGCGGCGGGCCCGACCTCCTCCGCCAGGTGCGGCATTCGCACTGCTTCAAGGTCGACATAGGTGTCACGCCCGTTCGTGCCGGGTTCGACGTTGGGATAGAGGTCCACCCGCTCGTCGAGGTAGCGTTCGCTCGTCAGGTAATGATTGATGCCGATGATGTCGGGCGCTGCCTCGCCGGTGGCAAGCAGGTCGAGCAGCTTGCGATCGGCATGACGCTCGAGTGTCTCGCGAAAAGGGTGCGAAGCGCCGACCCTGCCGGCGAGCAGGTCCATGCTGAGCCAGCGCCGCTCATTTTCGTGGTTCGCCTGATGCTGCAGCGCGGGCGTGGCGAAGGTCTTGCCCATGTCCTCGGTGGTGACATGCAGCGCGCCCGGATTCACCGCGCGGATGGCGCGCATGGCCAGCAGCGAACCGGCGCATTCCAGCACCAGGGCGCGCATGAAGGCGCCCCAATCCTTGGTGTGCGGATACCAGTGGCCGTAGAGGCAGGAAAAGCGCGCGGTGGTCAGCGGCTCGTTGACTGGGGTCCAGCGATCAATCCACGGGTAGCGCTCCGCCACCTTGGCCGCATAATGGCCGAGCTTGGCCGGGAAGTCGGGATCAAGCAGGCTGGTGAAGCGCGGCCCCGAGCCATGGTGGACGAGCCCGCCGATGACCTTGACCCCAAGGTCGCGGAGGCGCCGCAGCCGCTCGTCGTGCCAGCTGAAGTCGAGCTTATCCGGATGGTCGCCGACCACGCGTTCCCACACGATCGGGTAACGGACGGTGCGGATTCCGAGCCTGGCGATCTCGTCCAGGTCGGCCATGCGGTAGGCGTGACCGGTCTCCACCAGCTGATCGCGGTATTCATCGCCGATCCGGACGACCGTGCACTCCACCCCGCCCCAGAGTTCGAGCGGGGTGGTGCTGGTTTCTCGGCTCTGCATAGGCGCCTCCTCCTGGCCTAGACGGCCAGGCGAAGCTCCCGGCGTGACGCACCAAGGCTGGCCCGCTGCTCATCCATCCGGCGGAAGGTGGCGAGCGCCTGTCCGACAATCTGGTCCATGTTGTAGTAGCGGTAGGTCGCCAGGCGGCCGACGAAGGTGACGCCGCTGGTCGCATCGGCCAGCGCTTCATATTTCTTGAACAGCGCCTGATTCTCCGGTCGCGGGATCGGATAATAAGGGTCACCCTCGGCGCTCGGATATTCGAGCGTGATGGTGGTCCGCGGATGCTCCTGGCCGGTCATGTGCTTATACTCGCTGATGCGGGTGTAAGGCGTTTCCGTGTCCGGATAATTGACCACGGCGACGGGTTGGAACTGCTCCTTCTCGATCGTCGAATGGACGAACCGGAGCGAGCGATAGGGCAGCTTGCCGAAGCGCCAGTCGAAATACTCGTCGATCGGCCCGGTGTAGATAATGTGCGCCGCATCCACGTCCGTCTTGATGTCGCGGAAGTCGGTGCCCAGCGCCTTGTCGATGAGCGGATGGTCGAGCATTTTCTCGAACATCTTGGTGTAGCCGTGAAGCGGCATGATCTGGTGCGCGTCGGTGAAGTAGCGGTCGTCGGTGTTGGTCCGCGTCGGAATGCGGCTGGTCACCTGCTTGTCGAGTTCGGAGGGATCGAGACCCCACTGCTTGCGGGTGTAACCACGAAAGAACAGCTCGTAGAGCTCACGTCCGACCGCATTGATGACCACGTCTTCCGAGGTCTGGATGTTGGCCACCGGCTCGGCTCGAGCCGCCAGAAAAGCCGCCGCATCCTCGTCGTTCTTGAGGCCCGCGTCGAACAGCATGTTGAGCGTGGTGCGGTTGATAGGGATCGGCACCTGCATGTCGCGCACATTGGCGAGCACGCGATGCTCATACGGGCGCCACTGCGTGAACTGCGACAGGTAGCTGACGATCTCGTCGCTGTTCGCGTGGAAGATGTGCGGGCCGTACTTGTGGTACAGGATGCCGTGCTCGTTGAGCTCGTCATAGGCGTTGCCGCCGACATGGTTCCGCTTGTCGACCATCAGCACGCGGGCGCCATGCTGGGTCGCCAGTCGCTCGGCGAGTACCGACCCGGCAAAGCCGCAGCCGACGATCAGATAGTCGTACTTCTTGGCCTTGGGCAGGTGAGTGAACGACCCGGGGCCGTTGCCAAACGCCGGGCGCTCGATCTTGCGCGCGGGCTCGGTCACCTCGTCGATCAGCGCGGCCATGCGGGCCTGGGTGGTGTCCCAGCTCATGTCGGCGAGTGCCAGGTCGACCTCCGCTAGCCAGTCGTTGTCCTCGGTGGCCATTTCCAGCAGGCGCTGGGCCGCATCGACGAACTGTTCGGCAGTCGCAGCGATGCGGACGCCGGACAGTTTCTCGTAATGACGCTTCACGTCGCGGATCGGAGTGGAGACCACCGGCTTGCCCGCCGCCAGATATTCCGGAGTCTTGGTCGGTGAGATGAAGCGCGTCGCCTCGTTGATGGCGAAGGGCATCATGGCGACGTCCCAATTGCCGAGGTAGGACGGCAGCTCGTCGTAGCTCTTGCCGCCGAGGTAATGGATGTTGGCGCGACGCGGCAGCTCATTCTCGCTGATCTTCACGACCGGACCGACCATCACCAGCTGCCAGTCGGGGCGCAGGTCCGCCACTTCCGCCAGCAGTTCAAGGTCGATCCGCTCGTCGATCACGCCGTAGAAACCGAGGCGCGGGTGAGCGATGCCGGCCTGATCAGCAGGATCGGCAATGCCACTGCGGGCCGCGCCGAAATGCTTTCGGTCGACCGACGAGGGGAAGGGGTGGGCATTCCCGTGGCGCTTCTTCTTCGCTTCATAGAGCGAATAGCCACCGGTGAAGACGAGGTCCGCCGCGTTCAGCAGCTCGGTCTCGAGGTTCAGCAATTCCTGCGGCGCGAAGCGGAAGGCGGACAGCTCGTCCATGCAGTCATAGACGGTCGCCAGCGCATCGAGATGCCGCGAGAAGGGCAGCATCATCGGCGTATAATACCAGCGCACGAACTTGCCCGGGAGAGTCGAGACGAACTGGTCGAGCAGTCCCTTCAGCACCGTCTGCTGCTTGTCGGCGTCCATACCCTCAGGAAGACGAGGCGTGACAATGGTCACGCCGGGCGCATTCTTGGCGGCTCGCGCGTCCAGCGACGGCGCCTCGCCGGCGGCGGTTGAGACGGGTTCTTCCCAGAAGACGACCGGCTGTGTCCTGGCGAAGCGGCTCATCAGATGCTGGGGCCGCTGAAAGACGAATTCCCATCGCAGGTGCGAGAAGCAGATGAGGGTCGTGCGTGAGTTCGAGAATGCCTGGACCGATGAAGAACCAGACCCGTGAACGCCAACTTTCTCGAACATGCGACTGCGATCCTTTTGAAAAAGGCGAATGGTTACGTCCAAACAACAAGGTTCCGATTCGAGTTCCGCCGGGTGGCAGACCTATCGGCAAATTTTTGTTGCAGTGCGGCGTAGAACCGCCAGTCCTGCTTTAGATCAAACATCCGGAGTGGGCTGGCAGTTCCATGACGGCCTCAGGCCATCTCGCTCGCGCGGCTCCGGCTGACCTTGCCGCCGACCCGCCCGGCTTCCGCGGCGCGGCTGCGATCATTCGCAAAATTCCCTCCCGACGCTTTGCCGCCCTTGCTGGCAATCTCGCGCTGCCGGTTGGGGTCCATGGCGGCGAAGCCACGCTTGGCCTTTCCGTTCTGGGTCATTGTCCTGTTCTCCTCAATGATGGCAGGCCACCAACCACTGAAACAAGCGGGCCGTTTCAAATGATAACCTGGGTTAGGACAATGCTCGCTTGTGGCCCCATGTTGACGAAGCTGGCGCACGGGCCGAAGAGCCTCGGCCCATGACAACGACGACCGTGGAACTGGAGCGCCGGCGCGAAGCCGCCCGGCTTGGCGGCGGCCTCAAGCGCATCGAGGCGCAGCATTCCAAAGGCCGGCTGACCGCCCGGGAGCGCCTTGCTGTCCTCCTCGACGAAGGAAGCTTCGAGGAGATGGATAGCTTCGTCGAACATAATGCCACCGAGTTCGGCATGGCCGAGCAGAAGATCCCCGGCGATGGCGTGGTGACCGGCTCGGGCACGATCAACGGCCGGTTGGTCTATGTCTTCGCGCAGGACTTCACGGTGTTCGGCGGCTCCCTGTCCGAACGCCACGCGCAGAAGATCTGCAAGGTGATGGACGCCGCAATGAAGGTCGGGGCCCCGGTGCTCGGCCTCAACGATTCGGGCGGTGCACGCATCCAGGAGGGTGTCGCCAGCCTCGCGGGCTATGCCGAAGTATTCCAGCGCAACGTGCTGGCCAGCGGCGTGGTCCCGCAGCTCAGCCTGATCATGGGCCCGTGCGCTGGTGGCGCGGTCTATTCGCCGGCGATGACCGACTTCATCTTCATGGTGAAGGATTCGTCCTACATGTTCGTCACGGGTCCCGACGTGGTGAAGACGGTGACCAACGAAGTCGTGACCCAGGAGGAACTGGGCGGGGCCATCACCCACACCACCAAGTCGTCAGTCGCCGACCTCGCCTTCGAGAATGACATCGACGCGCTGCTCGGCGCGCGCGAGTTCTTCGACTTCCTCCCGCTGTCCAACCGCGTCGCCGTGCCGGAGCGCCCGACCGAGGACCCGTGGGACCGTGCCGAGGACAGCCTCGACACGCTGATCCCGCCGTCCGCCAACCAGCCTTACGACATGCACGAGCTCATCCGAAAGGTCGCCGACGAGGGCGACTTCTTCGAGCTCCAGCCCGCCCACGCCGGCAACATCATCATCGGCTTCTGCCGGATCGAGGGCCGCACGGTCGGCGTGGTCGCGAACCAACCGATGGTGCTGGCCGGCGTGCTCGATATCAACTCGTCGAAGAAGGCGGCGCGGTTCGTCCGCTTCTGCGACGCCTTCGATATCCCGATCCTGACCTTCGTCGACGTTCCCGGCTTCCTCCCAGGCGTGGGCCAGGAGCATAACGGCATCATCAAGCACGGCGCCAAGCTGCTGTTCGCTTATGCCGAGGCGACAGTCCCCAAGATCACCGTGATCACCCGCAAGGCCTATGGCGGCGCCTACGACGTCATGGCGTCGAAGCACCTGCGCGGCGACTTGAACTACGCCTGGCCGACGGCCGAGATCGCCGTGATGGGCGCCAAGGGCGCAGTCGAGATCATCTTCCGCAAGGACATCGGCGATGCAGACGCCATCGCGGAACGCACCCGAGAATATGAAGAGCGCTTCGCCAACCCGTTTGTGGCGGCAAGCATGGGCTTCATCGACGACGTGATCGAACCGAGGGAGACGCGGCGGAAGGTGGCGCTTGGCCTAAGGAAACTGCGCGACAAGCAGCTGGAAAACCCGTGGAAGAAGCATGACAACATTCCGTTGTAGCGTTCTTCTTTTCTTGCTCGTGCCTCTCGAGGGTTGCGGTGGACGTTCTGCTGACCGCTACTTGGCCGCATGCGACAGTGCGCCGAATTTCACTCCCAACTTTCAGTCAGCCCGTCTCATCGCTCGACGAAGCCATGAGATCTCCGTTGACGCTGCTCAGCTCAAGTCTGAGCTGGCAGGCTCGACGCATCTGGTCGGCTTATTCGGGAGCATCCTTCAAGCTTGGCCTTGGAGTAGAGCTGCCAGTTTCAACGCTAAATTAGGGTTGCTGCGCAGGAACACGGCGGAAACGAACGCTTGGGTGATCGCCTGGGGGAACGGCGGAAGAGGCTACCTACCGGCAAGAAGCACACAAACCTGCCGGCTACTTGCAAACAGCACTGCCTCCGTTTCCTCTAGCAACAGTAAGGCATATGTCTTGCAGGCTCTTACGGACACCGAACAAAGATTTAAGCTCATTGAGCGCATACTCACGAGACTACGGTAATATGAAACTCGGCTGCCTGAACCATGTCGGGGTCGCCACCCCGTCGATCGAGCGCAGCCTGGAGCGTTATCGTACGCTTCTCGGCGCGGAACCGCATGGCGACCCGTTCGACTTGCCCGCGCAGGGTGTGCGCGTCTGCTTTGTCGACGCGCCCAACAGCCAGATCGAGCTGATCGAGCCGCTCGGCCCCGAGAGTCCGATCGCCAAGTTTCTGGAGAAGAACCCAGAGGGCGGTCAGCATCATGTCTGTTTCGAGGTCGACGACATCGACGCCGCGCGCGCCCACTTCGAGGGTCTGAACGTTCGCATCCTCGGGCCGACCCGCATCGGCGCGCACGGCACGCCGATCTTCTTCGTGCATCCCAAGGACATGGGCGGCGTGCTCACCGAGTTCATGGAGTCACCGCGCCAGGCGCACTGACGGGCGTCAGCGCGTCTTCACGTAGCGTCCCGGCGCGTCCTCGATCGCCTTGAGCTTGCCCTTGCCCGGCAGGCGTGCGCCCTTGGCCTCGACTTCGCTCGGGTCCTGCGCTTTCAGCCACTGAAGCCAGTCCGGCCACCAGCTGCCCTTATGCTCCTCCGCGCCTTGGACGAACTCGTCCAGCGTCGCCGCGTCGGTGTCATTGACCCAATACTGATACTTCATCGCGGACGGCGGGTTCACCACCCCGGCGATATGCCCCGATCCCGCCAGCACGAAGCGCTTCTTGCCGCGGAAGTGGTCCATGATCTTCCACACGCTTTCGGGCGGGGCGATATGGTCCTCGCGCCCGGCCTGAATGTAGCAGGGCGTCTCGACCTTCCCGAGGTCGACCGGCGTTCCCGCCACCGCCACCTTGCCCTGTGCTAACTGGTTCCCGCGATACAGCGTCTCGAGATAGTCGCGGTGCCAGCCCGCGGGCAGGTTGGTAACGTCGCTGTTCCAGTGCAGCAGGTCGAACGGCGCCGGCTCCTCGCCCAGCAGGTAGTTGCCCACGACATAATTCCAGATGAGGTCGCGGCCGCGCAGCAGGTTGAAGGTGCTGGCCATCACGCGGCCGTCCACGATCCCCGTCTTGGCGGACAGCTGCTCAAGCAGCGCCATCGTCTCGTCACCCAGGAACAGCTTAAGGTCGCCGGCCTGCGTGAAATCCACCTGTGCGGTAAAGAAGGTCGCGCTCTTCACCTTCGTGGCCTCGCCCTTCGCGGCGAGATAAGCGAGGGTGGCGGCCAGCGTCGTCCCCGCCACGCAATAGCCGATGGTGTGCACGCTCTCGACGCCGAGCAGGTCGCGGATGGTGTCGATGGCATTGATCTGACCGCGCAGCACATAGTCGTCGAGCGTTATGTCCTTGATCGTCTCGTCGGCCGACTTCCAGCTGACCATGAACAGCGTGATGCCGTGTTCGACGCACCAGCGGACGAAGCTTTTTTCCGGCGTCAGGTCGAGAATGTAGAAGCGGTTGATCCACGGCGGGAAGATCACCAGCGGCGTGCCCAGCACCTTCTCCGTCGTCGGCGTATACTGGATGAGCTGGTAGAGCGGCGTTTCCCTGACCACCTTGCCCGGAGTGGTCGCCAGGTTGCGCCCGACTTCGAACGCGCCCTTGGCGGTCTGCGTCAGCTGGCCCGCCTTCAGGTCATCAAGCATGTGCTTGAGCCCGTTCAGCAGATTGTCGCCGCGCGTTTCGATGGTCTTCTTCAGCACCAGCGGATTGGTTAGCGCGAAGTTGGACGGGCTCATCGCATCAATGAAAGCCTTGGTCGTGAACCGCAGCCGCTGCTGCGCCGCATCGTCGAGTCCATCGATCTGCTCGACGCCGCGCAGCAGCTGGTCGGAAATGGCGAGGTAGCTCTGGCGGATGGTGTCGAACAGCGGGTTGTCGCGCCATTCCGGCGCGGCGAAGCGCTTGTCCTTCTGGTTGGTCGCCGCCTGCGTGGTCGCCAGCAACTGTCCCCAGGCTTCCAGGCCCTTGCTCCAGGCGGCCGCGCCCGCGGTCAGGAACGCCATCGGGTCGGCGGGCGCGGCGGGCGGCTTCACCCCCGGCAGCGGCTGGCCCTGCTTCAGCCCCTCGGCCCACGCCTCCATCAGCATCTGCTGTGCCCGGCCCATCACCAGCGTCCAGTGCTGCCAATCCTCGAGCGTGGGGAAGGGCGGGGTGGGGCTGGCGCTGTCCGTCATGAGCAGGACTTACGCCACCTCCCGCCAGAACCCAACCTTGGAAGACTGGCAGCGGAGGGCGGAAGCATCCGGCGCTTGCGTGCCCCGCCCAGGACGGGCGAGAAGGACCCATGGCTCCCGCGCTCCCCACGCCGACTCTGCCGCAGGCGTTGGTCCTGCTCGATTATTTCGGCATCGCCGTTTTCGCGATTTCGGGCGCGCTGCTTGCCGCGGAGAAGCGCCAGACGCTCGTCACCTTCATCTTCTTCGCGGTGGTGACCGGCGTTGGCGGGGGCACCTTGCGCGACCTGCTGATCGGCGCGCCGGTGTTCTGGGTGCATACCAACGCCATGCTGCTGATCTGCATGGGCGCGGCGTTCGCGGTGTGGGTCGTCCGAAGTCGGCACTTCTCGGAGCGGGCTCTCCTCTGGTTCGACGCGCTCGGCCTTGGGGCATACGCGACCTATGGCGCGGCCAAGGCGACCGCCTGGGGCGTCGCGCCGGTGCCCGCTTTCGCCATGGGCGTGCTCACCGCCTGCGCCGGCGGTATCATTCGCGACGTGCTGGCGGGCCAGCCATCCATCCTGATGCGGCCGGAACTGTATGTGACCGCCGCGGCGCTCAGTTCCGGCCTGTTCGTCGGCCTCGCCTTGCTTGGCTTGCCGCTACCGCTGGCCGCGCTCGCCGCGGCCTCCGCGGGCTTCGCGCTGCGCGGCCTCGCCATCGCTCGGGGCTGGAGCTTGCCCGCTTACCCCGGCTGAGCCCGCGACGCGGGCATTGCCCGCTTGTCATCGGCGTTCAACGGTCCGGCCACGCCATCGGTCGCAAAGGGTGGAGCGAAGGAGTGTGCCCATGTTCCTGCTACCGTTTGCTGCCGCGTCGATCGCCACCGCCGTTCCCTCGAATGACCCTTCGCTGCAGCCGGACCTGTCCCGCTCCGAGGCGCTGGTGCGGGCCGATCAGCTGTTTGCGCGATTCGACCTCAATCAGGACGGCGTGATCACGCACGGCGAGGCGGAAGTGGAAGGCAGCAAGCTGATGCTGCTGCGCGCGATCACCGGGCGCGACTCAGCGCCGGGCCTTGGCGGCCACACGCTGGAGTATCTCAAGGCCCGGTTCGGCGGAGCTGCCTTTGTGACGCGGCCACAGTTCGAGGCCGCGTGGCTTGCGCACTTCGATGCGATGGACACCAATCACGACGGAATCCTCACCGCGGCCGAGCGGGTCGCCGCAGTTCGGGGGCGCTGAGCCGCGCCCGCCTTGCCGCACCGCAGCAAGGCCGTCACACTGCCAGGATGGACACCGACTTCTACCGAATCCGCCGGCTACCGCCCTACGTCTTCGCCGAGGTGAATGCGATGAAGGCCGCCGCGCGGGCGCGGGGAGAGGACATCGTCGACCTCGGCATGGGCAATCCTGATGGCGCCCCTCCCCGACACGTCGTCGCCAAGCTGGCCGAAGTCGCCGCCAGCCCGAGCGCCCACGGCTATAGCGCCAGCCGCGGCATACCCGGCCTCCGCAAGGCCCAGGCCGCTTATTATGAGCGTCGTTTCGGGGTGACCCTCGATCCTGACAAGGAGATCATCGTCACCCTGGGCTCCAAGGAAGGCCTCGCCAATCTCGCGCAGGCGATCACTGCGCCCGGTGACGTGGTGTTGGCGCCTAACCCCTCTTATCCTATTCACAGCTTCGGCTTCATTATCGCCGGCGCGGCGATCCGCTCCATCCCCGCCGCACCGGGCGAGGACTTCTTCGAGCGCCTCCGCCTCGCCATGCGCTACACCGTGCCGCGCCCCAAGGTGCTGGTGATCGGCTATCCCTCCAACCCGACCGCCTACGTCGCCGACAAGCCCTTCTACGAGCGGCTGGTCGCCTTCGCGCGCGAGCACGGGATCTGGATCATCTCGGACCTCGCTTACGCCGAGATCTACTTCGGGGAGGAGCCGACCCCGTCGATCCTAGCGGTCGAAGGGGCAAAGGACGTGGCGGTCGAGTTCACCTCCATGTCCAAGACCTATTCGATGGCCGGCTGGCGAATCGGCTTCGCAGTCGGCAATCCCATTCTGATCGAGGCGCTCGCGAGGGTGAAGTCCTACCTCGACTATGGCGCCTTCACGCCGGTGCAGGCCGCTGCCGTCGCTGCCCTGAATGGCCCGCAGGACTGCGTGGCCGCCAACCGCGCGCTCTACAAGAAGCGGCGCGATGTGTTGGTGGAAAGCTTTGGTCGTGCCGGCTGGGACATTCCCGTCCCGCAGGCGAGCATGTTCGCCTGGGCGCCCATCCCCGACCGTTTCCGCGCAGCCGGCAGCATGGCGTTCGCCAAGGATTTGCTGACGAAGGCGGGAGTCGCCGTGGCGCCGGGCGTCGGCTTCGGCGAGGAAGGCGAAGGCTTCGTACGGATCGCGCTGGTCGAGAATGAGCAGCGGCTCCGGCAGGCGGCGCGGGGCGTGAAGAAGCTCCTGGCGAGCCGCTGACGGGCCTGACCGTCTAGCCGCCGGCTCCGTGCCGGCGACAAGCACCGCCGCCCGGCCAGCCTGTCCACCCGGGTCCCCGCACAAACCTGTGCGGCGTGGCACCGGTGGGCTCGCCACCCTTGAGCACCTGGACCCCATTCACGAAGACGTCGCGCACCCCCGTGGGGATCAGCGTGATTCGGTGATCTCACTTCTGATCAGCGCGGGCTGAACAATGCCGCTGGCGATGATCCGCTGCATGGCCTGACCGAGGTTGAAGGGCCTCCGCTCCATTTCCGCAGCGTGCGACTGGAGCGCAATCAGCTCATCCAACTGCACCTTACCGATGATGTAGCTTGGGCCGTAGCCGGGCTGGCGAAGGTAAAGCAGCTGCTCGAAGCCAACGAGGCGGCTGTTCGGATCGGACCATCCGCGCGGCGTCCATTGTGCGTGGAAGCGGCCCGCTTCGGCCAGGTTGATTTCGTTGCTCTGTACGCGCAGCGACGCAAGACCTCGGGCGGCGCGGTTTGCAAGCATGATCCAGACAAGTTCGCGCCCGTGTGGCTCATCGTCGTAGAGGCCCGCCTGCATGAGGATTTCCTCCATGGCGGTCGCGAAACCTTCGGATCGATCCGCGTAGATGTTGAAGAGCGGCGGTGTGGCGCGGATCGGACTTGCGTGCGGCTCGAACTTCAGGCGCGCAAGCTCGATCCAATGGAATTGGTGCGAGGAAAGCGGCAGCGGATCAAGCGCCGTTACGTGGGTGAAGAAGTTGCGCTGCGCTGGCGGCGTGTAGTCGCCGAGCTGACCGAACAGCGCGCTGCGGTAGTAAGGACGGTCCGCAATGAACCCGGCTCCGACCAGCAATCTGTAAAGCCGTTCCTCGCGCGCTTCGGCCACTTGTTTGTAGGCGGCCGGATCGCTGATCTCCGGTATTGGCCGCTCGGAGCGGTTGCGAATTTCCTCGAGCCTCAATGAGGCGAGCGAACGGTCGAGCTCCCGCTGCAGGATCATGACCTGCTGGTCGTAGTCATAAGGGCTCAGCAGGACGTTCTTGAGGTACCAGTTGTAGTTCTCCTTGCCGACTCCCGAGGGCCCGGCCCGTCGTGGCGCTTCGGCACGGATCCACGCGGCGAATTCCTCGGAGGCTATTCGCGCGGCGCGGACGGCCGTTCGCAGACGCGCACTTCCCCCAGCAAGCGATGCCGTCCGGCGCCCGCCCAAATCGTTAAGGGACAGGGTGCCGGTTTCCAGCGCGGCCAGCGCCTCCGCTTGCTCGGTGAACGCCCGATCGCCGTAGGCCCACAAGTCATGAGCGTTGCTCGACGCCAGATTGACGCGGGCTGCGGAAAGCAAAGCAGGCACTGTCTCCAGCGCTTCCGCCAGCCGGCGATCGTCGGCGCGGCTAAGCGGGTAGGTGAATTGCCAAAGGTCGACGTTAGGTTCGGCCGAAGGGCCTTCATGGGCCGGAACGTCGCTCATTTCGGCGAAGACCGTTTGGTAGAAGCCCGGGTCACGGGCCCACGGACGAAGCACGCGCTGGAAGAAATCCAGGGCGTTTACTTCCGTCTCCAGAAAGCGGGCGTCATTTGCCTGCGCGACGTTCATGCCGCTGCGATCGATTGCCGCAAGGCGCCTTCGCCACTCTGGAAGGGCGGCAGCCTGCCGGGCCATCGCCGACGCCGAATAGTCCGGTACGCCGTTGACGATTGTCGGTCGGACAAAGGTCCGCCAGTCATGGAACAGCGCAACCAGTCCTGCATGAGCAGCGGTCGTCTGCCCGGATGGCGCCGGGGGTGGTACTGCCGCCTCCAATGAGGTGGTTGCACACACCAAGGCCAACGCCATCGACAAGTACCGCATATGCTTTCCCCCGGGGGCTTACTTCACCTTACCTGGCAGGCAACGCAAGTGCGCGATTGTGGCGAAGCCGTCGACCCGAGGGGAGGGCCGCTCACCCGGGCAACCCTTTGCGAAGTGGTGTGAAGTGGTGGACTTTAAATCACGTGGCCCGAACCGCACCCGCGTTGCAGCAGCTAAATAGCGGAGATGTAGGGACTAGCTCATGGCTAGCGCTCTCAGCCCCCGGACTGAGGAACTCCGCATGCTTAAATACTATTTGGCCAATACGCGTATCGCCGTGAAAGTCCTGACAGTCCTTGGGCTGCTGGGCGTCATTTCCATCGTCATGGCAGTGATGAATGCCGTGTCTTTCAACAGTATCGACAACAGCTATTCGCTTCTCGTCGGACATCAGCTCCCTGCGACCACCCATCTGGTTCGCGCCAACCGCTTCATCGTTGAGCTGGTGAAGGATGCGGATTTCGCCGTCGCGGCCGGCAATCAGGGGGGCAGTGCAGACGATGCCCTCGCCGCTATCGGAGCCGCGCATCGTGATGCGCTTTCCTCGATCGAAAAGGCGGTGGAGCTTGATCCGGTAATCGCCGGTCGTGCGGGCGAGCTTCGCAGCGCCATGGACGAGATCAAGCGAAAGGCCGAAGCCGCGGTGTCGCTGACACGCGCGGGCGATTCGGCCGGCGCCAGCAAGTCCCTCAAGAGTGCCGACGCGCAGCTTCGGCAGCTCAGTGCTTCCATGCGGGATTATAATGAAGCGCGGGTCAAGAACACGGCCGCTCAATCAGATGCGCTGAGCGCCAGCACGCGTCAGCTGATCACGACCAACCTCATCTTGACTGTGCTGGCGACCCTGGGCGGCCTTGTGTTGGCTTACTGGATCGTGCGTCAGGGCGTCGTCGTGCCCGTCGCCAACATGAGCCGGAACATGCGCCGGCTGGTCGATGGTGATCGCGATTTTGAGGTGCCGTGCGCCCAGCGCAAGGACGAGTTCGGCCGCATGGGCGAGGCACTGCTTACGTTTCGTGACGCCGCTCGCGAACAGGTTCATCTGCAGGCCGCGAAGGACCGCTGCGAGGCTGACCAACAGTTGGTTGTGGCCACGCTCAGCGAGAGCCTCGACCGTCTTGCAAAGGGTGATCTTTCAACCTCGGTGTCCGCGGAGTTCAGCGGCGACTATGCGGCGTTGAAGACCAACTTCAACGAAGCCGTCGCCCAGCTTCGGTCGCTGATCGGTTCGGTGATCACGTCGGCCGAGCAGCTGCGCACCGGTTCGATCGAGATTGCGCAGGCCAGTGAGGATCTGGCGCGGCGGACGGAGAGCAATGCCGCGAGCCTGGAGGAGACCGCGGCGGGCATCGGGCAGATGGACGGGCGCCTGAAAGCGACCGCCAGCGCGGCGCGCGACACGGTGGCGCGCGCCGACCAGACCAAGGTGACGGTGGCCAGCGGCCGCTCGGTCGCGGATGAAGCGGTGCAGGCGATGGGTCGGGTCAGCGAAAGCGCCAAGGGGATCGACAGCGTGATCGAGGGCCTCGACAAGATCGCCTTCCAGACGCGCGTGCTGGCGATGAACGCGGCGGTCGAGGCCGGCCGTGCCGGCGAGGCCGGACGCGGGTTCGCGGTGGTCGCGGACCTGGTCAGCGCGCTGGCCATGCGGGCCGAGGAGGAAGCCAAGCGGGCGCGTGACCAGCTCACCGTCACCCAGGCCGACGTGGTGACGGCGGTGGAAGCGGTGGAGAAGGTCGACGGCGCGTTGCAGAACATCTCGGGCGACGTCGAGCAGGTGCACAGCCTGCTGGCCACGATTGCCGCCGACAACCAGGCGCAGGCCGGCGCGATCACCGAGATAAACGCCGCGGTCGGCAGCATGGACCAGGCAACGCAGCAAAATGCGGCCATGGTGGAGGAAACTTCCGCCGCCGCCCGCAACCTCCTGGCCGAGGTCAACGCACTGTCCGAACAGGCGTCGCGGTTCACCACCGGCACGGAAGCTGTCGCCAAGCCGCGCAACCTGCCGCGGGCCGGCAAGGAGGGCGCCTACCGCTCGCCGGTCAAGGCGCTGCCTGCCGAAGCCGTCGCCGCACTCAAGCCGCCTGCATCAGCGCAGGACGACTGGCGCGAGTTCTAGAGTTCCCCTGCTCGGGAACGCGAAAGGGCCGCGGCTAAAATACCGCGGCCCTTTTTGCCGGATTGAAGATTACGCGGCGATCGCGGCGCCGCCGCCCAACGCTCAGCGCTTGCGACCGGCGTGCAGCTCCTTGACCCAGGGCAGGATGGCCTGCCAGCCGAGTTCGCGTTCAAAGCGGATGCCTGCGACCTTGTCGCGGCGCCAGATAACTTCGCCCGGCGGCACGCCGAGCCCTTCGATGAAGACCTGGACGGGCTCATGTACCGCCGGCAGTTCTTCGCCCTCGATCTGCAATCCGCCCGCCGAGATGTTGCGGATGGTGGCGGGAAGGAACCGTTCGTCCTTGCGCAGCCAGGCGCTGGCCCGGACTTCCACGCGCGGCATCTGCCGGCGATCGGCCGGCTGTGCGACCAGCTGGCGGGTGATCAGAGCCATCACGTCGATCGGCCGGGTGAAGCGCACGCCCACGTCCTGCTCGCCGCGCCAGGCGATCACCGCCTCCACCCGTTGCCCATTGCCAAGTTCCATGAACAGGCCAGCGCCGAGCGGCACGTCGAGCCAGCCGCGCAGGGTCGCGCCCAGGGCGGAAATATCGCGGATTTCGGAGTCGAGGGCAACCGGCCCAATGTGCACGGTGGTGGGGTCGAGCGGCTCTTCGGGTTCTGGCACAAAGCCGGCTCCATCCAGCCAGGGCAGCCTGGACGGCAGGACAAAAGTAGTGGCGGTCGCGTCCGTCACGGATATTCGGGCCTCATCGGCAGTGGACCCCAGCCTTCCGCTCTTGACCCTAAGAAAAGACTAACAGAGCAAGCCGGGGATGACCTCCACGCCCGAAACTGCCCGTCAGGTGGCACAGATCATCCAGCTGGCCGTCGCGCCGGTGTTCCTGCTGGCAGGCATCGGCGCCTTTCTGAACGTTTGCGCGTCCCGTCTCGCGCGGATCGTCGACCGAGCCCGCGAGGTAACGCCCAAGCTGCTGGCCAGCCGCGGCGGCAAGCATGACGGCTACGTTCGGGACCTGCGGGTGCTCGACCGGCGCATGCACATGGTGAGTTGGGCGATCAGCGTCACCGTCCTCTCGGCAGTGTTGGTCTGCGCCGTGGTCGTTCTGCTATTTGCGGCGTCCCTGGTGAACCTTCACGTGGGCACGGCCATCGCGCTGATGTTCATCGGCTCGATGGTAAGTCTCGCCTGCGGCTTCTTCATCTTCCTGGTGGAGACCCGCGTCGCTGCGCGAGCGCTCCGGATTGACCGCGACATTCTCGAGCATGAACCCGACAAAGGCTAACTCGCTCGAAGGGCTGCGATCCGCGCCGGTTCCGGCACCTGCGCGGCCGGCGTCGTCCATACCCTCCAGCGGCCGTTCTGCTTGAGGCCGGCCGAAATCGCATGGTCGCTCGGCAGAATGACGAGATAGGATGTGCGGTCACCTCCCACCGTCACCAGCACCGGTCCATCCTTGACCAGCGCCGAACCCGTTTCCGCTGCCCGGCGGTAGCGCATGGCGTCGGGACCAAGCAGCGCGTTGAGGTCGATCGTCACCGGGCTCTTCTCGAATAGACCACTGGCCGCGGGGGTGCGCCCGATCATGCCCGCCAACTCGGACCAGTCGCCCGGTGTCTCGCTCGTGACATTGAGCGGCGGGGTGACGGCGTTTTCCGCGATGTTGCCGTTGTTGGAGCAGGCGGCGAGGAACAACGGGAACAGGACGAGGGCAGGATGCTTCATACCCCGTCAACGCACCGTTGCCTCGACAGGAGCCATGCCGCTCCGTAAGCGCGGCGGGATAAGAACAAGGGGATACAGAACATGGTTTCCGCCAGCAGCGTGCTCGACCGTGTGCTCGTGCTTGAGATGGTCAGGGTGACCGAGGCCGCCGCCATTGCCGCGAGCAAGCTCATCGGGCGCGGCGACGAAAAGGCCGCGGACCATGCCGCGGTTGAAGCCATGCGCGCCGCGTTGAACGAGCTGCCGATGGACGGGACGGTCGTGATCGGCGAGGGCGAGCGCGACGAAGCGCCGATGCTGTTTATCGGCGAAAAGGTCGGCTCCGCGCAGGGCAGCGGTCCCAAGATCGACATCGCGCTTGATCCGCTGGAAGGCACGACCATCACCGCCAAGGCCGGCCCGAACGCGCTCGCGGTGCTCGCCATCGCTGAGCAGGGCGGACTTCTGAACGCGCCCGACGTCTACATGCAGAAACTGGCCATCGGGCCCGGTTACGCAGACGACGTGATCGATCTTGCCCGCAGCCCGACCGAGAACGTCACCAGCCTGGCCCGGGCCAAGGGCGTGCAGCCGAACGAGATCAACGCCTGCGTCCTCGACCGGCCGCGCCACGAGGCGGTCATCGCCGAGCTTCGCGCGCTCGGCTGTGGCATCACGCTCATCCCAGACGGTGACGTCGCCGGGGTGATCGCGGTGACCGATCCCGACACGACCATCGACATCTACATGGGCTCGGGCGGTGCGCCGGAGGGCGTGCTGGCGGCCGCCGCGCTGCGCTGCGTCGGCGGGCAGATCCAGGGCAGGCTTCTGTTCCGCAACGACGACGAGCGTGGCCGGGCCCACCGCTGGGGCATCGACGACCTCGACCGCATCTATCGGCTCGACGACATGGCCAAGGGCGATTGCATCTTCGCGGCGACGGGTGTGACGGACGGATCGCTGCTGAAGGGCGTGAAGCGGCGCCGCAGCTTCATTTCGACGGAAAGCATCGTCATGCGGGCGAGCAGCGGCACCGTCCGCCGCGTGACCGGCGAGCATCACAAGCTCGCCTGAGGTCCAGAACGGGATTCACGGGGGCACCAAAGGCGCCTACAAGGTGGCGATGGCCCGTGAAGACCTTGCCTGCAATGTCGCCGCATCGCTGTCGGGCCATCCTTGGCGCTGGCGGCGAGGGGGCGGTGATCAGCTTACCCCGGACGCCCTGATCGACGAGTTGCTACTTGCCCGCGGTGTGCCGCGTGAGGACCTGCCGCGTCACCGCGCGCCCACCATCCGCGACTTCCTCCCCGATCCGTCGGTCTTCCGCGACATGGACAAGGCTGCGGCTCGCGTCGCCGATGCGATTCAGCAATCCCAGACCATCGCCATCTTCGGTGACTATGACGTCGATGGGGCTACCAGCGCCGCGCTTCTGACCTTGCTGCTGCGGCGGCTGGGTATCGAGCCGATGCTGTATATCCCAGACCGGCAGGCGGAAGGATATGGGCCGAACGCGCCCGCGTTGCTGGCGCTCAAGGATCTCGGGGCCGACCTGGTCGTAACCGTCGATTGCGGTGCGCAGGCGTTCGATGCGTTCGCCGCCGCCCAGTCCGCCGGGGTCGAGATCGTTGTCGTCGACCACCACCAGTGCGCAAGCGCACTTCCGCTTTGCCATGCATTGGTCAACCCGAACCGCCTGGATGAACATGAAGTGGGCGCCGCGCACGGCCATCTGGCCGCTGTGGGCATGTCCTTCCTGCTTGGCGTGGCGCTGCTTCGCGAGCTGCGCGGACGCGGCTTTTTTGCTGAGCGACCCGAACCCAAGATCATCGACCTGCTCGACCTGGTTGCGCTCGGCACTGTCGCCGACGTGGCCAAGCTCCACGGCCTCAATAGGGCGTTCGTGACGCAAGGGCTGAAGGTCATGGCCGCCGGACAAAACATCGGCCTCGTCGCGCTGGCCGAGGCGGCACGGCTGACCCGCCCGCCCGCCTGCCGTGATCTTGGCTTTTCCTTGGGACCCCGCATCAACGCGGGCGGCCGGGTCGGGAAGTCCGACCTCGGAGTGCGCCTGTTGACCGCCACTGACCCGGAGGAAGCACGAAGCCTCGCTGCCGAGCTAGACCGCCTCAACGAGGAGCGGCGGGCGATTGAGCTCATCGTACTCGAACAGGCGGAAGCGCAGGCCGAGGAACAGGCGGATGCGCCGCTGATCATCGTCGCGGCGCCCGGCTGGCACCCCGGCGTGATCGGCATCGTCTCGGGCCGGCTCAAGGAACGATACGATCGTCCGGCCATCGTCATCGCCCTCGACGAAGAGGGCGTGGGCAAGGGATCCGGCCGCTCGATCAGCGGTGTCGACCTGGGCGCCGCCATTCTCGCCGCCAAGGAGGAAGGCTTGCTCATCGCCGGTGGTGGCCACGCCATGGCCGCGGGGCTTACGATGCCGTCCGGTGGGTTCGACGCCTTGCGCGCTTACCTGTCCGAGCGCCTGTCCAACAATATCGAGCGCGCCCGCGCCGGACGCGCCCTCCTGATTGATTCGCTCTGCGCGCCGCGCGGCGTGTCCGCGGGGTTGTGCGACGCGCTCGACGCTGGCGGACCCTACGGCGCCGGCTGGCCGAGCCCGCGGCTGGTGTCGGGACCGGTGCGGTTGATCAAGGTTGGAGTGGTGGGCAACGGCCATGTCCGGGGCATCGCCTGCGGTGACGACGGGGCCAGTTTCAAGTGGATTGCCTTCCGTCAGGCTGACACGCTGCTCGGACAGGCTTTGCTGGCCGCCGGAGCCGATCAGCGTTTCTGGCTGGCGGGCTCGGTCAAGCGCGACGAGTGGAACGGTGGTGACCGTGCCGAGATGCACGTGGATGACGCCGCACTCGCTTGACCGCCCGGGCCCGCTCCCTTAAGCGCACCCCCGCCTCACGGCCCCTTCGTCTAGCGGTTAGGACGCGGCCCTTTCACGGCTGAAACACGGGTTCGATTCCCGTAGGGGTCACCACCGCCATCTTTGCCGATGCCGGATGACAATGACGGTCCTTGTCATACGAGGGCTTCGTCTCGTGAGAGACCCAGCGTACCGTCCCGGTGGATCCGAATACCGTTGAGGAGGCTGGCCGCGATGGAGCGCGCCTTTTCGTAGACATGAGCGCTGGCCGCAGCTGGGCCGAGCTCGTCCAACGTGCTGTGGAACAGCTCCAGCCAGCGGAGGAAGTGGTCTCGGTCGAGGCCTGGAATGGCCACGTGCTTCGCCATGGGGCTGCCGAAAAACTCGCCGCTACTGAAGAGGATCGAGCGCCAGAAGCGCTTCATCTGCTCCAGGTGGTTAGGCCAATTGCCGATCCGCTCGGCAAAGATCGGGCCCAGCATCGTGTCATCGCGCACACTGTCGTAGAACTGCTCGACGAGATCCGACACGAACCGGTCGTCAATGCCGATCGCCGCTGCAGCGGTGCGCTTGGCTTCGCGAGCCTGGACAGCGTGAGATTCGGGTGCAGTCACGGGTCACTCGTCAAGACAGGGGAAAGAGAGGCGGATCTGGGCCGAGTGGTGCTTTCGGCCAATAAGGAGAAGGCCGTAGCGTCAAGCAGAGACCTCGATGGAGCGGCTCGGGCAAGCGGCCATGCGGCAAGCTATCGAACCTGCGAGCGCCCGAAAGCGGTGCGCTCGAGTGAGGCCGGATCAGGGAGGCTCGGAGCTGTTCACCGGGCCGCAATCAACCGCCGCTTAGCCGAACGCTGATCGGGTAATTCAGCCGCTCACGTCTTGAACGCTACTGAAACGTAATAATTCGTTACGTCGGTTGATGCAAAGGAAAGACTAACGGCGTGCCATCATTTCGTAAGATGATGGCGCTAAGACTTAGAATGCAACTCAAATCAAAGAAGCGCAGACCCGGGCTGGATATCTCTTGAGGATTTGCGTACACGAGGCTGGGCCGAGGCTGCTGTTGTCGGTAGCAAGACATTCTATTCATCAGGGGGCAAACGTGAAGCTCACCGCGTGCTTGAGTGAGAAACCGTGGGGCCAGGTGGATGTTCCGGCGCAACATGGCGGATTGCTCCGGAAGCGCATCGGCGAAGTGGCCTTCCGGCACCCCGCTGGCGTGGAAATGCCGGTGCTGGTCAAATATCTTTACACGAGCGAGCGCCTGTCGATCCAGGTTCATCCAGACAACACTCAGGCGCAGGCGGCCGGTTATCCGTGCGGCAAGGACGAGATGTGGATCGTCCTCGACGCCGAACCTGGTGCCACCATCGGCCTGGGCCTCAAGCGCGAGTGCGAGCCGGCCTGCTTCGCGGCTGCCGTGCTGGATGGCAGCGTCGTCGACCTTATCGACTGGAAGCCGGTGCGACGCGGCGATGTCATCTACAACAGCGCCGGCACCATCCATGCGGCCGGCGGCGGCCTCGTCCTTCTTGAAGTGCAGCAGAGCCTCGACCTGACGTACCGGCTGTTCGACTATGGCCGCCCGCGCGAACTGCATTTGGAGGAGGGTCTCCGGGTATCGCGGTTCGGCCGCCATGACGGCAGCCGGGACTGCAGCATCGCCGACGGCAGCAGCCGGGTGCTTGCCGATGGACCCTATTTCGGATCGGCCTGGTGCGCCGGGGGACTTCCCACCGGCCTTCCGAGTTCTCGCGACTGGCAGTTGGTCGTCGTCAGCGGTACGGTGCGCCACCAAGGCGAGAGCTACCAGGCCGGGCAGGCGTTCCACAGCACTACCCTGGCGGGCCTCGAATTGCCGGCCGATTCCGAACTGCTCCTGGCTTGGCCCGTGCAGGAAGCGATGGCGCAAGCCGCGTGATCGTTCCAGTCATCTTGAGCGGCGGCAGCGGAACGCGCCTGTGGCCGCTGTCCACGCCCGAACGCCCCAAGCAATTCTTGCCCCTAACGGGCAAGCAAAGCCTCTTCGCAGAAACTTTGGCGCGGGTTGCCGGTGACCAGGGTTACGGCCCGCCCGTGATCGTTGCCAATGCCGCGCATGAACGGCTGTGCGGCGAAGAACTGGCGGGTCGCCCCGCGACCCTTATCCTGGAGCCGATTGCCCGCAACACGGCGGTAGCAATCGCCATGGCTGCCCTGGTGGTGGCCGAACAGGACCCGTCCGCACTGCTGCTCGTCATGCCGAGTGATCATCGAATTGGACAGGTCGACCGTTTTCACGAGGCGGTCGTCCGTGGCAGCCGCGCTGCGGAAACTGGTCGGCTGATCACCTTCGGGATCAACCCAACTGGTCCGGAGACCGGCTACGGCTACCTTGAGGCCGGGAACGCCTGCCAAGGACTGGACGGCGTCTTGGCGGTCGAGCGTTTTATCGAGAAGCCTGATCAACGCTCCGCCGAGGCGATGATCGCTACCGGCCGCTTCTTCTGGAACGGCGGCATCTTCCTTTACTCGGCTGCGACATTCCTTGCGGAGTGCGAACGGCTGGCGGCGCCGGTATTCGAGAGCGCAGTGAAGGCGCTTCGCGACGCGCACAGGGACGGATCAACGGTCCGGCCGTCTCGCGAGCAGCTTGAATTCTGTCCCGACATCTCCGTCGACTATGCGGTGATGGAGCGAAGTGATCGCATTGCCATGGTTCCCCTCGATGCCGACTGGTCGGACGTCGGAAGCTGGGACGCGCTGGCGGAGGTATCCGACGGCGGGGCCGCCGCAAACCTCGTGGACTGCGACGACTGCTTTGTCCGGAGCGACGGCGCCCGTATTTCCATGCTCGGGGTCGAAGGCCTGATCGTGGTGGCCAAGGGCGACCAGGTCGTGATCATGCGCAAGGGACGGAGCCAGGAAATCAAACAACTGGCAGCCACCGCCTGAAAAGGTTAAAGCGCGCCACCCTCCACTTTGTCTGTCTGATTGTTAGACTTTTTGATGCTGCAACGCCGTTCTGAATCCCTGTCGCTCCAGCGTTTGCGGCTGTCTCGCGCCCGGTTTCTTGCGAATCCGCTGTTCGCCGTCACGGTCATTCTGCCGACAGTTCTCGCGATCCTGTACTTCGGCCTGTTCGCGTCCGACGTGTATGTTTCTGAATCGCAGTTCGTGGTGCGAAGCCCGGACAAGCCGTCCGCGACGGGGCTTGGCGTGCTGCTCAAGTCGGTCGGCTTCTCAAATGCCGGGGACGAGATCTTCGTCGCCCAGAAGTATGTGACGTCGCGCGACGCGCTGCGCGAACTGAACCGCAAGGATGCGGTGCAAGTGGCGTTTACCCGGCCCAGCATCTCGGTGTTCGATCGCTTCAACCCCTTTGGCTTCAGCGGCAGCTTCGAAGACCTGTACAAATATTTTCGCAAGCGGGTCGGGGTCGAGCATGACACAATCTCGTCGATCACGACCTTGTCCGTTCGCGCCTATACGCCCCAAGATTCGCAGCGGATGAACCGCCAGCTGCTCGACCTCGCGGAAGACCTTGTGAACCGCCTCAACAATCGCGGCGAGGCCGACCTGCTGGGCTATTCGCAGCGCGAGGTGCGTGAAGCCGAGGAAGGCGCGCGGCGGGCGTCGCAGTCCCTGGCCGCCTTCCGCAACCGCTCCGGCGTGGTCGATCCCGAGCGTCAGGCCACCGTCCAGCTGCAGTTGGTTTCCAAGCTGCAGGATGAGTTGATCGGGGCCCGCCTTCAGCTTCAGCAGCTGGAATCAATCGCTCCTGACAATCCCCAAATTCCGCAGCTGCGCACCCGCATCGCCGGGCTTGGGCGGGCTATCGACGTGGAGGTCGGTCGTGCAGCGGGGTCGTCACGTTCTCTGTCTGCGGCCGCCGTGCAGTATCAGCGGCTCACGCTTGACCGCGAATATGCCGACAAGCGGCTCGCCGCCGCGCTCGCCTCGCTCCAGGAGGCGCGTAATGAAGCGCGCCGAAAGCAGGCCTATGTCGAGCGGATCGTCGAGCCCAATCTTCCCGACGACGCCGAAGAACCTCGCCGCCTGCGCGGTATCCTGTCGGTGCTGATCCTTGGCCTAGTCGCCTACGGCATTCTCAGCATGCTGCTTGCGGGGGTGCGGGAGCACAGGGATTGATCGGCGCCGACGACGCTCCGCGGCCTGGCCCGACGAGCCTTGCCCGATCCTGGGCCATCCAGCGCCGCGTCATCTGGGCGCTGCTCCTTCGCGAGATCCTGACTCGCTACGGTCGCCACAACATCGGCTTCCTGTGGCTGTTCGTTGAGCCGATGATCTTCACGCTCGCGGTGACCGCCTTGTGGACCGCGACCAAGGCCGTGCACGGGTCAAACCTGCCGATCGTGGCCTTTGCGATCACCGGCTATTCCAGCGTTCTGTTGTGGCGGAACATGCCGAACCGGACGATCGGCGCACTGACTCCCAACCTGGCGCTGCTCTATCACCGTAACGTTCGGCCGATCGATATATACCTCTCGCGCCTGCTGCTCGAGATCGCCGGCGCGTCCACGTCGTTCGTCTCCCTGGTGCTCTTCTTCTCCTTCATCGGATGGCTGGAGCCGCCCGAGGATGTGCTGCAGATCCTTTTCGGCTGGGTCATGCTGGCCTGGTTCGGGCTGGGCCTCGCCTTGTTCTTCGGAGCCTTGTCGGAGCGGCACGAGATCGTTGAAAAGCTGTGGCACCCGGCGTCCTACATCCTCTTTCCGCTATCGGGTGCGGGCTTCCTCGTGGACGCGCTACCGACCGAGGCACAGCATTACGTGCTGCTGTTGCCGATGGTGCATGGCGTGGAATATGTGCGTGAGGGCTACTTCGGCACGCAGATGACGGCGCATTATGACATGGCCTACATGGCCATCATCAATCTCGTGCTGACGGCACTTGGCCTTGCCGAGGTCGCCAAGACCAGCCGCACGGTCATTCCCGAATGATCGAGCTCAAGAATATCAGCAAGACGTACATGACGCGCTCGGGGCCCGTTCGTGTGCTGAAGGATGTGAACCTGACTGTCGATCGCGGTGAGCGCGTCGGCATCCTTGGCCGCAACGGCGCTGGCAAGTCGACCATGATTCGGCTGATCAGCGGTGCCGAACTGCCAACCGGCGGAACGGTCTACCGGGACATGAGCGTCTCTTGGCCACTGGCATTCGGCGGCGCGTTCCAGGGCACGCTGACAGGCTACGATAATTTGCGGTTCATCTGCCGGGTCTACGGCGTCGATTGGCACGACAAGAAGGCTTACGTCGAGGAGTTCTCCGAGCTCGGCATCTACCTGCGCGAGCCGGTGAAAAGCTATTCATCCGGCATGCGGGCAAGGCTTGCCTTCGCCATCTCAATGGTGATCGAGTTCGACTGCTTCCTGATCGACGAGATCATCGCCGTCGGCGACACGCGATTCCACCACAAGTGCGGCGAGGAATTGTTTGTGAAGCGCGGCGACAGGGCCATGATCATCGTTTCTCACGAAGCCAGCTACATCCGCGAACATTGCAACCGCGCCGCCGTTCTGCACCAGGGCGAGCTGGTGCATTTCGACGATATCGACGCCGCCTACGACTTCTATACCGGGGCAAGCCAGACGGCAGCGGCGGCGTGAGGCAGCTCGCCCGTGGATTCGCCGCGTTCCGCAGGCGCGGCTGGTTTGCCCGGAGACGCGGACGATTTACCGCCCCTGCCGCGCGGCGAACGCGACTGTTCGTCGACGTGTCGGTCATTGCCCGGGAGGATGCTCGGACGGGTATCCAGCGCGTGGTTCGCGCGCTCTGGCTGGAGCTTAGCCGCCGCGGTCATCCCGGCGTCGACTTCTGTCCTGTCTATGCGGGAGCCGGGCACGGCTATCTGCACGCCCGCTGGGGCGCCGAGGCGGAGCGGCCCACGCTCACCCGCCAGACGGTGGTGGCGCAACCTGGCGACCAGTTCCTCGGCCTCGACCTTGCTGCCCATTATGTTCCGCACTGCGCCGAACAGCTGGCGGAGTGGCGCCGCGCCGGCGTGTCCATCAACTTCGTCGTCTACGATTTGCTGCCCTTGAGCAGGCCCGACTGGTTCAATCGTCCAACCGTTCGTCACTTCCGTCGGTGGTTCACGGCCATCACCGCGCACGGCGACCGGCTTTTATGCATCTCCGACGCCGTCGCCGGGCAAGTGCGCGACCGGCTCGGCACGCGTGACAATCCGGAGATCGGCCGCCTCTTCCTCAGTGGTGATCTGGCCCATTCGCGGCCATCGACAGGGGTGTGCGGAAACGTCGAACAGCTGCTCAAGGATCTGAGCGGGGTTCCGACGCTGCTGATGGTCGGAACGGTGGAGCCCCGCAAGGGTCATGCCGAAGCACTGCGGGCGATGGAATATCTTTGGGCGGAGCGGGGGGACAAGGCGCCCTCATTGCTGATCCTTGGCAAGGCCGGGTGGAAGACTGACGAACTGCAGCAGCAGATCCGGGGTCATCGCGAATTTGGCCGCCGGCTCCAGTGGGTGGAGGGCGCCAGCGATGAAGCGCTCGATCGCGCCTATAAGGACGCGTCGGCGCTGCTGCTGGCAACCCGCAGCGAAGGCTTCGGCCTTCCGCTGGTAGAGGCGACCCGCCACCGCAAATGGGTGCTCGCCCGCGACCTCCCGGTTTTCCGGGAGCAGAACCTGGGCAATGTTCACTACTTCCGCGACGACCGGCCACCTGCGCTTGCCGCCTCGATCGAACTGATCATGGCCGCGGCTGCGCGTTCCGCGCCGCCTGTTCAGCAGCTTCCAACCTGGTCTGAGTGCGCCGACCGTTTGCTGTCGGAGATGGGGATCGATTCCGCCCCGAATGTCGCCGGTGACGAGCAGCCGTCGATGCGGGTAACGGCGGTTCGATGAACTTCACTTCTTATGCCCAGAACTTCGAGGATGTGCTGCTGTGGCGGGCACTCGGCCACATCGGACGTGGCCGATATCTCGACATCGGTGCTCAGGATCCGGAGATCGATTCCGTCAGCCTTGGCTTCTACGAGCATGCCTGGCGCGGCGTGCACGTCGAGCCGACCGCCGCTTATGCGCAGAAGATCAGGGAGAAGCGGCCTGACGAAATCGTGATCGAGGCCGCGGTCAGTACGGCTGAGGGTCCCATTACCTTCTACGAGTTCGCGGGTACCGGGCTTTCCACCGGGGTCAGCGAGATCGCCGAGGCGCACGATGCTGGCGGCTTCGAGCGCAGCGAAGTCTTGGTACCCACGATCCGGCTTAGCCAATTGCTCGACCGGGCCGAGTTGTACCATTGGATGAAGATCGACGTCGAGGGGATGGAGGCGGACGCCCTCGCCAGCTGGGACGATCATCCCGCGCGCCCGTGGGTGGTGGTGGTCGAGGCGACCGAGCCCAATAGCCAAGAGCGCACTGACCATCTTTGGCGGGGGCAACTTGAGGACCGTGGCTATGAGGATGTCTATTTCGACGGCCTCTCCCGCTACTTCCTGCACCAGTCCCAAGGTGAGCTGAAGCAGGCGTTCGCCATTCAGCCGAACATCTTCGACGGCTTCGTTGTCGGCGAACATCATTTCGTGGCCCGCGAAATGCTCGCACGGTTGAATGAGGCGGAGGGCAAGGCTGCCGCCAGCGCGGCACTGGCTACGGCGATCGAGACCGAGGCGGCGACCCTGCGCCACCTCCATGCGGAGCGCGTGCACGAGGTCGAGCAGGTACGAAAGCAGCTGCTGGAGTCGCATGACGAACGGCTGGCCGCCGACGAACGCGCCCGCGATGCCCTGAACCGGATGCACGGCGAGGAAATCGCACTCCGGATCGAACTGGCCCGGCTGGAGGAACGCGCGGCCGCCCCCGCTGCCGAGATTCAGCGGCTGTGCCAACAGCTTGAACAAGCGTCGGTGCGTCTTGCCGAGGTGGAGGATCGCCGTTCGCGCGAAGTTGCGCTCGCCAATGAACAGCGGCTGGAAGTGGAGGCCAGGGCGGAGCGCGCTCGCCAGGCTCTGGAGGAGCTTCATTCGGCCGAACGGGTCGAGTTCCAGCGCCAGGCGCTGGAGCAGCTGGCGCTGGCCGAGCAACGCGTGCAGGCGGAACGGGAGCGCGCCAACGAGGCGCTCGAGACGGTGAGGGCTCAAGCGGAGGCGGAGCGCAGGGCGCTCCATGGAGCCATGGAGCAATTGCCGGGCGTAGCGGAGCAGGAGCAACCGCAGGCATTTCAATCCGACATTCCCGGTGCAGGCCATCCGTATTCGCGGGCGGCGAGCTTGCCGGAGTTGCTCGGATTGCATGGCGCGGATTTCATTCGCTGCGCTTATGTCACGCTGCTCGGTCGAGAAGCGGACCCTGAGGGTGAACGGCATTATGGCGCAGCTCTTCGAGCGGGCGCCACCAAGCTCGATATCCTGTGGCAGCTTCGTCGCTCGCCCGAAGGCCGCAAGCATGATCCCGGCATCGCGGGCCTTGATGCAGAGCTGCGCCGGGCCCGCCGCGCCAGGCTTCCGCTCGTCGGAGGGTTGTTTCCGGACTCGCGCCTTGAACCTCAACGCGGCGGCTCTCAGCCGGTGAATGCGCTGCACGATGAGATCGGACGCCTAAGCGGTCAGTTGAGGGCGAATGAAGCGTCGATCCGGTCGCTGGAGGCCAGCGTCGCCGAACAACGCGCGCTGATCGCCCAGGTCGCGGCTGAGCAGCGCGAAGCCGAGCTGCGTGCCGCGGCAACGCCTGAGGTCCCGGCCATCACCATCGAGCAGATCATCGGCACGTTCGAGAACCCGCTTCGTGAATAGAGAATACCTGCTCAGCAGTGCCATCGGTCAGCAGCGGATCCCGACGTTCGCCGATCGCGGCCGCACCGGGTTCGGCGCCGCACATTATTCCTGGTCGATCGTGGCCGACATGTATCGGCGTGGCCTGGCCGAAATTCGCCGGGTCGCGCCGATCGATGCGCCCGACATCTACCAGCACCCGATCGCCATGCAGACCCGCGGCATTCCGGCGGAAGCGATCCACCTTGCGAGCAAGCCGGTGGAGCTGTTGCGGCCGCTGTTCGGCCGAACCAACGTTGCCATCCAGTTGTGGGAATTCGCCGAACTCAGCGAGCGCGCGATCGAGGGCGACCCGCGCACCAACCAGGTGCGAATGCTCAAGACGATGGACGCGGTCTGGTGCGCCAGCAGCTTCACGCAACAAAGCCTGGCCGCGTACGGCATCAACAGCTTCCACCTGCCGCCGCCGGTGACTTACGGTCGTGAGCACAGGTGCGAGCCGATTGACCAGGTCGCCGCCGTAACCCTCGACAGCAAGCTTTACGCACCGTCGCCGATGACGACCTTGGGCGAGCTGGGGATCGGGTCCGGCGACCGGGATATCTACCTTGCGGTGCTGGCTCCGTTCGACAAGCGCAAGAACCTTCGAGCGCTGCTCGACGGCTTCCTGGCGAGCAAGGCGGCAAGGACCGGGACCCTGCTGATCAAGCTGATCCTCGACAATGTCGTAACCAGCCTGCCCAACATCAATCACATCCTGGCCGATGATTTCGAGCTTGAGGCCACCAGTCCAGCGGTGGTCTTCTGCGGCGAGTATCTGTCGACGCCGCAGATGAACAGCCTGTACGACCTTGCCGCCTTCTTCGTGTCGTCGTCGGCGGCCGAGGGGCTCAACCTGCCGCTAATCGAGTCCATGGCACGAGGGGTCCCGGCGATCTCGTCGAGCCGCACCGCGATGAACGACTATGTCTCCGAGGAGCGGGCAATCGTCCTCAAGGCAATACGCCAGCCTACGATGGGCGATATTCATGCCCTCGGACCCGACCTCAAGACGACCTTCTATCCGCCGACCAGCGCCGCCATCACCGCGGCCTTCGATCACGCGGCGGACCTAGGGACCGAGCAGCGCAAGGCGCTCGGCGCCAAGGGCGCCACCTTCGTCAACACCGCGTTTGGGCTGGAGCTGTTCGAGCAGCGCGTGACGGCATTCGAAGGCACCCTCGCGTGAGCCGGCCAACCCTTCTCGTCGTCGACGTCTCTCCGCTGTGGGAGCTGCAGTTCACCGGCATTGCCAACGTCGTGTATGAAATCACCAAGCGCCTGCTTCCGGGTGCACCCCACTTCGACGTCCGCTTCAGCGTCTTTCACCGGATGATCGACCACGCGATCATCGAGCAGTGCGTTCGCGAACGATCGGGGCAGGCCCTGCGGCACCTCTTCGAGGATGCTGGCAGCCTCACCATGTCCGTCGACATGGCGGCGGAACATGACGGGCCGACCGCGGCCCTGTTCCTGCACATCAAGCCCGAGCGTGGTAAGTTCGATTTCGAAGCCCAGCTGTACTACGATTTCTCGTTCCTGAGCGTGCCCGAGTGCCACCACCAGGATACGATCGATTATCACCTCAAGGCATTGAACGAGCAGGTGCAGTCGAGCGACTGCATCTTCACCATCTCGCAGTCGGTCGCGAATGACCTGGGCTTTTATTTCGCCTTCCCGGAGGAGCGCACGACGGTCGCGCTGCTTGGCTACCACCTCGACATTCCCTCGACCTGGGAGTTCGTCGCCCGGTTCGGAAGCGAGCCAGTCGAGCCCTATTTCATCTGCGTCGGCTCGATCGAACCGCGCAAGAATGTCCGGCTGGTTCTGGCCTGGCTCGCCCGCAATCCGGAAATGCTGCAGCGTTTCCGCTTCCTGTTCGTCGGCCGTGACGCCTGGGGCGAATCCTTTGCCGAGCTGGTTGGCGAAGCCGGCCTTGCGAACGCCGTCAGCGCTGGCCGGCTCCTGCACGTCGGCTATGTCAACGAGGCGCAGAAGACCGCGCTGATGATGGGTGCCCGCGGCCTCATCTACCCGTCGCTGTTCGAAGGCTTCGGCCTGCCCGTGCTGGAGGCCATGGCGCTGGGCATTCCCGTGGCCGCCAGCTGCACGACATCGGTGCCGGAGGTGCTCGGACCCGACGGCATCTATTTCGATCCCTATTCTGTGGAATCGTTCAACGGCGCGATGACGCAGCTGATCGGGGAACTCGGCACCGATGCTGGCCGGGAACGCACCCTCCAGCTGCAGCGCCGCGCCGGCCGGTTCAGCTATGATGAGACCTACCGGGTCATCATGGATCGGCTTCATCAGCTCGTCACGGCTCAGGACAGCCGCTGAAGGGCGTTGCCAATCGGCATCCCACCTTCCAATAGCCCCGCCATGACTACCGCGATCATCACCGGCGTAACCGGCCAGGACGGCGCCTACCTGGCCGAACTTCTGCTTTCCAAGGGCTACACCGTCTACGGCACCTACCGGCGCACCAGCTCGGTCAACTTCTGGCGCATGGAAGAGCTGGGGATCGATCAGCATCCCAATCTCCACCTGGTCGAGTTCGACCTGACGGACCTGTCCGGCGCCATTCGCCTGCTTCAGCAGACCGGCGCGAAGGAGATCTACAATCTGGCGGCGCAGAGCTTCGTCGGCGTGTCGTTCGACCAGCCGGTGACCACCGCCGAAATCACCGGGATCGGCCCGCTCAACCTGCTGGAGGCGATCCGAATCGTCGACCCGTCGGTCCGCTTCTACCAGGCATCGACGTCGGAGATGTTCGGCAAGGTCCAGGCCGTGCCACAGCGCGAGGACACGCCTTTCTACCCGCGCAGCCCCTATGGCGTCGCCAAGCTCTACGCCCATTGGATTACGGTCAACTACCGCGAAAGCTATGGCATTCACGGCAGCAGCGGCATCCTTTTCAATCACGAAAGTCCGCTTCGTGGCCGCGAGTTCGTGACCCGCAAGATCACTGACTCCGTCGCCAAGATCCGCCTCGGCAAGCTCGACTGCCTCCGCCTCGGTAACCTGGACGCCAAGCGCGACTGGGGTTTCGCCAGGGAATATGTCGAGGGCATGTGGCGGATGCTCCAGGCCGATGAGCCGGACACCTTCGTCCTCGCGACCAACCGCACCGAGACGGTACGCGATTTCGTGGCGATGGCGTTCAAGGCCGCCGATTATGACGTGGAGTTTCGCGGATCCGGTGAGGAGGAGATCGCGGTCGATGCGGCCACCGGCAAGACGGTGATGCGGATCGATCCGCGCTACTACCGGCCGGCCGAAGTCGAACTGCTGATCGGCGACCCGGCCAAGGCTACCGAGAAGCTCGGCTGGCGGCCCCAGACCAGCCTCGAGGAGCTTTGCCGAATGATGGTGGAGGCCGACCTCCGCCGCAACAAGGCCGGCGCTTCCTTCTGATGAGTAGCGCGGCCGACCCGGCCCGGCGCGTTCTGGTCACCGGCCTGACCGGCTTCACCGGGCGCTACCTGCAGCCGCTGCTGATTGCGGCCGGATCTCACGTGCATGGGCTTGTGCACCGGGCCGAGGAGGATGACGCTGCGAGCTCGGCGGCCCTCCATGTGGCCGACCTGGCCGATCGCGAGCGGCTGGCAGAGGTCGTCTCCCTCGTGAGGCCGACCCACGTTGTCCATCTGGCGGCGGTGGCGTTTGTTGCGCATGGAGACGTGCGCGCGATGTACGAGACCAACCTGCTTGGCTCGCGCAACCTGCTGGAGGCGCTGGCCGGCGCGCCTACCCGGCCGCAACTGGTGCTGATGGCGAGCAGCGCCAACATTTACGGAAATGCGCATGAAGGCGTGCTCGACGAAAGCCTGCCTCCTGCGCCGGCCAATGATTATGGCGTCTCCAAGCTGGCGGTGGAGGCGCTGTCCCGAACCTACTCCGACCGGCTCCCGATCACGCTCGTCCGTCCGTTCAACTACACGGGTCGCGGCCAGGCCGAGAATTTCCTCATCCCCAAGATCGTCGCCCATGCCCGTGCGGGTGCGACCCGGATCGAGCTTGGCAACCTGGATGTGGCACGTGACTTCTCGGATGTGCGAACGGTGGTCGATGCCTACGCACGGCTGCTCGACCGGCCGGACCTTGCAGGGAGCACTTTCAATGTCTGCTCCGGCAAGGCCGTAAGCCTGCGCGAGGTCGTCGATGCGGTCGTGGCCATCACCGGCCAACCGATGGAGATGGTGGTCAACCCGGCATTCGTGCGTGCCAACGAGGTCCGCACCCTCAGCGGCTCGGCGGCGCGCCTCGAAGCCGCCATCGGGCCGCTGAAATCCATTCCGCTGGCCGAGACGCTTCGCTGGATGCTGGAAGATTGACGCGATGGATGTCGCGCTCTGGGGCGACGCCCTCCAGCCGCAGCTGACGGGGATAGGCCGGTACACGCTCGAACTGCTGCGCGGCCTGCCGGACGATCCGAGGGTCGATTCGGTCGCAACCTGGGCGCGGCAGCGGCTGGTCGAGGAGCCGGAACTGCTGCTGACCGAGGGCAAACTTGGGCGGCGGCCCAAGCTCGTTCGACCGCTGCTGCGCTGGTCCGATCGACGCCGCTTGAAAAACCGGCTGTTCCACGGCCCCAACTACTTCCTTCCGGATTTCGTCGAGCGGGGGATCGTGACCGTGCACGACCTCTCGGTGTTGCGCTTTCCCGAAACCCACCCGGCCGAGCGCCTGAGGCAATTTGCGCGTGATCTGCCACGCTCGCTTGACCGCGCGGAACACGTCATCACCGATACGGAGACGGTCAGGCAGGAAGTCATCGCGGAGTTCGGGCTCGCACCGGCCAGGGTCACTGCGGTTCCGCTCGGAGTCAGCGCGAACTTCCGTCCGGCGACCATCCTCGAAGTCGCCGAGCCGCTGGCGAGATATGGCCTCGATGCTGGCGGATACGCGCTCAGCGTTTCAACCATCGAGCCGCGCAAGAAGATCGCGGAACTTGTTGCCGCCTGGCGCCTGCTGCCCACGGACTTGCGCCGGCAATTTCCACTGGTGCTGGCGGGCGCGAAGGGTTGGCGCGACGCCGAATTGCTTGCCGCGATCGACAGGGGCGCCGCGGAAGGATGGCTGAAGCTGCTGGGCTATGTGCCCGAGGAGGACCTGCCTGCCCTTTACGCCGGCGCACGCCTGTTCATCTACCCGAGCATCTACGAGGGGTTCGGCCTCCCGCCGCTGGAGGCGATGGCCAGTGGGGTGCCGGTGGTGGTCGCCAATCGGTCCTGCCTGCCCGAGGTGTGCGGCGACGCCGCCTTCTTCGTCGATCCCGACGATGTCGAGAGCTTTGCCGGAGCGCTTGCGCACGCCCTTACGGACGAGGCCGACCGATGCAGAAAAGTGACGCAAGGCTCCGCAAGAGCGACCAGCTACGATTGGGGGCGGTGCATCCGCGAGACGGTTGACGTATATTCCACACTTGGCCGCTAAACGCGCCGAACGACGGCGCGAAGAGGCCGGGTGAAGAGTTGAGCATGGACATGAACAAGGCCCAGACCAGCAGCGAGGCAATCGCCTCCAGCGCTGAGCGGATGATCGCCATCGGGCGCGATGTGATCGAGATGGAAGCGTCCGCGCTGGGCTTGCTGGCCGACGCGTTGGATGAGGACTTCGCGCGCGCGGTCGAGCTTCTGGTCGCCACCCGTCAGCGGGTCATCGTCAGTGGGATGGGCAAGTCCGGTCACATCGGCCGCAAAGTGGCGGCGACCCTTGCCTCCACCGGAACTCCCGCACTGTTCGTCCATCCGGCCGAGGCGGCGCATGGCGATCTCGGCATGATCGCCCAGGGCGACCTGTTGCTGCTGATCTCCAACAGCGGGGCCACGCCCGAGCTTCGGGCGGTGATCGATCATGCCAAGCGCATCGATTGCCCGATCATCGCCATTGGGTCGCAGAACGCGTCGCCGATGATGCGATCGGCCAATGTCCGGCTGCTCATCCCGGCCGTCCGCGAGGCCTGTCCGGTGAATATCGCGCCGACCACCTCGACCACCGTCATGCTCGCCTTGGGGGACGCGCTGGCGATTGCCGTGATGCGGACCCGCGGCCTGTCACGCGAGCGCCTCAAGCTGCTTCACCCGGGCGGCGCGATTGGCGAACGGCTGGCGCCGGTGGAGAACCTCATGCATCTCGGCGACGCGCTGCCGCTGGTCTCGCCCGACATGCCGATGAGCAAGGTGGTGGTGGAGATCAGCGCCAAGGGCTTCGGCATTGCCGGCGTGGTCGCCGACGGGCGCCTCGTCGGGGTCATTACCGACGGCGACCTTCGCCGCCACAGCGAGAACTTGTTCAGCCATGTCGCGTCCGAGGTGATGAGCACCGAGCCCAAGACCGTCAGCGAGGGAACCCGCTGCGAGATCGCGCTTGAACTGCTTCAGCAGCACCGGATCACGGCGATCTTCGTGACCGCACATGACGATCCGCTGAGGCCGATTGGCCTCGTGCACATTCACGATCTGGCGCGGCCCAGGCATGGCTGAGGCGCAGCCGGCCGGCGCTGCATCCTCGACCACCATCATCATCCCCGCCCGTTATGGGTCGACCCGCTTTCCCGGCAAGCCGCTGGCGTTGCTGCGTGGCCGAGGAGGCGTCGAGCGGCCATTGGTGGAATGGACCTGGCGGGCAGCCCGGCGAGCCTTCGCGGACCTGCCGGTCCTTGTCGCGACCGACGATCGCCGGATCGTGGCGGAGGTGGAGCGGTTCGGCGGTGTGGCAATGCTCACCCCGGAAGAATGCCGTAATGGTACCGAGCGCTGCGCCGTCGCGGCCGAGCGATTGGGCAAGGCGGCGGACCTCGTCATCAATCTTCAGGGCGACGCGCTGCTGACGCCTCCCGCCATCCTGCACGCGCTGTATGCGCGGATCGCGATGGAACCACAGGTGGTGGTCACCACGCCTGCCATCCGCGCCGAGGGGCCGACGCTTGCCCACCTGCTTGAGGAACAGCGTTCGGGGCGCGTCGGCGGAACCACCGTGGTCAGCAATGCCAAGGGGGAGGCGCTGTATTTCTCCAAGCATTTGCTCCCCTTTGGCGCGGAGCGGGCGGGCAGCGCCGTCTACCTTCACCTGGGCGTCTATGCCTATCGACGGGAGGCGTTGCGTCGCTACTTCGCCGCCGCGCCATCGGCCGCGGAACTGGCGGAGGGGCTGGAGCAACTGCGCTTCCTGGACCAGGGCGTTCCCGTCACCGTGGTTGATTGCGCGCCGCCCGACCAGCTAACGGCCGAGCTTAATAACCCCGAGGATGCTGCGCCGATCGAGGCGGAGCTTGCTCGTCTCGAATTGGATTGAAGACATGATGCTGTTCGGCCGGCCGGTCACGCGATCCCGGCCGTTCCTCATCTCCGGGCCCTGCGTGATCGAGAGCGAGGCGCTGTGCCTGCGGGTGGCCGAGCATCTGCGCCGCCTGTCGGACGAGCTTGGCCTGCAGATCATCTTCAAGGCGAGCTTCGACAAGGCCAATCGAACGTCGGGTTCGTCCTTCCGCGGGCTCGGGATGGAGCAGGGGCTGGAGGTGCTCGCCAAGGTGCGCGCCGAGACTGGTTTGCCGGTGCTGACCGACGTCCATTCGGCCGAGCAGGTCGCCCGCGTGGCGGAGGTGGCCGACGTTCTTCAGACCCCGGCCTTCCTTGCGCGCCAGACCGATCTTATCGCCGCCGTGGGAGCAAGTGGGCGCCCGGCCAACATCAAGAAGGCGCAGTTCATGGCGCCCGAAGACATGGGCGCGGTGATCGGCAAGGCAAATCAGGCCGCCAGCGACGCGGGCCTGGCGGGACAATTCTTCGTCTGCGAGCGGGGCAGTTCGTTCGGCTACCGTGACCTCATCGTGGACATGCGTTCCTTGGTCGTGCTTCGCGAGACCGGTTGCCCGATAGTGTTCGACGCGACCCACAGCGTTCAGCAGCCGGGAGCGCTCGGCGATCGGTCCGGCGGCCGGAGAGAATATGTCGAACCGCTCGCCCGCGCCGCGGTGGCGATCGGGGTCGAAGGCCTGTTCATGGAAACCCACCCGAATCCGGATCAGGCGCTCTCGGACGGCCCGAACGCCGTTCCGCTCGGCCAGATGGGCGATCTCCTGAAGCGGCTGCTCGCGATCGCTTCCTGCAGCCATGAGCAAGCGGGTCATGACCGTCCCTGAGACAGTCGCGAGCGCTGGGCTGCTCCGCATCCCGCCGTTTCCGGGCGCCCAGCTGAGCGCCTTTCGCTCGCTTCCCAGCGAGCCCACCGACGACCTCGACGCGCTGCTTGTCGCCATCCGCTCGGAACGGCTGGCTGGCTGCTATTGGGAGCCAACATCCGAAGGCGGCACGCGTGAGGTGGCTCGTCAGGAAGCCGCGCCGTTTCTCCGGGTCGAGAACCCGTTCACGGGTGAGGCGATGAGCGGCCTCGACGCGGTGGCCCTGTGCGCTTTCTGGCGCGACCTGATCGCTTCCAACCGCGGGATCATCGGCGGGCTCGGAATCGCCTTCTGGAAGCAGAAGGCACTCGCCCCCTTGCTGTGGGACGGAATTCGGGAACTGCCTTTCTGGCGCAGCCTGCCCGAGCCGCTCCCCGTCGGCGCCGTGGCGGTGTGGGGTGCGAAGGCGAGGGCCGAGGATCTAGCCGAGCTCGGTGATCGGAACGTGCCCATCGTCGAGGTGGAGGACGGCTTCCTCCGCTCCGCCGGCCTTGGCGCGGATTGCGTGCCGCCGCTATCGATTACCGTCGACCGGCTCGGCGCTTACTTCGATCCCGCGCAGCCGAGCGAACTCGAGCAGCTGCTGGAGTGGGCGGACGTGGGCAGCGACATGCTCGAGCGGGCGAGTCGTCTTCGTGACGTCATCGTGGCCGCGGGGCTGGGCAAATATGAGCGCGGCCGGACAACGCTGCCGCGCTTTGGCGGCGAGCGGCGCCACCTGCTCGTCACCGGCCAGGTCGAGGATGACCGCTCGGTGATGACCGGAGGCATGGGCGTCACCAATCTCACGCTGCTCGAGAGGGTGCGGGCTGATCACCCGGACGCGTTCATCCTCTACAAACCGCATCCCGACGTCGAAGCCGGGCATCGCAAAGGAGCCATACCCCCGCACCTTGCCGATAGCCTCGCCGACCGGATCGTTGCGGACCTTCCCATTGCCTCCCTCATCGAGCTTGCGGACGAGGTTCACGTCAACACCTCACTTGCGGGCTTCGAAGCGCTGCTGCGCGGCAAGCCGGTGACGACCTACGGCGTTCCCTTCTACGCCGGGTGGGGGCTGACGCGGGACCTTGGGCCAGTACCTTCCCGGCGTACGCGGCGACGCACGCTCGACGAACTGGTTGCCTTGGCCTTGCTGGTCTATCCGCGCTATCTGGATCCGGTGACCGGTCTGCCGTGCCCTGCCGAAGTTGTGGTCGATCGCCTGTGCAGTGACGGCACTAAGCGCACCGGCCTGCTCGTCGGCCTGCGCCGGGTGCAGGGACGCTTGTTGCGTGGCTGGAGGAAGCTTGTCGCATGATCATGGACAAGAACCTCGAGCGGCCGCGTGCCTTTGTCTTCCTTCAGGGGCCGCCCGGTCCGCTGTTCAGCCGTCTCGCCACCACCATGCGCGCGCGCGGAGTTGCGGTTCATCGGATCAACCTGTCAGCCGGCGACCAGCTCGACTGGGCGGGACCTGCCGTCAATTTTCGCGGCCGGCGCTCTGAATGGGCAGTATTCTTCGATCACTTCCTGCGGGAACAGCAGATCACGGACATCCTGCTGTTCGGTGATTGCCGCCCCTACCATGTGACCGCCCGCCGCCTTGCCGCCATGCGCGGGGTGCGCACCCATGTGCTGGAGGAGGGTTACCTTCGTCCGCACTGGATGACACTCGAGCTGGAGGGAGTGAATGCGCACAGCCCGATCTCGCGCGATCCGGCGCGGGTGTTCGAGCAGGCCCGCCGTCTGCCGCGCGAGCAGGTGGACGAGCCACCGGTGACCGCGAGCTTTCGGCGGCGGGTGCGCGATACGGCACGCTATTACACCGCCGTGCAGGCGGGAGCGCTGATCTACCCCTTCTACGAAAACCATCGCCAGCATACGCCGCTGTTCGAAGGCCTGGGGTGGAGCTGGCGGTATCTCACCCGCAAGCTGCGCGAGCGTGAGTTGAAGCGCGGGCTTGCCGCGATCGAGGGAAAACGATTCTTTCTCCACGCTCTGCAGCTGTCCGGCGACTTCCAGATCAGGGCCCATTCGCCGTTCACCGATATGCCCTCGGCGACCTCCTACGTGCTGCAGAGCTTCGCGATGCACGCCGCGCCCGACATGCACCTGCTGATCAAGGCGCATCCGCTCGATGGCTCGTTCTTCAACTGGCGCGGCTTTCTTCGCCGCCGCGCGCGCAAACTGAGGATCTCCGACCGCGTCCACTACATCGACGGCGGTGACATCGAGGAGCTCGCCGCGAATGCCGAGGGCATGGTGGTCGTGAACAGCACCTCGGCGACCCTGGCGCTTTCCGCTGGCCGGCCGGTCTGCGTGCTTGGTGACGCCATCTACAATATTCCCGGCCTGACCTTCGGCGGACATCTCGACAGCTTCTGGCGCGATCCGCCGCCGCCGGTCGCGGGATTGTACGAGGCCTTCCGGAAGGTGCTCGTGAACGATTGCCTCGTGCGGGGCGGTCTGGCGAGTGAATCGGCGGTGACGACTCTCGTCGACAACATGGCGGACCGGCTCTGTGCGCCGGTGAAAGCCTCAGATGCCGTCGAGAAACGGTTCCACGATCCGGAAATGCTCGGACCAGCTGGGCGCACAGTAGCTGCCGAGCCGGGCGATCTGCGCGTCCCGTCGCGGGCTGGGTGACGCCGCATAGTCCATGATGGTCCGCAGCCAGGCGGGACCGTCGATGGGATCAAGGTAGTCCGGAATGTCGCCGCCGATCTCGCGGAACACCGGCAGGTCGCTCGCAATGACCGGCGTTCCCTGGTGCAAGGCCTCGATCAGCGGCAGACCATAACCTTCCACGAAGCTGGGAAATAAAAGGGCGCGGGCGCTGGCCAGATGGTCGGCCAGCTCACGGTCGGTGCACCGGCCGAGTTCAAGCACGTGTGGTTTGAGATTGCGCGCCCGGTCCAGCAGATCGGCCGCCTGCTCACTTTCCCAACCGCGCTGACCGACGATGATGAGGCGCGGCGTGCGCTCCCCAAGCTCGCGCGCAAGCCGGTCCCAGATCTGGAGCAGGAGCAGGTGGTTCTTGCGGCCCTCGATCGTGCCCACCACGACGAAGCTTGGGCGTTGCGACGGGCTCTCGTCTCGGCGGGTGAGTGCGCGAAGATCGCTGCCCAGCGGGGCGGCGATGGCTGGCGGCATCTTGAAGCCGGCCTCCCGCGCATAATGGGACAGGGACCGGAGCGTGTCCTGGCTGTTGCCGATCACGCCCGCGCCGCTGTCGAGCACGCTGCCCATCCGCAGGCGGTGGCGTTCCTCTTCTCCCGGACGGCAATATTCCGGATGCGTGATCGGAATGAGGTCGTGGATGAAGTAGACCGCCTTCAGGCCTTCGCGATGGATCCAGGGCACCAGGTGTGGCGTGTCGAGGCCGGTGTGCCCGACGTTGAGGTAGAGCGCGCCGCGCATGGAACGGCCGATCACCCAATTCGACGCGCGGCGCAGCACCATGCGGGTGAAAGCGGCGCGAAAGTCAGGACCCGGTTGCCTCAGCCGTGCAAACAAGGCTTGCGAGGTTCGCGCGTCAAGGATCCGGCGCCAGCCACCCTGCTGGACCACCGCCAACGCATTGCCGCCGAAATGCTCGACATAAGCCAGGCAGACCCGGTCGATGCCCGTCGGCAGCCTGCCCGACCAGCGGCGCCAGATCAGCCGGCTGACGTCAAGCAGCAGCAATGATCAGGGCCGGACCGTGTTCAGAACGGAGATGCCGGGCAGGACGGTGCTGGCGATGACGTTGACGAAGCGCTGGAACTCCGCCGCCGGCGAATTCGCGACATAGATGACATCGCCGTCCTTCATCGCAAAGCGCTGCGCGGCGAAGTAGGTCTCCGGGTTCCTGAGATCAACGCGGTATATCACCGGAACCCGGCCCGTGGCGGGCAGGGGAGCGGCGGTCAGGCCGCGGAGGCGCTCCACCGGTTCGAACCGGAAGATGAACACCCCGCGCGAGTCCGCCCGCTGATCCTGCAGGCCGGCCGTGCGTCCCAGCGCCTGCGACAGTGTGAGCCCGGTCTGCTCGAAGCGAATCTCCTCATTCTTGCCGGCCGCGCCCAGCACCGTGAAGCTGTACGGCTGATAAAGGAGGGTCAGCACGTCATCCCTCTGCAGGATGATGTTCTGCCGGCTGTCCTGCACCACGGCCTGCAGCGGCATGGTCGCGGTGCGGTCGTTCCGCGCCAGCTGGACGGTGATACGCTCGATCGGCTGGCGAGTGCCGCCTGCCGCAGCGATCACGTCGAGCAGACGCTCGCCCTTCGGGGTCAGCGGAACCCGGCCGGATTGCGCGACCTCACCGACCACCGAGACGTTCGCGGTGGCGTTGCGGGTGATCCGCACGATGGCCTGAGGCGCATTCGCCTTGCCGCGCAGGCGTGCGACGATCGTCCGCTGGATCTGGTCGAGGGTCCGGCCCGCCGCCGGAACCTGGCCGGCGAACGGCACAGTGATGGTCCCATTCGGTCCCACCATCAGTTCGGGAAGCGTGCCAGGGCGGCTGCCCTGCACGTCGTTGCCGATGCGGGTGCTGACCGGAGCGCCGCCGAACAGCACGGCCGGTGGCGCTTCCCAGATGGTGACCTCGACCACATCGCCAACGCCGACCACCGTTCCGATCGGCCTCGCATCGCCGAACACATCCGAGAAACGCTGCTGCGGCTCGACGGAGGAAAGCTGCGCCGCCACTTGCGTGGTGACGGGAATGATCTGCAACCCGGGGATGGATGCGTTGTTCGCGGATGCGATCACTTCCCTGCGGGTCGGACCGACCGCAGTGGTGATGCCGACGGCCTGGCAGCCCGACAGCAGCGTGACGAGGACCAAGGCCGCGGGGAGCTTGGGTCGGCCAGGGATTGAAGGGGCAAGCATTGCTGATCGAGAACCCGGATGCGAGGGGAGGGGGTGCACGGAAGTGAGGCCCTTAAGACCGTCGCTCTGGCACAACAAGGCCGACCCGTTGATGAACGTCAGCCATCGCCTTGGCACGGCCTTGAGGAGAGCAGCTGCTTCATCAGGTCTTCGTTCGCAGCGGAGACGAGGCCCGGCTTGCTCCTGGCGGGGTCATAAGCGGACCCGTCCAGCTGGCGCACCATGGCGCCGGCCTCGGTGACGACAAGCGTCCCCGCGGCATGGTCCCACGGCAGTGTCCGCCAGTAGAGAATGAGATCAAGGTCGCCGAGTGCCAGCAGCGGATATTCGGCGCCGGCGCAGCGGCGGGTCGGCCGAACGTTGCCGAGGGCCGCCTTGAAGCCGGCAAGCCCCCCCTGTTCGGCGGGTTGCACGAAAGCGTCGCTGACGATGGCGTCCGCGGCGCGGAGGGTAGGGGACTGCTGTCGACAGCGCAGGCGGTCTTCACCCCGCCAGGCGCCGGCTCCGTCTTCGGCCACGATCAACCGATTGGTGAGGGGGTCCAGAATCCAGGCGGCGACGGCGCGCCCTTGGCGGAGCAATGCCAGCATCATGGCGAATGGCTCATGCCCGGAGGCAAAGTTCCGGGTGCCATCGAGGGGATCGAGCAACCAGGCAACTTCGTCATGCAGATGAGACAGCAGTTGCGGGCGGGCGGCGCAGGCCTCCTCGCCGACCACGACGCTTCCGGGAAGCAACTCGCCTAGCCGCGCGGAAATGCGGCCCTCGGCGAGTTGATCGACACGGGTGACATATTCGCCGGGGGTCTTCTCCCACGAGGCAGTCGCGACGCCCTCTTGAAACGAGGGCAGTATTACGCCCTCGGAAACTTCCAGAAGGATATCGGAAACCTTGTGGATCAACTCGCTATTCATGGCATTCCAATAATGAATAGTTTCCGAGTGCCGAAACTGTTGCCATTCTGCACCGCTAATCTCGTTTCGTCGGCAAAAGGAACCACCTTTTGCGGTGAGGAGTTTCCCCTCCGCTTCGTGGTCTGCTTTATAAGGGGCACGGTTCCGGGTCTATCAAAGGCACTGCAGTCTTTATTTTGTTAGAGAAGATGAGTATTGTGCAGTGCACGGTGAATGACCCGCGGGGGACCTGATCTCTACGTATTAGGCAAGTCACTGTACCGCAACGAAGAATAGGGAGCAGAATGAAGTACTTAGCCACTAGCGCACTGGTTGCGCTGTCGATGCTGGGGGCTACCGCCGCCAGCGCGCAGGAATACCGCTTCCCGGCCGTCCGCGCGGATGTGCAGGTTGGCGGCGATCGCTTCTACTCGGAAGGCAATCACCACACCAAGATCGGTGTTGGCGGCTCGGCCGGTGCCGACTTCCTCGTAGGGTCGAACTTCGTGCTCGGCGCGGAGGGCACCTTCTGGTGGGCTCCCAACGAGAACGTGACCCGTGACGGTCCGGGCATTGCGTATCGCAAGTCCTTCGAAGAGTGGGGCGGCGCCATTCGCGCCGGCGTTCTCGTCACCCCGTCGACCCTGGTCTATGCCAAGGGCGGCATCGTGGTGAACGAGCAGCGCAAGCGCTTCGACGCCGACACGGTTGCGACTCCGGGCATTCCGGTGAACACCGCCTTTGGCGATTACTACAACCACTACCGTACCCGCGGCTGGACCGTTGGCGGTGGCGTCGAGCAGCTGCTCAGCGACAACTTCTACGTGAAGGCTGAGGGCCGCTATTCCAACTACCGGACCGACTCGTCGCGTCTGGTTGCACTGGTTGGCGTCGGCGTCCGCTTCGGCCCGAGCGCGCCGGCCGAGGTGGCTCCCCCGCCGCCCCCGCCGCCGCCCCCGCCGCCACCGGCTCCTGCCACGCAGACCTGCCCGGACGGTTCGGTGATCCTGGCGACCGACAGCTGCCCGGTTCCGCCGCCGCCGCCGCCGCCGCCGCCGCCCGCTCCCGAGCGTGGCTAAGGCCGGCGATCGGCTGAACGGCTGATCAAAGACGGGAAAGGCCCGCTTCTCCGATGGGGAAGCGGGCCTTTTTCGTTTTGGCGGTCGAGGGGGGTGCTGGCTGCACCCGCCGAAGTGCTTAGAAGCGGACCCCGATGCCGACGCCGGCCACGATCGGGTCGAGGCTGACCTTGACGCGGTTCACCAGGGTTCCGGTCGTCAGCCTGGCCGTGGTGTCGATGTCGATGTATTTGACGTCGAGGTTGAGGAACAGGTTGCGCTGGAGCTGGACGTCCACGCCGGCCTGAAGGTCGTAGCCGAAGCTGTCCTTGAGGTGCACGGCCGTGCTGCCAATCGCAGTCTGAAGCGAACTGCTCGCCTTCTCCGAGTAGAAGTGCGTGTAGTTCACGCCAACGCCGACGTAGGGCCGCACCTTGGCCTCGGGCGCGAAGTGGTACTGCAGGGTCAGCGTGGGCGGCAGAACCCAGGTGTCCGCCACCTTGCCGACGCCCGTGAGGCTGCCTTCGCCATGCACCTTGTGCTTGGTGGTTGCGGCGATCAGCTCGACGCCGATGTGCGGCTTGACGAAGTAGGTGACGTCCACCTCCGGCGCCCAGGAGGCCGTGACCGATACGCTGCCGGTGGAGAAGGTCGGCAGCACCGGGCTCGCCTTTTCCGTTGGGCTGACGAGGATCGCTCGGGCACGAACATGCACGTTCCCCTGCTCGGCCTGGGCCGGCACGGCGCAGGTCACGGCAGCGGCGACAGCGAGAATACAAACTGACTTCATGAATCATTCCCCTTGTTGCTGCACCGCACCTAAGAGGGACTGATCAGCGCTCCTTTGATCTGAATCACTTCGTTCAGCTCTTTCTTCGTCCAGTCACGGCCCGGCTAAGGATGTTTGCGTAAGGCGCGCGGCGGCGCACCGGCGATATCCGATCGGCAGAATAGCTGGGGCGGATTGTCTGATGGACGTTGTGTTGATGAAGAGCGGCGGGTGGCTGCTCATTGCGCTGATTGCGGTGGCGGCGATTACCGCCTCGGCCGACTTCGGCTTCTCGGTCCACCTCGGCATCATTGCCGTTGCGGCGCTGCTTGCGATGGTGGCGACCATGCGCAAGGCCGATTACTTCGCCATGGCGAACGGTCTGCCCAAGCCTGTTCCGCCGCAATCCCGATACGATGACGATCCCGTCCGTTGGGGCGTGATCGCCACCCTGTTCTGGGGCACCGCCGGCTTGGCCGCGGGGTTGTTCATCGCCCTGCAGATGGCCTTCCCGGTGCTGAATCTCGGGTTCGAATACACTACCTTCGGGCGCTTGCGGCCGCTGCATACGTCGGCCGTCATCTTCGCCTTCGGCGGCAATGCGCTGATCGCCACCAGCTTCTATGTCGTGCAGCGCACCTGCCGAGCGCGGCTCGCTTTCCCAACCCTCGCCCGGTTCGTCTTCTGGGGCTACCAGCTGTTCATCGTTCTGGCTGCGACCGGCTATGTCCTCGGCATCACCGAGGCGCGCGAATATGCCGAGCCGGAATGGTACGTTGACCTGTGGCTGACGGTGGTCTGGGTCGCTTACGCCGCCGTATACATCGGCACCATCGTGAAGCGGCGCGAGCCCCACATCTACGTCGCCAACTGGTTCTACCTCAGCTTCATCCTGACGATCGCGATGCTGCACATCGTCAACAATCTCAGCATTCCCGTCAGTTTTGATGGCTCCAAGAGTTACTCGCTGTTCTCGGGCGTGCAGGATGCGCTGACGCAATGGTGGTACGGCCATAACGCCGTCGCGTTCTTCCTGACCGTGCCCTTCCTGGCCATGATGTATTACTTCGTGCCCAAGCAGGCCGAGCGGCCGGTCTACAGCTACCGGCTGTCGATCATCCACTTCTGGTCGCTCATCTTCCTCTACATCTGGGCCGGTCCGCACCACCTGCACTACACGGCGCTGCCCGACTGGGCCCAGACGCTGGGCATGGTGTTCTCAATCGTCCTGTGGATGCCGAGCTGGGGCGGCATGATCAACGGTCTGATGACCCTCAACGGAGCCTGGGACAAGGTCCGCACCGATCCGATCATCCGCATGATGGTGATGGCGCTGGCCTTCTACGGAATGGCCACCTTCGAGGGTCCGATGCTGTCGGTGAAGGCGGTCAACTCTCTGTCGCACTATACCGACTGGACCATTGGACACGTCCACGCCGGCGCGCTCGGCTGGAATGGCATGATCACCTTTGCGGCGATCTACTACCTGGTTCCGCGGCTGTGGAAGCGGGAGCGTCTCTACTCGCTGCGGATGATCAACTGGCATTTCTGGACCGCGACGCTGGGGATCGTCCTCTACGCCTCCGCGATGTGGGCCGCCGGAATCATGCAGGGCCTGATGTGGCGCGAATATGGAGCCGACGGATACCTCGTCTATTCGTTCAGCGAAGTGGTCGCGGCGATGCACCCGCTCTACCTGATCCGGGCGACGGGCGGTCTGCTCTACCTAAGCGGATTCATCCTCATGCTGTGGAACGTCATTCAGACCATCCGCGGCAACATCCGGGTCGAAAAGCCGATGACCGACGCGGCCTATGACCCGGATGCCGACCAGCCGCTGCCCGCGCCTGCCGCGGCCCGCGCTCCCGCCACTGAGCCGCGCGCTCCCCTCGTCGCTGCCGAATAGGAACCGTCATGACCTCCACGACCTTCAGCCACGGCACGATCGAGCGAAACGTGACCATCCTGGCGGTGCTTTCACTGCTGGTGGTCACCATCGGCGGCATTGTCGAAATCGCGCCGCTCTTCTTCATTGATTCAACCATCGAGAAGGTGGAGGGCGTGCGGCCCTACTCGCCGCTCGAGCTCGCCGGCCGCAACATCTACATCCGCGAAGGCTGCTACGGCTGCCACAGCCAGATGATCCGTCCGTTCAAGGACGAGACGGAGCGCTATGGCCATTACAGCCTGGCGGCCGAGAGCATGTACGATCACCCCTTCCAGTGGGGATCCAAGCGCACCGGACCGGACCTTGCCCGCGTTGGCGGCCGCTATTCGGATGAATGGCACGTCCAGCATCTCAAGGATCCGCGGTCCGTGGTGCCCGAATCGATAATGCCGCCGTACGCCTTCCTGGCCGATCGCGACCTCAAGACCGGCGGAATGGATCGGCACCTCACCGCACTCAGCCGGACCGGCGTTCCCTACAGCGCCGATGCGATCGCCAAGGCCGACGAGGACCTGCTCAGCCAAGCTGATCCCGACGCCGACCATGCCGCGCTGCTCAAGCGCTATCCCAAGGCGCAGGCACGTGACTTCGACGGCAATCCCAATCGCCTGACCGAAATGGATGCCTTGGTGGCCTATCTGCAGATGCTTGGCACTCAGGTCGACCTGAAGGCCGCCGCCCCGATGGAGCAGGCCAAATGAGCTACGAAGCATTTCGCCAATTCGCCGACAGCTGGGGCCTAGTCCTGATGGGCGTAGCGTGGGCCAGCTTCGTCGGCTGGGCTTTCCTGCCCCGCAACCGCGACCGCAACCGGGCGTCGGCCGAGCTCATCTTCAAGGACAGCGATCATGGCTGACAACAAGTCGATCGATCAGGCGACCGGCACCGAGACCGTCGGTCACGAGTGGGACGGAATCCAGGAACTGAACACGCCGCTTCCCCGGTGGTGGCTGTGGACCTTCTACGCGAGCATTGTTTGGGCGATCGCCTATACGGTGGCCTTCCCGGCCTGGCCGCTGGTCAGCCGGGCGACTGCGGGTGTCCTCCACTGGTCGAGCAGGGGGCAACTCGATCAGGAGCTCGCCGCTGACGCGGCGCGCAAGGCACCGCTGCTGAAGGCGATTGCCGCCACGCCGATCGAGCAGCTGCCCGGCAAGCCACAGCTGTGGCAGGCGGCGGTCGAAGGTGGACATGCCGCCTTCCGCAACAATTGCACCCAGTGCCATGGCACTGGCGCGGCCGGCAGCAAGGGCTATCCCAACCTCAACGATGACGACTGGCTGTGGGGCGGTGACCTCAAGGCGATCCAGTACACCATCGCCAATGGCGTCCGGAATCCCGACCATCCGCAGACCCGCACCTCGCAGATGCCGAGTTTCGGGCGCGACGGGCTGCTGCAGCCAAACGAGATTTCCGACGTGGTCGCTTATGTGCGCACCATCAGCCATCAGCAGCCGGCCAATGCCGAAGCCCGGCGCGGAGCCGCCATCTTCGCCGCCAATTGCGCGGCGTGCCATGGCGCCACCGGCACCGGGAACCGGGCTGTTGGCGCGCCTAATCTCACCGACAGCATCTGGCTTTATGGCGGAGACGAAGCGTCGCTCACCAACACGGTGACCAACGCTCACTACGGCGTGATGCCTCGCTGGGAGGCGAAGCTTGGCCCGACGCAGGTCAAGATGCTGGCCGCCTACGTGTATTCCCTTGGTGGCGGCGAGCGCGCGCCGGTGCAGATAGCGGGGGCACCGCCCAAGCGCTGAAGCCTGGGCGCCTACCGCAGCGCCAGGGAGGCGGAATAAGCATGGTCAGTCTGTCCGACCTGATGGGGTTGGGAAAGAACTCCGGCCTCTACGAGAAGCGGCAGCCGGTCTTCCCGAAGGCCGTCGACGGTCGCTTCCGCCGCTTCAAGTGGCTGGTGATGGTCGCCGCTCTGACCATTTATTACGTTACGCCTTGGCTCCGCTGGGATCGCGGAGCCTACGCGCCCAACCAGGCGGTTCTGGTGGATCTTGCCCACCGCCGCTTCTTCTTTGGCCCGATCGAGATTTGGCCGCACGAATTCTACTATGTCGCTGGCCTGCTGATCATGGCCGGTGTGGGCCTATTCATGGTCACGTCGATAGTCGGCCGCGCCTGGTGTGGCTACGCCTGCCCGCAAACCGTGTGGACGGACCTGTTCCAGCACATCGAGCGCTTTGTCGATGGTGATCGCAACGCCCAGCTGAAACTCGCCAAGGCGCCGTGGGGCCCCGCAAAGGCCGCGCGCCGGCTGACCAAGTGGAGCTTGTTCCTGCTGGTATCGGTGCTGACCGGCGGCGCGTGGATTTTCTACTTCGCGGACGCGCCCACCCTCGCGAGGGAATTCCTGGCCGGCGACGCACCTTATGTCGCCTATGCGACCGTCGCCCTGCTCACGACCACCACATTCGTGTTCGGCGGCTTCATGCGCGAGCAGGTGTGCATCTACATGTGCCCGTGGCCGCGCATCCAGACGGCGATGATGGATGAGAGAACCCTCATCGTCACCTACAAGGATTGGCGCGGTGAGCCGCGCGGACGTGGCCGCCGCCCGGCGACCCTCGACGACCTCGGCGCAAGCCCGGAAAAGCTTGGCGACTGCATCGACTGCAATCAATGCGTCGCCGTCTGTCCCACGGGGATCGACATTCGCGAGGGACCCCAGATCGGCTGCATCACCTGCGCCCTGTGCATCGACGCGTGCGACCAGGTCATGACCAAGATCGGCAAGCCGCGCGGCTTGATCGATTATGCAACGCTCGAGGATTGCGCGGCGGAGAAGGCCGGCCGGGCGCCGCGCCGCCTGTCCAAGGTCCTCTCGCACCCGCGCACCCTGATCTACTTCGCCGTTTGGGGCGGCGTTGGCGCTGCCATGCTGTTCTCCGTCGGCGATCGCGCCCGGCTGACCATCAGCGCCCAGCACCAACGGAACCCCTCCTTCGTGCAGTTGTCCGACGGACATGTTCGCAACGGCTACACGGTGAAGTTGCGCAACATGGAGGGGCGGCCGCGCGCGATCGAGGTCAGCGTCGCCGGCTTGCCCGGTGCCGTGTTGTGGACGGACGGTGGCAGCCGCGCCCAGGCCACCGACCGGCTGACAGCGACGGTGCCTGCCGACTCCCTCGCGAAACTACCTATTTTCGTCGTTGCTCCACTTGTCGATGAGGGCAGTGAATCCTTTGAGTTCCGGGCACGGGCCCTGACGAAGGATCATCCCGAGACGGCAGCCGTCCGGGCGGAATTCGAAGGTCCGGAGGAACAATGACCGCCAAGCGCATCACCGGCCGGACCATGACCGCCATCCTTTGCGCCTTCTTCGGCGTGGTGATCGCGGTCAACATCCTGATGGCGACCATCGCCACCCGCACCTTCGGCGGCGTCGTGGTCGAGAACAGCTACGTCGCCAGCCAGGAATATAACGGCTGGCTGGCGCAATCCCGTCGTCAGTCGCAGCTCGGCTGGAAGGTCGTGCCGGGCGTCGCCGCCGACCGCCGCGTGACCGTGCAGGTGTCCGCGGCCGGCGCCACGGCCAGCGGCGTCGCCAGCCATCCGCTCGGCCGGCTGCCCGACGTGCCTTTGCACTTCCGGGAGGAGGGCGGCCAGCTCATCTCCGACCGCGCGCTTCCGGCGGGCCGGTGGCACGTCCAGCTCACCATCCGCCGGGGAAGCGACAGCTATCGGCTGGTGGAAACCCTCTCGTGACGGTTCAGCAGCCGCTGTCGGGAGAGGCGGTCGAGCATACGACGCTGGCGGTCCCCGGTGTGCGCTGTGCCGCCTGCATTGCCCGGATCGAGGACGGGCTGTCCGGCGTCCCCGGGATCGTCAACGCCCGCCTGAACATGACCAGCAAGCAGCTCAGCGTCGATCATCTCGCAACGCTGCAGCTGCCGGAACTCGTGGCAGCGGTCGAACGCATCGGCTTCGAGGCGCAGCCCCTCACCGCCGATGCCAGCACGCCGGCCAGCAGCGAAAGCCGCCAGCTGCTGCGCTGCACGGCGGTGGCGGGCTTTGCGGCCATGAACGTCATGCTGTTGTCCGTGTCCGTCTGGTCGGGCGCTGGCGGCGCCACCCGCGACGTCTTCCACCTGTTGTCCGGTGCCATCGCCATTCCCACGGTGGCCTACGCCGGTCGGCCCTTCTTCCGCTCGGCGTGGTCGGCGCTTCGCCGCGGCCAGACCAACATGGACGTGCCGGTCTCGATCGGTGTCCTGCTGGTCACCGCCCTCAGCCTGTATGAATCGCTGACCGGCGGAGCGCATGCCTATTTCGACGGCGCGGTCATGCTGCTGTTCTTCCTGCTGACCGGCCGCGCGCTCGACAGCGTGATGCGCGACCGGGCACGCGACGGCGTAACCGCCTTGGTCCGGCAATCGGCGCCAGGCGCCATGGTCCTTCGTGCCGACGGCCGCTCCGAGTGGGTGCGGGCCGAGGCGCTCACCCCCGGCGATCGGATCATCGTGGCCGCGGGTGAGCGGCTCGCCGCGGACGGCGTGGTCGAGCAGGGCGACAGCGCCACCGATCGCAGCCTGATCACCGGCGAAAGCAAGCCCTGTCCGGTGATCCCGGGCGACGAGGTTCTGGCCGGCACACTCAACCTCTCCGCGCCGCTGACCGTGCGGGTGACCGCCGCCGGCGCCGACACCGGCATCGCCGAGATCGCCCGGCTCATGAGCGAGGCGGGGCAGGGCCGCTCCCGCTACGTGCGCATCGCGGACCGTGCGGCGCGGCTCTATGCGCCGGCGGTCCATACGCTGGCCGCCAGTTCGTTCCTCCTGTGGCTGATCCTCGGCGCCGGCGGGCACCAGGCCCTGCTGGTCGCGGCCGCCGTGCTGATCATCACCTGCCCCTGCGCTCTTGGACTCGCGGTCCCGGCCGCGCAGATCGTTGCCGCCGGGTCGCTGATGCGCGCCGGCGTGCTGGTCAAGGACGGTTCCGCGCTGGAGCGGCTGGCCGAGGCCGATAGGGCCTTGTTCGACAAGACGGGAACGCTGACCCTCGGCCGGCCCGATCTGGTCAACCTCGAAGCGATCGGACCCGAACAGCGGCCCGTCGCGCTCGCCCTCGCACAGGCCAGCCGGCATCCGCTCGCAAGGGCACTGGCGAGGTCCTTGCAGAGCACCGACGTCGTCGCCGCGCCGCTCGCCGGGGCGGAGGAGGAGCCAGGCTTCGGTATCCGTGCCACGTGCAACAGCGTCCCGGTCGCGCTTGGCCGCGGCGATGGCCAGGATACGCTGTCGGCCACGCTCTCCATCGGCGATGACCGCACCGTCCTCCACTTCACCGATGTGCTTCGGCCTGGTTGCGCGACCACCCTGCAGCAACTCAAGCGGCTCGGGATCGAAGCCTCGGTGGTCAGTGGCGACAATCGCAATTCGGTAGCCGCTGCGCTGGCCGGACTGGGTCTCACCGCACAGACCGGCATGCGGCCCGAAGAAAAGATGGATGCGGTCGCTCGGCTGCAGGGTGCCGGTCACAAGGTGCTGATGGTCGGCGATGGCCTCAACGACGGACCTGCGCTCGCCGCCGCATACGTCTCCATGGCCCCCGCTTCGGCCAGCGACGTTGGCCAGAACGCCGCCGACGCCGTCTTCCTGGGCGACAGCCTGGCGCCGGTGGCAAGCGCGGTTCGGGCAGCCCGCCGCACCATGCGGGTCGTGCGTCAGAACTTCGCCATCGCGGTCGGCTACAATATCATCGCCGTTCCGCTGGCCTTTGCCGGATTGGTGACACCGCTAGTCGCCGCGCTGGCCATGTCCGGCTCCTCCATCGTTGTCGTCGCCAATGCGCTGCGCCTGCGGAGCGCCGCACAATGACCGGCCTGGCGTTGCTGATCCCGCTGGCCCTTGCGCTCGGCCTGTGCGGCCTTGGCGCCTTCTTCTGGGCGATGCGGCGCGGGCAGTTCGACGACATGGACGGCGCAGGCATGCGTATCCTGATCGAGGATGAGGAATGAGCTGGACCTACCATCCCGAGCTGCTGGCGACGCCGGTCCCGCGCTACACCAGCTACCCGACAGCGGCCGAGTTCACGACCGAAGTCGGACGCGCCGACATGGATTCGGCGCTCGCTGCGGTTGGGGCGGATCAGCCGGTCTCGCTCTACCTGCACATCCCTTATTGCCATGAGATCTGCTGGTATTGCGGGTGCAACACCGGGGCGGCAAACCGGACGCACCGGCTCGCGACCTACCTCGAAGCGCTTGCCGCCGAGGTCGCTCTGATGGCGGCTCGGTTGGGCGGTCGCGGGCAAATAGGGCGGATCGCCTTTGGCGGCGGAAGCCCCAATGCGATCGCGCCCTCGCAATTCGCGGCACTGCTGCAACAGGTACGCGAGGCGTTCGACGCCCACGACGCCGACATCTCGATCGAGCTTGATCCGCGATCCCTCGATGACGGTTGGTTCGACGCCATTGCGAAGGCCGGCATCACCCGCGCCAGCCTCGGCGTGCAGACGCTCGATCCAGATATCCAGGCCGGCATCGGCCGGGTCCAGCCGCTCGCCCTGATCGAGCAAGCGACTGTGGGGCTCCGCCGCGCGGGCGTGACGTCGCTCAATTTTGATCTGATGTACGGCCTCCCCGGTCAGGATGCGGCAATCCTCGAGGCCACGCTGCGCGATGCTGTGAGGCTTCGTCCCGACCGCACTGCGTTGTTCGGCTACGCGCACGTGCCGCACCTCATTCCGCGGCAGCGCCGGATCGACGACAGCGCATTGCCCGGCGCGGCCGAGCGCTTCCACCAGGCCGAGCTTGGCCATGCGCTGCTGACCGAGGCCGGCTATGAGCCGGTGGGCTTCGATCATTATGCCTTGCCGTCTGACCCGCTCGCCCTCGCGGCGCGCGGAGGCACGCTGCGCCGTAACTTTCAGGGCTTCACGGACGACCCGGCGGAGGTGCTGATCGGCATGGGCGCAAGCGCGATCAGCCAATTGCCAGGGCTGCTTGCCCAGAATGAAAAGAACGCGGGGCGCTACCGTATGCAGGTCGGGGCTCACCTGCTGCCGGTCGAGCGCGGCGTGCGGCGCTCGGCGACCGACCAGCGGCGGGGGCGGCTGATCGAATCACTGCTTTGCCGTGGCAACGCCTCGGCGGCTGGACTGCTCGATGCCTCGGTGGGCGAGCGCCTTCACCCATTCGTCGACGCCGATCTCATCCGCCTGGACGGGGATGAGCTGTTCCTCCGTCCAGACGCGCAACCCTATGCCCGCGTGATCGCCGCCATCTTCGACCAGTACCGACAGCCGCAGGCTCGTCGCTTCAGCAGCGCCATCTGATGCTGGGCGGAGCGACTCTCGGGCTGGCAGCTTGCGCGGCCATGTCGCTGTCGGGCCTGTGCTGCGTCATCCCCGGTCACCAGCACATGGCGATGCCTTGCCATCATCAGCAGCCACAGCCGGATCAGCCAATGGGCTGCCACGCGGCGCTAGGTTGCGCCGCGCATCGCAAGGACAAGAAGCCGGCGGACGCCTAGCCGAAGCGGGCGCTGATCGGTGCGTGGCGGCGGCGGACGGCGCCGCGGCGCAGGCGGTCAGGGTAGGATGGCAGGGTGCCGAGTACCGGTTGGCCGAACAGAAAGCCCTGCACGTATCGTACGCCCAGCAGGCGCAGGACGCCCAGTTCCTCTTCGGTCTCCACGCCTTCGGCGATGCACTCGGTACCGAGGCGGCGGATCAGCTGTACCAGCGATTCCACGATCGCCCGACGGCGCTGGTCACGGTCGACGCCGCGGATCAGCTCCATGTCGAGCTTGACCATGTCGGTCTGGAGGGTCGCCAGCTGGCAAAGCCCCGCGTGACCGGTGCCGAAATCGTCGATCGCAACCTGGAAGCCGAGTTCGCGATAGCAGGCGACGATCCCGCGGACGTGGGCGAGGTCATACTTCACATTTTCGCTGAACTCGAACACCAGCCGGTTGGCCGACAGGCCTGCCTGCTCCGCCGCTTGCAGCGTCTGCTGAATGCAACTGCGCGGGTTGCGCACGGCGTTCGGCATGAAGTTGATCGACAGCTTGGCTCCGGTCCCGGCGATGCCGGCGGCGGCCGCGTCGCGGATGGCGGTCATCCGGCACGCCTGGTCGAAGCTATGCTCCTGATCCGCGCCCACCTGCTCGAGGACAAAGGCGGCGCTCTGTCCATCGATGCCGCGGATCAGCGCCTCGTAGGCGAACACCCGCTCCTCCTGCAGGTCGAGGATGGGGTGGAAAGCAGCGCGGGTGGGCAGCGGGAAGGGCTTGCCCTCCCGGCACTCCGCGCAGGAAGAGCGGGCAGGGGGAATGGCGGGCGCGATGCTGCTCATGCCCCATCATAGGAGGAGGGCAGTTAAGAAAAGCCCAAGTGCGTCAGTCGAGTCTTGCGGCGTGCCAGCGCAGGTGATCGGCCATGAAGGTCGAGATGAAATAGTAGCTGTGATCATACCCTGCCTGCCGCCGCAGCGTGAGCCCGATGCCGGCCCTTGCGCAGGCCGCTTCAAGCAGCTCGGGCCTGAGCTCCCGCTCGAGGAAGCTGTCCGCCTCGCCAACATCGACCAGCAGCTCGGGCAAGCGCGCGCCATCCTCGATCAGCGCCACGGCGTCATGGCGGCGCCACGCGGAGCGATCATCGCCAAGGTAAGCGGAGAAGGCCTTCTCGCCCCACGGCACCCGTGACGGCGCGACGATCGGGGCGAAGGCCGACACGCTGCGGAAACGATCCGGATGACACAGCGCCACCGTCAAGGCACCATGGCCGCCCATGGAGTGACCCGTGATCCCCTGCCGCGCGAGGTCGAGCGGGAATTCGGCGGCCACCACTGCCGGCAGTTCATTCGTCACATAGGACCACATGGCGTAATGCGGCTTCCACGGCTGCCGCGTTGCGTCGACGTAGAAGCCGGCGCCAAGCCCGATGTCCCAGCCTTCCTCGTCGTGCACGCCCTCTCCGCGCGGGGATGTGTCCGGCGCAAGAAAGGCCAGGCCCAACTCAGCGCAAGCGGCGCGATACTCGCCCTTGTCCGTGACGTTGGCGTGGGTGCAAGTGAGGCCCGACAGATAGGTGATCAGCGGTACCGGTCCCTGTTCGGCTTGCGGCGGCAGGAACAGGCTGAAGACCATGTCCGTGCCCGTGCTGGCCGAAAGGTGGCGGCAGATCAACTGCCGCCCACCGTGGGACCGGTTCTCGCTGACGACGTCCATCACGCGGAGCGATGGATCGCGCAGAGCTTGTGACCGTCCGGATCCCGAACATAGCTGAGGTGCATCTGGCCAAGCTGGCCGGCATCGCGCGGTCCGGGCGGGTCTTCGATCGACGTGCCTCCCGCCGCGACCGCGGCGTCGTGGAAGGCCTTCACCTGCTCCGGCGAGTCGCACTTGAACCCGATGGTTGCGCCGTTGGCGGCCGTGGCGGGCTCATCGTTGATCGGCTGCGAGATGCAGAAGGTGCCGCCCGCATGGCGGTAGAACAATCGCGAATGACCGGTCGCCGCGTCATTCTTGAGCGCCTCGCCCTTGAAGCCGAGGGTCGCGAGCACCTTGTCGTAGAAGCTCTTGGACCGGTCGAGGTCGTTCGAGCCGATCATGATATGATTGAACACCGGGTTCTCCTTCTTTGCTCAGTAAACAACGACGCTGCGGATGCTTGTCCCCGCGTGCATCAGGTCGAAGCCCTTGTTGATCTCGTCCAGGGTGAGCACGTGGGTGATCATCGGATCAATCGCGATCCTCCCATCCATGTACCAATCGACGATCTTGGGCACGCCCGTCCGGCCCTTCACTCCGCCAAACGCCGTTCCGCGCCAGTTGCGTCCGGTGACGAGTTGGAAGGGGCGAGTGGCAATCTCCTTGCCGGCTTCGGCAACGCCGATGATGATGCTGGTTCCCCACCCCCGGTGACAGCATTCCAGCGCGGTGCGCATCACCTCTGTTTTGCCGGTCGCATCGAAGCTGTAGTCAGCACCTCCGTCGGTCAGCTCGACCACCTTGGCGACGATCTCGTCGCGGCTCATCCCCTTGGTATTGAGGAAATGAGTCATGCCGAACTGCCGGCCCCACTCCTCGCGGTCGGGATTGATGTCGATGCCGATGATCCTGGCCGCGCCGACCAGACGTGCGCCCTGGATGACGTTGAGGCCGATGCCGCCAAGCCCAAACACCACGACATTGTCGCCGGCCTGGACCTTGGCCGTAGTGGTCACCGCGCCGACACCCGTGGTGACGCCGCAACCGATGTAGCAGCTGGTCTTGAACGGCGCGTCTTCGCGGATCTTCGCCACCGCGATCTCCGGCAGCACCGTGAAGTTCGAGAAGGTGGAGCAGCCCATGTAATGGAAAATCGGCTGCCCGCGGTAGCTGAAGCGACTGGTGCCGTCGGGCATCACGCCTTTGCCCTGGGTGGAGCGAATGGCGGTGCACAGGTTGGTCTTGCCCGACAGGCACGACTTACACTGGCGGCATTCGGGCGTGTACAAGGGGATGACGTGGTCACCCGGCACGACCGATGTGACGCCCGCACCAACCTCGCGCACGATACCGGCGCCCTCATGACCAAGGATCGAGGGGAACAGGCCTTCGCTGTCCAGTCCATCCAGCGTGTAGGCGTCAGTGTGACAGATGCCGGTTGCCATGATCTCGACCAGGACTTCGCCTGCCCTCGGTTCTTCGAGATCGACTTCCACGATCTCCAGCGGGCGCTTGGCTTCAAAGGCAACGGCGGCACGGGTCTTCATGGGGCGGCTCTCCTCGGGCGCCTGTTGCCACGCCGAGGTGCTTCGGCCAAGCCTGCGAAGGGCAGGATGGAGCGGAGGAAGTGATGAGCTGGGCAGCTGGCAAGCACGTGCTGATCACCGGCGGCGGAACGGGTATCGGCGCTGCCACGGCGCGAGGGCTTGCCGCCAAGGGCGCGCGCCTGTCGCTGCTTGGCCGCCGGTCGGAGCCGCTCGATGCGGTCGCGAGCGAGACAGGTGGACGCGCTTTCGTCTGCGACGTGACCGACCCGGAAGCCCAAGAGGGCGCCTTTTCCGCCGCGCGTCAGGCACATGGCCCATTGGACTTCGTCATCCTGAACGCCGGGATCGGGGATAGCCGACCTTTCCTGCGCACGAAGCGTGAGCAGTGGGAACGGATCATCGCTACAAACCTCACGGCCCTGTTCGACGGAGCGCAACTCGCGCTTCCTGACCTGCAGGAGCAAGGCAAGCGGCTGATCATCATCGCGTCGGCGGCCGGGCTAAAGGGCGCTGCGATGGCGGCACCCTATGTCGCGTCCAAGCACGGCGCGGTCGGGCTGGCCAAGAGCCTCGCGCTTGAGTTCGCCCGTACCGGCCTGACCGTCAACGCTATTTGCCCAAGTTTCGTCGATACGCCGATGGTCGATGAAAGCGCCGCGCGGATCGCCGGCGCGACGGGGAAGAGCGTGGACGAGGCGCGCGCATGGTTAGCCAAAACGAACGCCAACGGCCGGCTGATCCGGGCGGACGAAGTTGCGCGCGCGATCCTCAACCTGTGTCACCCTGACTCTGGCGGCGTGAACGGAGCCTGCGTAACGATTGACGGTGGCACCGCTGCCTAAGCGGCCGCGCGGAGTCAGGCAGGCAAGCGCCGGGTTTAAGCCTTTCCTAAGTTTCCCGTGCTTTTCTGCCCGTCATGGAACGATTATTCCTATCCGGGCCTCGTGCACTCTTCGGCCGCCGAAGCGCTGACCCGCCCCCTGTGGACGAGGTTCTGGCCACCTTGTCGGATTCCAAGCCCGCTCCCAAGCGCAAGCGCGCGCCGCGTAAGCCACGGCCAAAATCCACGGCCGGAGCGGAGTAGAACGACGCTCTTGCCGGATCACGGCTCACGGGAACGCCTTTCCGCCTCGGCCCAAGCGACGCTGGTCGATCCAAATTGCTTCAAGGCCGCGGCAACCAGACCCATCAGCGCAACAAGGACCATCGGCGGCGGGCCTCGGTTGGGTACCACGACCGAGACAATCAGCAAGCCGAGCAGCATCATCAGCATGCCGTCGGTCCGACTTGCCAGCCACGCAAGCGGCCGCTTCGGCACGGCCAGCCTGTCTGATTTGCAGGCTGACTCAAGCGCGCCCTCGCGAGCCGAGGAAAGGTAGGCCTGCCTCTCAAGCTCCGCATTGTCGGCGTCCGGTTCACTTCGGCTCGAACGGGAGGCCCAGTCGCGCGAGGTCTCAGCAAGCGAGCTTGCGCCCGGAAGCGCGGGCCAAGTCACAGAATTGGTCCGCGACAAGCCGATGAGGGATGTCGCGTCCTTCGCCCACACCATCGGCATAGATGGACATCCACGGAGTTCCGGCACCTTGCGTCAGAATGGCGAGTTGCGGCGCTTGTAACATGCCGAAGTCTCGCCACGTCATCACGATTAGGTCCATTTCGAACGCTTCAAGGTCGGCAGTGGACTCCGCATTGAAGTTGTCGAGGGTGACGGCACTTGTCCCCAAGATCTTTAGTGCTCTAGCAAGACGGGCGTAGACGGGTCCGAACTTCCAGGCCTCTGGTCGATCGCCCGTTAGAGGCTGCCCCGTAGCGGCCAAGCACCAGCCGTGCGCAATATAAACGAGCTTCTGGAGCTGCATCTGGTCGAGGCGGCTTTCGCCTGCTTCGGCGAGCCTCACGAACTCCTTTGCGATTTCTTCCGACCAACCAGGCATCGTCCGGCTCCCTCCCGCAATCGTAGCAGCAAGGAACAAAACGAAAACGCAACATCGGTCCGTAGTGGACTGGTCGCGCTAAAGGGCGTCAGCCTACAAGAGCAAGCGACGACGGTCAGGCGGTCGCCGCATTGCCTATTCGAATTCGACGATGACCTGATCGACAGCCAGACTCTCGCCAGCTCCGGCCGGGGTCGACTTCACCGTCGCGCTTTTCTCGGCACGGAGAATGTTCTCCATTTTCATCGCCTCGACCACCGCGACCGGCTGGCCAGCCTCGACCTTGTCACCCGCCTTCACGTCAAGCCGCGTCAGCAGCCCGGGCATGGGAGCCAGCAGGAACTTGGACAGATCCGGCGGCACCTTTTCGATCATGTGTCGCGCGAGCTCGGCGACCAGCGGCGTCATGACCGTAACCCGGTGCGTGGCACCGCGCGTCGTCATCTTCCAGGAGCGACCGTCCTTGGCGACCAGCACGATACGGGTGCGGTGGCCGATGCGAGCCATCACCTTGCGCTGGCCCGGGCGATAATCGGCGTCGAAGGTCAGCGGATCGCCGCCATCGACGATCACCCGGTCGAGTTCGAAGTGAACTCGATGCTCGGCTCCGCCGTCCAGGCGGACAATATGGTCGTCGTTGATACCGACGGTATGGCCAAGCTGTTGGTCGATCAGCACGCTGCGACGTTCGTGAGCTGCGGCGATGAAGGCCGCGACAGCGCTCAGGTCGGCGGTCAGCTTCTCGTCGAGCGGAGCGCCCTGGAAGCCGTCGGGATACTCCTCGGCGATAAAGCCGGTGGTGATGTCGCCGGAACGGTAGCGCGGGTGCTGCATCAGGGCGGACAGGAAATCGACGTTATGGCCGATGCCCTGGATGTCGAACGCGTCCAGCGCCTCCACCTGCGCGTCGATTGCCTGCTGGCGGGTGGGGGCCCAGGTGATCAACTTCGCGATCATCGGGTCGTAAAACATCGACACTTCGCCGCCTTCGAACACGCCGTCGTCGACGCGTACGACATGATCGTCGGAGCGGGTTGGCGTGCTCGGCCGGTAGCGGACCAGCCGTCCGGTGCTCGGCAGGAAGCCGCGGTAGGGGTCTTCGGCGTAAACGCGGTTCTCGACCGCCCAGCCGTTCAGCTTGATGTCGTCCTGAGCGAAGGCGAGTTTCTCGCCGGCGGCGACACGGATCATCTGCTCGACGAGGTCGAGACCGGTCACCTCCTCCGTCACCGGATGCTCGACCTGCAGCCGGGTGTTCATCTCGAGGAAGTAGAAGCTCTTGCCTGTCGGGTCGGCGCCCGAGACGATCAACTCCACGGTGCCGGCGGAATAGTAGCCGACCGCGCGAGCGAGTGCGACGGCCTGCTCGCCCATGGCCTTGCGCATCTCGGGCGTGACGAAAGGCGAGGGCGCTTCCTCAACCACCTTCTGGTGGCGGCGCTGGATCGAGCATTCCCGCTCGCCCAGGTAGAGGATGTTGCCATGCTGGTCGCCCAGCACCTGGATCTCGATGTGGCGCGGGCTCTCGATGAACTTCTCGATGAACACGCGGTCGTCGCCGAAGCTGGCGAGGCCTTCGCGCTTGGTCGCCTCGAAGCCCTCGCGCACGTCCTGTTCGGACCAGGCGAGGCGCATCCCCTTGCCGCCGCCGCCGGCCGACGCTTTCATCATCACGGGAAAGCCGATGTCGGACGCGATTTTTACCGCCTCGTCGGTGGTGGCGATATCGCCAAGATAGCCCGGGACGACGTTGACGCCGGCCTGCTTGGCGAGCTTCTTGGATTCGATCTTGTCGCCCATCGCCGCGATCGCGTTCGGCGGCGGACCGATGAAGGCGATGCCGGCGTCGGCGAGCGCCTGGGCGAAGCTCGTCCGTTCCGACAGGAAGCCATAGCCCGGATGCACCGCCTCGGCGCCGGTCGCCTTGCAGGCCTCGATGATCAGCTCGGCCTTGAGGTAGCTCTCGCTCGCCGGTGCCGGCCCAAGCCGCACGCTCTCATCCGCCATCCGCACATGCGGCGACCGCGAATCGGCATCGGAATAAACGGCCACGGTCTTGATGCCCATGCGCTTGGCGGTGCGGATCACCCGGCACGCGATTTCGCCGCGGTTGGCGATAAGGATTTTGGAAAACATCAGTGGTCGAGGTCTTTCAACTGTTGTCCAAGTTCTTTCGACCGCACTTTCGTGATGTCGGTCAGGCACGAATTTGAGACGAGGGCAGCGATGCTGCCACCCTCATACCAACCCTCCCAAAATTGGCATTGCTTGTCGCGATACGTTAGCCAAGCCTTCTGGCCGGCAAGCATGGTCGTGTAACCTTTGCGCGAACTCGACAGCCGGCGCTTGATGCCATCCCAAGCTTGATTGAGCTCAATATCGGCACGCAGATATTCGCGGAATGAGCAGACGTTCAGGTCGAATTGCGTGTTCTGCTTTGCGCAATTCGCATCCGGCTCCGACGCAATCGACTCTGCGAGACGGCACCGATCGATCAGGATAGCAGCGCCTTTAGTGCCGCAGTCCGCCAACGCAGCAGCGGCAAGTAGAACGGCAATCACTCCGCCGCCTCGTCGAGCGGCGGCTTGTTGTGGCCGAGGAGGCGCAGAACCTCGTCGGCGGCGTCGGCGAGGTTGGTGCCGGGCCCGAAGATCGCCTGCACGCCCGCGGCCCGCAGCGCGGCATAGTCCTGCGCGGGGATAACGCCGCCGGCGACAACCTTGATGTCGGCGCGGCCCATGTCCTTCAGCGCGTCGATCAGCTCGGGAATGAGCGTCTTGTGACCGGCGGCAAGGCTGGAGGCGCCGACCACGTCGACGTCGCTGGTGACCGCCAGCTCGGCCGCTTCGCGCGGGGTCTGGAACAGTGGGCCGGCGACGATCTCGAAGCCCAAGTCACCAAAGGCCGAGCTGACCAAATTGGCGCCCCGGTCGTGGCCGTCCTGACCCATCTTGGCGACCAGCATTCGCGGCTTGCGGCCGAGGCGCTGGGTGACGGTGACGGTGCCCTGCTTGGCCTCTTCCCACCGCTGGTCCGCGCGCTTTCCATAGATGCCGCTGACGGGTGTGGGCTTGGTGGAATAGCGGCCGAAGGCGCGCTCCAACGCATCGGAGATTTCGCCCAGCGTTGCGCGGGCACGGGCCGCTTCAACGGCAAGCGTCAGGAGGTTGGTGTTGGCGCGGGCGGCTTGCTCCAGGGCCTCAAGAGCAGCCCGCACCGTCGCCTCATCGCGGTTTGCGCGCAGCTTGGTCAGGCGCTCGATCTGCCCAGCCCGGACCTTGGCGTTGTCGACCTCGAGAATGTCGAGCTCCGCCTCCTGCTCCAGCCGGTAGCGGTTGACACCGACGATGACTGTTTCGCCGGTGTCGACCTTGGCCTGGCGCTCGGCGGCGGCCTCTTCAATCCTGCGCTTCGGCAGCCCCTCGGCAACGGCCGTGGTCATGCCGCCATGCGCTTCGACTTCCTGGATCAACGCCCAGGCCCTGTCTTCGAGTTCGCGGGTCAGCGCCTCGACATACCAGCTGCCGCCGAGCGGATCGGCCACGGCGGTGACACCGCTCTCCTCGGCGAGGATCAGCTGGGTGTTGCGGGCGATGCGGGCCGAGAAGTCGGTCGGAAGTGCGATCGCCTCGTCGAAGCTGTTGGTGTGCAGCGACTGGGTGCCGCCAAGCACTGCCGCCAGCGCCTCGATCGTGGTGCGGACGATGTTGTTGTAGGGGTCCTGCTCGGTGAGGCTCACGCCGCTGGTCTGGCAGTGGGTGCGCAGCAGCTTCGACTTCTCCGATTTGGCGCCGAGGTCGGTCATGATCCGCGCCCACAAGGTGCGCGCCGCGCGCATCTTGGCGACCTCCATGAAGAGGTTCATGCCGATGCCCCAGAAGAAGCTGAGGCGCGGAGCGAAGGCGTCCACGTCGAGCCCGCTTTTCACCGCTGCGCGGACATATTCCATGCCGTCAGCCAGCGTGTAGGCCATCTCCTGCACCGCCGTCGCTCCGGCTTCGTGCATGTGATAGCCCGAGATCGAGATGCTGTTGAACTTGGGCATCTCACGCGAGGTGTAGGCGATGATGTCGCTGACGATCCGCATCGAGGGTTCGGGCGGGTAGATATAGGTGTTGCGGACCGCGAACTCCTTGAGGATGTCGTTCTGGATGGTCCCGGTCAGCGCCTTGCGCTCGACGCCCTGTTCCTCGCCAGCCACGATGTAGAACGCCAGCACGGGCAGCACCGCGCCGTTCATGGTCATGCTGACGCTCATCTCGCCCAGCGGGATGCCATCGAACAGCAGCTTCATGTCTTCAACGCTGTCGATCGCCACCCCCGCCTTGCCGACGTCACCGGTGACGCGCGGGTGGTCGCTGTCGTAGCCGCGATGGGTGGCGAGGTCGAAAGCGACGCTCAGCCCCTTCTGCCCGGCAGCGAGGTTGCGGCGGTAAAAGGCGTTCGACTCTTCGGCGGTCGAGAAGCCGGCGTACTGCCGGATGGTCCAGGGACGCCCCGCGTACATCGTCGCATAGGGGCCGCGCGTGTAGGGCGCGACACCGGGAAAGCCGCTGTCGATCCCGGCTGCATCGCCGGGCCCGTAGACGGTTTTCAGCGCAATGCCTTCCGGCGTGGTGCGGGTCAGGTCGGCGCCGCGCGCTTCCTTGGCCGCGAGATGTTTCCACGCGTCATATTTCGAGTCCGACATGGGAGTGGCCCTAACCGGTCACCGCCGTGCAAGCAAAGGTCAGAGGATACCGCCGCCGAGCATCAGCCGGACTACTCCGATCGCCAGCACGATCAGGCAGAGGTTACGGCCGGAGCGGCTGCCACCCGAAAGCTGGCCAATGCCCGCGCCGATGATCGGCAAGGGCAGTATCAGCCAGTTGAGGGCGCCGAGGATGGGCAGGAAGGCAATGGCGACCAGCACCAGGCTGACCAGCCCGATCAGCAGCGAGACAATGTTGAACATGGGGCCGGGCTCCTAGTCGGGCAGTGCTTCACAATGCGCGGCACGGGCGCTGCGCACGGACGAGATGAGGTAGAGGGCCGCCGCTGTCCAGATGGCGGCAAAGGCGACCGCATGGGCAAGGGTGAATGGCTCGCCGTAAGCGAACACGGCCAGCAGGAACTGAAGCGTCGGAGCGACGAACTGGAGGATGCCGAGCGTCGAGTAGCGCAGGCGACGGGCGGCGGCCGTGAAGAACAGCAGGGGCAGGGTTGAGGCGATGCCGGTGCCGAGCAGGAGGAGCAGCACGCGGGTGCTGCCGTCACCCCAGATGGCGATACCGCTGCTGGCCCCGAAGAACAGCCAGCCAAGGGCGACCGGCAGCAGCAGCCCCGTTTCGATCGCCAGTCCGGCGGAGGCCTCGACCGCGGCGATCTTCCGGAACAGGCCATAGAGCGCGAAGCTGATGCAGAGCGCGACGCTGATCCACAGATGCTGGAGTGCGCCGGCCGCCAGCACGGCGACGCCGACCGCCGCGATCGCCACCGCGATCCACTGCGTCCGGGTCAGCGGCTCCCGCAGCACGAAATAGCCGAGCAGGATGTTGGCGAGGGGGTTGAGGTAATAGCCAAGGCTGGCGGCCAGAATATGCCCGCTGTTCACCGCATAGACGTAGATCAGCCAATTGGTCCCGATCAGCAGGGCGGTGAGCATCAGCAGGCGCAAGGTGCGGCGGTCGCTCAGCGCTGAGCGGACCTGGCTGAATCCTCGCATGACCAGCGTGAGGACGAAAAGGAACAGGATCGACCAGACGATCCGCTGGGCGACGATGGCGACGGGCGGAACGCTGGTCAGCAGCTTGAAATAGATCGGCAGCAGGCCCCAGAAACCATAAGCGGCAAGGCCGAAAGCGATACCAGCACTGGCGGGTGAGGGGCGTTGCCCGGACGAAGGCTCCATCCGGCGCGGCTAGCGCAGGGGAGAGCGCAAGTGAAAGGATTTGTTAACCCTTTGGGCATGGAAGCGGACGGCAGACCCTTGCACCTGAGTGCATGTTGCTGTTCGGGGAATCATCGTGCGAAACCGCCTTCCACTGCTCATCGCCACGACGCTGCTGGCGGGCTGTACGCAGCCCGAGGCGCGACCCGCTTCAACGCCTGTCGTCCAGGAAGCATCGACCAAGGCGGACGAATGGCAACGGGTAGCGAGCAAGGCCGACAGCGACCGCCTCGCGCGCCTCGGTCAGGCGTGGAACGAGGCACTCGATGATGCCCGTTCGGCCGGGAGCCGTCGGGACGTCGACGCGGAGGGCGCGCTGCTGAAGGCCGATGCGGCGCTGGCGAGACCTTCGCCCACTCCCGGGAGCTACCAGTGCCGCATGGTCCGGCTCGGCCGCACGACGCCGCGTGGCAAGGCGTTCGAGAAGTTCAAACCCTTCTTCTGCTATGTCGAAGTGGAGGGTAATCTTCTGACGATCGTGAAGCAGACTGGCAGCCAGCGCCCGGCCGGTCGGCTGTGGGACGACGACAATCCCAATCGGCTGATCTATCTGGGCAGCCTGGCCCTTGGGAACGAGGAGCAGCCCAAGGCTTATGGTGACGACCCCAAGCGCGACATGGCCGGCGTGTTCGAGCGGATCGGCCCGTTCCGCTGGCGGCTGGTAATCCCATGGCCGCAGGCCGGCTCCAAGCTCGACGTCTATGAGCTGACGCCCGTGGCGGAGCAGCCGAAGTAGGCATGGCGCTCGCCGCGCCCGAGGAGGTCCGTGCGCATTTGATCGCGGCCGCGCGGGCAGGAACGGCGCTCACTTACGGTGAATTGCTGGAGCGGCTTGGCTACGCCTTCTCGCGGCCAAAGATGCGGGCGCTTTGCAAGGTGCTGACACTGATCGACGAGCAAGCGGCCGCAGCCGGTGAGCCGGAATTGGCGGTGCTGGTCGTGCGCCAGTCGGACGGTCTTCCCGGGCAGGGGTGGTGGATCGGCAGCTGGGAGCAGCACCGCTTCACGGGCGAATGGACCGGTCCCGAGGCGGCCAAGCTGGTCGAGCGATTGCAGCGCCTGGCCTTTCGTTACTGGCAGGCGCGGGAGGCTTAACCGCCGCCGCGCCGTTCGATCGTCGCGCCGACCGCGCTTAATTTCTCTTCCAGCCGTTCATAGCCGCGGTCGAGGTGATAGACCCGCAGTACTTCGGTTTCGCCTTCCGCCGCGAGGCCGGCGAGGATGAGGCTCATCGAGGCGCGCAGGTCGGTCGCCATCACCTTGGCGCCGGTGAGCTTGTCCACCCCGTGCACGATTGCCGACCGCCCGCGAACGTCGATGTTGGCGCCCATGCGGCGCAGCTCCGGCACGTGCATGTAGCGATTCTCGAAGATGGTCTCCTCGAGGAAGCTCTCGCCCGGCGCGCGGCACAGCATGGCCATCAGCTGCGCCTGCATGTCGGTCGCGAAGCCAGGGTAAGGCGCGGTAGACAGAGCGATGGGCTTCAGCGGGCCGTCGGCAGTGACCTTGAGGCCCTTGTCGTGAAGTTCGACCACAAGGCCGCAGTGCGCCAGGGCGTTGGTCGTCGCCAGCATGTCCTCGGCCCGCGCGCCGATCAGGTCGATCGAGCCCCCGGTGATCCCTGCCGCGCAGGCATAGCTGCCTGCCTCGATCCGGTCGGGCATCACGGCGTAGGTGCAGCCGTGAAGCGCTTCGACCCCGTCGATAATGAGGTGTGAGGAGCCGATGCCCTCGATCCGGCCGCCCATGGCCACGAGCAGGTTGCACAGGTCGACGATCTCGGGCTCGCGGGCCGCGTTGAACAACTGCGTGCGCCCGGTCGAGAGGACGGCCGCCATCAGCGCATTCTCGGTGGCTCCGACGGAAACCACGGGGAAGCTGAAGTCGCCGCCGCTGATCCGTCCCTTCGGCGCCACCGCCTTCACATAGCCGGCCGCGATCTCGATCTCGGCACCCATGGCCTCGAGCGCCTTCAGGTGCAGATCGATCGGGCGATCGCCAATGGCGCAGCCGCCCGGTAGCGAAACGGTGGCCTCGCCGGCCCGCGCCAGCATCGGTCCGAGGACCAGGATGGATGCGCGCATCCGCCGCACCATGTCGTAGGGCGCGACGGTTTCGGTGATCTCCCGGGCCTGTAGCGTCATCCGCCGCCCGAACTCACCGGGGCGCATGGCGTCGACCTTGGTCGACACCCCCAGCATGTTCATCAGGTGACCGAAGCTGTCCACATCGGCCAGCCGTGGCAGGTTGGTGAGCGTCAGCTTCTCAGCCGTCAGCAACGCGCAGGGCAACAGGGTCAGTGCCGCATTCTTGGCACCAGAGATGGGAATGGCGCCCTCGAGCCGGCGGCCACCCTGAATCAGTATCGAGTCCATGCACAGCGTTTAGAAGTTCGTTTGAGGGGCGCAAGGGAGCGCCCGGAGCAGCGCCCGATCAGGCCTTCTCGAGCGTGCACTGCAGGGGGTGCTGGTTCTCACGGGCGAAGTCGATGACCTGCGACACCTTGGTTTCGGCCACTTCGTAGGTGAAGACGCCGCACACCGCGACGCCCTGCTGGTGAACCTGAAGCATGACGCGGGTCGCGTCCTCGATGCTCATCGAGAAGAATTGCTGCAGGACCAGTACGACGAACTCCATCGGAGTATAATCGTCGTTGAGCATCAACACCTTGTAGTTGCTGGGCTTGCGGGTGCGCGGCCGCGTTCGAACAGCGACTCCGCGCTCGATCTCGTCGATGCCGTCGCCCTGCCCGGGGGCGTCGTCCTCAGGACCCATGTGGTTCGCGGTGATCATGTTCCGCCTAGATAGGGCACGCGCCGGAGCATTGCCAAGCACCGCCGCGCTTCCCCTGACCCGAAGTGGCGCAAAAACAAGCGCCTCTGCCCCGAAAACAAAGCGGCCGCCCCCCGGAGGAGTTGGGGGGCGGCCGGCACTGGCCTGACAGGAGGAGGAGTTATCAGGCAGTGATCTCGTTGATCTTCTCGGCATTGAGCGCCGCGCGAGTCGACAAGGGCTGGAAGGCTTCACCGGCCAGCTTGACCATCGACTCGGCGAAGCGGCTGCCCTCGGCGACCATGCGGTCGAACTGGGTGCGGGCGATCTCGCTCTGCAGCTGGAAGAACTCGGTCGGCGAACCGGCCTGGGTCAGGCTGCGGACCTGCTGGGTCGCCTGCTCCAGGTTCTCGCGGGTGCGGGCAATCGCTTCCTGGCCGAGCGTCTGGGCGCCGGCAGCGGCGACCTTGCCGCTCTCGACAAGCGCTTCGACGTTGGCGCGGGTCAGCTCGACCACCTCGCCCGCAACCTTCTGCGAACGCTCGACGAGCTGCTGGCCACGCTCACCGGCGTCAGCGAACAGGGTCTGGAACTTGTCGGCACCCGGGATGGCGGTCGCGAACTGGTTCATCCAATTGGCGGGATCATAGTTCATGGGGATTTCCTTCGTCTCGACCGGCGTCTGGGCCGGAGTGGTGGTGGCCTTCGCGGCCGAATTCACAGCCTTGCGGGCACGCGGCTTACGCTCGGTCTTCACGCGACGTGCGTTGACCTTCTTCACGGCTTCGAGCACCGTCGGCTCAACGACGGCGTCGTCGGCGGCGGTATCAACGATGGCGTTTTCGATCTCGGTCATGCAATCGTACCTTTATGTTGCACTGCACAATATAGTGCAGCGCGCCGCAAATCAAGACCTATCTCGCACTCGCAGCATTGACGATTTCGGGCCGGTCGCGCCATAGGCGCGCATGGACCAGCCTTCCCGCACGCGCCGCGGCCTCCTGATCGTGCTTTCCTCGCCGTCCGGCGCCGGCAAATCCACCATCTCGCGGCTCTTGCTTCGCGCCGACCCCGAGGTGACCATGTCGATCTCGGCCACCACCAGGCCGCCGCGCCCTGGCGAGCAGGCCGATCGCGACTATCACTTTGTCGACGATAAGGAATTCGACCGACTGATGACGGCGGGCGAGTTCGTCGAATGGGCACCGGTGTTCGACTATCGCTACGGCACTCCGAAGGCTCCGGTGAAGGCGGCGCTGAAGGCCGGGCGCGATATCCTGTTCGACATCGATTGGCAGGGCACCCAGCAACTTCACGCCGCGATGGGCGAGGATCTGGTCCGGATTTTCATCCTGCCGCCGTCCATGGCCGAACTGGAGCGTCGTCTGCGCACACGCGCCACCGACACCGACGAAGTGGTGGCCTTCCGCATGGCCCGGGCGGCGAGCGAGATCAGCCACTGGGCCGAATATGATTATGTGCTGATCAACAAGGACATGGAGTCATGCCTGGCGGAGGTCCGCTCGATCGTCGCGGCCGAGCGCCTGAAGCGGCAGCGCCAGATTGGCCTGGTGCCCTTCGTTCGAGACCTCGTCGCCCCGCGCTAGTCGAGCAGGGACAGGAATCGGGCCGCGCTGAGGAAGTCGCGCCGACGATTGCCGAGAGCGATCATCGCCTCCGCGTCCTCGCCCCATTTCTCCAGCTGCCAGGCGTCGTCCACCGCCGCCGCCGCCCACGCCTGCTCGGCCGTTACCTCGCCTTCGATCACCGCCAGCGCAATCACCAGCGATCCGCTGATGGTCACGAGGGGTGACAGCGCAGCAAGCTGAAAGGGAGAGTGGCTCGCCACTGCATGGGCAAGCCGGCGCACTGTGTCGGCCGGCTGGGCAACGAAGGACACACCGGCCGTGGTGGCGAAATCGACATCGAAGCGCCGCCGTGCCCACTGCAGCAGCGGGTCCCACGCGTCGGCCTGCCGTTCGGCCAGCGCCAACGGCCCTTCTGCGCGATAGGCGAGCAGGTCGCTTTCGCCATAGCGCGCGAGGTTGGTTGCAAAGGTCTCTGGATCGGGAGCGACGCGATCAAGGGCCGCATTGGCAAGGCCGGTCAGCGGCATGGACCGGGGATCGACTTCCTCTGGGCTGTCGAGCCACTCCGCCGCGATTGCTGCCGCCAGTGCCTCGGTCGGCACCACCAGCGGCTGGCGCGCGGGGGTGCGCAGCGGCCGTTGATCGAGCGTGACACCGAAGCCAGCGCCCTCCGGGACGACTGCCACATCCTTCCAGAAGCGCTTCAAGGCGTCAGGCCTTCAACCGCCGCACGATGCGGGGCGCGAACAGCGCTTCGGCCAGCCCGGCGGTCGCCATCGGGATGCCGAGGAAAGGCATGCCGCCCTTCGCCACGAGATCGGAATAAGTGATCGCAACACCCAGAATGAAGATGGCTGCGCCGCTGAGCCGCAGCGCCGTGAAGATCAGGAAATCGCGCTTTCCACCGTCATCAGCCATGCGGCACCTGCTCCATCATTCGGGTCATGAGCCCGTGCACGTCGGCCGGAGACGAGGCGAGCGCCTGCGCCCCCGCCAGCTTGAGTTCGGCGCCGTCGTGGTAGCCCCAGAGGGCACCCACCGCATGCGCGCCGGCCGCGCGCGCCATGCCCATGTCCCAGCCCGTGTCGCCGATCACCACGCTCTGCTCCGGCGTCGCGCCGGCCTCAAGCATCGCTTCCAGCGCCATCGAGGGGTTCGGCTTCGACGGGTGCCGGTCGGCGGTCTGCAGCGAGATGAAGCGGTCGTAGAGGCCGTTCGCCATCAGGCAGTGGTGCAGCCCGCGGTCGGACTTGCCAGTCGCCACCGCCAGCAGCCACCCGTCCGCCTCAAGCGCGTCAAGCAGGGGCACGATCCCGTCGAACAGCGGCTCCTCGACCGCCCCGCGTTGCCGAAGGCTGGCAAAGGAAGACCGATAGGTGGCGGCGAACCGCTCATGATCATCCGGCGCCGCATCTGGCGCCAAGAACGCCATGGCTTCGGTCAGGCTGAGCCCGATCACCCGCTGAGCCTCGGCCCGAGGGGGTACGGGCCGATCATGGGCCGTGAAGGTTTCGCTCAGCGCCGCGTGAATGCTGTGGCCGCTGTCGACGAGGGTTCCGTCGCAGTCGAAGATGGCAAGGCGCGTCATCGCCGGGGCGCTGCCTTCGGAGCGCCACGGGAACGCCGTTCGCCGCGCCGCTCCTTGCGTCGGTCCTTGGCGGCCGCACTCGCGGCACGCTTCTTCGCCTCGGGTGTCTTGCGGGGCGCCTCCAGCGGCAAGCTGTCGCCAGCCAGAGGATCGAAGCCGAGCAGGCCCAGGCTCTCGGCGAAATGGCTCGGCAGTTCGGCCGACACATCAATGACCCCGCCAGGCGCATCAATCTTGAGCCGCCGTGCATGGAGGTGGAGCTTGCGGCTGACCCCTCCGGTCAGGAACGCTTCGGCTCCGCCATATTTGGCGTCGCCCACGATCGGATGGCCGATGTGCGCCATGTGCGCGCGCAACTGGTGCGTGCGGCCCGTGAGCGGCTGAAGTTCTAACCAGGCCGCGCGATTGCCTGCGCGGTCGATCACCCGCCACTTCGTCCGCGCCGACTGTCCGTCCTCCGCCACGTGCATCTTCTCGCCGCCGGTACCCGGCTGCTTGGCGAGCGGCGCGTCGATCAATCCCTCATCCAGAGAGGGCACCCCATTGATCAGCGCCCAGTAGACCTTGCGCGCCGTGCGGCCGGAGAAGCTCTTCGAGAAGAACGCCGCCGAACGCGCGGACCGCGCGACCAGCAGCACGCCGCTGGTGTCCTTGTCGAGCCGGTGGACCAGCTTGGGCCGGCTTTCCGGATCGTCGGTGAGTCCGTCCAGAAGGCGGTCGAGGTGCTGGGTTGTCTTGGTCCCGCCTTGGGTGGCCAGACCCGGGGGCTTGTTTAGCACGAAGGCGTCCGGCGTGGTCTTGATGACCATGTCGCGCACGAACTCCTTCTCGTCCGCGGTGAGCGGATCGCGGCGCGGCTGCGGCTTGCCCGTGCGCACCGGCGCGGCTTCGGGCGGTGGCACGCGCAATTGCTGGCCGGTCTGGAGCCGATCGCCAGGCGTCGCCTTGTTGCCGTCGAGGCGCAATTGCCCAGTCCGCGCCCAGCGCGACACGAGATTGAAGCTGACGTCGGGCATGTGGCGCTTGAACCAGCGGTCCAGGCGAATGCCGTCGTCGTCCTCGCCGACGGTAAAGTTGCGTGGTTCGCTGGTCATCGGCGCTCCCTAGCCGCCGCCGAGCGGCTTCGCAAAGCGCATGGAGGTTCGCTCGTAGCCAAGGTGCCGGTAGAAGGCGTGGGCTTCGCGCAGCCGGTCGTTGCTGGTGACCTCGACCATGCCGCAGCCAAGCTTGCCAAGGCGGCGCTCGGCCTCGGCGACAAGCTGCCGCCCGAACCCCTTCCCGCGCGCTTCTTCGGTCAGAACCAGCACGGTGATGCGGCCCACCGGCGGGTCGCGGTGCGGCATCGGCGTGGCATGATAAGCGCAGGTGCCCAGCACGGTATCGCCTTGCGCGATCACCAGCACTGGCTCACCCGACCTGGCGAGCGCCTTCACGTTCTTGCGGACCAGTTCGGGAGCGATGGCATGGCCAAGCAGGGCGTAGAGTTCCGCAAGCTGCTCGGCGTCCTTACCCTTGGCTTCGCGCAAGGCAGGCGGCGGCGGCTGCTTGAGGTTGGCCACTGGCGTGGCTTCCGGTGCAGCGATTTCAGCGGCGACGGGCTCCCGTACCTTCTTGCGTTTGCCGCTGGAAACGGAAGCACCCGCTTCGCGCAGGCTCTTGCGCCAGTCGTCCTGTTCCAGCCCGCGCAGGTAGCTCTCAAGCTCCTCGCCACTGGCCCGCAGCGCCCGCTTGCCACGGATGCCGAACACCGGCTCACCCGCCGCATCGGTCAGCCCGAACATGCCGAAGCCCGGCTTCTCTGGTGAGCGCACCCGCGATCGTTTAAGCTTCAGGCCTCGGTTCTTCGCCAGTTCGGCAAGCGCGTCAGCGTCCATCACAGCGTGTCCAGCACGTGCAGGACGAGCCCTACCAGCCCGCCCACCAGTGTTCCATTGATGCGGATGTACTGGAGGTCCCGGCCGACCGCCGATTCCAGTCGGGCGGTGATCGTGCGTGCGTCCCAACCCCTTATCGTGTCGCTGACCAGCTTGACGATCGAACTGCCGTAGCTTGCCGCCATGCCGGCCACCGCGCGCCGTCCGAACTGATTGACCGCCTTGCGGATGCGCGGGTCGCTTTCCAGCGTGCCACCCATCGATCGCATGACCTCTCCCAGCTTGCCGGCCAGCACCGCATCGGGATTGCGAGCCGAGGCGATGATGGCCGCACGGCCTTTCTGCCACAGGGTGTCGAGCCAGCTCGCGACCGAGCGGTTGGCGAGCAATTCGTCCTTCCATCCTTCTACCCGCGCGCGGGTGTCGGCATCTTCCTGAAGATCGCGCGCAAGGTCCGCCAGGGCAGCTTCGATCCGCTTTCGCACCGGGTGCTCGGGATCGGTGCTCATCTCGACGGTCAGTTTTCGCATCCCTTCCATGATCGAATCCGACAGCTTCTCGTCCAGTCCGGCCAGCCGAAGCACCCAGCTGGCCCGCTTCTTGACCATGTCGCGGATCAGGCTCTCGTTGGCGTCGAGGGTGCGGGCAAGCGCCCGGATGGCAGCTTCGAGCATCGGCACGTGGCGATCCTCGCTGATGGCCGAGGCCAGCGCCGCGCCGATCACCGGCGACACTTCGGCCTGCCGCAGCCGTGAAGAGATGGCGGTTTTGACGATTCCGCCGAGCCGTTCGTCATCCAGGGCCTCGAACACGTCGGCGATCAGCCGGGAGGCACCTTGCCGGATTCGAAGACCACGCCCTTCACTCTCGATCGGCGCCTGGAGGAACTTGCCGGCGGCGCCCGCCAGATCGATGTCGCGCATCCGCCTCGCGATCACGGAGGCAGTCAGGAAATTGTCCTTGAGGAACTGGGCGAGGGTGTCGCCAATCCGGTCCTTGTTGCGCGGAATGATCGCCGTGTGTGGGATTGGCAGACCCAAAGGGTGGCGGAACAGCGCCGTTACCGCGAACCAGTCCGCAAGGCCGCCGACCATCGCCGCCTCGGCGAAAGATTTCAGGTAAGCAAGCCACGGCCAGCGTGCTTCCAGCAGCCGTGCGCTGACGAAGATCGCGGCCATCACCAGCAACAGCCCGGTCGCAACAAGCTTCATGCCGGCCGCACCCGGCTGGACCGGATTGAAGCGGGTCAGGGAACGGCGGCTGGTTGGCTCGGCTCGGCTCATCGCCGGTGTAATAGCCGAGCCACCCGTCCGGTTCACTCCGCGGGTTGCGGTTCGCCCCCGCCGAAGCCGGGGGCACGCTGCTCCGGCACTTCCTCATGCACGGCGTGAGCGGTGGCACGAAGGCCCTTGCCGAACTTACGCCCGATCCACTGCTCGATGTCGATCGCCAGGCTGAAGTAGGCGGGGACCAGCAGCAGGGTGAGCCCGGTCGACATGATCAGGCCGCCGATAACGGTGACGCCCATCGGCGCGCGCCAGCTTCCATCACCGCTGAGGCTCAAGGCGATCGGGATCATGCCGGCCACCATTGCCACCGTGGTCATCACGATCGGCTGGGCGCGCTTGTGGCCCGCCTCCACGATCGCCTCGTCCTTGTGCATGCCGTGGTTCATCATCTCCACCGCGAAATCGACCAGCAGGATCGAGTTCTTGGCGACGATGCCGAGCAGCATCAGAAGACCGATGAATACGGGAAGGCTCAAGGGCTGCCCCGCGATGTGCAGCGCGATCACTGCCCCAAGTGGCGCCAGGACCAGCGAACCCAGGTTCACGAACGGAACCAGGAAGCGCCGGTAGAGGAGCACCAGCACCGCGAACACCAGGGCTACGCCCGCCAGCACCGCCAGGATGAAGTTCATGACCAGTTCGGCCTGCCACTTCTGCGATCCCAGCTGCAGGCGCTGAACGCCCTCGGGCAGGTTCTTGAGGGTCGGGAGCTGGTCGATCTTCTTCCATGCGTCGCCGGACACCAGGCCGGGTGCGAGATCGGCGCCGACCACGATCCGCTGCACCTGGTTGGTACGGTTGACCACCACCGGTCCCGAACTGAAGCTGATCTCGGCCACCGACTTGAGCGGCACCGATCCGCCGTTCGACGTCGGAACCGGCAGGTTCTCCAGGGTGGCGATGTCCTTACGCTCTGACTGGGCCAGGCTGACGATGATCGGCACCTGGCGATCAGACAGCGAGAAGCGCGCGCTGTTCTGGTCGATGTCACCGATCGTGGCGATGCGGATCGTCTGCGCCAGGGCCGACGTGCTGACACCAAGATCTGCGGCCAGGTCGAAGCGCGGCTTGATGATCAGCTCGGGGCGAACATTGTCGCCCTGCACGCGGGGCGCCACGACCTCGGGCAGTTTCGACATCTCGGCTGCGATCTGATTGGCGACGTGGTTGAGCTGTTGCGGATCGTCGCCGCCCAGATACAGGCTGAGGGCGCGTCCGCCGCTTCCGGGGCCGCCATCGTTGCTGTTGAAGTTCACCCTCGCGTCCGGAATCTGCGCCAGCTGCGGATTGATCTCGCGCTCGATCTGGAAGCTCTTCTTGGTCCGGTTCTTCTTGTAGAGCACGTTCACGAAGGCGGAGCCGGTGAAGCTGCGCATGAACACGTTCTCGACGTTCGGATTGCGCTTGATGATCGCTGCTGCCTCATCAGCCACGCGCATGGTCTGTTCGAGCGTGGTTCCCGGCGGCATCTGGATCCGGACGCTGCTGGATTCCTGATCCTGATCCGGCTGGAAGGCCATGGACAGCGTCGCGATACCCACGCCGGTCGAGGCGAGGATCAGGAAGCCTGCTCCAACCATCCAGATCCGGTGATCGCGAAGCCGCGCCAGCCGCCGGCCGAGCCAGCTATTGGCGCGGGCCTGGGCCTCGGCGACCTTGCTGCTGTCGATGGTCCATCGAAGCGCTGCGAGGTAGCGCATCATCGACTTGCCGCCGGCATGCTCCTGCACGCCGTGGCTCTTGAGGAAATAAGCGGCGATCAGCGGCGTGATCATCCGGGCAACGAGCAGGCTCATCAGCACCGCGAGAACGACGGTGTACCCGAAGTTGCGGAAGAACTGGCCCGAGATGCCCGGCATGAGCGCGACCGGCAGGAAGACGGCGACGATCGACATGGTAGTGGCAAGCACCGCCAGCCCGATCTCGTCGGCCGCGTCGATCGACGCCTGATAGGCGGACTTGCCCATCCGCATGTGGCGAACGATGTTCTCGATCTCGACGATCGCGTCGTCCACTAGGACGCCGGCAACCAGGCTGAGCGCCAGCAGCGACAGCCCGTTCAGGTTGATGGACATCAGGTCCATGAACCAGAAGGCGGGGATGGCCGACAGCGGAATGGCGAGCGCGCTGATCAGGGTGGCGCGAATGTCGCGAAGGAACAGGAACACGACCAGCACCGCGAGGACCGCACCCTCGACCAGGCCGTCGATCGCGCTGCTATACTGCAGCTTGGTGCGGTCGACGCTGTTGTCGATCTCCAGGAAGTGGACCCGCGGGTCCTCCTTCTCGATCTTGTGCAGTTCCTTCCAGGTATTGTCGTAGGCGGTCACGTCGGACGCACCCTTTGCCCGGGCGACGTTGAAACTGACCACCGGGCGGCCACCATATTGCGCCGCCGAGCGAGCCTCGGCCGCTGCGTCCTGGACCTGGGCAATGTCACCCAGGCGAATGAAGCGTCCACCGGGCAGCGCAATCTGCTTCTGCGACAGCTCCTGCGCGGTTTGCGAGTTGCCGAGCACGCGCACGGTCTGCTCTGACCCGGCGATCTGGGCGCGGCCGCCGGCGGCGTTGAGGTTGAGGGTGCGCAGCTGCGCATTGACCTGCGCGGCGGTGATGCCCTGCGACTGCAACGATGCCGGGTCGAGGACGATACGGATCTGGCGGTCGACGCCGCCTTCGCGGGTGACCTGCGCAACACCATCCTGGCTGAGCAGCCGGCGCGATACCTTGCCGTCGATGTACCAGCTGAGGTCCGCCAGGCTCATGTCGGTGGTCTGGGCGGCGATGTAGACGAAGCTGTCGCCGTTCACCTTCACCCGGTTGATCTGCGGCTCGAGGATCCCCTCGGGCAGGTCGCCACGGATCTGCGCGATCGCGTCGCGGACGTCATTCACCGCCCGGTCGGTGGGGGTGCCGATCTTGAACTGAACGAAGGTGTTGCTGGTGCCTTCGCGCACGTCCGAGTTGATCTCGTCGATTCCCTCGACGCCGCGCACCGCCGCCTCGACCTTCTGGGTGACCTGGTTGACCAGTTCGGACGGCGCCGCGCCCGGCTGCGAGATGGTGACGGTAGCGGCCGGAAAATCGATGTCCGGATTGTCCGTCACTTCCATCGTCGCGAAGGCGTAGATGCCGGTCAGCAGCAGCGCGATGAAGAGGACGATCGGCGGCACCGGGTTGCGGATGCACCAGGCGGAGATGTTGCGGAAACTCATGGCGCGGGGCCGTCCTTGGTAAAGTTAGCGCGCCGCCTGGCGCTTGGGATTGATCTTCTGGCCCGGGTTCAGGAACGGCCCGGCCGAGAGGACCACCGTCTCCGTGCCGTTCAGGCCGTCGATCACGCTCACGCCCACTTCGCTGACGTTGCCGATCTTCACCGCGCGGCGCTCGACCTGGTTCTTGGCGTTGACGACGTAGACATAGTTTCCGTCCTCGTCGGCCAGCACCGCGCTCTGCGGAAGGATCGGCGCGGTGGTGGCGCCGGAGGTGATCCGGGCGTCCGCGAAGCCGCCTGGGCGGATGTCGGAGGAGTAGGGGATGGCGATCCGCACTTCGCCGAGCCGGCTTTGCGGATCGATCACGGGGGCAACCTGCCAGATGGTGCCGGACACGCTGCGCTGGGCACCGATCGGAGTGACCGACGCGGGCATGCCGACCTTGAGCGCCGCCAAGTCCTGCTGGCTGACCTGCGCGCGCATTTCCATCTCACCGCCCTTGGCGATTCGGAACAGGCCCTGGCTGCCCGCGCCGATCACCTGTCCAACCTCGAGGTTGCGCTGGAGCACGAGGCCGCTGGTCGGTGCCCGGATGTCGAGCAGTCCGATGCCGGCGCGGGTCGCGCCGAGCTGTGCCTGTGCAACGCGGATCTGGGCCTGTGCCTGATCGCGCGCGGCTCGGCGGCTCTCGAGCTCCGCTTTGGAGATGAAGCCGCGATTCACCAGCGAGGCGGCGCGGTCGTAGTTGGATTGCGCGAGCGCGGCCGATGCACGCGCCGAGTCGACCGCAGCGGCCAGCTGCGCGGCGGTCTGGGTCTGCACCGAGCGATCCACCGTCGCCAGCGTCTGGCCTGCGTTGACCCAGCTGCCGGCGTCGACCAGCACCGCGGTGACACGCCCGCCGGTGCCTGCGGCGCCGACCGGCTGGTCGCGCCTGGCTGCCAGCGCTCCCGTCGCCGAGATGACCCTGGCGACCTGCGTGCGGCCGGGCACGACCACAGTCACGGTCGGAACCTGCCCGCCCTTGCCGGCGCTGCCCGCCGCCGCGGAGGAGGCAGCGGCCGATTGCTTGCGCGAATGGCCTATCAGGAAATAGCCCGCCAGCAGCACTGCCACCGCGACAAAGGCGCCGATCGCCAGATTGCGGTTACGCCGGGAGCGATCGACTACTACCAGAGTGTCCGAACGCTCGAGCCGAGTCTCGCGATTCATGTCCAACGTCTTTCTATCCTGTGCCGTCTGGCAACTGTGCCGAGCGAAGCTGTATTACTCTAGTAGAGCACCAAGGGCAACAGGCCGCAATGGTGTCGGACCGGCAATGATTCTTCGATGAACGGCTATACCAGTGTCGCAAACCGTCATTTCGGCTATGGCTGGCTTCGACGGGAGTGACCCGCGAGGCTTTGTGAGGGAGCGACAATGATCGGAGACAATGGGATCATCGGGACGATCGTCATCGGCCTGCTGGCCGGCGCGATTGCGAAGCTGCTGATGCCGGGTAAGGATCCGGGTGGCTGCCTCATCACCATCCTGCTCGGCATTGCCGGCGCCCTGCTTGCCAAGTTCCTTGGCCAGATCCTTGGTCTTTATCAGCCCGGTCAGAATGCCGGTTTCATCGCCGCGATCGTCGGCGCTTTCATCATCCTCTTCATCTACCGGATGATCGTCGGCCGCCGCCGCCTCTGACAGCTCGCTTGTTCATCCTGCCTCCACTTGTGATGCTCCAGATTGAGCACGTCACAAGGGAGGCAGGAAATGAAGTACGCCTGGTTTATCGGTCTGGCCCTGAGTTCAGCCGCCTTGCCACTCGCCGCCGAGGCGCAGCCGCTGGCCACTGTTGCAACCACCGGTGGAACACGCCTCGACATCGCCGCCACGGGCGAAGTCTCGCGAGTGCCCGACGTGGCGATCATTGCGACGGGCGTCGTGACCCGCTCGGCCAATGCCGTCGACGCGCTGTCGCAGAATGCGGCACGGATTGAGCGGGTTCGGGCCGCCCTGCGCCGCGCCGGAGTGGCGGAGCGCGACATTCAGACCAGTTCCGTCAGTCTCAATCCTGATTACGTCTATGCGGACGGTCAGCCACCGCGGCTTACGGGGTACCAGGCCACCAACCAGCTCAGCATCCGCTTCCGGGACATCCGCGCATCCGGTCGGATCATCGACGCCCTGGTCGCGGAAGGGGCGAACCAGGTCAGTGGCCCGACGCTGACCATCGACAAGCCCGAAGCCGCGCTCGACGAAGCGCGGACGAAAGCTCTTGCGGTGGGCCGCGCGCGCGCGGAACTCTACGCCCGAACGCTCGGGATGCAGGTGGTGCGGCTGGTGTCGGTGAGCGAGGGCGGTTCACCCTCGCAAGGTCCGATCCCGATGGCAGCGATGCGGGCCGAACGCTCATCCGATACGGCGATCGTCCCTGGCGAACAGCAGCTTTCGGTCACGCTGCAGATGAGTTTTGAGCTACGCTAGAGCGCGGGCTTCATCGACCCAAGCCCGGCCTGATGCGCCGGGCGACGATGACACCACCGAGTACGAAGTTGGCGCCGAGCAAGCCGATCAGCAGGTTCGGCAGGGAAAAGCCCGCCAGGTCGACCTTGGTGCCGAACAGTGGTGCGATCAGAAGGGCGCCCAAGGCAGCACCGACCATTCCAAGGATGACCAGCAAGACGATGGTGCGCGGCCGTTCGAAGGCTCCAACCACGCTCGAAAGCCAGCCAATGGCGGCGCCGCCAACAAGAAGAAGCAACCAGGTCCAGGGCATTGGCGGGGCCTAAACGCAAGAAGGCCGCGCTTCAATGATGAAGCGCGGCCTTCCTGTTGTGTGTCAGTTTCGCAGCTTAGCGAACGCTACCGCGACGAACCAGGTTCACGATCGCGAGCAGGACGATGGCGCCCAGCAGGGAGTAGAGGAAGCTCTGCAGCGTGATGCCATTGTTCAGGCTGGCGCCACCGCCGAGCAGGAAGCCGGCAATTGCCGCACCGATAATGCCGACGATCACGTTAAGCAGGATGCCCTGCTGACCGTCGGTGCGCATGACAATGCTAGCAAGCCAACCGCAAATGCCGCCGACCACGAGCCAGATAATAAAACCCATGTGCGTTCCCTCCTGTATCGTCCGCTTGTTGCTGCGGACCTTATGGCGACAAGACGCACTCACGTGCATCTTGTTCCGCCCCAGCAACAGCCGGGGGAGGGAACGGTTCCGTAACGACTATGTCAATAGCGTTGCTGTCGCTCGTATACCGAACGATAGTGCTGGATGCGCGTGACCCGCAGGCCAGGCATGCCACTGCGGTCCACCGCGCGCTGCCAGCTGGCGAACTCCTCAAGGCTGAGGCCATAGCGCTGGCATACCTCGTCGACCGTCAGCAGCCCCCCGGCAACCGCGGCAACGACTTCGGCCTTACGCCGCACGACCCAGCGGGTGGTGCTCGCGGGCGGAAGCTTGTCCAGCGTCAGCGGCTCGCCAAGCGGGCCGATCACCTGATGCGGACGGAACTTCTGATTTTCTAGCATTACTTCCTCAAAGCCCGCTTAGTGGTTCTGCCGGCGGTTTACCGGCGCCCCGTTGAAGGAAAGCTGAAATCTGCTGGTAAACGTCACGCTTACTCCTTGCTTTTGGTTCGTGACCGCAACGCTGCCACCGCGGCGAAGCCACCGGTCCAATGGCTTTGCTCGGCCGGAGAGGTCTCCCGCCCGGCAAGGAAGCGGACCAGCGTCTCCTGACCATCGCGGCCAAGCGGCATCGCCGGGACAAAGCTCCTCGGCTGGTGGGTCAACGAGTGGCTTCCTTACCTAACATTCTGCCGCCCTAGCGAAGGAGGGTGAACTTCGCGTAAAGAAGGCCCGTCCATGAACATCGATTTCGCCCTGTCAAAGCCCGCTTCCGCGGCTCGTATCGTCGTCGCCATGTCGGGCGGGGTCGACAGTTCGGTCGTGGCCGGGCTTGCCGCAAGCACCGGCGCCGAGGTGATCGGCGTGACACTCCAGCTCTACGATCATGGCGAGGCGGTGAAGCGCAGCGGCAGCTGCTGCGCGGGGCAGGACATCTATGATGCGGCACAAGTCTGCGAGAAGCTTGGCATCCCGCATTACGTGCTGGATTACGAAAGTCGTTTTCGGACGGGCGTCATTGACCGCTTCGCCGACGAATATGCGCAGGGTCGTACTCCCGTGCCCTGCTCGCTGTGCAACCAGGGCGTAAAGTTCACGGACCTGATCGCATTCGCGCGTGAACTGGGCGCAGACTGTCTAGCTACGGGACATTATGTGCGGCGGCTGGTTCGCAGCGGACAGGCCGAGCTGCACCGCGGTGCCGATCCTCGCCGCGACCAGAGCTATTTCCTATACGGCACCACGCGCGAACAACTGGACTTCCTTCGCTTCCCATTGGGTGACCTGCCCAAGTCCGCCGTTCGAGAGCAGGCCACGCAGTTGGAACTGGCGGTCGCGGCCAAGCCCGACAGTCAGGACATCTGCTTCGTGCCCGACGGCGACTATGCGGGGCTGGTCAAGCGGCTGCGCCCGGCGACGGACGCCCCGGGTGAGATCGTCGATTTGACGGGCCGAGTGATCGGGCATCATCCCGGAGTGATCCACTTCACCGTTGGTCAGCGGCGCGGGATCGAGATCGGTGGGCAGGCCGAACCGCTCTATGTGATCCGGATCGAACCCGCGACCCGTCGCTTGGTGGTCGGCCCTCGCCGAGCATTGGCGGTACAGGAAGTGCACATCGACCAGCTGAACTGGCTGGGCGAAGACCAGCGCGAGATCAGCGTGAAGGTCCGGTCTCTGGCGCCGCCAGTCGCCGCAACGTTGATTGGTGACCACATCCGCTTCGCCAAGCCGGAATATGGAGTTGCACCCGGCCAGGCCGCAGTCATCTACGACGGAAGTCGAGTGCTCGGCGGCGGGTGGATCATGAAGACGGTGGCAGCACCCTTCGAGATGGCCAGCGCGGCTTGACCGCTTTCCAACGCGGAGCGTTTCATCGCCATGGCTGAGCGCTCTTCCCGCCGATCGCTGCACAGCGCGGGGGTGTTGCTCTACCGATCCGGGCCGCCGCTCGAGGTGCTGCTGGTCAAGCCTGGCGGACCTTATTGGCGGCGCAAGCAGACCGGGGCGTGGATGATCCCCAAGGGGATGATCGAACCTGGCGAGAGTGCGCTTGAGGCTGCACTGCGCGAATTCTGCGAGGAAACCGGGATGACGATCAGCGGCATGCCAAGGCCCCTGTGCACGGTTCGCCAGGCCGGCGGAAAGCTGGTCGAGGCTTTCACGGTTGAGGGCGACTTCGATCCGGCGCGGCTCACGAGCATCGAGTTCGAGATGGAATGGCCGCCGCGCTCAGGCCGGCGGGAGCGCTTTCCCGAAGTGATCGAAGCGCGCTGGTTCACGCTGGAGGAGGCGCGCGAGTGCATGCTCAAGAGCCAGCTGCCGATCATCGACGCGCTGGACGTTTCTTCGCCCAGCTAGATCTGGAAGCTGCCCTCGACCACCGTCCAGCAGCGGCCCGATAGCAGCACGCGGTCATCGGCCAGTTCGCAATCGAGCAGCCCGCCGCGCGGCCCGACCTGCGCCGCGCTGAAGCGTGTCCGTCCAAGCCGTTCGGCCCAGTAAGGCACCAGGGCCGCATGGGCCGAGCCGGTGACCGGGTCTTCGTCGATCCCGTGATAGGCAGCAAACACGCGGCTCGCGATGTCGGTGTCCGTGCCCGGTGCGGTCACCATGACCAGCGACGGAATGGCGCGAAGTGCGGCGAAATCGGGTCGAACCGCCCGCACGGCGAGCTCATCTTCCAGGGTGACGATGATGGCGCCATTCCCGCCGCTGCCTCGGTGAACGGTCCCGGACACGCCAAGGGCGCTCAAGGCGTCAGGAGCCTCCGCCTCTTCGATCCGGGATGTCGGCAGGCTCAGGCGCAGCTGCTCACCATCGCGTTCAACCGTCAGTACGCCCGAGCGCGTCTGGAAGCGGACCTGCGCGCCGGTCAGCAGCACATGCCCGGCGGCCAGCGTTGCGTGACCGCACATGTCCACTTCGACGGCGGGCGTGAACCAGCGCAGATGATAGTCGGCGTCCTTGCCGTCGAGCGGCACGGTGAAGGCGGTTTCGCTGAGGTTGTTCTCGGCGGCGATCGCCTGCAGCAGCAGGTCGGGCAGCCATTCCTCCAGCGGCATGATGGCCGCCGGATTGCCGGTCAGCGGCGTCGGCGCGAAAGCATCGACCTGGAAGAAGGGAAGGATCATCGGCGTTCCGTCAGATGGTGGGGCAACAGGCCCTCGCGGTCGATATGCCCTTCCGGATCGAGGTGCATCAGCATCTCGATGCCGGGGAAGCGGGCCTGCAACTGTTCCTCGATCGGGTCGAGCCGATCGTGCGCCTCACGGACGGTCCATTCCTCCGGGACCCAGACGTGGAATTGCACGAAGTCGTGCGCGCCAGAGGTGCGGGTGCGGACATCGTGAATACCCTTGAGTTCCGGATATTCGGCGCAGGCGGCGAGAAAGGCTTCGCGCTTGGCGAGCGGCCATTCGGCGTCCATCAGCTGATTGACGCTTTCGCCAGCCGCCGACCATGCGCCCCACAGCAGCCAGAGAGCGATGCCGATCCCGAACAGCGCGTCGGCGCCCGACAGGCCGAGCCACTGATCGAGCACCAGCGCCGCGATCACCGCGGCGTTGAGGAACAGGTCGGACTTGTAATGAAGGTTGTCGGTCTGGATCGCGATTGAGCCGGTCCGGCCGATCACGCGCTTCTGGTAGGTCAGCAGAAGCACGGTCGCGGCCATCGCCAGCACCGATACGCCCACCCCCAACTCCGCATTCTCAGTGGGTGCGTGGTGGATCAGGCGGTCGACGGCGCGCCAGGCGATCCCGACCGCACTGACGGAAATCAGTACGACCTGGGCAAGGGCCACAAGGGCCTCGGCCTTGCCGTGACCGAACCGATGGTCATGGTCGGCCGGGATCGCGGCGATGCGTACGCCGGCCAGCGTCACCAGGCTTGCGACCAGGTCAAGCGCGGTGTCGGCCAGGCTGCCGAGCATGGCGGTGGAGTCGGTCGCGATCGCCGCCCAGCTTTTCGCCAGCAGCAGGAAACCTGCCATCGCCACGCTCGCCAGCGCCGCCCGGGTGGACAACTTCGCGCGCTCCGCGCCCGTCACCCTCATGGATAGAGCAGGCCTTCGTCCCAGCCGCCGTCGGCGCGGCGGGTGAACAAGCGGCGATGGTGCAGCCGGAACTCGCCATCTTCCCAGAATTCGATGCGCTCAGGCACCAGACGGAAGCCCGACCAGTGGGGAGGACGCGGAACCTCCCCCTCGCCGACCCGCGCCTTTTCCTGCTCGATCCGGTTGAGGAAGGTGGCGCGGCTGTCGAGTGGGCGGGACTGGTCACTCGCCCAGGCGCCGATTCGACTGCTGCGCGAGCGGCTGGCGAAATAAGCATCCGCATCGGCATCGCTGACCTGCTCAAGCCGGCCTTCGGCACGGACCTGCTTGCGCAGCGACTTCCAGTGGATGCAGAGCGCCGCCTGCCGATTGGCGGCGATCTCTTCGCCCTTGCGGCTTTCAAGGTTGGTGAAGAAGCCGAAACCCTGCGGTCCATGCAGCCGCATCAGCACCATCCGGACGGAGGGCCGACCGTTGGGCGTGGAGGTCGCAAGCGCCATCGCGTCGGGGTCGTTGGGCTCGCTTGCTTCCGCTTGCGCGAACCAGCTTTCGAACAGTTGGAAGGGGTCCTCGGCCATGCCGGCGGCTCTAGGCGTGCCGGACCTTGCGAGGCAAGCACGGCGAACTACCTAGCGCGGCACTGTTGTTTCCGCCTAAGACACCGACCCATGGACCTCTACGCACGGCTTGGGATCAAGCGCGGCGCCAGCGAAGCCGAGATCAAGAAGGCCTATCGCAGCCTCGCCAAGCAACTTCATCCCGACGCCAACAAGGATAATCCCAAGGCGGCCGAGCGCTTCTCGCAGGTGACCTCTGCCTACGACCTCCTGTCCGACAAGGACAAAAGGGCGCGTTACGACCGTGGCGAGATCGATGAGGATGGTAATCCCAAGATGCCGTTCGGCGGCGGGTTCGGTGGCGGGGCCGGCAGCGGCTATGCCGGAGCGCGGCCGGGTGCCGGCGGGTTCGAGGGCTTTGGCGACGCCGAGGGCGTTGATCTGTCGGATCTGTTCGAAGGCATCTTCAATCGTGGCGGCGGCGGCGGCGGCCGTGCCGGCGCGGGCGGGGGCTTTGGCGGGTTCGGCCGGCGCTCCGCTCCGCAGAAGGGACCCGACGTCGCCTACCGGCTGACTGTGCCTTTCACCGATGCCGCAACGCAAACGCCCCAGCGCATCACCTTGCGGGACGGCAAGGCAATTGACCTCAAGCTGCCCGCCGGAGTCGAGGACGGCACCAGAATCCGCCTGGCCGGCCGCGGGGAGCCCGGGACGGGCGGCAACGGGGATGCGATCATCACCATCGCGATCGAGCCCCATCGCTTCTTCACTCGCGACGGAGATGACGTCAGGGTGACCCTGCCAGTGACGCTGAAGGAAGCGGTGCTTGGCGCGAAGGTGAAGGTGCCGACCGCCGACGGGCCAGTCATGCTGACCGTCCCCAAAGGTGCCAGCTCGGGCAAGGTGCTGCGGATCAAGGGACGCGGGTTCTCCGGACGCAATGGCGTGCGCGGCGACCAGCTCGTGACGCTCAGCATCGACCTGCCGTCCGGTGACGCGGCGCTGGAGCGCTTCGCCAGTGAGTGGGACGGCGGCGGCAACCCGCGGGCTGGGCTGGGCGTCTAGCCTACCGCCGTGCTGGGCCTGTCACCCGAATCGCCGGAAGCCCGGCGCAAGCGTCTCGCGAGCCTCCAGGCGCGGTTCGGGACTAGCGTCGTCGACCGCCTTCGTCCGGGGCAGCGCCCATTTGAGATCATCAAGCGCGTGCTGGTCGGCGTCTACAGCGACGGCTTCATTCACGCCGGCAACCTTGCCTACCTGTCCCTGGTGGCGATGTTCCCCTTCTTCATCACTGCCGCCGCGCTCGCCTCCCTGCTGGGGCGGAGCGAGGATGCCATGCGCACCGTCAACGTCGTGTTGCTGCAGGTGCCGCCCGATATCCGCAAGTTGCTGGTCGGACCCGTGCAGGAAGTCCTCACCGCACGAACCGGGCCGCTGCTGTGGTTCGGCGGGATCGTCGGGCTGTGGACCGCCGCCAGCTTTATCGAGACCCTTCGCGATATCCTGCGCCGCGCCTATGGCGTGAAGTATAACGCGCCGTTCTGGGAATATCGGCTGATCTCCATCGGCTTCATCCTGGGGTCCGTGCTGCTGCTGATGACCGCCTTCGCAGCGTCGGTGGCGCTGAGTTCAATCGAGGCGCTGATCCTTCACGTCTTTCCCCGGCTGGCGCCCCTCATCGGCTCATTTTCTTTCTACAAGATGATCCCGGCGGGTGCGCTCTACGTTTCCATCTACGTGATCTTCGTGGTGCTGACCCCGCGCCGCTATCGCCGGATCGAATGCCGCAAATGGCCGGGCGCCTTGCTGGTAACCTTGTGGTGGCTCGCCACGGCCGAGTTGCTGCCCCAGGCGATGCGCTTGGTCGGAGGCTACAGCCTGACTTACGGCAGCCTGGCGGGCGTGATGATCGCCCTCCTGTTCTTCTTCGTCATCGGCCTCGGCGTCGTGATGGGCGCCGAATTAAACGCGGCACTGGCCGAAACGGAGGCAGTGGCGCTAGAGGGCGAGCGTTATTCTGGACCCTTTGCCGACCAGCTGCCGGTAGAGGAACCCAGTGCCGGACCAGAGCCGCTCGAAGCGCTCGCGGACAAGGTGATGTTGACGGACAAAGGGGACGGGCCTTCCACATGACGGGATTGATGCAGGGTAAACGCGGGCTGATCATGGGCCTCGCCAACGATCGCTCGCTGGCGTGGGGAATCGCCCGCCAGCTGGCCGACCATGGTGCCGAAATGGCGTTTTCCTACCAGGGCGAGGCCTTGGAGAAGCGGGTCCGCCCGCTGGCGGCGCAGTTGGGCCACGAGCCCTTCCTGATCGACTGCGACGTCAGCGACATGGCGGCACTCGACCGGCTGTTCGCCGAGATCGAGCAGCACTGGGGAACCATCGATTTCCTGGTTCACGCGATCGGCTTTTCCGACAAGAACGAGCTTCGCGGCCGGTTTGTCGACACCACCCTCGACAACTTCCTCCTGACCATGAACATCTCAGTCTACAGCTTCGTCGCGGTGGCGCAGCGGGCGGCGCGTTTGATGCCTAATGGGGGGTCGCTGCTGACACTGACCTATTATGGCGCCGAGAAGGTCATCCCCCATTACAACGTGATGGGCGTCGCCAAGGCGGGACTGGAGACGGCGACCAAGTATCTCGCCGCCGACCTCGGCAAGGAGAACATCCGGGTCAATGCCATTTCGGCCGGGCCGATCAAGACACTGGCGGCGAGCGGCATCGGTGACTTCCGCTACATCCTCAAGTGGAACGAGCTGAACAGCCCCCTTCGCCGCAACGTGACGATCGAGGATGTCGGCGGGGCCGGGCTCTACCTGCTCAGCGACCTGGCAAGTGGCGTCACTGGCGAGATCCACCATGTGGACGCCGGCTACAACGTGGTCGGCATGAAGGCCGAGGACGCGCCGGACATCGCCACGGTCTGACGGCCGACGGCTGCCAGGTTTCGCGGGATTGACCTCGCCCGTGGCACGGGGCAGCCATGAATGGTGTCCGGCGACGGCCACAGGTGCGCGTTCCACTCGAACAAGGGGCACCCTCATCATGCGCATGGCACCAATCCTCTGTTCCGTCTTCCTCCTGCTTGCCGCGGCACCGGCCGCAGCGGCTCCAGCCGATGATGCGGCCGCGGCGGTCGGCGCGGTCCTCGACAAGTTCAACGGTGGCGACTCGGCGGCGTTTGTCGCGGCACATGCGGACGGGGCGCTGATCACCGATGAATTCGCGCCGTTCCAGTGGGGCGGGGCGCGGTCGGTCCAGCGCTGGCTGGATGACTATGCCAAGGACTCTGCTGCGCGCGGGATCACTGGCGGGCGGGTCGACCATGGCGCTCCCCTTGCCGCCAATGGAAACGCGAGCCGCGCTTATGTCGTGCTTCCGACCACTTATCGCTTCAAACAGAACGGCAAGGCGATGGTCGGCAAGGGCAGCATGACCTTCGTCATGGTGAAGAGCGGCCCCGACTGGAAGATCGCCAGCTGGACCTATTCGGGCGCGACCCCGGTCGCCGAGTAGGTCAGCTCGTCGCGCTGCCCGTCGAGCGGCAGCGATCGGAGCAGTAGCGCACCTGGTCCCAGTCGCGCGCCCACTTCTTGCGCCATGCGAACGGGCGTCCGCAGGCCGCGCAGGTCTTGGTGGGCAGGTCGCCCTTGCGGACCATCTTGCCAGTCATCGGTCAGCTGGCGAACGGGTCCCTGACCAGGATCGTGTCGTCGCGTTCCGGTGAAGTGGAGACGAGCGCGACCGGGCAGCGGATGAGTTCCTCGACCCGGCGGATGTACTTGATCGCCTGGGCCGGAAGCTCCGCCCAGCTGCGCGCGCCGGCGGTGCTTTCGGACCAGCCGGGCATGTCCTCATAGACCGGCTCGACCCGCGCCTGATCGGCGGCATGCGGCGGCAGGTAGGTGAAGTCGCGGCCGTCGATCCGGTAGCCGGTGCAGATGCGGATGGTGTCCAGCCCGTCGAGGACGTCGAGCTTGGTCAAGGCGACGCCGGTGATGCCGCTGACCGCCACCGCCTGACGGACGAGAACGCTGTCGAACCAGCCGCAGCGGCGGCGGCGGCCGGTGACGGTGCCGAATTCGCGACCGCGTTCGCCGATACGCTCACCGATCTCGTCGAACAGCTCGGTCGGGAAGGGCCCGGCGCCGACGCGGGTGGTGTAGGCCTTGACGATGCCAAGGACGAAGCCGGCCGCGGACGGGCCGGTGCCGCTGCCGCTGCCGGTGGTGCCGGCGACGGTGTTGGACGAGGTGACGAATGGATAGGTGCCGTGATCGACGTCGAGCAGCACGCCCTGCGCGCCCTCGAACAGGATACGGCGGCCCCGCCCGCGCGCTTCGTCGAGGTCCACCCACACGGGCCGGGCGAACTGGAGGACAAAGTCGGCGATCTCGGCCAAGTCCGCCTTGAGCGCGGCGCGATCGACCGGCGGCTGGCCGAAGCCGGCGCGCAGCGCATCGTGGTGAGCGCAGAGCCGGTCTAGCAAGGGGTCAAGCTCGGACAGGTGCGCTAGGTCGCAGACGCGGATCGCGCGGCGGCCGACCTTGTCTTCATAGGCCGGGCCGATGCCGCGGCGGGTGGTGCCGATCTTCGATGCGCCGCTGGCATCTTCGCGCAGGGCGTCGAGGTCGCGGTGGATAGGGAGGATCAGCGGGCAGGTTTCGGCAAGCCGAAGCACGTCGGGCGTGACCGCCACGCCCTGCGCCCGGATCCGCTCCACCTCGTCGCGCAGCGCCCAGGGGTCGAGCACCACGCCGTTGCCGATGATGGACGGCGTGCCCCGCACGATGCCGGACGGGAGCAGCGAAAGCTTGTAGACCTCGCCCCCGACGACCAGCGTGTGGCCCGCGTTGTGGCCACCCTGAAAGCGCACGACCAGGTCGGCCCGGCTGGCGAGCCAGTCGACGATCTTGCCCTTGCCCTCGTCGCCCCACTGCCCGCCGATGACGGTGACGTTACCCATCCGAAACAATCCTGCTGTTTGGCTGAACGGCGCGATCAGTCGCGGTTCAGCGGCGCTCCTATTGATTGCCGCCCGCAACGTCCAGTTGGAGACGAACAATGGGGATCAGCCGAACCGGGCTGGGGCTTGGACTGCTGGCGGCAAGTGCGCTGGTGGCGGGGCATGGCGTGCTGGCGCAGCAATTGCCCTCCGAATGCCGGACGACGGCGCTGCGGCAGTGCCTGCTGAGCGCGGACCGACAACTGTGCGTGTTGGGCGCCATGCAGGGGATGCCGGACAGCTGCCGCAAGGCAATCAGTGCGCGGGCGGCGAGCAGGGCCGGTGCCTTGCCGGCCGGGTGGCGCGAGGACGCCTATGGCCCGGACCCGCTGCAGAAGGTGGACTGGGTGGCACCCCCGGGAGTGCGAAAGGCGCCGCTTGTGCTCTTCGTCCATGGCGGCGGCTGGTCGATCGGCGACAAGCGAATGGATGCCGGCAAGAAGGGCGCGCATTTCGTGGGTGAGGGCTGGGCCTTTGCCAGTGCCAACTATCGGCTGGTGCCGCAGGCGACGGTCGAGCAGCAGGCGCAGGACGTCGCCAGCGCCATCGCCTGGGCGCGGCGGCAGCCGGACGTCGATCCCGACCGCATCGTGCTGATGGGGCATAGCGCCGGAGCACATCTGGCGGCGCTGGTCGGGACCGACCCAACCTACCTGAAGGCCGCTGGCGTGCCGCTGTCGGCGGTGCAGGGCGTCGTGCTGCTGGACGGCGCTGGCTATGACGTGGCGCAGCAAATGGCGGCGCCCCGCAATCCCGTTCAGAGCATGTACGTGCAGGCGTTCGGAAGCGATCGGGCGCGGCAGGAGGCGCTGTCGCCCACCCGCCATGCGGCAGCACCCAATGCCTCGAACTGGCTGATCCTGCCGGTTGAGCGGCGAGCTGATTCAGTCGCGCAGAGCCAGGAACTGGCCGCCAAGCTGAAGGCGGCGGGTGCCACCGTGCAGGTGGTGCCGCAGCCAGCCAAGACGCACATGACCCTGAACCGCGAACTGGGCGATGCCGGCGATCCCAGCACGGTCGTGGTCGATCGCTTCCTCGCGGGCCTCCGCTGAGTGCCCGCCGAGCGGGTCAGAGGATGGCGGAGACCGCCCAGGCGATCGCGCCCCAGCTCAGGCCGAGGAGCGCGACGAGCACCAGGCCGCGAGTGCGCAGCGAATAACGCTCGTCTGCCGGCTGAAAGGAGTCGGCCTCGGCGGCAAGTGCCTGCAACTGCGCAACGTCCATTTGCCCGTCCGGCGCCTGCTTGCGGGCAAGAGCCGGGCTGCGTAGCAGGGCCGCACTGACGGCGGCGGCGGGGATGCTCAGCTCGAACGCGCAGCCATGGAAGTTGCCTCCGCTCCACACCACGGTCGCCGCCGTGGGCCCGCGTTCTGGCAGATCGACGAACAGCGTCTCTCCGGCGGCGAGCGACTGAGCGGTCTCTATCAGCAGGCCGGTTGGCGAGAGGTCGTGGATCAGTACCTCGACCCCGGAGTCCGTCAGCGTGGAGCCGAGCCGAAGCGCACGACGGGACGCATAGCGTCGATTGTCGCTCTCCAGGGGCAGGGCGGTCTGTACGGCGGTTGGCATGAAAGCTTTCGTCCCCTCTTTGCTGAGACCGTGGCGGCAAGGTGTTAACAGTTGGTCAAGCACGCTGCGGAAACGGGGTCTGCACCAACCGCTGCAGGGTATGGAGCAGGCCGAACTCCCGCCAGCGTGCTAGGACGGCGTCGTTCGAGTCTCCAGGAGCCGACATGACCCAGTCCGATCGCACGCCCGCCCTGTTCATCGGTCATGGAAGCCCGATGAACACGCTGGAGAGCAACGGTTTCACCCGCGCTTGGGCCGGGATGGGGCGCGAGCTGCCGCGCCCGAGGGCGGTGCTGGTGGTCTCGGCGCACTGGTTCATCGGTGCGACGGCAGTGACCGCGATGGCGCGTCCCCGGACGATCCACGACTTCTATGGCTTCCCACCGGCCCTCAACGAATTCGACTATCCGGCGCCCGGCCTGCCGGAGTTGGCGGCGGAGGTGGCCGAGGAGGTCAAGCCGACGTGGGTCGGGCTGGATCACGACCAGTGGGGGCTGGACCATGGAACGTGGAGCGTGCTGGCGCACCTTTATCCGGAGGCGGACGTGCCGGTGGTTCAATTGTCGATCAACGCGCTGAAGCCGCTGGACTATCACCTGGAGCTTGGCGCGAAGCTGGCCGGATTGCGCGAGCGGGGCGTGATGATCCTGTCGAGCGGCAATGTGGTGCATAACCTGCGCGAGGTGCAGTGGCGCGATCCCACGCACGCGTTCGACTGGAACCAGCGGTTCGACGAGGCGACCGAGCAGCAATTGGTGGAGGATCCCGGAGCGGTGCTGCGGCTGCTCGACCATCCGGATTACGCGCGTGCGGTCCCGACCCCGGACCACTTCGTGCCGTTGCTCTACACGGCGGGGCTGGCGGCCGCAGGCGAAGGCGCGCGGGCAATGGTCCGCGGCTATGCGATGGGGTCGCTGTCCATGACCTGCTACGGGGTGGGCGTCGAGGAGGAATGCCCGGTCGAGGCGGAAGGGGCGGCCGGCATCCCGGCGGCAGTCCCGGCGGACCAGAGCAACATCTGACGGCGGCCCGTCAGCTCCCGGACTGGCGGCGAGTGAGGATCAGGTTGGCGTAGGTTGTGTCGGCGATCTCATAGTCGCGGCATACCGCTTCCGAGCAGTTCACCTCTTCCAGCCGCTTGGTCTGTCCGCCGTAGGATGCTTCGATGATGATGATCGCGGGCCGGTAGGGCGAATTGTCGATGAGGTCGTTGAGAACGTCCACGTCCAGCCCTTCGATGTCGAGGCTCAGCAGATCGAAGTCGGCGGGTACCTGGTGTTTCTCGAGCAGCGACACCAGTCGGAAGACGGGAACCTCAATCTCTCCCTTCAGTTCGCCCCACCCGGCCGCGGCCGAGCGCTTGAGGGACGACACATCGTCATTGGCGCCGATGTAGAAGGGCAGCGTGCCTTCCACCGGCCCGACGGCACAACTCTCCAGCGCGTAATCCAGACCCTGGAATTCGGCGTTGATCCCATCGATCAGCTGCGGATTGGCCTCGACCAGCAGCCCCCGCCAGCCGAAGTCGGAAAGCAGGTCGAAGGAGTTCGACCGCTCCCTGCCCCGCGCGCCGACGTCGACAATGAGCTGGTGACGGGAGCCCGACCTGACCAGGTGCCGCAGTAACAGCTTCAGCTCTCCGAACTGGGTGTGGTCGGAAAGGCCCGATGCGCTCAAACTCTTGCGCTCTGGCGACTGAAACAAATAGTCGGCGACGAACGCCGGCTCGTTGCTTGCTCGAGCCAGCATGTCGCTGAAGTAGGCAAGGCCAGACGCATCGGCATCCCTGCCAAGCGCAGCGCGATACAGGGCTGCAACGACCTCCTTGGCGGTAAAGGTTCGGCCGGTGATATCCATGGCGGTCTCTTCCATCGACGGCGCTTAGGTCGGCCGCGGAATCACTTCAACGACCAACTCTGCCCGTCCGAACGGCTCTCAAAACGTCAGCGGCACCACCTCGCGAACGCCTTCCAGCGCGCACAGCTGCTGCACCACGGGCGCGGGTACCGGCTCGTCAACGGCGACCAGCGCCACCGCTTCACCGCCAGCGGCGCGGCGCCCCAGGTTGAAGGTCGCGATGTTGAGGCCCGCGCTGCCCAGCGTCGTGCCGAGCTTGCCGATGAAGCCGGGCGCGTCGTTGTTGACGATGTAGAGCATCGCACCGCTGAGCTCGGCCTCGACCGGAACGCCGAAGATGTCGACCAGGCGCGGCCCGCTGTTGCCGAACAGGGTGCCCGCGACGGTCCGCTCGCCGGCGTCGGTGCCGACCGTCACGCGAACGAGGGTATGATAGTCGCCCTCGCGCTCGTGCCTGACCTCGCGCACGTCGAGCCCGCGTTCCTTCGCGAGGAACGGCGCGTTCACCATGTTCACCGTCTGGCTGTAGGTACCCATCAGGCCGGCGAGCACGGCGCCGGTGATCGGCTTCTGGTTCAGTTCGGCGGCCGCGCCCTCCACTTCAATGGCGACGCTCCGGACCGTGTCCCCAAGCACCTGGCCGACCAGCCGGCCCAGCTTCTCGGCCAGCGTCATGTATGGCTTCAGGCGCGGCGCTTCCTCGGCGCTGAGCGAGGGCATGTTGATGGCGTTGGTGACGCCGCCCGCGATCAGGAAGTCGCTCATCTGCTCGGCCACCTGGATGGCGACGTTGACCTGCGCTTCGCTGGTCGAGGCGCCGAGGTGCGGCGTCGAGATGAAGCCGGGCGTGCCGAACAGGGGCGAAGCGGTGGCGGGCTCCGTCTCGAACACGTCGAGCGCCGCGCCGGCGACCTGGCCGCTGTCGAGCGCGTCCTTGAGCGCGGCTTCGTCGATCAGGCCGCCGCGCGCGCAGTTGATGATTCGGACGCCGTGCTTGGTCTTGGCCAGTGCCTCGCGGCTGAGAATGTTGCGGGTCTGGTCGGTCAGCGGCGTGTGAAGGGTGATGAAGTCGGCGCGGCGGAGCAGGTCGTCGAGTTCGACCTTCTCGACCCCCATTTCGAGCGCACGCTCGGGGGTGAGGAAGGGATCGAAGGCGATGACCTTCATCTTAAGGCCGAGCGCCCGGCTGGCGACGATGGAGCCGATGTTGCCGGCGCCGATCAGGCCGAGGGTCTTGGCCGTCAGCTCCACGCCCATGAAGCGGTTCTTTTCCCACTTGCCGGCCTGGGTGGAGGCGTCGGCCTCGGGCAGCTGGCGGGCGAGAGCGAACATCAGGGCGATGGCATGCTCGGCGGTGGTGATGGAATTGCCGAAGGGGGTGTTCATCACGACCACGCCGCGCGCGGTGGCAGCGGGGATATCGACATTGTCGACCCCGATTCCAGCCCGGCCGACCACCTTGAGCCTGGTTGCGGCCGCCAGGATCTTGGGCGTGACCTTGGTCGAGCTGCGGATGGCGAGCCCGTCATAGTCGCCGATGATGGCGGCGAGTTCGTCAGGCGTCTTGCCGGTGATTTCATCCACCTGGATCCCGCGCTCGCGGAAGATGGCGGCGGCCTTCGGGTCCATCTTGTCGGAGATGAGAACTTTGGGTTGGGTCATGGAGCTTGGTCCTGGGGCTGTGCTCGCGCGAAGGCGGGAGCCTAGGGGTTCTTAAGAAGGATGGGGCACCCGCCTTCGCGGGAGCGCACGCGGATCAGGCGGAGGTTTGCGCCCAGGCCCAGTCGAGCCAGGGGCCGAGCGCCTCGATATCCGCGGCGTCGACCGTGGCGCCGCACCAGATACGCAGGCCAGGCGGGGCGTCGCGGTACCCGGCGATGTCGAAGGCCGCGCCCTCCTTCTCGAGCAACGCGGTCATCGCCTTGATCCGGGCCTCGTCGGCGTTGTCCAGGGTCAGGCAGACGCTGGTCGTCGACCGGCAGGCCGGGTCGGCGGCCAGGTGGTGGAGCCAGTCGCGCTGTTCGACGATACGGTCGAGCGCGGCGGCGTTGGCCTGGGTGCGCGCGATCATTCCAGCGAGACCACCGATGCCCCTGGCCCATTCGAGGCTGAAGATCGCGTCTTCCACGGCCAGCATGGAGGGCGTGTTGATGGTCTCGCCCTTGAAGATGCCTTCGCTGAGCTTGCCCTTGGAGACGAGACGGAACAGCTTGGGCAGGGGCCAAGCGGGAGTGTAGCTCTCCAGCCGCTCGACCGCTCGGGGCCCCAGGATCAGAACCCCGTGCGCGCCTTCGCCGCCGAGCACCTTCTGCCAGCTGAAGGTGGCGACATCGACCTTTTCCCAGGGAATGTCGTAGGCGAAGACCGCGCTGGTCGCGTCGGCGAAGCTCAGGCCCTCGCGATCGGCCGCGATCCAGTCGCCATCGGGCACTCGGACGCCGCTGGTGGTCCCGTTCCAGGTGAACAGGACGTCATTGGACCAGTCGACCTGGGTGAGGTCGGGCAGTTGGCCATAGTTGGCACGGATGACGGTGGGATCGAGCTTCAGCTGCTTGACCGCGTCGGTGACCCAGCCCTCGCCGAAGCTTTCCCAGGCTAAAGTGGTGACGCCGCGTGCCCCGAGCATGGTCCACATCGCCATCTCGAAGGCGCCGGTGTCGGAGCCGGGAACGATGCCGATGCGGTGAGTGTCGGGAAGCTGCAGAAGCTCACGCATCAGGTCGATGCAATAGCTAAGGCGCTGCTTGCCCAGCTTGCTGCGATGCGAGCGGCCGAGGCTGTGAACAGCGAGTTTGTCGGGATTCCAGCCCGGCGGCTTGGCGCAAGGACCGGAGGAGAAGAACGGACGCGCGGGACGCACGTCGGGCATTGGGGTCGTCATCACAAAACTCTCCTTGCAGAGAGCACGCGCCGCGTTGGGACGGCGTGGCCCGTCGGCGGCTGTAGCGAGCATTGCGACGGGCGCAAGCCGGAAAAATCGAATCGGAGCTAAGCTGTGGAGAAGTCGGCGGATGAAACCGCCACCCGAAACAAAGATCAGCACCAATCATCGTTTCGTCGCTGAACCGTCGCAACTCGTCCCGTGGAGCGGCAACAAAGGTTGAATTGCTTAACCAACCTAGGTCTTTTCCCGATTGCAACATGGCCGGAGGGGCAATCCGGGCGTGCGGCGACGGGGCTGGGGAGCTCCCGAACCTTAGTATTGCAGCCACGGACTGCGCCAGATCGGGCGTGGTCCGAAACTGTCGAGACGTGGAGCGAACGAGCCGATGGCGCATGCCCTGACGATGACGAACGGACTGCTGCGCAGCCGCGACCTGTTCGTCCATGATGGTGCCCGCCTCCGTCGTATTCGCCTTTCCGCTCCGTTCCAGTTGATCCTTCTTGCCCTTGCAGCATTGCTGGTGGGTTGGTCGGCGTTCGCCACCACCCGCCTGATGAGTGCCAAGCCGGCCGTGATCGCCGCCTCGCCGTCGGCGCCGTCGAGCACGATCGAAGCCCGCGCCCGGCTGATCGAGCAGCGGCAGGCCGTGATCGAGGCGTTGCTGGTCGGTCGCAATGTCGATCCGGCCTTGCTCGCCACCGTGACCAAGGCTGCGGGGCCGGCCGTGAAAGGTGAGCTTGCCAAGCTCGAGAGCCTGCAGGCCGAGCAGGCGGCACTCGTCGCCAAGGCGCTGGACGTCCGCTACCAGGTCACCGCCGGCGAGTTGAAGAAGCTTGGCCTCACGCCGGCGCGCGTGGGCGCCGAAGGCCGCGGTGGCCCGCTGGACTCCCTGCGGGGCGGGGCCGACCCGACGTTCAAGGCGCTGTTTACCAGCTGGAAGCGCCTCGACACCTTGCAGGACGGCGTGTTCGCGGTGCCGAGTGACAAGCCGGTCCGGACCGCCGCCTTTACCTCCAGCTATGGCGTCCGCTCCGACCCGTTCCAGGGCCGCGCGGCGATGCACGCTGGGATCGACCTGGCCGGGCCGATCGGGACGCCAATCTATGCCACCGCCGACGGAACGGTCGAGACGGCCGGCTGGAACAACGGCGGCTACGGCAACCTCATCAAGATCGACCACGGCCGCGGCATCGAGACCCGCTACGGCCACTTGAGCCAAGTGCTCGTGCACGACGGCCAGCGAGTGAAGCGCGGCGACCTCATCGCCCGCATGGGTTCGACCGGCCGCTCCACCGGCAGTCACCTTCACTATGAAGTCCGGATCGACGGCCGTGCGGTCAACCCGATCCCCTTCATGAAGTCGACCGACTACATCATGGCCCTGCGCAGCAGCGGCGGCGGCTCGTCGATGGACCAGGTCGCTCTGGGCGGACCGGCCAACAGCCGCGCCCGCTAAGCTTGTGAGCCCGGGCGAGGCTTCTTATCTCGCCACCGTGACCAGCCTGACCCTTACCCCTTCCGCCGCGAAGCGTGTCGCCTGGATTGCCGAGCGCCAAGCCAAGCCCGCGGTTCTGCGGCTCTCGGTCGATGGCGGCGGTTGTGCCGGTTTCTCCTATAAGTTCGGCTTGGCCGAGAGCGTCGAGGCCGACGATACCGTGGCCGAGACGGAGGGCGTCAAATTGGTGGTCGATAGTGTGAGCCTGGGTTTGCTCGATGGAAGCGAGGTCGATTTCGTTGAGGACCTTGGCGGATCGGCGTTCAAGGTACTCAACCCCAACGCGGCCAGCGGGTGCGGGTGCGGAAGCAGCTTCTCGGTCTAGCTGCGCTGCGCTCGCAATGCTGAACAGGCTTGGCTAAGCCGGCCCCATGAAGATCGCGACGTTCAACATCAACGGCATCCGCGCCCGGCTGCCGCGCCTGATCGAGTGGCTGCAGCGTGAGCAGCCGGACGTCGCCTGCCTGCAGGAGCTCAAATGCGCCGACGAAGCGCTGCCCGTGGGGGACATCGAGGCGGCCGGTTATGGCGCCGTCTGGCACGGGCAGAAGGGCTTCAACGGAGTCGCCATCCTGGCCCGGGGCGCGACTCCGGAATTGCGGCGGGTTGGCCTGCCGGGCGATCCCGACGACAGCCACAGCCGCTATATCGAGGCGGACGTCGGCGGCGTGGTGATCGCGTCGCTTTACCTCCCCAACGGCAATCCGATCGGAACCGAGAAGTTCGACTACAAGCTGCGTTGGATGGAGCGGCTGCGCGACCATGCGGCCGAGCTGCTGACCAGTGAGCGGTCGGTGGTGATGGCGGGAGATTATAACGTCGTGGCCGAGGACCGCGACGTCTGGTCGGCGGAGAGGATGGCGCATGACGCGCTGCTTCAGCCTGACACGCGGGTCGCGTGGCGCAAGCTGCTGTTCCAGGGCTGGACCGACGCTCTGCGCGCGCTTCACCCCCGCGAAGATAAGCTCTGGACCTTCTGGGACTATACGGCCGGCTGCTGGCAGCGCGACGCGGGCTTCCGGATCGACCACCTGCTTCTGAGCCCGGCGGCGACCGATCGGCTGGTCGCTGCCGGCGTCGACAAGTGGGTGCGCGGGGAGGAGAAGGCCAGCGACCATGCGCCCACCTGGGTGGTGCTCGATTAGCTAGCGGATCGCCTTGCTGCGCAGGAGCTTGGGCGCGAGGCTGATCGCGGCCAGCAGGGGATGCCGCCGTTGCCACGGCTTGAGCACAATGTCCGTGCCCGCATGGCGATTGATCTTCCATGCGATATATTCGGCGCCGCCGGCGAAGGTGGCGCTGGCCTTGGCGAGGCGGAGGACGGACAGGGCCTTTCCCTCCAGCCGGCGGCGGCGCCAGCTGGCGTGGCGGCGGCGGCCCTCGGCGCGGGCGGCGGCAAGCGCGGGCGCGGTGAACCGCTCGTAGCGCGCGCGGTCGGCGTCAACGACCGACACGCCCTTGCTCTTCTTCTCGGCCCGGAGCTCAGCCGAGTAGGTCAGAGCAAAAGCGCCGCGCCACAGGTCCAGCGGCGGCTGGTCGTTGGGCAATTCGGCCAGCGCGGCGCTGAGCAGGGTGGGGGCAGCGCGGGCGACGGCCGCGACGGCCCGCCCGGCCGCGGCGACGTCGGAAGACCATACGAGGCGCGAAGGCTGGGCAAAGCGCGCCCAGACGGACGGATTGCGGGTTTCCGGGCCGTTGAGGCGGTGGAAGTCGGCCTCGCTCAGCACCGCATATTTGGCGGTGAGGCCGTCATGCTCGAACGGAAAGACGTTGGGCGGGATCAGCCGGTTAGCGGTCGCCAGCCAGCGCCGGTCGTAGGCCGCGCGATAGTCCGACACGATCAGGTAGAAGTCGAGCATCAGCCCATCGAGCTGACTTTCCCGCAGGCACGAGCCGTAAAAGAGCACGGCGCGGGCAGCCTTGCCGTGCCGCCCGGCAATCGCCGCGGCCATGGCGGACACGCGCGGGTCGACCGGCTGTTCGAGCTCGGCCCGAACCAGTTCGAACAGCTGGCTCAAGGAATCAGGCGGCGAGCCGGACGAAGGAGAGCGGCTGCGCCCGGCTGAGGTGGATGGGGCGACCGGTGCGCGCCTCGAAGGTCTCGCCATCGAGGATGACGCTGGAGCGATCGCCGTCGATCTGAATCTCGTCCGCCTGCTCAACATGGACGCCCCTTAGCTTGCCCTTGACGAGGGTGCTGGAAAGCATTGCGAAGATGCCGCGAAGCATGGACGCAGGGCGCTGCTCGATCGCCAGCAGCTTGAGCCGGCCGGCACCCTCGGTGCGCATGCCGGTGCCGAGCAGCAACTTTTCGAGCGTGGTGACCGCCAGCAGCGCGAAGCGGCCGCTGATCTTGCCGTCGCGCGAGACCGACACCTGGAGCGGCGAGGGCTCGGGCGGGAGAAAGCCTGCCTTGAGACCGAACAAGGCCCGGAAGATGACGGCGGCAGCCGTGATGCCGTGGCTGATCCCATTGGGCAGACCCAGCGGGTAGATGCGGTTGCGGCAGTAGAGCATGGTGTCGGCCAGGCCGGCGCCGCCCAGGAACATTCCGATCACCGGACGCTGCTCGCCGGTGCCGCAGCGAAGGGCGATGAGCTCGCGCGCCACGACGTGGCCCGCAAGATCGTTGCGCGCAATTTCAAGGAGCCGGCCGAGCGCGACTACCGGATCGCCGTGCGCGCCGAGGTCGAGAGCGATGAGGTTGGTCTTGCCGTTGGGCAGCACCGCGACGGGCGGAACATCCGTGCCGAAGTGGCCACCATTGTGCAGTTCGGTGAGGGCGGCCTGGACAGTGCCATCGCCGCCGTTGATGACCAGCAGGCAGGGCCGGACCCGGGCAATGGTCTTCATCGCCTCACCGATCTGGCTGGCCTGCTCGACCTCGTAATGGAAGATGTCGGGATGCTCGGCGCAGAAGGCGCGGATGCGCGGCAGCTTGCTGAGGTTGCCGGTCGACTTGGGGTTGGACAGGAGGGCGATGCGGACAGCCATATCTACTCCGCCCACCCACATCCGGCGCGCACGATCATGCGACCCGAAATCGGGTGCCGCGAGCTGCTCTTACCCTTGTCTCGTGCGTGCATGATAAGCTGGCATTCAGACGCGGCCGGGAATAGCCCCAGACCAACAATGCCGTTATGGCGCGGCTTTGCGGCCAAATAATGGTGCCAGGCAGATAAACGGCGTGCGCAGCGAATGTCCCTGATTGATCGCTACATCAGCCGTTCGGTGGCGGTACCGCTGCTCGGCACGCTGCTGCTCGCCGCCATGCTGCTCGTCCTCGACAAGATGCTGCGCTTGTTCGACTTCGTGGTGAACGCGGGCGGGCCGGTCAGCGTGGTGTGGCGGATGCTTGCCAACCTGCTTCCGGAATATTTCGCGCTGGGGATCCCGATTGGCCTGCTGCTCGGCATCCTGCTCGCCTTTCGCAAGCTGGCGACCAGCAGCGAGCTGGATGCCCTGCGCGGGATCGGCGCGGGGTTCGGGCGGCTGCTGAGGGTGCCTTATGCCTATGCGGTCGGCCTGCTGCTGCTGAACCTGTTCATTGTCGGCTGGCTGCAGCCCTGGACACATTATGGCTATGAGCGCCTGCGCTTCGACTTGCGGTCGGGCGCGCTGGGGGCGAGCCTCAAGGTCGGGGAGTTCAACACCCTGTCGCGGCGGCTGACGCTGCGCATCGACCGGTCGGAGCGGAATGGCACGCAGCTTCACGGCATCTTCGTCCAGGTCGACGACAAGAAGGGCAACAGCGTCGTCGCCACCGCCGAGCATGGCCGATTCCTGTCGACCGACGACCCCGACACCATCCTGTTCCGGCTGGAGCGGGGCAAGCTCATCCAGGACAATCCCAAATTCATCACGCCACGCACCCTGGCGTTCCAGAGCTACGACCTGCCAATCGCCCTGCCCCGGGTGGACAGCTTCCGCGCCCGCGGCGCCGAGGGCAATTCGGTGGAGGAAAAGACGCTGCCCGAGCTGTCGCACGACGCTTATGGCGGCGGAACCAGCGGGCAGGCGAACCTGGCGGCGCGCGCCAACTTGCAGTTCCGGATGGTCGAGGTGGTGATGATGCTGCTGCTGCCGTTGCTGGCGGTGTCGCTGGCGGTCCCGCCCAAGCGCTCGTCATCGTCGCTCGGCATCTTCATCGGGATCGTGATCGTGGTCAGCTACCACAAGATCAATCAATGGGCCCAGGGCGCGGGGTCGCAGGGACGGCTGATCCCTGAAGTGGCGTTGTGGATCCCGTTCGTCCTGTTCGCCGCGCTGATCATCTGGATGTATCGGACCCTGTCGAGCAAGCCTGGCGGCCAGCCGATCGGCGCGCTGGAACGTGCCTTCGCCAAGCTCGCCTCGTCCATCCGGCGGCTGCTGCCGCAGTTCGGGCGCGAGACCGAGGCGGCGGCATGATCAACTTCAACTTCTTCCCGTCCAGGCGGCTGGCGTTCTATACCGGCAAGCTGTTCCTCACCCGCGGGATCGCGGTGCTGTTCAGCCTCAGCCTCGTGCTGATGATGCTGAACCTGCTCAGCGAAAGCAGCAAGATCCTGGCGGTGCCCGGCAATACCAACGCCGAAGTGTGGCACTATGTCGCGCTTCGACTGCCGCAGATCGTGGCCTTCGCTTTCCCCTTCTCGTTCCTGCTGGGCACGTTGATCGTGTTCGTCACGCTAAACCAGAACAGCGAAGTGATCGCAATGAAGGCCGCAGGGCTGTCGGCGCATCAGGTGATTGCTCCCCTGATCCTGGTCAGCGTGGTGCTGGCCGGCGTTTCGTTCGCGTTCGACGAATATGTGGTGACCAAGGCGACGGCCGAACTGTCGGCGTGGGACGGCAACGACTACAAGCCATTGCCGCCGGAAAGCCTGGTGACCAGCAACGTGTGGGTCACCAACGGCGATGACATGGTCCGCGCCGACCTCGTGATCGGACGCGGCGCAGCAACCCGCCTGCAGGGCGTCAGGCTTTACGACCGGCAGGGCAACAGCATCGCGCGCATCATCAAGGCCGAGCGTGCGGTGCAGGTGCCCGGCGCATGGCAGCTGCAGAATGTGACCGTCTACGATTCGGGCCAGAACATGATCCGCAAGCTGCCCACTCTGCGTGAACTGGTTGGGGTCGAGCCGGGCCGCTTTACCTTGGCCAAGATCGATCCCGAGACCCGCAGCCTCGGTCGGCTGCGGGACAATATCGCCGAACTGCGGGCCGCCGGGAGGCAGACCGACGCAGTCGAGACGGGCCTGTGGCACAAGATTTCCGAGCCGCTGTCGACGATCCTCATGCCGTTGCTGGCCGCGGTGGCGGCGTTCGGGCTTGCGCGATCGGGCCAGGTGCTTGCCCGCGCGGCGATCGGCATGGCGCTGGGCTTTGCCTATTTCGTCGCGGACAATTTCGCCCTGGCGATGGGTAATGTCGGCGCATACCCGCCGCTGCTCGCCGCCTGGGCACCATTCCTGCTGTTTCTGTTGATTGGCGAGACCGTGCTGGTCCGCTCCGAGGAGTGATCATGATCCTGACCCTGATGGCGGCGGCTGCCGCACCGGCGATGATGCCGGTCAACGACACGCCCGTCGGCTGGCAGATCGGCCGCCGCAACGCGCCCAAGACGCTGGTCGAATATGGCGCGCTGAACTGCCCCCATTGCGCCGAATTCAACAAGCTGGCCGGGCCCACGATCATGAAGGCGGTGAGGGCCGGGCGGGTCCGATTCGAATATCGCCCGTTCATCATCTTTCCGCACGATGTCGCCGCCACGCTGATCGCCCGCTGCGTGCCGGTGAGCCGGCGCTTCCAGTTCGTGGATGCCTATTACCAAGCGACGCGCGGCTTCACCGACAAGCTGCAGGCGGCGGACCGGACGGCGCTGGAGGCCGCCGGCCAGAAGGGCGATGCGGAGCTCAACCGTCAGCTGGTGGCAGTCACCGGCATGAAGCCGCTGGCCGCGCGCTTCGGGCTGACCGGCGCCGCGGTGGATCGCTGTGTGTCGGACGCCAAGGGCATGGCGTGGGTGAACGCCGCGCTGGAAAAGGCGCAGGGCGCCGGGGTGACGGGCACCCCGACGTTCGAGCTCAATGGCCAGCGTGTTCAGTTCACCAGCTTCGACGACGTGGCCGACAAGCTGAAGTAGGAAATGCGATCCTAGCGGTGGCGCATGGTCGAGCGGGCAAGCCGCGCGACCAGCGGGAACAGACCGCAATGATTGGTCACATGATAGGCGCTATCGCCGTCCAGCGCCGCGGCCAGCCGCCGGTGTGCCTCCCCCAGATTGTGGTAGGGCACGCCCGGAAGCAGATGGTGAAGCGCATGGTAGCGCAGGCCAACCGGCGCCCACAGCGCCGGGAGGGTGCCCGGCGGCGGGACGTTGACGCTGTCGAGATATTGGGCGGTGACGCTCATCGGCTCGCCGTCATTCTCCCACAGGTGCGCGACGAGGGTGCGGACCTGGTTCAGGAACATGACCCCGCTCATCACGCCCAGCACGATCAGGAAAGCGCGGACCGGAATGACGCCGGTGGCAGCCAGCGCGATGAGGGTGAGCGCCCAGATGCTGCTGGCGATCTCGAGCCGGGCCCACAGGCGCGCGAAGTCGCCTTCCGGGCGCTTGCGCCGGAATTCGGGGTTGATCTGCAGGCCGGATAGCCGGCCCACGACAAGGTCGCGGAGCCTCGGCGAGAGCAGTGACAGCGGCGCGAGAATGCCGAAGCGGATCAGCATTCCGATCGGCGCGAGCGCGGCGACGATGAGGAAGACCGGCAGGGTCCAGGGCTTCATCAGCGCAAGCGGCAGATATTCAGGATCGTCGACCGTGCCGTAATAAGTCTTGGCGTGATGCTGGTTGTGGACGCCTTCGTACAGGAATGAGGGCGCCAGTAGCGGCACGCCGACGACGGCATTCCAGGCGGTGCGGAAGCCGGGCAGCTGGCTGTGCTTGATATGGCTGACTTCGTGAATGAAGCTGCCGGCGCGATAGAGCGCGAGAATGGCGACGAGGCCGCTGGCCCATGCTTCCCACCCATGCGCAATGAGGGCACCGGCCAGCGTCAGATAGCCCAGCAGAGCGGAGCCGATCAGGTCGGCCCAGTAGATCCGCGCGTCCGGCGTGTTGAGATCGCGCGTCAGGTTGGCGGCTGCCTTGAGCATCGCCTTGTCGTCGGCGGGCACGGAGCGGCGCGCGCCCGAAACGCTGTCGGTGGCGCGGGCGAAGCCGCCAGTGCTGAGTGTCGCGTTGGTCATGTGAAATCCCGGGTCCTTGGAGAAAGGACATAGTGGGAAATAGTGGCCGGCATGTGGCGCGACAATGAATGATGCAGATCAATTGCAGCCGGGCACAAGCCGCGGCGTACATGAAAAGGGCTCCAAAGCGGTGCTTCGGAGCCCTTGTCCTGGTTGGCTGGACCGGCGCCCAGCCCGTTCGCTTAGCCGCGCTCGGGAGCGGGCGGCGGCGGCAGAGGCGGAGGCGGCGGCGACGGGCAGGCCTCGGTCGCCAGGATCACCGAGCCGTCAGCGCAGGTCTGGGTCGCCGGAGCCGGTGCGGGGGGCGACGGCGGTGGCGGCGGCGGCGGGGCAGCGACCACCGGCATGGGCGGCGGCGGCGCGAAGCTGACGATGCCCTGCAGGCCGAAGGTCCTCGGCGCATTGAAGTTCGCATAGTCGCCGATCACGGCCGCATTGGCGTTTGAACGGCGATAGATGTGATCTTCGTTGAGCAGGTTGCGGGCCCACAGGTTCAAGGTGCCCTTGACCCCCGGCGAGAGCGGAACATCCGCCAGCGCCAGGCTGCCGTTCATGATGAAGCTCTTGTCGGTCTTCACGTTCTCGGCCTGGAAGCTGTACTGCGGGCCAGCCCAGTTGCCGTCGAGGTGCAGCCGGACCTTGGCACCGCGATAGTCGCCCGGAGTCAGCGGCAGATCCCAATTGGCGTAGGCCGAGCCCGCGTGCTTCGGGGTATAGACAGTGAACACCTGCGTGATCTGGCCGAAGTTCGGACCTGCCAGCGGGTTGGGCGTCGCCGGCACCTTGATGTCGGTGTAGGAGTAGGACGCTCCGAGGGTCACGCCCTCGACTGGCTTGACGGTGAGTTCGACCTCAACCCCCTTGATCTTCGACTTGCCCGGAACGTTGACCGTTTCCTCCGTGTGGAGGTTGAAAGTCGGGCTGGGCGTGCCGTTCGGCAGGAACTGAGTGGTGTCGACGAAGTCGAAGTCGATCTGCGTGTTCTTGCGGTTCATCAGGTAAGCCGCGACGTTGAGCCGGGCTCGATGATCGAAGAAGTCGGCCTTGGCGCCGACCTCATAAGCTTTGACCGACTCAGGGTCGAAGGCCCGGAACGTCGCCGAACGGGCATTCGCGCCGCCGGCCCGGAAGCCGCTCGAGTATTTGGCGTACAGGTTGACGCTGGGCGCCGCATCCAGAGAGACGATCGCGAGCGGATCGAACCGACCGTTCTTGTAGTGAAGCTGGTAGGGAACCGGCGTGCCATTCAGGACGAAGAGTGAGCCGTCACGCTTGTCGTGCGAGTAGCGGCCACCGGCGGTGATGTGGAGGATGTCGAGGCCGGCGGGCGTGTAGGTCGCCTGACCGAACACGCCCCAGCTCTTGCCGACGGCCTGGCTGTCACGCTGGATGAACCAGTCGCGACGGTCCCAGCCCTGATTGCTGGACGTGATCGGCGCGAGCGGGTTGGGCGCGACCTGGTTGACGAAGGTGTAGGCCGTGCCAGTGGCGTTCCACTGTTGCGGGTTCGGAGTGGCGGCCGCTTCCGAGACATGCTCGTTGAAGTAGTTGGCGCCGAGCACGTAATCGAGCTGCGGCAGGCTGCCGACGATCTGGAATTCCTGACTGAACTGATGCTGGAACAGTTCCGACAGGCTGTAGCGGCCGAATTGACCGTTCGGCACGAACGCGCTGCGGTGGGCACCGGCCGAACCGTCCCACTGGTGGGTCTCGACGCCGCGCCATGCGGTGATCGAGCGAAGTTCGAGGCCGGGCGTCAGCTTGTAGCGGATCGCGCCGGTAAAGCCGTGCGTCTGGTCGACGCTCGGCTGCTGGATGACGCCCAGATCGGCTTCCGACATGCGGTGGTCGCCGCTGACCTGCACCAGCGGTGACAAGGGTGCGATGCAGCTGGTGCAGGCGGTGAACGTTCCGGCCGGAGTGCCCGGGGCTACCAGCACATAGCGGTTGGTGGTGGGATTGAGCACATATTGGCCTACCGTCCGGCCAAGCGGGTTATAGTCGATCAGCTGGCTGTAGAAGGGCGTGTTCTCGTCCTTTGCCTGATCGTAGGCGAGATCCACGGTCAGCCCATCGACCGGCTTCCAACGGGCCGCGACCCGCCCGCCGACCCGGTTGTAATAGTTCCAGCCATATTGGCCTGACGCCGGGTTCCTGGTGGTCGGATCCTGGTGCTGGTAAACCGCATCCACCTTGATCGCGATATTGGCGAATGACGGGAGATTGATGTGCATCTCTCCCTCGCGTCCGCCGTAATTGCCGACACCGGCGAGGACCCTCCCGGAGAATACCCCGGTTGGGGCGGCGGTGACGATGCTCAGCGCGCCGCCTTCGGTGTTGCGACCGAAAAGCGTTCCTTGAGGACCACGAAGGACCTCGATGCGCTCGACGTCGAACAGCGCGGCGTTGAGGCCCTGCGAGCGACCGAGGTAAACGCCGTCCACGTAGACGCCGACGCCCGGTTCGCGGGCGGTCTGGTTCTGGTCGAAAGGAACGATGCCGCGGATGCCGATGGTCAGCGCGGACTGCCGCGCTTCGAAGGTTGCCACCCGGAGGCTCGGAACCGAGCCGTCGGCCAGGTTGATCAGGCTCTGGATGTGGCGGTCCTGGATCGCCTTGGTGTCGACGACCGAGATGGCGATCGGGGTCTTCTGGAGATTGGTCTCGCGCTTGGTCGCGGTGACCACGATCTCGGTCAGGCCGCCGTTGGCCGGTCGCGAAGCGCGGTCACGGCTCGCCTGGTCGGCCAGCGCTGCATCGCTGCGCGGAGCCTCGCCGGAAGTGGAGGGAATGCCGGCCGGAGTACCCGAGCCCGGGGCGGTGGTCTGATCGGCCTGCGCGAACACGGGAGTGGCCGTCCCGGCGAGCAGCAACGCGACCATGGTGTGGCGAAGGGCGGACGGAGCGCTGGCGCCGGCCCGAGCGAATTTCGACATGTTATAGCTTTCCTTGACCCCCCACCACTGTGCGGTGGTTGAAAGCCCTTTAGAAAGGAGTCGCGTCAGAAATGTTGCAGTTGCGCGAAGAGAAAGAGAATCGAACTTGCGTCATGCAAGTAATAGTCTCGTCATAATCAAGTCACGGTAAATGAGTGGACCGGTCTGTCATAAAAACATCATGCTGCGGAAGCGCGGTTGACTTGACGGCTTGCTTCAAGCCGCCCCCATGTCGACCTCCGATTTCGCGCCCGACAATGATCATGATGATTCGCCGGCGATGCTCCGCTATGGCGACCTGTTGATGGATCCCACCCGCTTCAAGGCCTGGCGCAACGGACGAACGATCCTGCTTAGCGCACTGCAGGTGCAATTGCTGACGTTGATGATGGCGCGGCCAACCCATGTCTTCAGCCGCGAGGAACTGGAGCAGACACTGTGGCAGGGCCGTACGCTGGAGATGGCGAACCTGCGGACCTGCTTTCGCCGCCTGCGACACGCGCTCAACGCACCGGGGGAAAGCGAGCTCATTTGTAATGTTCGTCAGCAGGGCTACGCGCTGAGCGCCGCCGAGAGCGCGCTCTAGGCGACTGCGCACGCGCCCGCTACGCAGGCGCAATGACCCTTGCCATCCGTCCGGTGACCACTACCGCCGACCGCCGCCGCTTCGTCGACTTCCTGTGGGACGTCTACAAGGACGACCCTTTCTGGGTGCCGCCCCTCAAGGACGAGGAACTCGGGCTGATCGACCCCAAGAAGAACCCCTGGTTCGAGCATGCCGAAGCCGCGTTGTGGCTGGCGGAACGCGACGGCAAGGTGGTCGGGCGGGTGAGCGCCCAGGTCGACCAGCTGGTGCTCGACCATATGGGCGCGGGCACCGGCCAGATCGGGATGTACGAGACGCTGGAGCAAGAGGCTGGGGCCAAGCTTCTGCAAACGGCGGAGCAGTGGCTGCGCGACAAGGGCATGACCCGCGCGCTGGGCCCGATCAGCCTGTCAATCTGGGACCAGCCTGGCCTGCTGGTCGAGGGCTATGACGAGGCGCCGACCGCGATGATGGGCCATCACCGTCGCGAGTATAAGGGCTGGTGGGAAGCGGCCGGCTACGGGAAGGCCAAGGACCTCTACACCTACGAGCTCGACATCCGGATCGAATATCCGCCGATCCTCAATCGCCTGATCGACAGCGGGAAGCGCAATCCGCGGATCCGGCTGCGCCAAGTCGACAAGAGTCGGTTCGACGAGGAGGCTAGGCTGATCCTCAATCTTCTGAACGACGCCTGGTCGGACAATTGGGGCTTCGTGCCCCTCACCCCGGCCGAGATCGCCTACGCCGGCAAGAAATTGAAGCCGATCATCTTCGAGGACCTGGTGGTGGTGGCGGAGGTGGACGGCGTGCCCAAGGCGTTCATGATCACCATCCCCGACATCAACGAGCTGATCCGCGACCTGGACGGCCGGCTGTTCCCGTTCGGTTGGGCCAAGCTGCTGTGGCGCCTCAGAAAGCCGCGAGTGAAGCGGATGCGCGTTCCGTTGATGGGCGTGACCCGGGACCTGCAGGGCAGCCGCCAGGCCGGCCAGCTGGCCTTCATGATGATCGAGCACTGCCGCCAGGCCAGCGTCAACGTCTATGGCGCGACACACGGCGAGTTCGGCTGGGTGCTGGATGACAACCAGGGCATGATCTCGATCGCGCAGTTGCCGGGCGCATGGGTCAACAAGATCTACCGGATCTACGAAAAGGCGCTGTAGGTGCCGGCGTAGACCCGGCCTCCTTAGCTTACGCTGCCTGACCCTGATCGTGCTGCGGCGGGTTGCGCTGGAGGGCGGTGGCAACCGCCTGCGCGAGGCCGCTGACGGTGAACGGCTTGCGCAGCAGCTCATGGCCGACGAGGTCCTCGCTCTCGCCCTCACCAACGTATCCCGTGACGAACAGGATGGCGGTCCGCTGGCAGCGCGATTTGATCTCGCGGACCAGTTCGGGCCCGGTCATCTCGGGCATGATCACGTCGGAGATGACGAGGTCGAACGGCTGGCTGTCGAACAGGCGAATGGCGTCGGCCCCGCCCTCGCAGGCCACCGGTTCGTAACCCAGGTCCTCGAGCGCGCCCATGGTCGCGGCGCGCACCCGTGGGTCGTCCTCTACCAGCAGGATGCGAGCGCCCGGAACGCTGGGATCGACCGAGTCGCGCTGGTTCATCGCCGGGTGCATCCTTACCTCGGCCGACGCTCCGGCTGCCCTGGGCAGGAGGATGGCGACGGTCGTGCCCACGCCTACGACGCTGTCGATCGTCACTTCCCCGCCCGACTGATGGGCAAAGCCGAAGATCTGCGACAAGCCTAGGCCGGTACCCTTTCCAACTTCTTTCGTCGTGAAAAAGGGCTCGAACGCGCGCTCGATCACCTCGGGTGTCATGCCGCTGCCGGTGTCCGTGACGGAGAAACGGACATAGTCGCCCGCCGGGAGTTCACCGACTTCCCCGGCGCCAAGCGAGACATTCTCCGTCCTGATGGTGAGGTCTCCGACACCCTCCATCGCATCACGGCCATTGACCGCGAGATTGAGGATCGCATTCTCCAGCTGGTGCGGGTCGACGAAAACGGGCGAGCCGCCCGCCACGGTTTCGACCTTCACCCGGATGCGCTCGCCAAGCGTGCGGTCGAGCAGGTCGGACATCCCGGACACCAGCTCGCCCGCGTCGACCCGGACCGGCAGCAACGGCTCGGCGCGGGCGAAGGACAGCAGGCGGCGGGTCAATGCGGCGGCGCGGGTGGCGCCTTCCATGGCGTTGGTGAGGTGCAGCAGCACCTCGCTGCGAGGGCCGTTCAGCCGGCGCCGCGCGAGGTCGAGGCCGCCGACCACCACCGCGAGCATGTTGTTGAAGTCGTGCGCGATCCCGCCCGTGAGCTGGCCGACCGCCTCCATCTTTTGCACTTGGCGAAGCTGGGCCTCGGCGGCTTCGCGCTCTTCAGCCTCGGCTTTCAGTGCCTGATAGGCCGCGCTCAACTCCTGCGTGCGCAGCGCGACCGCGTCCTCGAGCGTGTCGGCTTCGCGGCGGGCCCGCAGGTTCTCGCGCCAGATCTGGGTGGCGAGCAGCCCCAGCGTGATCGCCATGATCCCGCCGAAAATCCCGAGCCATGACAGATAGTCGGTCAGCCGGTCGGCGCGGCCAGAGAAGATCTGGGTCTGGCGCATCGACCTGCGGAGGACGTTGCGCTCCGCCGTGGCGATTTCGGCCAGCTTGGCGCGCAGTTCGGGGCCGGTGGCGGAGCGGCTGGCCGCATAATAAAGCGGAACGCCGCCCTGCTCCTGCTTGGCAGAGGCGGCCTTGGCGGCGGCGCCCAGTTCCAGTCCGCGCTCATTGTACAGCGCCTCCAGCTCCGTCACTCGGATCCGTTGCTCGGGGTCCCGCTTCACCAGGCTGTGAAGCTGGCTGAGCTGATAGCCCGCAAGTCGCCACTGGTCGGCGTAGATGGCGCCCGTGCCCTGGTCGGACGTGTCTTCGTCGAGCACGAACCGGCCAAGCGCGGCCTCCGACCGCGAAAGGGTCGCGTCGAGCGAGCGGACCAGCAGGGTCACGTCATAGGCGTGGCGCTCACCGGCAAGGGCCGTGTCGCGCGCCTGGTTGGCGAGAGTGACGAGCAGCACCATGCCGAGCAGGATCAGCGTGGCGATCAGTGCTCCCGCCGCGATACCGCCCCGGCGCCAGTCGAAGCCATTCCCCTCAGGCGTCATGCAGCCGACTCTAGGCGGCACGACTCGCCTGCGCTACCCCTCCGTTCAGCCAGAAGGTGCTAAACAGCGGCGATGCGCACGATTTTGCTACTGATCCTGGCGATGCTGGCGGTGCCGGCGCTTGCCGCCGACCCGCACGTGCAAAGCCCGGCAGAGGCACTTGCGTTCGATGCGGCGAGCTACGCCACTGCGCACCAGGTCAGTCCTGACGAAGGATTGCGCCGACTGCGGCTGCAATTGGCGAGCATTGGAGCAGCCGACCGCCTGCGGGTCCAGTTTGCCGACCGTCTGGCGGGCCTGTTCGTCGAGCACCAGCCCGACTGGCACCTGGTGGTGCTGCTGACCGGAGAGATGCCGTCGACCCGGCTGCTGATGCCGTCGGGAGGAATGCAGGTCCCCGTCGAGCTGCGTGGCGGCGCTGGCGCGACCCGCGCGGCAGTGCTGGCGGCGCTCGATGCCCACCGCAGCGCCCTGTCGACGGCGGTTCCAGGCATTCGCGGAATGGGCGCGGATCCGCGCAACGGCACGCTGCTGGTGTTCCAGCGCGCCGCGAATGCGGTCGAGCCCGTGGCGGCGACGGAAGCGCGGCTGACTGCCATCGCCGGCGTTCCGGTGCGGGTCAGGCTGATCAGCGGGACCATCGCCAACGCCTCGGCCAACGGCGGCGGGCGGGTGGTCGGTCCTCAGGGCGGGCACAATTACGTCTGCACCACCGGCTTCGTGGTCACTGCGGGCAACAACCGCGCCATCACCACGGCGGCGCACTGCCCCGACCAGTTGACCTATCGCGGACCGGACGGCGAGGAGCGGTTGCTGACCATGGTCGGCAGCTGGGGCGCCGGCGCCCGCGACGTGCAGGTGATGGCCGGCAGCGGACCCGGCTCGGCCCTGTTCTTCGCCGACACCGCCAAGACGATCGCCCGGCCGGTGAGCGGGTGGCTGACCCGGCCGATGACTCGCGCGGGCGACTGGGTGTGCAAGCGCGGCGAATTGTCGGGCGCGAGCTGCGCCGAGGTCGAGCTGACCGACTTCGCGCCGCCCGGGGAGCTGTGCGGCGGGCTCTGCTCCGCCAGCTGGGTAACCGTGCAGGGGCCGGTGTGCAGCAAGGGCGACAGCGGCGCGCCGGTATTCATCGGCACCACCGCCCTGGGCCTGCTCAAGGGCGGCGCCTTTGTCGAGAACAACGGCTGCGCCTTCTATTATTACATGAGCCTGGATTATCTGCCCGGCGAGTGGCGCGTGGTGCGCAGCGCGCCCGACGCGCCCGACGCGCTCACGCCGGCAGTGGCGAGCGGCGGGACGACTCCGTAGTCGTTGCGACAGTCTGGCCGGAAGGGGGCACCTGCCGGCGTCAGATGAAAAGGCGGATGGTCCGGGTCACGAAGTTTCCATGGTGAGGCCCGTTTCCGGGGACGACGGCAAGGAACTTTTCGCCTGATTTGCGCCAATCGCGCGCCTCAGCGCCGAAGTTTCCAAGTTTCCCTCCTGTGACCCTCGCCCGGAGCGCCGCGAGTGCTCGTTTGCGGCCCTTCAGGGGAATGCGATTGTCAAAGACCCGGACGGCCCGCAACGGCAGCGAAGCAACCGTAATCCTATTGTTCAAGGGCTATTTGAATGTCTGCTTTGGGTGGAAAGCAGACGTTCGGTATGCGACGGTCGCGAGATGGATGGATCAGAACTTCGGGCGGCGTTGCAAGCGGAGGGCATCCGACCCGATGCCTGCGACTTGTCGGGCGAAGGCAAGAGCGAGGCCTACGTGCTTCGAGAGGAGCCGTTCGGCTGGTCCGTGTTCTACAGCGAGCGCGGGATGGAGCAGGACACGCGGACGTTCGGTAGCGAAACTGAAGCGTGCGATTTTCTGCTTACTAAGCTGAGGGCTGATCCAACGACGCGCTAATGTCCGCAATGGGTCGAAAGCAGACATTCGCTGTGGCGCGCTGTGATAAGGAAAAGCCCCCGCGTCCTTGATCTGGAAGCGGGGGCTTTTTGCTGGCAAGCTGACAGTCTTGCGCTTGAAGCTCAGCGGCTTTTGACTGACAGGCTTATCGCTTCCCGTGTCGAATACTTCGAAGACAGTAGCGTCAGCACCGGATGATGTCGCTCTCCTGAGCTGCGCGGACCACTCTCCCCGACTTGTGATCTTGGGCAACGACAATCGTTGGAGCGTTCGGGCTAAGGCAGGTGAGCTGCGCCACCTGAGTCATCGCGGGTATGGCTCCCGCTGAATTCGTCGTGAGATCGCCCAGTCGGATCGGATGAGAATTGTAATAGTCAGGGCTCGACACCCAGAATGAAACAAGGGCATTAGGAGAGAAGCCGCGAAGTTGAGCGCGCATCCGCTTCTCGAGTTGATTAGCCCTATCGGTCCAAACATCTACTTCGCCCGTCGGAAGTCCCGACGGTTTGACTAACCCGAGCACGGCTTTGCCATTTTCGTCGCGTGCCGTGTCTCGGCTGGTGCCAGAGACGCAGACGTGATCGGAAGGTCTCGCTTCACGCCAGACGAAGGGGGAGCGGCAGGTGTCGGCCCCGTAGTTTCCGCCACCCGGTTGCCTACGCGTAGCTTGTAGATCGTTTTCCGTTTTGACGGCTTGTCGTCTCTTAAGTGAGACGCAAACAAAGTCCTGCGGAAATGCCTCTCGCCAAACTAGTCCTGCTTTGCAGGTGTACGGTCCACTAGGGAGCGGCTGAGCAATGACAGGCGCGCTTAAAGCTAATCCTAGTGGCAGAACGCTAAGAGCTATCGATGCTCCGATAGCAACCCTGACCCGCGTAAACGTCATGATCCATCTCCCTTTGAAGAGTGAGGTACCCTACGTGCGACTCCGGCAACTAGGCGCGACTATCCCTCAATCGTTAAAGCTTCGCAATGACTTGTATTCAGATCATCAACACAGCGCATTGCCACAGGTTTTGTGCAGATCGAAGAAGCCCCGCCTCCTGGTCTGGAACGGGGCTACTTTCGTCGCGTGAATGTCCGCAATGGGTCGATAGCAGACATTAAGGCTCCTGGCTTGAACGAGGTCGCGCGCATGGCTGGGCGGGCGACCGCCAGAAGTTCGGCGGGGCGGGTTGCGGGTTGGGCCGGTGCGGGTATGAGCTTGGCCGGTGAGTGCATCCATCGTGATCGGGGCGACGCCCAGCGGCGCCGACGTCACCGTCGACATCGAGGAACTGCTGGCCACCCGCTTGCTCGTCCAGGGCAATAGCGGGTCGGGCAAGTCGCACCTGCTGCGCCGGCTGCTCGAGGAGAGCGCCGGGCTGGTGCAACAGATCGTGATCGATCCGGAGGGCGATTTCGTTACCCTGGCCGAGCCGTTCGGCCATGTGGTGGTCGACGGCGCGGGCCTCAGCGATGCGGAGGTCAGCAGCATCGCCGCGCGCGTTCGGCAGCATCGCGTGTCGGTGGTGCTGGCGCTCGACGGGCTGGAAGTCGACAACCAGATGCGCTGCGCCGCGCGGTTCCTGGCGGGGCTGTTCGATGCCCCGCGCGAGCAATGGTATCCCGCCATGGTGGTGGTCGACGAGGCGCAGCTGTTCGCGCCGGCGGCGGCGGGCGAGGTCAGCGACGATGCGCGGCGGGTCTCGCTGGCGGCGATGACCAACCTGATGTGCCGGGGCCGCAAGCGCGGGCTGGCCGGCGTGATCGCGACCCAGCGGCTGGCGAAGCTCGCCAAGAATGTCGCCGCCGAGGCCTCCAACTTCCTGATGGGCCGGACCTTCCTCGACATCGACATGGCGCGGGCGGCCGACCTGCTCGGCATGGAGCGGCGCCAGGCGGAGCAGATCCGCGATCTTGAGCGGGGCCACTTCCTGGGACTGGGTCCGGCGGTCAGCCGGCGCCCGGTCGCAGTGCGGATCGGGACGGTGAGAACGGCGACAAGGGGCGGGGCCCATGCGCTGATGCCGCTGCCCGACGTCGCGAAGAATGACATGCAGGCGCTGCTGCTGGCGGCCGAGCCAGAGGCTGAGCCGGTCATCCGGGCTCCCGACCCACCGCCGCCCTCCGCGGAAGTGCTGATCGAGCAGATTGCCGGGCAGGCCGTTCCGGCGACTGTCGAGCCCGAGCCCGACCTGTTCGCGCCCGACCATGGCGAAGCGCTGGCCGCCATCCTCGCCGACATGGCGGCGGAGGAGGGGAGCACCTTTCAGCCGCTGCCGTCGCTGTACCAGGACTTTTCCGTGCGGGCGCGGATGAAGGGGCTGACCGGGCGCGAGCTCGACCTTGACGCATTCCGGCGCCGCTTCGCCATGGCGGCGGCGGGGATCGCCGACCCGGCGGATCCGCAGTGGGACGCGGTGTTGCGCTCGGCGGCGGCGGTGCCGGACGACCTGCTCGGCCCTTATCTGCTGATCGCGCGGGCGGCGCAGCTGGGAGAGGATTGCCCCGACGACGGGCGCCTGGCGCAGATCTACGGCACCAGCTCGCCCGGACGGATCCGGCGTCTGATCGAGCATCTGGAGAAGCTCGGGCTGATCGTTCTGCGGACCGATTTCGGCGGGCGCCGGTCGATCGGCATTCCGGCGCTGGGGCTGAGCACGGCGCCGACCGCGGCCTGACGAGGCGGTTGACCGGCGGGCGGCGACCGTGGCAAGCGGCCAGCGCGCGCAAGGCGTGCGGGTGTAGCTCAATGGTAGAGCAGAAGCCTTCCAAGCTTACGACGAGGGTTCGATTCCCTTCACCCGCTCCGTTTTGCGCAAGGCGCAAATTGGAGCGCGCACGATAAGCTGAACTGCCGGGGGCAGTTCAGCCGTGCGGCGACTGGGTGGCGCAACCTCTCACCGCCACCGCAACCCCACCCACAGCGTCCGTGGCGTCGCCCGTTCCCGCACGCCATTACCACTGATGCCTGCCAGCACCGTCTCATTGAGCAGGTTCTCGGCGCGTGCGGTCACCGCGAGATGCGGGCTGATGGGCACTCCGCCGCTCAGGCCCACGACCGTAGCGGCTGGCAGGCGCTGGGTATTGAGATCGTCCTCATACTGCGCGCCCGTGCGGGTGAGGGTGAGGGCGGCGAAGCGGTCGCGGTCGCTCCAGCCGACGCTGGCGCCGACGGCGGTGCGGGGCGTCTGGGCCGGGCGGAGGCCGTCCAGCCCGGGCGCACGTACGCGGGCGTCCGTGACGCTGGCCGACAGGCGCGCCCGCCATGGTCCGCCGCTCCAGCCGCCGGCCAGTTCGACGCCCTGGCTGCGGATGGCCGGAAGGTTCTGGCGCTGGCGATAGGCTCCGCCGGCTGCGACGAAGCCGACTTGCGGAAAGGTGCCGGGACCGGTCGCGAGCGTGACGTTGGCGACGGGATCGAGCAGGCGGTTGGTGAAGGCGGTGGCCGATGCCGACCAGCCGCCCCGCTGCCATGCCAGCGCCGCTTCGGCGCCGCGCAGCCGCTCTGGCTTGAGCATGGGATTGGCGGCGGTGGCGTCACTGCCGGCCCGGAAGGGGCGGAAGAGTTCGTTGAGCGTGGGCAGGCGCCAGCCAAGGTAGGCGGCGCTGCTGAGGGTCACGCCGGACCCAAGGGCGAGGGCACCGGCAACCCGGGCGGTCGGGCGCCAGCCGCGGCGCCCGGCGTAGCGGAGGTCCTGGTTGAGCATGGCCGTGGTGATCGTGCGGTCCTGGAAGAAGCCGCCGCCGATCCACCAGCGGTCGAGGCGGGCGGCGGCGCTGAGGTCGATCGGCCCGAGCGTGGTGCTGGCCTCGCCGAACAGGCCGGCGGTGCCGCTGTGCCCGCCCGAGCGGCGGTCGCGCGTCGGGGTGAGCGCGGCCGTGTAGCTGCCATATTCAAGCGACCGGCCCGCCATGGCGCGCAGGTCGGTACCGACGCGCACTTCCACTCCGGGCAGCAGGCGGGGCCGCAGTTCGGCGCTTCCGCCAAAGGCGTGCGAGGGCACGTCATATTGCAGGGCGGCGGGCGTGGCGACGGTGCGTCCTCGGCTGACTGCCGCCGAGCCATTCTCGAACCCGCGCCACTGGCCGTAGCCGAGCAGGACGAAGGGCAGGGCACCACGGCCGACCAGTCGCAGCGAGGCGTCGGCGCCGCGCGACAGGTTGGCGCTATAGTCGACCCCCCGGTCGCGCCGGTCGGTGAAGCCCGACACGCTGGCCTGAAGCTCCGCACTTCCGACGGGGACGAGATAACGCAGGCGGGCGGCGGCATTGCGGTAGGGGGCGGCGCGATCGGCCGGGCCACGGTCCTGGGCCACGATCGGTACGAAGCCGTCACCGCGTGCGGCGTTTCCGGACAGGGCGAGCCGACCGCCGCCGACCGCTGCGCCCACCCCAAGCGCTCCCTGCAGCGAACCCCGGCTGCCGCCCTCGACCTCGGCGCGCAGGCGCTCATCGCTCCGGCTGGTGAGGTCGATCACGCCGGCGAGGGCACCCGGGCCGGCGGTCACGCTGCCGCCCCCGCGCGTGATCCGCACTTCGGCCAGGCCTGCCGGGTCGAAGGCCGGCCACGGCGCCCAGCCGCCGAACGGATCGGTCTGCGGAACGCCGTCGAGGATCAGCAAGGTGCGGCTGGCGGCGTTGCCGCCCAGCGCACGCAGGGTGATGCCCTGGCTGGTCGGATTGGCCGAGCGCGCGTCCGAGCGGCGGAAAAGCTGCACACCAGCCTCGGCCGTCAGCAGCTGGTCGAGCCCGCTGACCGGAGTCTGGGCAAGCTCGGCCGGGCCGATCACCGTCGGCCGCAGCAGCCGCTCCCCGCGGGTGGCTTCGAGCGATCGGCCTGTCACGACAATCTCGACGGGGGCAGGTGGCTGATCGATCATCGGCGGCTCCCTAGTCCGGAACGCTTGGCCCGCCCAGTGATTGAATCGGTGTAGCAACGAAACGAGCAGGAGCCCTTCAATGGCCGCACGCCCCGCCTGGCGCGGACAGATCAAGCTGGCGCTGGTGTCCATCCCGGTGGAAATCTACCCGGCGACCAAGTCCGGCGCGGCCATCGCCTTTCACCAGATCCATGAGCCGAGCGGCAAAAGGATCAAATATGAGAAAGTGGTACCCGGCATCGGCCCGGTGAACACCGACGACGTCGTCAAAGGCTATGAGGTCAGCAAGGGCGAATATGTCCTGCTGGAGCCCGAGGAGATCGAGAGCGTCAAGCTGGAGAGCCGCAAGACGCTGGACCTCGTCCAGTTCGTCGACATCGGCGACGTGGACGCCATCTACTATGACAAGCCCTACTTCGTGGTCCCGGCCGACGACCTCGCCGAAGAAGCCTACATCGTGGTGCGCGACGCGCTTCGGGCGGCGCGCAAGATCGGCATCGGGCAGCTGGCCATGCGCGGCCAGGAATATGTCGTCGCGCTGAAGCCGTGCGGACGGGGCATGCTGCTGGAGACACTGCGCTACGCCGACGAGGTCAACAAGGCGGCGAGTTACTTCCGCGAGATCGAGGACGCGAAGCCCGACCCCGACCTGCTCGACCTTGCCGGAACGCTGATCGAGAAGAAGAGCGGCGAGTTCGCGCCGGAAGAGTTCCACAACCGCTACGTCGATGCGCTTCGCAGCCTCATCGAGGAGAAGCGCAAGAACAAGGGCGAGCTGGTCATCCAGGATCCGGAAGGCGACAAGCCGCAGAAGAGCAACGTCATCGACCTGATGGCGGCGCTCAAGAAGAGCCTTGGCGACGATGCCGGCAACGACAATGCCGCCGCCCCGGCCAAGAAGCCGGCGGCGAAGAAGGCCGCGCCGAAGAAGGCCGAGGCAGCGCCGAAGAAGGCGGCCGCCGGCGGGCGGAAGCGGTAGTCGCCGGTGGCGAGGACACCCCGCCCCAAGGGTCACGACATCGAGACCTACAATGCCAAGCGCGACTTCGCGAAGACCGCCGAGCCCAAGGGACGCAAGCTCAAGGGCAAGGGCGACAGCTTCGTGGTGCAGAAGCATGACGCGACCCGGCTGCACTGGGACTTTCGGCTTGAGTTGGACGGCGTGCTGAAGAGCTGGGCGGTCCCGCGGGGCCCGAGCCTTGATCCCAGGACCAATCGGCTGGCCATGCGGACCGAGGACCATCCGCTCGACTACGGCACGTTCGAGGGGATCATCCCCAAGGGCGAATATGGCGGCGGCACGGTGATGCTGTGGGATCGCGGCCGCTGGATTCCGCACCCCGGCAAGGATCCGCGCAAGACAATCGAGGAGGGACATCTGCACTTCACGCTCGAGGGTGAGCGGATGAAGGGTGAGTGGGTGATGTTCCGCCTGAAGGGCAAGCCGGGCGACAAGGGGGAAGCCTGGATGCTCAAGAAGGTGACCGACGAGCAGGCCAAGCCCGACCAGGGCGATGCGCTGGTGGACGACTGCCTGACCAGTGTCACGACGGCGCGGACCATGGCCGAGATCGCCGCCGGCGAGGATGTGTGGGAGTCGAACCGGGGCGGGAAAAAGGGTGGGCGGACCAAGCGCAAGGTGGCTACGCCGCCGCCGCCCTTCGCGGAACCGCAACTGGCGACGCTGGTCGACACGGTTCCGACCGGCAACGATTGGCTGCACGAGTATAAATATGATGGCTACCGGCTGCTGCTCAGCGTGGGCGACGGCAGCGTGCTGGCCTGGACGCGCAACGGCAAGGATTGGAGCGATCATTTCGCGCCGCTGGTGAAAGCCGCCGCCAAGCTGCCGCCCGGATGCCTGCTCGATGGCGAGGCGGTGGCGCTGGATGACAAGGGCAAGCCCAACTTTCAGCTGCTCCAGTCCACTCTGAAGGGTGGCAAGCCTGAGCTTGCTTATTACGCGTTCGACCTGCTGGTGGACCGCGGTGAGGACATTCGCGGGCTGCCCAACCTGGAGCGGAAGGAGCGGCTGGCGGCGCTGCTCAAGGGCGTGCCGGCACCACTGATCTACGGCGATCATGTCGTCGGGCGCGGCGAGAAACTGTTCGAGGCGATCTGCAAGGATGGCGGCGAGGGGATCATCTCCAAGAAGGCCAGCGCGCCCTATCGGGGCACCCGCAGCCGCTGTTGGCTGAAGATCAAGTGCATCCAGCGGCAGGAGTTCGTGATCGTCGGCTGGCAGGCGAGCGACAAGCGGCGCGGCTTTCGCTCGCTGCACCTGGCAGTTCGGGAAGACGGGCAGCTGCGCTATGTCGGGAAGGTCGGGACCGGCTTCGACACCAAGATGATCGAGGAATTGAGCGCGACCATGGCGCCGCTGGCGCGCGACGAGCCGGCACTGGAAGTGCCCCGCGCGATGCGGCGGGGCTCGACCTGGATCGAGCCGACGCTGGTCGCCGAGGTCGCCTTCACCGAGTTCACCAGCGACGGCGTGCTGCGGCATCCGAGCTTCATCGGCTTGCGGTCGGACAAGAGCGCGAAGGATGTGGTGCGGGAGACTCCAGCCAGGACCGCGGCCGCGCCCAAGCCCAAGGGCAAGAAAGCCGACCTCGCCACTTACGAGAGCCTCGGACTCAAGCTCACCTCACCCGAGCGCGTGGTGTTTCCGGGCGATGAGCTGACCAAGGGCGATCTTGCCAATTATTATGCGGCGGTCGCCGAGCTGCTGCTGATCGACCTGCGCGATCGGCCGATGACCCTGATCCGCTGTCCACAGGGCCGGGCCAAGCATTGCTTCTTCCAGAAGCATGACAGCGGCACGATGGGCGAGCACGTCCACCATGTGCCGGTCACCGAAAACAAGGGCGAGACGCAGGACTATCTCTACGTGTCCGATGCCATCGGCGCGCTCGAATGCGTTCAGATGAACACGATCGAATTCCACGGCTGGGGCAGCCGGATCGATCCGCTGGAGAAGCCCGACCGGCTGGTGTTCGACCTCGATCCCGACGTCGGCCTCGACTTCGCGAAAGTGAAGGAGGCGGCACTGCGGCTTCGCGCGCTGCTTGGCGACCTGGGCCTTGAAACCTTTCCGATGCTGTCGGGCGGCAAGGGCATTCACGTCATAGCGCCGCTGGACCAGAGCCGCGACTGGCCCGCGGTGAAGAGCTTCGCCGAGCGGTTCAGCCGGGCGATCGGCGAGGCCGAGCCGGAGCTGTTCACCGCCAACATCCGCAAGGTCCAGCGCAAGGGGCGGATCTTCCTCGACTGGCTGCGCAACCAGCGCGGCGCGACGGCGGTGATGCCCTATTCGGCGCGCGCGCGGGAGGGGGCGCCCGTGGCAGTGCCCGTCGCGTGGGAAGAGCTGGACGGTATCGACGCGGCCAACATCTATTCGATCCGGGATGCGTCGGTCTTGCTGGAGCGGGCTGGCGGCAAGCTGCTGGCCGGATGGGGCCGTGCCAAGCAGGCGCTGCCGGACTTCTAGCTTGCGAACCGGTCGGTGGCGCGGATCAGGCCATCGAGGATGCCGGGTTCACTGTACAGGTGGCCGCCGTCGGCCATGATCTGCAGCTCGGCTTCCGGCCAGGCGCGATGGAGCGCCCAGGCCGCGACCGGCGGCGTGCAGCTGTCGTGGCGGCCCTGAACGATGATGCAGGGGATGTGGCGGATGCGCTCGACGCCCCGGAGCAGCTGCCCTTCCTCGAGCCAGCCGCCGTGGCGCATGTAGTGGTTCTCGATCCGCGCCACCGCGATTGCCTTCCTGGGTTCGGTGAAGTCTTCCAGCGTCTCGGGGCTGGGGAGGAGGGTGACGGTGACGCCCTCCCACTTGCTCCACGCCTTCGCGGCCTGCAGCTGGACGGCTTCGTCCTCGCTGGTCAGGCGGCGGTGATAGGCTTCGAGAAGGTCGCCGCGCTCGCCTTCGGGGATGACGGAAACGAACTCCTCCCAGCCGTCGGGATAGATGCTCGACGCGCCGCCCTCTCGATAAAGCCAGTCCACCTCGGACTGGCCGAACAGGAACACGCCGCGCAGCACGAGCTCGGTAACGCGGTCGGGATGGGCTTCGGCATAGGCCAGCGACAGGGTCGATCCCCAGCTCCCGCCGAACACCTGCCAGCGCTCGCAGCCCATCACTTCCGTGCGCAGCCGCTCGATATCGGCGACGAGGTGCTGCGTGGTGTTCGCTTCCAGGCTGGCGAACGGTGTCGAGCGTCCGCAGCCACGCTGGTCGAAGACAAGGATGTTGTAGCGTTCGGGATCAAACTGCCGGCGATGGTTCGGGCCGGCACCCCCGCCAGGTCCGCCATGCAGGAAGACGACCGGCTTTCCGCTGGGATTTCCGCACTTTTCCCAGTATAGCTGGTGGCCGTTACCGACCGGCAGCATGCCGCTCTCATAGGGTTCGATCGGCGCGTAAAGCGTTCGAAGGTCCGTCATGCCGATGATCCTAATCACACGAGCAGCGGCGTCCAGCCGGGTCGGTGAAGTGTGGCGTGGAAGACACACATTAACACTCACCGGGGTCCACAGTGCGTTTTGTTCGCAACCGCAGCAGGGGTTCGGGACTTCAGGTCACCTTACCAACGCGCAAACCCACACAGAAGGGGACATCTATGAAGCGCATCCTATTGGCGACCGCACTCGGTGCGGCGTTCCTGGCCAGCCCGGCCGCAGCTCGCGACGGCAGCCCATACGTCGGCATCGAAGGCGGCGTGCTGTTCGCGAAGAAGGCTCATGCCAACACCTTCGTCGACTACACCACGACGCAGACGCCGATCACGAACCCGCTGTTCGTTGGCCCGGCCGACGTCACCTACAACAACGCTTATTCGTTCAAGAACAAGCGCGGCATCGATGCCGACGCCATCGTCGGTTACGACTTCGGCATGTTCCGCCTCGAAGGTGAGCTTGGCTACAAGCGCACCCGGGTGAAGAGCCTGAACGTTGATCCGGCGTTTGTCACCGGCCTCAACACCGCGCTGAACCGCCCGGCCACCGCCGGCGATCCCGTCGTTCCGGGCAACCCCGCCCTGACCGCCGGCAGCTTCTCGCTGAACGAGCGCACCCGGGTGCTCTCGGGCATGGTCAACGGGCTGGTCGATTTCGGCAGCGACAACGTCAACTTCTACGTTGGCGGTGGTGCTGGCCGGGCGCGCGTGAAGTTCGCGGGCATCAAGGACTCGGCCTGGGCGTTCCAGGGCATCGCGGGCGTGCGTTTCGCGCTTAGCGACAACATCGATCTGGGCCTGAAGTATCGCTACTTCCGGACCGGTCGCCTGAACATCGTCGACGACACGACGGCCGCGCTCGCCGGTAACGCCGACGCGACCACGGTTCTCGTGAACGGCGTTGCGACGCCGATCGTGCGCACCACCAATGCGGTCGTGACGACGGACTTCAACAACCGGTTCGTCAGCCACTCGCTCCTGGCGTCGTTGATCTTCAACTTCGGCGCGCCGCGCGAAGCCGCTCCGCCGCCGCCGCCCCCGCCGCCGCCGCCGCCCCCGCCGCCCCCGGCTCCGGCGACTCAGACCTGCCCGGATGGGTCGGTGGTGCTTGCGACGGACACCTGCCCGGCGCCCCCGCCGCCGCCGCCCCCGCCGCCGCCCGCTCCCGAGCGTGGCTAAGGCGAAGGCCTCAAGCTGAAGGAAGAGGGTCGCTCCTGCGGGAGCGGCCCTTTTTCTTGACTCTGGCGTGCGCATCCGCTTGAGAGCGCACGACCTCGGCGGGCTTCGGCTCGCCGTTTCCATTGGGGGATGGGCAGCACCCCTTACCGCTGCCTGGCTGGGACTACCTCATACGGGTCCCCGACGAACGAAAGGAATGTCTCATGCGCCATCGTGTTGGCGGACGTAAGCTTCAGCGCACCTCGGCTCACCGCGCCGCCCTGTTCCGGAACATGGCCGCCGCGCTCATCAAGCACGAGCAGATCACCACCACCCTCGCCAAGGCCAAGGAACTGCGGCCCTACACCGAGAAGCTGATCACGCTCGCCAAGAAGGGCGGCCTGTCGAACCGCCGCCTGGCGCACGGCCGGCTGCTCGACGACGCGCAGCTGACCAAGCTGTTTGACGTGCTGGCCGAGCGTTACGCCGGCCGCAACGGCGGCTACACCCGCGTCGTCAAGGCCGGCATCCGCTTCTCGGACGCGGCGCCGATGGCGATCATCGAATTCGTCGACCGTGACGTCTCGGCCAAGGGTCAGGACTCGGGTCCGGTGATGGTCGACGACGAGGACGATCAGCAGGCCGCGTAAGCGGTCTCGACTGGGTAAAGAAAGGGCCGTCCGCGCTGCGGGCGGCCTTTTTCTTTGTGTCAGGCCGCCTTGGCGTCAGCCAGTTCGGTCGGCTCGAACGGCAAGTTCGCGCCCAGTTCGCTCAGCTTTTCGAGGTAGAGCAAGGCGAAGTTCCGGTGCCGCTCGCGCGCGGGGCCGGTGATCGACCGGCGAGTGGCGGCGAACTCCTCAACCGCCCGGCGCCAGTAGTAACGAATATCCGCTTCCATGCTTATAGCCCCTCCCCAGGTGGCGCTGTGCAGCGAGCGCGACCACGAGGACGGAAGCCCGCCGCCACCCGAGTCGCGGCACGCAGGATACGTCAAGCTTAACCACAGGGGGAGTCCGCGTCAGGCGCGGACCAGCGCGTTACTTAACCAGTTCAACTTGCTCGAATTCGAGCTCGACCGGGGTGGCGCGACCGAAGATGGAAACGCCCACCTTGACCCGGCCGCGGTCGAAATCGAGTTCCTCGACCACGCCGTTGAAGCTGGCGAACGGACCGTCCAGCACCTTCACCGCATCGCCGATCTCATAGTCGACGCTGACCTTCTGCTTGGGCGCAGCGGCGGCGGCTTCTTCCTTGGTGTTGAGGATGCGGGCGGCTTCCGCCTCGCTGATCGCCTGCGGCTTGCCGTTGGGGCCGAGGAAGCCGGTCACCTTGGGGGTGTTCTTCACCAGGTGATAGACGTCGTCGTTCATGCCCAGCTTGGCGAGCACGTAGCCGGGGAAGAACTTGCGGTCGCTGGTGACCTTCTTCCCGCGGCGGATCTCGGTCACCTTCTCGGTCGGAACCTCAACCGATTCGACGAGCTGCTCGAGGCCGAGGCGCTTCGCTTCGGACATGATCGACTCGCGGACCTTGTTCTCGAAGCCGGAGTAAGCGTGAATGATGTACCAGCGGGACATGGGGCGTACCTTGTTCGGGCGGAGGGTCAGCCGAGAAGGCCGAGCAGCCTCTGGACAATGAAGGCGAAGACGCTGTCGACGCCGAAGAAGAAGATGGCAAGGATGCTGGTCATGATGGCCACCATCACGGCGGTCATCCAGGTTTCCTTGCCGGTCGGCCACACCACCTTGCGGGCTTCGGCCCGGACCTGGCGGGCGAATTCTCCGGGGGACGTCTTGGCCACGGGCGTGAACACCTCTTCGCGATAGAAAAACGAGGTCCGCGGACACCCCGCCGGACCTCGATACGACCGGCGATGTAGCGCGGTGGTGCAGAAGGTTCAAGGCGGCCGTCACGGGAGCGAGTCCCGTGACGTCAGTCGCTGCTACGCGCCTTGCTCCGGCCTGGCAGGGGCAGAGGGACTCGAACCCACGACCCTCGGTTTTGGAGACCGATGCTCTACCAACTGAGCTATACCCCTAGGCCGGGTGGGGCACTAACCCCGGGGCCCGCCCGGCGCAAGGGCGACAAACTGGGCAGCCATGGTGGATCGCAGGGTGAAGCCGAGATCCTCGTACAGCAGGATGGCGGCAAGGTTGTTGGCGTAGGCGTGCAGGAAGACGTGCTCGCCCCGGCTGCTGATGTCATGAAGTTTCCAGGCCGAGAGGGCGCGGGCGAGGCCGCGGCCGCGCGCGTCGGGATGGGTGCAGACTCCGCTAAGCTCGGTCCAGCCGGGCAGTGCCAGCCGCTCGCCCGCCATGGCGATCAGCCGGCCACGCTCGCGCACGCCCCAGAATCCGCCCAGCCGCCAGGTCTCGGCACGGAACGGGCCGGGAGCGGTCACCTCCGCCAAGGCCTGCATCTCGGCCGAGTCGGCTTCGCCCAAGGGGACGGCGCCGGGCGGCGGTTCCGCGGGATGAACCTCCGTCGCGATCATCTGCACGGCGTCGCGGCAGGATAGTTCGACCAGCCCGTCGGGGATGGAGGTTGGCTTCGCCTGCAGCATCACCAGCTGCTCGCCCGGTGACACCAGGGCGGTGAGCGCGGCGAGTGCGGCCGGGCTGTCGTCGGCGGCCGCAATGAACGGCTCGACCTCAGGCCGGAAACGCAGCGCGGGCGGTTCACCAATGGCGAAGTGCGCCTGACGCGTGGTCAGGGCCGAGTAGATCGGCCGGTCAAGCAAGGCCGCGAGCGGATCGCCGCCCGCCGTCATCAGGCCGCGATGTCGAAGGGGACGATCTCCCCTGACAGGTAGAGGTTGCGGGCCTTGGTGCGCGACAGCTTGCCCGAACTGGTGCGCGGCAGGCTGCGCGGCGGCACCAGCTCCACCACCGGGTTGATGCCGGTAATGGCACGGACGCGCTCGCGGATGTCGTCGCGCAGGCGGCCGCGCTCCTGCGGGTCGGAAACGCGGCAGTGGACCAGCACGGCCGGCTGCTCCTCACCGCTGGGACCGGTGATGGCGAAGGCGGCGATGTCGCCCGACTTGAAGCCCGGCAGCTGCTCCACCGCCCACTCGATGTCCTGCGGCCAGTGGTTGCGGCCGTTGATGATGATCATGTCCTTGGCTCGGCCAACGATGAAGATGTAGCCGCCGGACAGATAACCCATGTCGCCGGTGTCGAGCCAACCGTCCTTCATGCAGGCGTCGGTCGATTCCTCGTCGCGGTAATAACCGACCATCAGGCTGGCGCCCTTGACCCAGACCTTGCCGATCTGGCGGTCGGCCACCAACGCACCATCCGCGTCGCGGATCTCGATGGTCATGCCCTTCACGGGCTTGCCGCAATTGACGATCGCCCGATAGCGGCGCGGCCGCTCCTGAGCGGGGGTGCCGGCGCCGGCGAGTTCGCTTTCCTCCACCAGCTCGACCCGGATGCCCTCGCCCGGGGGCATCAGGCTGACCGCGAGGGTCGCTTCGGCCAGGCCGTAGCTGGGGCAGAAGGACTGGGCCTTGAAGCCGGCATCGGCGAAGGCGTCGACGAACGCCTGCATCACGTCCGGACGGATCATGTCTGCGCCATTGCCCGCCACCCGCCAGCGCGACAGGTCGAAGCGGTCGGACGCACGGGTCTGGGATGAGATCCGCCGCGAGCAGATGTCGTAGCCGAAGGTCGGCGAGTAGCTGACAGTGGTTCCGGGATTGCGGCTGATGAGGTCGAGCCAGGCGAGCGGACGGCGGGCGAAATCCTCGGTCTTCATGTAATCGACCGAAATCTGCTGCGACAGCGGCGAGAGCAGGCAGCCGACCAGGCCCATGTCATGGTACCACGGCAGCCAGCTGACGCAGCGGTCGGTTTCCAGCACCTGCAGGCCGATGCCGTGGGCGTGGAGGTTGTCGAGCAGCGCGTGGTGCGTGACGGCGACCCCGTGCGGGAAGCGGGTCGAACCGCTGGAATATTGCAGGTAGGCGATTTCCTGCGGATCGGCGGCCGGAAGCTCGGCGTCGGCGTCGGGAGCAACGTCCGCCAGGCTTTCCCACGAACGCGCCTCGACCGAGCGCTTGGCTGCCGCGTCGCTCGCGAAGTCGGCAAGCTCGGCCGGATAGAGGAACAGCTTGGGGTCGCTGCTGGTCAGCATCACGGTCAGCTGTTCGACATAGGCCTCACGCCCGCCAAAGCTGGTCGGCAGGGGCAGCGGCACGGGCCACAGGCCGGCGTAGATGGCGCCGAAGAAGCAGGCGGCGAAATCAGCGCCGGTCTCCGCCACCAGGGCAAGCCGGTCGCCCTTGCTGAGCCCAAGCGCGAGGAAGCGGCGGGCGTGGGCCAGCGCATCGACCCGCAGTTCGGCGAACGGATACGCCCGCGCGAGATTGCCGCGGGCGTCATGGAAGTTGAGCCCGCGCGCGCCCTGCGCCGCATAATCGAGCGCTTCGCCGAGCGTCGCGAAGTCGGCGATCCGCCGCGGCAAGGCGTCGATGGTGGGGGTCGCGCCCGGAGGGGCGAGGAGAGTCGAAGCGGAATTGCGGTCGAGCACGCCGATGTCCTGCATTGGATGAAAGCTTGGTTCCGAGCTGCCGGGTCACGCATTAACCCGAACTGTAGGCATATCGTAGCTTCAAGCCGGACAGTGTGGCACAAACATGGCGTGGATGAGGCAGCGCAGCCAACGGGCCGGCGTGAGCGGCGAAAGGCGAAGCCGCTCGATGAGGAACGGCTGCGCGAATTGGCGCTGCATTATGTCGGCCGGTTCGCGACCACCCGGGCCAAGCTCAAAGCCTATTGCGAGCGCAAGCTGCGGGAGCGCGGCTGGGCTGGCGAGCGCCCGCCCGATGTGGCCGCACTGGTCGAGCGGATCGGTGAATTGGGCTATGTCGACGACCGGGTTTTCGCGCTCGCCAAGGCGGGATCACTCACCGCTCGTGGCCTCGGTGGGCGGCGCGTGCGGCAGGCCTTGCACCAGGCCGGCGTCGACGAGGGCGACGCCGAAGGCGGAATGCAACTGGCGGACGAGCAGGCCGGCGAAAGCGCCCTGCGGTTCGCCAGGCGCAAGCGGATTGGCCCCTTTGCGACCACCAAGGCCGATCAGCCTGCCCGCGAGAAGGCTCTGGCCAGCATGATCCGCGCCGGGCACGGATTCGCCCTGGCCCGGAAGATCGTCGATGCCGAACCAGGTGAAGAACTTAACTTCGAAGATTAATTTTTGATTTATTCATGACAGCGGCGGAACAGCTTTGGCTTTGTTCGCTTCCTCGTGCTATGGTTGCTCGGTGCAACGGGATAGTGCGTTAGGGGAAATGTCACAGGACGGCGAGGCGGATCACGCTTTGACCGAAGGGACCTCCCGTCTGCGCGGCCGGGTCAAGTGGTTCGATGCGACACGCGGCTTCGGCTTCGTCGTCTGCGACGAACTCGAAGGCGACATCCTCCTCCATTTCACCGTGCTCAAGGAGCATAACCGCCGGAGCCTCCCCGAAGGAGCGCTTGTGGAAGTCGAGGTGGTGCGGCAAGACCGCGGCCTACAGGCGAGCCGCGTCCTGTCGATCGACCTCTCCGACGCGCTGATCCCGCGGGCCGTGCCCGCCGTCAGCACGGCCGAACGTGCCGACCGGCAGGCGCTGCTCGACGAAGCGGGTCCGTTCGAGCCGGTGGAGGTCAAGTGGTTCAATCGCGTCAAAGGCTATGGGTTCTTGAATCGCGTCGGCGATTCCTCGAACGACATATTCCTGCACATGGAAACGGTGCGTCGGGCCGCGCTCGGCGAACTGGAACCGGGTCAGGTGCTGGAAGCCCGAATCGCGGAGGGCAAGAAGGGACTGACGGCCGTCAGTCTGCGCGAGCCCGGACAAGACTGATCGCCCTGGCGCTGCTGCTGCCGCTGCCGCTCATGGCCGCGGCCTGCCAGCCGAGCACCAGTGAACAGGGCCTGGGCAAGGCGCCCTCGGGCCTTGAGCAGAAGATCCTCACCATTCGCACCGCTTCGGGGCAGCTGCACAAGTTCACGGTGGAGGTCGCGCGCTCGGAGGAAGAGCAGCAGCAGGGCCTGATGAACCGGCAGAGCCTGGCGCCCGATCGCGGCATGATTTTCCCGTATGAGACGCCGCAGCCGGTCAGCTACTGGATGAAGAACACCTTCATCCCGCTCGACATGCTGTTCGTCCGCGCCGACGGGACGATCGCCAAGATCGACACCGCCGTGCCGCTGAACCTGGAGCCGGTGCCGAGCCTCGAGCCGGTCACCCTGGTGGTCGAGATTCCCGGTGGCCGCGCGGCGGAGCTGGGCATCAAGGTCGGCGACCGGGTCAGCTGGTAGGCGCTCATCGCCGGTGCTTGCACCGGCGGCGTTGAGCGGGCAGGAGCCGCGCCATGGGAATCCTCGGCAGCATCTTCACCTGGTGGAACGGAGCGACGATCGGCACGTCGCTGTTCATGCGTCGCCACGGCACGCAGGTCGGCAAGGACGATCTCGGCAACCTCTACTTCACCGCCGGCGCCCGCCGCATGGTGATCTACGCCGGCAGCAATGACGCCAGCCGGGTGCCGCCCGAGTGGCAGAGCTGGCTGCGTGGCCAGATCGACGACGTGCCTGAGAAGGCGCTGGGGCCGCGCCGCGCTTTCCAGACGCCGGCGCAGCCGAACCTCACGGGAACGGGCGAGACCTATCGCCCGGCCGGTTCGCTGAGCCGTGGCGGGAAGCGGGCGGCGGCAACGGGCGATTATCAGGCCTGGACCCCCGAATAAGGTGAGCAGGCGAGCGCTAACCGCGGCCTCGCTGGTCCTGCTGCTCGCGGGCTGCAATGGCGCATCCGGCGGCAACGCCGCCGACGGCGCCAACGTCCAGACCGCCAATGTGGTCACCAGCGGGAACGAGCAATTGCCGGCGGGCACTACGCCCCTGCGCGAGCGGATCGCGGTGCTGGGCTTCCTCAACAAGCGCAACGGGATCAGCCAGGAACTGACGCTGAAACCGGGCCAGGCGGTTCGGATCAAGGATGCGGTGGTCCGGGTCGGCGCGTGCGAGACGACGCCGCCGTGGGAGTTCGACAAGCTGACCGGCGCCTTCGTGCAGCTTGATGTGCAGCAGCCCAGTGGAACGTGGAAGCGGATCTTCTCCGGCTGGCTCTACAAGGAGTCGCCGTCACTCAACGTCGTCGAACACCCCGTCTATGACGTCTGGGTCAAGAATTGCGTGATGAACTTCCCCGAAGGACCATCCTCGCCAGCAACCCCAGCAGCGTCGAGCAATGCCTCCAGCGCTGCAAAGTCGCCCTCGCGCGGCACGGCGGCGGCTGAACCGTCAGCCGATGAGCCGGCCGACGACGCGCCGGTCACGGATACGCCCACGGCCGCCGACAGCAACGCGACGTAATCGTCGCGGCTGACCACCTCCGCACCCAGCGAGGCGAGGTGGTCGGTGATGAACTGGCAATCGAGCAAGGTGAAGCCGCCGGCGCGAAGCCGCGCCACCAGCCAGGCCAGCGCGACCTTGGATGCGTCCCGCGTTCGACTGAACATGCTTTCGCCGAAGAAGGCGCGACCCAGGCGAACACCATAGACACCGCCGACCAGTGCGCCGCCCTCCCACACCTCAATGCTATGGGCGCGGCCGAGCCGGTGGAGGTCGGTCATGGCGTTGGCGATCGGCGGATTGATCCACGTCTCCGGCCGGTCCGCGCAACCTTCGAGCACGCCGGCGAAGTCGCGGTCGCGAGTGACCGTGAATTGACCGGAGCGCATTCGCCGCGCGAGCGATCGCGACACATGGAAGCGCTGCAGTGGCAGGATCGCCCGTTCGCGCGGCTCGACCCAGAACAGGTCCTCGCTGTCGCGGCTCTCGGCCATCGGGAAAATGCCGGTGGCGTAGCCCTGAAGGACGAGGCGGAGGTCGAGCACGGTCATGAAGTTGTTGGGCTCAAACGCAGGCGGGACAAGATGGCTTCCGGTGAAGTTCAGGCCGGGGTGATGCCGTCCCGCTCGCCAAGTGAGAAATATTCGGGGGCGATGGTCATGTTGACGGTGAGCCCCGGCGCGGCCCAGTCGTAGGAAACCGTTCCCCGCAGCTGTCGCTCGATGCTGGCCTTGATCAACCGCGAGCCGAAGCCCGAGCGAGTCGGTGGCTTGTCGCGACTGGCTGAACCGCCGCGCTCCTGCCACACCAGCAGCAACCGGCCGTCGTCTCCGATCGACCAGGAAAGCTCCAGCTGGCCGTTGCTCGACGCCAGGGCACCATATTTGGCGGCGTTGGTGGCAAGTTCGTGGAGCACCAGCGCGATACTCTGCGCTGCCGCCGGGCGGAGCAGCAGCGGCGGGCCGTCGAGCGTCACGCGCGCGTCCTGTTCCTCGGCATAAGGGGCGACCTCCTCACGGGCGAGGCCAGTGAGCTCGACGCCCTCCCAGCGCGCGTCGGCAAGCAGGCTGTGGGCGCGTGCCAGCGACTGGATGCGGCCGATGATGCCCGCCTTGAGCTGTTCACTGTCCTCAGCCCGGGTCAGCTGAACCACGGATTGCACCACGGCCAGCAGGTTCTTGGCGCGATGGTCGACCTCGCGCGCCAGCAGGCGCTCCCGCTCCTCCGCGATCTTCTGGGCAGTGACGTCGGTGACCAGCCCGATGACCTCTATCGGCTGTCCAGCCTCGTCGCGCAGGATGGTGCCGGTGTCCGACACCCAGGTGATCCGCCCGTCGTCCCCGACGACGCGATATTCCAGCGCAAATCGCTCATAGCCGGCAAGCGCGCTGGCAATCGTCTGGCGGAACTGGGGCAGGTCGGCGGGGTGGAGGTGCGTCTCCCAGCCTTCCTTGGTGGGGGCCAGACCGTCCGGCTTGAGGCCACACAGCTCGGACATCACGGGATCGCGCACGACCTCGCCGGTGACGAGGTCAAATTCGTATAGGGACGAGCGCGCCCCGCGCTGGGCGATCTCCGCCCGTCGGGCGAGCCGCTGCAGCTCCTTCTCCTGCTCGCGCCGTTCAGTGACGTCGGTAGAGATGCCGACGATGCCCGCGATCTCGCCGTCGCTCTGCCGCAGCGGCGCCTTGACCGAGAAGTAGGTCCGGACCTTGCCATCGACGGTGAGATCTTCCTCGACCTCCGTCGGCTCGCCCGTCGCCACGACCATGCGGTCGTTGGCGCGGAAATTTTCCGCCTGTTCGGTGGACGTCAATTCCAGATCGGTCCGGCCGAGCACTTCCTCAGCCGTCCGCTCATAGAGGGTGAGCAGGGCGCGATTGCCATAGATGAACCGCCCCTCAAGGTCCTTGGCATAGATGAGGCTGGGCGCGGCATCGCCGATCAGGTTGAGGAGCGAGGTCGTCCGCTGGAGCTTGCGACGGGTGGCGAGCTCTTCGGCGGCGATCTGGCGGAGGCGGCTCTGCGTGTTCCGCTCGTCCATCGCCGCGGCCAGCAGCAAGGTCGTGACCGCCGTTACCGCCAGATATTGCTGAAGGAGGATGAGGCCCCCTTTCTCCGGTTCGGGAACGAACGGGCCATAACCCTTGATCGTCCCCACGCAGGCAAGGGTGCTGAGCAGCAGCAGGGCCAACGCCGCGCCCCGCACCCGAAAGGCCAGCGCCAGCCAGACCAGGGCCGGGTAGACGGCCCAGGAACGCGAGGTCGAGTCCCCAAAGAAGACCATTACGCAGAGTGCCGCGAGGATCAGCAGGGCGGCGCACAAGTGAATGAACGAGGCTCTCCCGGGGAGGTCGTCGTCGCTGGTGCCAAGCGTGCTCAGGACCAGCGCCGTGACCGTTAGTATCCCGACCGCATCGCCGAAGAACCAGGTTTCGCTCGCTGCAAACAGCTCCGGCGGGGCAAGCACGCCGGTGCCGAGCAATGCGCCCACCCCCGCGAAAGTCGAGATGGCGCTGGCGAGGGCGGCGGCGGCAATGAGGAGCAGAACGTCGCGGATGGTCGCCAGGCGGTCAAAGCCCGGCTCGGCGACGCGCCGGATCAGTGTCACCGCCGCGACTGCCCCGGCCGCATTGCCGGCCGCGATGATCAACTGGCTCAACCAGGAATGCTGGGCGCCGCTCACCTGGATCGCCACAAGCACGGCCAGGAAGATAGCCGGGAACAGGCGCCGACCGGCCAGCAGCAGACCGGCGACGGCGATCCCCGACGCCGGCCAGATCGGCGAGGCGGCGCCGGCTATGGTCGCCCAGTGAAGCCCGCCCCATGCGGCGACGGCATAGCTCGTGAACAGCAGGGCGAAGGCAATCGGGTAGGGGTACCGACCACCCCCAGCCGTCCCGTCGCGCTGCGCGGGCCCCCGATCGGCCGCAACAAGCGAGGCTTGGTTCACAGTGACGTCAGTGTATGCCGGAACCGGCGCGCCGCAATGCGTTATTTGGGCCGCTATGGCAGAAAACCTGCGAATCCTGCCAAGGACTTAGGGAGCGAAAGCGGAGGTTGGCGGCCTAGGCGCGCTGCTCCTCGAGCCAGCGCTCGAGCCACTTGATGGTATAGTCGCCTTGCGCGAACGCCTCGGTGCGGATGATCCGCTGGTGCAGCGGCACGGTGGTCTTCATGCCCTCCAGAACGAATTCCTCGAGCGCTCGGGACAGCCGCCGGATGCATTCGTCGCGGTCCTTGCCGTTGACGATCAGCTTGCCGATCATGCTGTCGTAATAAGGCGGCACCTTGTAGCCGACGTAGAGGCCGCTATCGACCCGCACGCTCATGCCGCCAGGCGCGACATAGTTCTTCACCAGGCCCGGCGAGGGCACGAAGGTCTCCGGATCCTCGGCGTTGATCCGGCACTCGATCGCGTGACCGGTCAGGGTGACCTCGTCCTGAGTGACGCTCAGCCCTTCGCCCTCGGCGACGCGGATCTGCTCGGCGACCAGGTCCATGCCGGTGATCATCTCGGTTACCGGATGCTCCACCTGCAGACGGGTGTTCATCTCGATGAAGTAGAACTCACCATTCTCGTAGAGGAACTCGATGGTGCCGGCGCCGCGATAGCCCATGTCGGCCATGGCCCGGGCCACGATGCCGCCCATCTCGGCGCGCTGCTCGGCGCTGATCACGGGTGAGGGCGCTTCCTCGATGACCTTCTGGTGGCGGCGCTGGATGGAGCAGTCGCGCTCCCCCAGGTGCACGGCCTTGCCGTTGCCGTCGCCGAACACCTGGAACTCGATGTGCTTCGGGTCGCCGAGATACTTTTCCAGATAGACGGTGGAGTCGCCGAAGGCGGCCTTCGCCTCTGACGACGCCTGCATCATCAGGCTCTCCAGCTGCTCGGCGCTGGGCACCACCTTCATGCCGCGCCCGCCGCCGCCCGAGGCCGCCTTGATGAGGACCGGATAGCCGACCTCCTCGGCGATCTTGAGCGCTTCCTCGATCGTCTCGAGCGGCCCCGGCGAACCGGGGACCAGCGGCAGCCCAAGCGCGGCCGCGGTGCGCTTGGCCTCGACCTTGTCGCCCATGATCCGGATGTGCTCGGGTTTGGGTCCGACCCAGATGATGTTGTGAAGCTCGACGATCTCGGCGAACTGCGCGTTCTCGCTGAGGAAGCCGTAGCCGGGGTGGATGGCGTCGGCGTGCGTGATCTCGGCCGCCGAGATGATGTTGGCGATGTTGAGATAGCTGTCGGTCGCCGGCGGCGGGCCGATGCAGACGGCTTCGTCGGCCAGGCGGACGTGCATGGCGTCCGAGTCGGCGGTGGAGTGCACCGCCACCGTCTTGATGCCCAGCTCATGGCAGGCGCGGTGGATACGAAGCGCGATCTCGCCGCGATTGGCGATCAGCAGCTTGGTGATCTTGGCCATCTTATTCGATCACGAACAGCGGCTGGTCGAACTCCACCGGCTGGGCGTTGGCGACCATCACCTGGACGATTTTGCCCGCCCGCGGCGCGACGATCGGGTTCATCACCTTCATCGCCTCGACGATCAGCAGCGTATCGCCTTCGCGCACGGTATCGCCGGGCGAAGCGAACGGCTTGGAGCCCGGTTCGGCGGACAGATAGGCAGTGCCGACCATCGGCGACCTGACCACTTCGCCAGCCGGCAGCGCGTCGGCGGCGGCAGCCGCCGGAGCTGCGGCGGGAGCCTGGGCCGGAGCGGCGGCGGGCGCAGGCGCCGCGACCATCGCCACCGGGTGGGCCGCGGTCAGTTCACGCCGGACGCGGATCTTGCGGTCGCCGTCCTCGACTTCGATCTCGCTCAGCTCGTTGGCGGACAGCAGCTCGGCCAGTTCGCGCACCAGCGCGCTGTCGACGCGCATCTGCTTGCCGGTCTCGCCCTTGTCGTCGGCCATGGTCACTTCCCTGTCACTTGAAACGCGGGGCGCTCTGTCAGAGCCGAGCGGCGGCGTCCAGTGCCAGCCGGTAGGAAAGCGCGCCGAACCCACTGATCGATCCCTTGCAAACCGCCGAAATCAGGCTGCGGTGCCGAAACGATTCGCGTGCGTGCGGGTTGCTCAGGTGAACCTCGATCACCGGGGTAGCGATGGCCGCCACGGCATCGCGCAGTGCCACCGACGTGTGGGTGAAGCCGCCGGCGTTGAGGATGACCGCGTGCGAGCCATCGGCCTGCGCCTCGTGAAGCCAGTCGATCAGGTGGCCTTCGTGATTAGACTGGCGCACGTCCACTTCCACATCCAGCCCTGACGCCTGCGTGTGCAGGTCGCCGGCGATGTCGTCGAGCGTCGCCGAGCCGTAGATGTCCGGCTCACGGCTGCCGAGCAGGTTGAGGTTGGGGCCGTTGAGAACAAGGATCTTGCGCATTGCGGCGCTGACCTGCGCCACCTAGATGCGGTCCGTCAATGAGCGAGACCGAAACCCACTCCATCTCCGTCAATGGAGAGCATCGCCGGATCCCCGCCGGAACGACCGTCGCCGGTCTGGTCCAGGAAATCGGCTTCGATCCCGCCCGTGTGGCGGTCGAACGCAATCTCCAGATCGTCCCCCGCTCGACCCTCGCCGACGTGCTGGTCGAGGACGGCGACGACTATGAGATCGTCCATTTCGTCGGGGGAGGCTGAGTTTGAACGCGCCGCAGAACATCGACCCTGACACGTGGACCGTTGCCGGGCGGACCTTCCGCTCGCGGCTGATCGTGGGCACCGGCAAGTATAAGAGCCTGGAGCAGAATGCCGCGGCGGTCGCGGCCTCGGGGGCGGAGATCGTCACGGTCGCGGTGCGGCGGGTCAACGTGTCGGACCCGAACGCGCCGATGCTGTCGGACTATATCGACCCCAAGGTCACCACCTACCTGCCCAACACAGCCGGCTGCTTCACCGCCGAGGAAGCCATCCGCACGCTTCGCCTGGCCCGCGAGGCGGGGGGTTGGAACCTGGTGAAGCTCGAGGTGCTGGCCGAGGCCAAGACGCTCTACCCCGACATGATCGAAACGGTCCGAGCGACCGAGCTCCTCACCAAAGAGGGGTTCGAGGTGATGGTCTATTGCACTGACGACCCCATCATGGCCCGTCGCTGCGAAGAGGCCGGCGCGGTGGCGATCATGCCGCTGGGCGCGCCGATCGGCTCAGGGTTGGGCGTCCAGAACCCGGTCACCATCCGGCTGATCGTCGAGCAGGCGAAGGTGCCGGTGCTGGTCGACGCCGGCGTCGGGACCGCAAGCGATGCTGCGGCGGCAATGGAGCTGGGCTGCGACGGCGTACTGATGAACACCGCCATTGCGGAGGCCAAGGACCCGATCCTGATGGCCCGGGCGATGAAGGCCGCGGTCGAGGCCGGTCGCCTCGCCTATCGCGCCGGCCGCATGCAGAAGCGCCGCTACGCCGACCCGTCGAGCCCGCTGGCAGGATTGATCTGATGGCCGAGGCGCCGCGTGACGCGGTGCAGGCGGTGCTGGCGCTAATCGCGGCCCGGTTGGCCGATGTCGGCTTCGCGTTGAAGCCGGGTCTGGCGATCAAGCGACCGGCGGGCGATCTTACCGACGTTATCAGTTGCCAGACGAGCGTGTGGAACCGCCGCGATGTACAGGCCTGGTTTGCCCTGTCCGCGCGTCTCGAGAGCGGCACGATGAGTCGGTTTCGCAAGGCGCGCTGGCCTAGTCGACCCGCCAACATCACCCGCTACGACCGCTTCGCGACGTCGCGCCAGATCAAGTTTCCCGGTACGCCGCATACGGTGCGCTGGGACGCGCTGGATGTGGAAAGAAGGCCCGCCATCGCGGCGGAAGCGGAGGCCATCATCCGCGCCGACGTGCTGCCGTGGTTCGAACGGATGCGCGATCCGCTGCACGTCCTGCACTCGCTGGAAGACGGGTTCATCTCATCGCGCGCGCTGGTTTACGCCTGTGCGCATGGGCTCCAGTCGGAGGCGAGGGCCTATCTGGCTCAGCAGGCTGCCAAAAATCGGGCAATTGCCGAGGCCATCGCCCGGATGCGCGCCGACCCGACCAACCGCAAAGCCGGTAATGCGTGGGACGAGGTCGCGCTGCGAGCGATCGAGCTCGATCTCGTGTGACCCTTGACTGGCGGCTAACGGCGCGCCGTCACCACGTGGGCTGAGAGGGCGCGGGAGAAGTTGGCGGTGAGCGCCTTGCGGACAGCGGCTTCGGCCTTTTCGAGCCAGCCGTCGCCGCGCGCTTCCAGTTCGGCGCGCAGGGGTGAACCCTCGACCAGGCCCAGCGAGGCATCTTCCGCCGTCGCATCGGGCGAACTGTCCAGGGCCACAGTTTCAAACTCGATGTCAGTGAATCCTGCCGCCATCAGGTCATGTTCTATCGCCGCTGGATCGCCATAGCCAAAGGGAGTTCGGCCGACGAACTGCGGCGGATCGTCGGGGAACATCCCGCTGATCGTATCGTGGACGCATTGAGCGACCGGGTTCTTCTCCAGCCGGTCCCAGATGACGAGCAGGTAACGGCCGCCCGGCGCGAGCACTCGCCGGGCTTCGGCATGAGCCCGCACTTTGTCGGGCACGAACATGATCCCGAACTGGCAGACCACCGCGTCGAACGATCCATCCTCGAACGGGAGCGACTGCATGTCGGCCATCTGGGTGCGCACGTTGGGTGCGCTCGACAGGCGGCGTTTGGCGACGCTCAGCATATCGGGATTGAGGTCGGTGGCGGTAATCCGCGTGCCGGGGCTCGCGTGGGCGATGGCGGCGGTGACAATGCCCGTGCCGGCGGCGGTCTCGAGCAGCCGGTCAGGTTGCCACCCAGCGACTCGGCGGGCGACTTCGGCTGCATAGGGTTGGAAGTATAGCGGCCCCATGTGGCGGTCGTAGATCGAGGGTATTGAACCCGCGAACGTCGCGTCGCTACTGGCCATGCTGTCCTCCCCTGATCGCCGCATGGACTATGCGCCTTTTCATTGCCGGTGGCGAGAGCGCGGAAAACCGCCGCTTTCTGCTCGCTTGGACTAGCTGCGAGGACCGCCGGTCGAGAACCCCAGCAGGCTGTACAGCGGGCAAGTACCGACAAGACCGGTGACGAGCGGGATCAGCCCGACAAACGCCCACGGCGTCTTGGGGCCGACGAAGGCGAGCGAGAGGATCACAAGGCCGACCGCGATCCTGAGGCTGCGATCGAAGGGACCTTCATTGCGTGCGAACATCGCGCATCTCCTGTTGAGGATCGGCGATGTTGGCGCTCATCGGGTGCGGGCCGCCATCAGGATTGTTCCTTAGGCGCTGGCCCGCTCCCGAAGCCGAGTGACCGTGGTCGCATGGCTGATCACTTCGACATCGGTCTTGCAGTGGAGCAGGCGGATGCCCTTGCGGCCTAGCGCATCCTGCAAGGCCGGCGCGAACTCTTCGGTGCGCTCGATGGTGGCCGCCCAGCCGCCATAGGCACGAGCCAGCGCGGCGAAGTCGGGGTTGCGGAGCTCGGTCGCGGACAAGCGGGCGGGATATTCGCGCTCCTGGTGCATCCGGATGGTGCCGTAGCTGCCATTGTCGACGATCAGCACGATGAGGTCGGCGCCATATTGAGCGGCGGTCGCCAGCTCCTGCCCATTCATCAGGAAGTCGCCGTCGCCGGCGACGCACAACACGGCGCGGTCGCGAAAGCGCAGGGCGGCAGCGACAGCGGCCGGGAGGCCGTAGCCCATGGTTCCGCTGGTCGGCGCCAGCTGCGTCGGTGTGGAGGCGTAGCGCCAGTAACGATGCACCCAGCCCGAGAAATTCCCGGCACCGTTGCAGACGATGGTGTCGGCCGGGAGGGCTTCGCGCAACTGCTTCACGCACGGTCCAAGGTCGAGGGTCACGCCGTCGCGGGGTTTCGGCTCGCTCCACTCCAGCCATTCGGCATGGGCCTCGTCGCCGCTTCCGAACCGGACGAGTTCCGGGTCGGCCCAGCTGTCGATCACCTGCGCGAACTCGCCCATGTCGGCGACGATCGGCAGGTCGGCGTGGTAGACCCGGCCAAGCTCGTTCGGGTCGGGGTGGACGTGGACGATGGTCTGGCCCGGGTGGTCGGGCGTGATCAGCGTATAGCCGTCGGTGGTCGCCTCGCCCAAACGGGCGCCAACCACCAGCAGCAGGTCGGCATCCCGGACGCGCTGCTGCAGCTTGGGATTGGGGCCGTAGCCCAGGTTACCGGCATAGGCGCGGCAATCGTTGGCGATCGCGTCCTGGCGGCGGAAGGCGGCGGCCGTGGGAATGCCGTGGCGGGCCGCGAAATTGGCGAAATGGTGGGCGGCGCAGGGGCTCCAGTCGGCGCCGCCGACGATGGCGACCGGCGCGGCGGCTTCCTTGAGCAGCTCGAACAGGGTCGCGATCGCCGCCGGATCGGGGCTCTCGACCACCGGCGGGACCGGCGGGCGGTCGGGCACGCCAACCTCGTCCCGCAGCATGTCCTCGGGGATCGCGAGGACCACCGGGCCGGGGCGGCCGCTGGTCGCAACTCGCCAGGCGCGGGCGACATATTCCGGAATGCGCCGCGCATCGTCGATCCGCGCCGCCCACTTGGCGATGGGACCGAAGAAGGCCGGAAAGTCGACTTCCTGGAAGCCTTCGCGGTCCTTGTCGCGGCGGTCGAGGTCGCCGACGAACAGGATCATCGGGGTCGAGTCCTGGAAGGCGACATGGACGCCCGCGCTGGCGTTGGTGGCGCCAGGTCCGCGGGTAACGAAGGCCACGCCCGGGCGGCCGGTGAGCTTGCCGTCCGCATCGGCCATGTAGGCGACTCCGCCTTCCTGGCGGCAGACGACCGTCTCGATCTCGGGCGTATCGTGCAGCGCGTCGAGCACGGCGAGGAAGCTTTCGCCTGGGACGGTGAAGATCCGGTCACAGCCGTTCAGGACAAGCTGGTCGACCAGCAGCCGGCCGCCGGTGCGGAGGGGAGGGGTGTCGCTCATGGCCGCACCGCTTAGACCGCGGCCAGCCGCTCCTCAACCAGCCGGATGGCGGCGGCCACCGACGCCTCGCGATCGAGCGCGCTGGTGTCGAGCAGCATGGCGTCGGCCGCCTGCCGCAGCGGCGCGGCGGAGCGGTGGCTGTCGCGCTCGTCCCGCGCCTCGATGTCGAGCAGGACGTCGGGCAGATGGGCGGTCACGCCGCGCGCCTGCAGTTCGGCCAGGCGGCGCTCGGCGCGGACCTGGGGCGAGGCGGTGACGAACAGCTTGGCGGTGGCGTGCGGCGCGATCACGGTGCCGATGTCGCGGCCATCGAGCACTGCTCCGCTTGTCCCCTCTGCGAAGTCGCGCTGCCGTTCAAGGAGTGCCTCGCGAACGGCGGGGTAAGCGGAAATACGGCTGGCGATCCCGCCGACCGCTTCGCTGCGCAATTCTTCATCGTCGAGCAGGGCAGCAACTCCGTCGCAGGCGCGCACCGCCGCGAATTCGCTGTCGGGGTCGAGTTCCCGGCGGAGCAGGTTGAGCGCCACGGCCCGGTACAGCATGCCCGTATCCATGTGCGGCAAGCCGAAATGAGCGGCCAGCGCGCGGGCGATGGTACCCTTGCCGCTGGCGGCGGGACCGTCGACGGCAATCACGATTGGGGAGGCTTGCGGCACGGCGGCGGCTTTGACAGCCACCCCTCGCTATGGCAAGGCGCCGCCCGATTTGGTCTCGGCTGCCTGCCCTGGGGCCTCTATGAATATTGGAGTTTTCCATGGTGAAGCCCGAGTGGGGCCACAAGCGCACCTGCCCCAAGTGCTCGACTCGTTTTTATGACCTGGGCAAGGACGACCCGGTCACCTGCATCAATTGCGGCGCGACCTTCGTGCCGGAGCCGGTGCTGAAGTCCAAGCAGCCGCTGCCGTTCGAGGCCGCCCCCGCGCAGGCCGCGCCCGAGCAGAACGCCGACGAGGATCTGGGCGCCGAGGATCTGGCCCTGCCCGACGAGGACGAGGAGCCGAGCGCCGACGACGAGGTCGATATCGGCACCGGCGACGACGACCTTGGCGTCGAGACCGCGGCGGACGACGACGAAAACAGCTGATTTGAGGTTTGACCCGCGCCGCAAAATCCCTAAAGGCGCGGGGACAAGGGGCCGTAGCTCAGCTGGGAGAGCGTCGCAATGGCATTGCGAAGGTCAGGGGTTCGATCCCCCTCGGCTCCACCATTACAAAAAGCCCGCGGAAACGCGGGCTTTTTTTCGTTCTGGCGGTACCCTTCGCGCCTGAGCCCGTCCGATCATCGCGGCCGGGTCGAGCGTGTTCCCGCTTTCGCGCATTGCCGACCTCACCGAGTTCGTGTTGTCTCCGGCCCATGTTCATCCGCGCCTTGTTCCTGATGGCCAGCAGTCTTGCCGCGGCCGTCATCGGCCCAGTTCCAGCACGGGCAGCTCGCCCGCCGTCACGCCCCGACGTCCTGACCAGTCGGCTGGAGATCGGAACTTCCCACGTCATCACGTCGAAGGTGCTGGGCGAGCGACGCGTCCTTAACGTGGTGCTCCCGGCAGGCTACGCGGCGGCCCCGCAACGCCGTTATCCCGTGCTGTACCTGATCGACGGAGGCGTAGAGCAGGACCTTCTGTCGGTCGCAGGACTTGCCCGGTCAGGAGCCCTGTGGGGCCGGTCAGCCGACGCCATCGTCGTGGGCATCGAGACCAAGGACCGGCGGCGCGAACTGGTTGGGCCGACACACGACCCGGCCCTCCTCAAACGTTATCCGACGGCCGGCGCCTCGGCACAGTTTCGCGACTTCATCCGGACCGAAGTCAAGCCGCTGATCGAGCAGCGTTATCGCACCAGCGGCCATGACGTGGTCATGGGTGAGTCGCTGGCGGGCCTCTTTATCGTGGAGACTTACCTGGCCGATCCCGCGCTGTTCGGGGGATATGCGGCGATCGACCCCAGTCTCTGGTGGGATCAGGGCGCCTTGTCGCGGTCGGCCGCAACACGGGTGGGCAAGGGCCAGCGGTCACGCAAGTTGCTGGTTGCGGCCGCGCGGGAGCAGCTGGAGGAACCGGACGCCTATGACCGGCTGGTCTCCGTGGTCCGCGGCGCGGACCTTGACCTGTGCCTGATGCCCCGACCCGACCAAACTCATGCGACCATCTACCAGCAGCTTGCGCCCGCCGTGCTGCAGCTGCTGCTCCCGCCCGAACACCCCGCGCCACCGGAATATGGTTTTGTGGCGACGTGCTCCCGGTGACGCGATGAGCCTGCCCGTCCCTGCCGGGGGAGCTGCGATCGCTGCATCATGCGCCGACCTTGCGGATAGTCATTAACATCGTCATGATGAGTCGACTTTCTGGTGAGCTGTAGAGTGCGTACCGCCGTGGCCTGACAGTGGGCTTGGCGTCCAAGCCACTCCGTCTGGAAGGCGCTCCCAATGGATCTGGCCCTCACCGTCGAAGTCGGGAATCTCGGCTTTCCGGAAGGTCCGGTGGCGATGGCCGACGGGTCATTGCTGTTCGTAGACATCAAGAACGAGCTGCTCGGCCGCTCCCGTGGGGGTGGGCAGGTGGAAACCGTCGCCAAGCTGGAAGGTGGGCCGAACGGGGTCGCCATCGGGCCCGACGGTGCGGCCTATGTCTGCAACAATGGCGGTGTCTACAACTGGGGCAAGTTCGGCAAGGTGACGGTCCCGGCGCCGCCGCCGCCGCCCGCAAGCTACCGAGGCGGTTCCATCCAGCGCGTGGATCTGGCCACGGGCGCCGTGACCACCCTGTATGACAGCTACGACGGAGCTCGGCTGCTTGCGCCGGACGACATCGTCTTCGATGCCGCGGGCGGGTTCTGGTTCACGGACTCGGGGCTGCAGCTGGTGGACGGCACCAAGCATGGTGCGGTTTATTACGGAACGGCCGACGGGCGCCCGCTGGTCAAGGCCGCGACCATTCCGATGCCCAACGGCGTCGGCCTCTCACCCGATGGCAAGATCCTCTACGTCTCGGATACGATCTATGGCCGATTGTGGTCGTTGCAGGTCACAGGACCGGGCACGGTCGCGCCCGGCCCGCTGCCGGTCATGGTCGGCAACGTCGTCCAGACCCTTCCCGGTTTCCAGTGGCTGGATAGCCTCAAGGTCGAGCAGGACGGGCGCATCTGCGTCGGCACCATCTTCAACGGCGGGATCAGTGTGTTCGGCACGGACGGAAGCGTCGAGCACGTCTCGGTGAACGACATCTTCACGACCAACCTGTGTTTCGGCGGGGCCGATATGATGGATGTGTGGATCACCGCGTCGGGCACGGGCACGATCTACAAGGGACGGTGGCCGCGCCCCGGGCTCAAGCCGGCGTTCCAGGCATGAGCTTGCGAACGGTCGACCCTACGCTGACGCCCGGCGCCCGGATGCCGGCGAGTGCGGCTGGCAGCGACTCGGGCGAGGACCCGACCATTGCCGAGCGCCTGGTCGATGCCCTCGCCCGTCCCGATGGCAGTGCCGCGCTTCGACCGGTCCACGCGACCGGTAATGGAGCGACCGGTTCGTTCGCTCCCTCCGACGTCGCGCACAAGTTCTGCAAGGCGAGCCATTTTCGCCGTGGCTGCTCACCCGTGCGGGCGACCGTGCGTTTCTCCAATGGCTCGGGCTGCGCGACCCGCCATGACGGCTGGTCCGACGTTCGCGGCATGGCGACCCGCTTCCACCTCGCGGACGGCAGCGCCACCGACCTCATCGCGATGACCCTTCGAGAGTTCTTCGCGCCGGACGCCTATTCATTTCTGCGGTTCGCGGTGGCGGCGAAGCCCAGGCATTTCAAATCCACGAGCTGGCTGGGCAAGATCTGGGATTACCTGAATCTCAGATTGCCGGTTCGCGACGCCTATCCCGGCGAGGTCATCCGCCCTGACGAGGGTGCCGTCGCATTCGCCAATCAGCATGATTATGCGCAACTCGCGGTGTTCGACGCGGCGTCGATCGGTGCACCCGTCAGCTACGCCCGCGCGTCATATCACGCGGTGCACACGTTCGTCCTCACCGCGCCCGACGGTACCCGGCGCTATGTACGCTTCAGCTGGTTGCCGACGGTGGGGGTGCTCAACACCGACCCGTTGGCCGTTCCAGTGGATCGCTATCTCGAGCGGGAGCTTCACCGGCGGATCGCTGCCGGGCCGGTGCATTTCAACCTGATGATGGTGCTTGGCGAAGCGGGGGACGACTTTGACGATTCCACCCGTCCATGGCCGCCGCATCGACGCCGCGTGTTCATGGGAACATTGACGCTCGACAAGCTTCTCGATGACGACATTTGCGAGCGGCTGAACTTCAATCCGTGGTTGCTGCCCGACGGCATCGGGCCGTCCAACGATCCCGTTCTAAGAGTCCGCAAGGAAGCGTACGAAATCTCCGGCCGCCGCCGCGGCGCTGCGGCCTGCCCGTGCGCGAGGAGGGACGACCATGCCGCGTAGGCCGGGCATGATGGATCGCTTGGTCGACACCCTCCCCGACTGGGGCGGGTTCAAGTGGCTGTCGACCCACGTCATCGTGCCGTTCTGGGCGTGGCGCGAACCGACGCCGCCGCTGCCGGGCGGTCCACGCGCCGCGGTTCAGCCGAGCGAGAACCTGCAGCGCATGATGAACCTCGTCATGCCGCTCAACGATCCCTCTCCGGTCGGACGGGCGAAGGCGGCGTTTGCGATCGCCCAGAACGTCGAGGAGATCTTCGCCGGTTTGGACAACGTCGGCACGGTTCACTTCGCCCGCTTCGTCCTCATCGGCGACTACATCTGCATGATCTCGGTCTACGATGGCGACTTCAACAACTACATCCGCGACTTCATCGCGACCGTCGGCAGCGTGTTCGACGCCGTCATCTCGCTCGTCGACGGTGGTGACGAAATGATCCCGACCGCTCACAACATCGAGACGTTCATCGAGTGGGTCAGGGCGCATGACCTGTTCCAGGCGTCAGACTTCCCGACCGACCTTTTCGCGCTGCAGGATGCGGCGAAGGGCCTTGGACCTGACCGTCCGCCGCGGCCGCTCCGCTCATTGCCGCGCGCGCTCATCCTGCAGATGCGGGCCAATCCCAACCTGTCGCTCGGCGGCGGTTATCGCGCCTACCCTGGCGTATCCGCAGCCCAGGTGCGCGGCGCTTTCGGTGTCGGCTGGTGATCGACCAGCTCGAACCATGGAGCATCCAGGGTAACGTCCTTCGGGGATATCGCAGCAATTTGCGCTTCGTTCGCTATCTCATGCTCGAAGTCAGCGACCGGACCGCGGCACGGCAGTTTCTCGCCGAGGCGGCGGCCGGCGGTACTTCCGAGGTGCCGGGCATCACCACCGATGAAACCTGGATCGAGGAGCAGCATAGCTGCTTCAACGTCACCTTCACCTTCGCCGGCCTGCGAGCGATGGGCACTCCAGCACAATCTCTCGCAACCTTTCCGATCGAATTCGCCCAAGGGATGACGGCCCGCGCGGTGCGCCTTTACGATACCGGCCCAAGCGCACCGGAGAACTGGCCGGCGCCGTTCGACGAACCCGAGCGCCTGCACGTGGTCGCCTCGATCTACGCGAGCGAGAACAGCGCCCTCGACGGATCGTCGATCCTCGACCAGGTGCAACGGCAAGTGGCTCGGGCGTTCACCGTCCTGGGCGTCCGCGACGGTGCCGCCTTCAAGGAGAACAGGGTTCACTTCGGCTACGTCGACAGCATCTCCCAACCGCAATTTCGCAAGCGGCCTGACACGATCGAACCCGTCGACCCGCTCGGCACGGTACTGCTGGGTTACCCCACCCGGCTGGAGGGCCTGATGTTCCGGGTTCCCGAGCCACCCGAGCTTGGGTTTAATGGCAGCTTCAACGCTTTCCGGGTCCTGGCGCAGGATGTTTCGGGGTTCGAAGATTACCTCGACCGGGCCGCAACCGAACTGATCGAGCGACTGCCGGGTGAGAAGATGGCGAGGCTTCTCGCGCCTGGTGACGACCGCAAGATCATGGACGTGCTGCTTGGCCCGGGCGACCGCACGCAAGCCGACAGGCGCGACGACCAGTTCCTCGCCTTGCGGGAGATCGTCGCTGCCCAGATGTGCGGCCGGTGGCGCAACGGCGACCCGCTGGCGTCCTGTCCCGACGTTCCGGACCCGTCCAGGTCGCTGACCCAGTTCGACTATGGCGCTTCATCGACTTGCCCGGCGGGGTCGCATCTTCGCCGGGTCAATCCGCGTGGAGGTCCGATGGTGCAGCGGATCGCCAATTATACGCGGCGGCTGGTCCGGCGCGGCATGCCCTATGGACCGCCTTACGATCCTGCCAAGCCCGACCGCCTGGAGCGCGGCCTGCTCGGCAATTTCATCGGCGCGAACATCGCCGCGCAGTTCGAAGCGATCATGTGCGACTGGCTTAACCTCGGCCTTCAGGATCCGGACATCACCCGCTCCAATGACCCGCTGATCGGGGCGAACGAGCCGACGACGAGCTGGTTCGATCTCCGAATGAAGGACGGCTCGAAGCTTCGCCTGCGCGGTTTCCCGCGGTTCGTCACCACCCGTGGCGGAGCCTACACCTTTATCCCGAGCATGGACGGCATTCGGTACCTGGCAGCGCTGACCGGCTAGGCTACCTAGGCGGCAAGAGCGCTCAAGGCTCCATCGATCCGGTCGAGCAGCGGCGACGCGCCCGAGGCCTGGATGAGCCGCTTCGCCTCACTCAGGTGATGCCTTGCCAGATCGGGCTTGCGCCGCGCCGCGTGGAGCAAGCCGACCACCATCTCGGCCCGGCCGATGTTATGACCTTCCGGGTCCAGCTGGGGGTTGGCGCGTACCTGCGCGATGAGGCTGAGAATGCGGCTCGGCCCCTGCAGGAAGACCTTCCCCAGCGTCCACGCATTGCGCAACAGAATGCTGGCCGACGCGCCGCCCTTGCCTGAAAGAACGGCGAGGTAGACTTCGCAAAGATAGAGCCGGCCCCAGTCGGCCGAGACGTGGAAGCCCAGCTGTTCGTTGCGGACGATGGCGGCTTCGATCCGCGCCAGACCCGCTCCGATCTGTCCATTGGTGACCTGCGCGACGCCGAGCATGAGTTCGGGGCCCGCTTCGAACATCGTCCAACCGTTGCGGCGACAAAGGTCGAGGTGGCTTTGCACGACTTCGAGCGCATTGGGTCGCGCCAGGGGAACGATGGCTCCGCAACGGGCGGCGGAGGCGATGATCTGTTCGAACCGCGCGCGCGACATGTCCAACGCCCGTTCGGCGAGTTCAAGCGCCTGCTCATAGTCATCGGCGATGCTTGCGATCAGCGCGCGCATGGCCGTCCCATAGCCGAGCGCGCGCGGGTCATTCAGCGCCGTTCCATTGGCGACCAGCCGGTCGGCGGTCTCGAGCGCGCGATCGACCTGTCCCCGGCAGACCTGATCCCAGCCGATGCTCGCAAGGGTGAAGTTCTTCAAATAAGCGTCGTCGAGATCGCTGAGCGCGCGCGCCGCTTCGCGACTGGTGGCGTCGAACCGCTCGATCGGCATCGGCGCGCAGTAAGTGGACACGGAGAGCTCACTGACCAGCGCGTAGGCGGTCGCCTGCCGGTCGTTCAGCCGCCCCGCCATCGCCGACAATCTCTGCTGCACGGCCAGGGCATCCCGGTAGCGCGCGTTGCAGATGAGGCATGCCGCATAATGATGCAGGAACAGCGCGTGGTGAGGGCTGTCGCCGATCCGGGCGAGGAGCGGCTCGACCCGGTCCGCCAGCGCGAGCATCGGCTTCACTGACAGGGACAGGTTCAAGCAGAGCGCATAGTTCGCCAGCATGACCGCGACCTCGGCTTCGCTGGCGCAGCGCGGATTAGATTCGTAGAGCGCAAGGGCGGAGGCGAAATATTCCGCGGCCTGGTCGTGCGAGAAGGTGCCCAGGCTCTTCGCTCCGGCCATGGCGAGGAAAGTGAAGGCGCGGTCATCGCACGCGGTCTGCGCGTAATGCAGCGCCAGCAACTCGGCGACCTCGGTCAGGCGCCCGTGGCTGCGGACCTCAAGGGCCTCGGCGACCGCGAGATGCAGCTTCGTGCGATCGGCCGGCAACAGGCCGTGATAGACGCAGTCGCGCATCAGCACGTGTTTGAAGGAGTAATTGGTCGCTGCGCTGTCGCCGTCGATAAAGTCCTGTTTCTGAAGCGCTTTCAAAGCGTCGCCGAGATGATCGACCTCTGGGCGGGCGAGCGCCAGAAGGCCCGCATCGAAGCGGCGGCCAACGACGGCGGCCGCCTGCAGCACGCCACGCTCGCTGGGCATCAAGCGGTCGAGGCGGGCGGCGAGCAAGCCGAGCAGGCTGGTGGGCAGGGCCGTTTCGCAGGCCGCGGAATCGAACACGGCTTCGCCATCGTCGATCCGGACGGCCCCTTGCTCGATCAGGAAGCTGAGGATCTCTTCGCTGAACAAAGGGTTTCCGCCAGCCCGCTCGACCACCTGGCGGATCAGGGGTTCGGGCAGATCGCTCACGCCGAGGCGGTCGCGCGCCACTCGCAGGATTTCTTCGCCGGTCAGCGGCGTGAGCGTTTGCGCGATGACGCAGGGCGCTTCCGCCCAGGGCGGATGATATTCGGGACGTCGGGTATGCACCACCAGCAGGTTGGCGATCCCGGAACTTGCGACGATGGCGGCCAGCACCTCCTCCGACGCGCTGTCGATCCAGTGGATGTCCTCCAGCAACAGGAGAACAGGGGTCATGCTGCATCGCGCCTTGAGCAGCTTGAACAGCAGGTCGCGCGTTCGCAGACCGATCAGAACCACGTCGAGTCCGGTCAGCGCCCCGGCGGGCGGAGCAAGGCCCAGCAGGTTCAACAACAGGCCGCGGTTCTCGAGGGCGTCGAGCGACAGGGTGCGAAGGCCAATCTCAAGCTTCTTCGCGATCGCGGCGGGCTCGTCGTCCAGTCCGATCTGGAACGCTCCGCGCACCACCTCGATGAAGGGGAGGAACGGGATCGGCTGGCTGTCCGCGGCGCAGTGGCCCTGAAGCACCCGAACCCCGTCCGGCGGGACATGCTCGAGGAATTCAAATGTCAGCCGGGTCTTGCCGAGGCCCGGCTCAGCAGCGAGGTCGACGACGCACAACTCCGACCTGGACCGCTCGAGCGCATCGGCGAGCACGGCGAGGTTCTCGTCGCGGCCGACGAGCGGGCTCAAGCCCCGGCCAAGCGACCGGTGAAAGCGCGTGGCATTGTCGCGAACGGAGACGAGGCGCCACAGCTTCTGCGGCTTCGACACGCCCTTGATCATCGTTTCGCAGTGAAGCTCGAGCTCCACCTGCCATTCGATCAGGCCGCGCGTCGCTTCGCAGATGAGGCAGCCACCCGGTGGCGCCCGGCTCTCGATCCTCGACGCGAGGTTCACGGCATTGCCGATCGTGGTGATCGCCATGCTTTCGCTGTCGACGGGGGCCACTGCCGCCACCCCGGAGCTGATGCCGACTCGCATCTGAGCCTGGATGTTGAACTCGTCGTTGATGGTGTTGGTGGCTTCGGCGAAGGTCTTCTGGATCGACATGGCTGCGCGGCAAGCCTGCAACGCCGCATTCTCCGACGCTTCGGAAAGGCCGAAAACGGCCATGACACTGTCGCCGCCGAAGGCGTGGACGCGACCGTCATGTTCGCGAACACAGCGCGCGAGGGAGGCGTAGATCGCCTGAACGAACTCCAGCGACCTTTCTTCGCCAAGCTTTTCGAGGGTGGCGGTGTAACCGACCATGTCGGCAAACAGGACAGACACGTGGCGCCGCTCACCGCCGGCGGGAGAAGCATGGCCTTGAGAGGTTGGACTCTCGATCACGTGGCTCTTCTCTCAAAGCTGGCACATCGGATCGAGGGAAGTTCGTCGCGATGCGCTCAGCAACCGTCCTTAATCGAAACTTGAACGAATAGCAGTAGCGCAGAATTTACCCGCGCACACGCGAGTCGTGAAGGCGCATCTCCACCGAACGGCAGGAACTAGCGCGAAAGCCGGGGCGATCGGAGTACGCGCGCGCTGCTGGAGCGCAGCCGGTCTTTGCTAATCAGGCTTTCGGCCGCAGCGTCTCGCGGCCCAGGGCAGCGGTCGGCGCCGCCGGCATGTCAGGGTGTCATGAACAACAAAAAGGCGGCGGCGTCTTCCGACGCCGCCGCCCAATTGTTCGAGCCGTAGCTCGCGAGCTCTTACGAGTTCGCGCCGCTCAGGCTGTTCGAAACGCCCGTGAAGGTGCGGCTCAGCTGGTTGCCGACCGCGCCCAGCGCGGTGATGCAAGCAACGGCGATCAGAGCGGCGATCAGGCCGTACTCGATCGCGGTGGCACCCTCTTCATTCTTCATGATCTTCTTGATGAACTTCGACATGTCCGGTCTCCTAGTTCCACTCACCTGGGCTTACGCCCCACCGGCGGATCACTCAGGAGCCCGTCGGTTGAGAGCATCTCTACGAGTCGGTGGTTGAGAAGCCGTTAAAGCGCCTCCTTAATTTGCCTTTACAGATTCAGGGGCTCAATTTGTCATTATAGGCGGTCGAGCAGCCGTTCGGCGTCTTTCATCAAATCACCGACCCATTGCGAGGGATCGACATCCCAATCCGACGGCAGCGGGCTCTTGCGAGTCGGCGGGGGAAGACGGCGGGGCGGCTGGTAGTCGCCTGGAAGCGAGGTTGCGTTTCGCCCGTCTACCGCGAGCGCCGGCGCCATGAATGCACGCCAGATTTCCGCCGGGGCGCTGCCGCCGCTCATCGAATGCGCCATTGGTGTGTTGTCGTCGCGGCCGACCCAGACGCCGACGACCAGGTCACCCGCAAAGCCGACGAACAGCGCATCGCGATTGTCCTGGCTGGTGCCGGTCTTGCCGAAGGTGGGCGTCGACAGCGCGGCCCGCCGGCCGGTGCCTTCGTTGGCGGCCGCCCACAGCAGGTCGAGCATGGGCTTCCAGTCGCGCGAGCGATCGAGCCGACCGCCCTGGGTGAAGAAGAGCGAGGACAGGTTCGATTCGTCCGCGCCTTCCTTGGCCGGCTGGGGCGGAAGCCCTGACGCACGCACCGGATAGCGTCCGCTGGCGATCGCCGCATAAGCGCTGGTCAGCTCAAGCAGGCTGACACCTGCGCTGCCAAGCGCCACGCTGGGTGTATTGGGCAGCGGGGTGGAGATGCCGAGGTCGCGCGCCGCGCGCAGGACGTTCTGCCGTCCGACGCTTTCAGACAGGCGCACCGACGCGGCATTGCTGGACCGCGCGAACGCCTCCTTGAGCGTAATGTCACCCCGGTAGACGCCGTCGCTGTTGGTCGGCGACCAGCCGTCGATCTTGATGGGCGTGTCCGAGATCTTGCTGTCGGGCGTCCAGCCGGAACGCAGCGCGGCGAGGTAGACGAACAGCTTGAAGGTGCTGCCCGGTTGCCGGCGGCCCTGGGTCGCCCGGTTGAAGGGAGAGGCCTTGTAGCTGTTCCCACCGACCATCGCGACCACCCGTCCGTCCGGGCGCATCGCCACCAGCGCGGCCTGCGCGCCGCCGATGCTGGCGTTGGCGACCGCCCGGCTGGCGAGCCGTTGAAGCCGCGAATCGAGCGTCGTCTTCACCTTGATCTCACCGAAGTCGGCGGCGAACGCGTCGGCGGCCTGCGGCGCGACCCAGTCGGCGAAATAGGTGCCGGTGGGAACCTTGGCATCGACGATCACCGGCCGGGCCGATGCGGCAGCCCGCGCGCGGGCGAGCGAGATAACTCCGGTGTCGGCCATTTCCTGCAACACCAGCCGCGAGCGCTTCTGCGCGGCGGGGAGGTTGTGAGTCGGCGCGAGGCGGGAGGGCGCCTGGACCATTCCGGCCAGCATTGCCGACTGGGCGAGCGTCAGATTCTCGGGATCGCGTCCGAAATAATGGTGAGCGGCAGCGCGCAGCCCATAGACGCCATCGCCGAAATAGACCGACGAGAGGTAGCGGGAGAGGATCTCATCCTTCGTCAGCCACGCCTCGAGCCAGAAGGCGATGATCACTTCCTGGGCCTTGCGCTTGAGATTGCGGTCGGAGGACAGGAAGCTGGTCTTGGCAAGCTGCTGGGTGATCGTGCTGCCACCCTGGCGCACGCCGCCGGCGTGAAGGTTGGTGATCAGCGCACGGCCGATGGAGCGGGGGTCGATGCCCCAGTGCGAGTAAAAGCGCCGGTCCTCGATCGCGACAAAGGCGCCCGGCGTATATTTGTTGAGCCTGGCAACTTCCACCGGCGCTTCCTTGATCGCGCCGCGCCGCGCGATCGCCTGCCCGTCGGCGGACACGATCAGCATGGCCGGGTTCGGCAGCGGCTCCAGCGCGCGGCCAAGCGGGGCCGTGAAGACCAGCCACAGGATGGTGATCAGCAGCAGCGCGAAGAAGGTGGTGAGCGCCCAGCGCAGCCAGCGGCGGCGGCGGCGCGGCGGTGGGGCTAGCTCGTCCTCCGAATGAGGATCGACCTCGGGCGCGAACGGATCTGGCAGGTCCTCGACGGGAGTGCCGGAGCGGCTGAGCCAGGGAGAATCGCGGTCGGCCATGCGCGCTTTAAGCACCTCTTCGGACTGACCTACGCGGGTAATACAGTTCGCGTGGCTTGTGAAGGCTTGGGTGAAGGTGCGCCAGCCGCTAGAGCAGACAAGATGAACCGTGTCCGACTTCTGCTGCTCGGAGCGCTGGCGCTGGCCGGGGGCTGCCAGAAGCAGGAAACCGGCGCGGTGCGGGTCGTGGTCGCCGGCGACGCGCCCGCAGTGGTCGATCCGGCAGATGGGCCGATCGACGGGCCGCAGGCGGTGCTGCTGTCCGCCGTGGCGCAGGGGCTGGTGCGGTTCGACGGCGACGGCAATATCGTTGGCGGCCTGGCCGAGCGCTGGAACGTGTCCAACGACGGGCTGCTCTACATCTTCCGGCTACAGAGCGGGACATGGCCGGGCGGGCGCAAGATCGTCGCGGAAGACGTCGCCCGCCTCCTTCGGCGCGAGATTGCGAGGGCAAGCCGCAACAGCCTGAAGGACACTGCGGGAGCCGTCACGCAGATCGTGGCGATGACCGACCGGGTTCTCGCCATCCAGCTGTTCGCGCCGCGACCGCACCTCCTGCAGCTGCTCGCCCAGCCGGAATTCGGCATCGTTCGCGGTGATGTCGGCACCGGGCCGTTCACGCTGGCGCAGCAGGGCCGATGGATGCAGCTCAGCCGGACGTTGCCGTCCGGGGAGGACGAGGAGCCGCAGGTCGAGCGCGTGATGCTGACCGCCGCCCCCATGACCGCGGCGGTGCGGGCGTTCACCGACCGCAAGGTGGGCCTGGTGCTTGGCGGGACCTTTGCCGACCTGCCGCTGACCAATGACGCGCGCCTGCCGCGCGGGACGTTGCGCTTCGATCCCGCCGCCGGGCTGTTCGGCCTCGTTCCAGGGCGAGCCAACGGACTGCTGGCCGACCGCGAGGTTCGCGACCTCCTCGACCGCGCGATCGACCGGCCCGCGCTGGTCAGCGCGCTGGGCGTTCCGGACCTGCAACCAAGAGCCTCGATCCTGGAAGGCGGACTGGACGGCAACATCGCTCCGGCGAACCCGGCGTGGGCGGGGCAGCAGCTGTCCGATCGTCTGCCCGCCCTCGTCGCCGAGGCGCACCGGCTGTTTCCGCGCAAGCCTGGAGATCAGCCGCCCGTGATACGCGTCGCGGTGCCGCGCTCACCAGGAGGCGCCGCGCTGCTGCAGCGGCTTCGTGCCGACTGGCGCCGGCTGGGGATCATGGTCGCCCATGCCGATGACGAGGACGAGGCGGACCTCAGGTTGATCGACTGGGTGGCGCCGTCCGTATCCCCGGCCTGGTACCTGCGTTCCTTCCGCTGCGGCGCGGTGCCCATCTGCGTTCCGCAAGCCGAGGAGCCGCTCAACATCGCGCGCGAGACACTCAACGTCGCCGAGCGCAACGCCCGCCTGGCCGAAGCCGAGCGGATGATGCGCGACAATGTGCTGTTCATGCCGCTGGCGGCGCCGGTGCGCTGGTCGCTGGTCCGCGACCTGCCGGGTTTTCAGGAGAACCGTTTCGCTCGCCATTCATTGAGTGATCTCAGGAATGGGAGCAGTCAGTAGCCATGGTGACAGAGACAAAGGGCGCGAAGATCGGCCGGTTCACCGTGTCGGGCGAGCCGCGAGCGGTGCGCGACCGCATCGAGGGACTGGAGCATGTGCTGGAGCGGCTGGTGGTGCTGCCGGGCATCAACCGGCCCGTGGGCCTGGACGTGGTGCTCGACTTCGTGCCGGTGGTCGGGCCGACGGTGGCCGCGGGACTTGGCGCCTATCTGGCGTGGGAGGCGCGCAACCTTGGCATGTCCAAGTGGCAGCTGAGCCGGATGGCCGGCAATATCGGGGTCGACTGGCTGCTGGGCATGATCCCCTTCGTCGGGGCAGTGCCGGATTTCTTCTTCCGCTCGAACACCCGCAACCTGCGGATGATCAAGCGCCACCTCGACCGCCATCATCCGGAGACGATGACGATCGAGGGCAAGGCGGACGAACTTTAGCGGCGGTAGCAGCGGCGGTTGGCGGTCAGCGACCGATCGATCGCCCGGCCCGCGAGCGCGCCGCCGACAGCGCCACCAGCTGTGCCGAGCAGGCCGTGGCCAAGGATGCTGCGGCCAACCAGCGCACCGCCGACACCGCCGGCGATCAGGCCGGTGCTGCCCGACGAATAACGGCACGAACGACCGTAGTAGGTCGAGTGGCGATAGTGGTGACGGCGTGCGTCAGCCGGGCTGACCGCGACGACGCTGGAGATGGTGGCAATCGCCAATGCGGCGCTGCCGAAAAGGGTGCGAGACATGATATTTCCTTTCAAGGGTCGTATAGCTCCCGAAATCAACGCGACAGGTTGGCGATGGTTTCCGCCGTCAGTCGCGGACTGGAACCACTGCCTCGCCTTCGCTGCTGCTGAGGATCGGCCGTCCGACGTCTCCCTGGCCGACGGTTCGGCCCGCCATCTCCAGCATCCGCTCCAGCGGCACTCGCGCCTTGTCCATCAGCTCGGTGGAGAGCTCAACCCGCGGGGTCAGGTCGCGCAGCGCGACGTACAATTTCTCCAGCGTGTTCAGCGCCATGTAGGGGCACATGTTGCAGTTGCAGTTGCCGTCCCCGCCCGGGACACCGATGAAGGTCTTGTGCGGCGCGGCCTTCTCCATCTGGTGGATGATGTGCGGCTCGGTCGCGACCAGGATCACATCGCTGGGTGAGTTCACCGCGAAGTCGAGGATCGCGCGGGTCGAGCCGACATGGTCGGCATGGTCGACGATGTGCGGCGGGCATTCCGGGTGCGCCGCGACCGGAGCGCCGGGATATTGCGCCTTGAGCTTCAGCAGCTCGGTCTCGCTGAAGGCCTGGTGGACGATGCAGATGCCGGGCCACAGCAGCATGTCCCGACCGGTCTTGCGCGCCAGATAGCCGCCAAGGTGCCGGTCGGGTCCGAAGATGATCTTCTGATCCTTGGGGATCTGGCTGAGGATCACGTCGGCGCTGGACGAGGTCACGATGATGTCGCTGAGCGCCTTCACCGCCGCCGAACAGTTGATGTATGTCAGCGCGATATGGTCCGGATGCGCCGCGCGGAAGGCGGCGAACTGGTCGGGCGGACAGCTGTCCTCGAGGCTGCAGCCAGCATCCATGTCGGGCAGGATGACGGTCTTCTCAGGGCTGAGGATCTTGGCCGTTTCCGCCATGAAGCGGACGCCGCAGAAGGCGATCACGTCGGCATCGGTCGCCGCCGCCTTACGGGACAGGTCGAGGCTGTCGCCGACGAAGTCCGCGAGGTCCTGGATCTCGGGCTTCTGGTAATAATGGGCGAGGATGACCGCGTTGCGCTCTTCCTTGAGGCGCTTGATCTCGCCCAGCAGGTCGGTGCCCTTGAGGCTGGTGGTTGGCGCGGTCACTGGTCCTACTCTCCCGGCGGGCCGGTCGCCCGCCCGGCCGAGATATGCGCGAGGTCAGCCCGCCGCAATGCTCGCGGCAAGCTGGGCCGTCACCGGCAGGCGCGAGGCGACCTCGATCAGCAGGTGCGAGCCGACCAGCACGGCGGCGACCACCAGCGTCGCCGGATGGACCTGGCCCAACTGCTTGCGATCGTGCCGGGCGATGACCGCGATGAAGCCCAGCTGCACCGCCAGCGCGAGCATCTCGCCCCAGGTCTGGCCGAGCAGCGGCATCGGCAGCAGCCGGCCCAGCGCCGGCTCGGCAATGATGAAGCCGGTGCCGATCATCAGCCGACGATGCCACTGGACCTGCCGGCGATAGCTGACGGCAAGCACGACCATCAGCGCGAAAGCCGCGATGTCGATCTGGTTCAGCGACAGGAAGAATGCCGGGGTGAAGAAGGGCGGAACGATGCCAAGAGAGATCGCGTGGATCCCGGTATAGCTGCCGACCACCACGATCGCCGCTGCCAGCGCCATGGCGACCCAGCCCAGCGTCCGGTGCAACTGCACCTGCATCCGGCTGATCAGCACGCTTTGCAGAACGAACATGCCGAGCCAGCTGACCATCAGTCCGCCATGAAGGTGGAGAAAGGCCGGCACGGTGCGGAAGTCGACAAAGCCGCGCAGCTCGAACTGGATGAAGCCGAACAGGATGAAGGCGGCCAGGAAGATGGCGTAACGGGTAAAGAATCGCTGATCGGCCATGTAACCCCGGCCGGTCCGAGCGGTCGTGGTGGTGGCGGCATGCGTTGCCATGATGATGTATTCCCCTGCTTTTGCAGCGCAGGGCCTTGTCCCCAGACCTCACGCGTCGGGGGTCGTTTACCACAGTCTTCCGCCGATTGTTAGCGGCGCGAACGCTCTTCAAGCACGTCGGCGATGGACCGGCTGACGTCCCACCGCTCGCCGCTGCGGCGGTCCTCCGGCGGCCCGCGCACCTCGACCGACACGTCGCCGAGCCCCGCTGCCCGAAGCGGCGCCTCGAGGTTGCGGGCGATGGCCTTGCGAGCGGCTTCGTCGGCCGCGGCGCGATTGGCTGGCTTGTCGGCCTCGGCGGAGGCCTGCTGACGCGCGCCGATCGCGATGCCGGTGCGCAGGCGGCTCTGCATGTCGCGCGTGATCAGCGGACCGTTATAGGCCACCACCTGACGGCTCTCGTCGATGTTGGGTGCGTCCGGCTTCGCCGCCGGCGCCCGCACGAGCAGAGTGCGCGTGCGTTCGTCCCAGATGTAATCGTCCAGCCCGATCTCGCCCATGTCGACGAAGTAGGACAGCGACCAGGGCTGCTTGACCGTGATTCCGCCGGTCAGGATGTCGCCGATCCCGCCGGTGGTGCGGCGCTTGGTGGTGACCGTACCGGCCATCTTGTAGACCTCGAGGCGGTTGCGATTGTCGCGCAGGGCCACGACCAACCGGTCGACGTCGCTGGTGGCGACCTTCCGCTGCTCCTCCCGGTCGAAGTAGCGCGCCAGCCAGTAGCCGGCTCCGATCAGGAGGGCCGCGGTGATCAGCGTCTTGACGACGGTGGTCAGCGGCAGGCGCTCGACCGAGGCCGTCATGACGCGGGCATCCATTGCTCCATCGCTTCGCGAACGAGCCCGCGCGCCTGAAGGTCCAGCAGGTGGGCGAGCGCGGTCGCCTGGGCGGCAGGGATCAGCCGTTTGTCGAGTGCGGGATAGGCCCAGCCGACGAGCGCCTCGAGGGTGGAGGAGCCATATTCGTCGAGCAGGCGCAGCAGCTGCCGCTCGCGTTGCAGCCGGTGGCTGATCATCCCCCGCACCAGCCGGTGCGGGTCGCCGACCGGGTCTCCATGCGCGGGCAGGTAGAGGCGGTCATGGGTTCGTTCGCGCAGGCGCATGAGGCTGGCGAGGTAATCGCCCATGTTCCCGTCCGGCGGGATGACGACGCTGGTCGACCAGCCCATCACATGATCCCCGGTGAACAGCAGGCCGGCCGCATCGTCGGCGAAGCAGAGGTGGTTGCTGGTGTGGCCAGGGGTGTGGACGGCGGTGAGCGTGCGCCCGTCAACGGTGACGCTTTCGCCATCAGCCAGCACCCGGTCGGGCGCATAGCTGCGGTCGAAACCCGATTCCTGATCACCCTCCACCACCAGCGGAGCACAGCCGATCACCGGCGCGCCGGTGCGTTCGGCCAGCGGCGCGGCGCCCGGCGAGTGATCGCGGTGCGTATGGGTGACGAGGATCGCTGCCACCGGGCGTCCGGCGATGGCGGCGACCAGCGCGTCCAGATGCCCCGGTTCAGCGGGCCCTGGATCGATGATGGCAAGCTCGCTCTGGCCGACCAGATGCACCTGGGTGCCGGTGAAGGTGTATGGCGACGGATTGGGCGCAAGCAGCCGCGCCACACCGGGCTCCACTTCGATCAGCTGTCCGTAGGGCGCGTCCACCATTCAGCGCTTAGCAGCTTGGCGGCGGCGGGGAAGGCTGCAGGCGGGCGCTTACGGGCGCCCGGCCTTGTCGAGCGCGATCACCAGTTCGTTGACCACCCTCGCACGAACCTCGGGTGAGAGGTTCGGGTCGTTGCGCACCCTTGCCATGGTGTCGCGCAGGGCCTGCTGCCACTGCGCCGGGCTCTCCGCCCGATTGGCGCATACGCGGATGCGGCTGACCTGGCGCTTTCCGCCGACGGTCCGATCGACCTCACTGGAGAAAGTGCGGTTGGGGTCGCAATTCTGGCGCACGCCGGCGATCCTCGCGGCGTCGGCGCCCTCAAGCCGCTGCTCGGTGACCTTGCCGTCCGGTCCGACCTTGCGGACGACGACGACCTGCCGCTGCTCGGGCGCGGGCGGCGCGGGCGGCGCTGGCGGCGTTGCGGCCTGGGCGGCGGCGGCAAGCAGAAAGATCATCGAAACGGCTCCTCTGGCATGGAACCAAGGAAGGTTGATGATGACCGATAAACCGCCGCTGAACAGGTCAGATGCGGACGGCGGAACCGCGCAATCCCGCGGAGGCCTCGTGCGCGGCCAGGCGGCGGCGGTTCTGCGCGGCCGGGATCACCTCGCCGAACAGCACGTCCATGCTGTGGCGCCAGGTGAATTCGCCCGCGACATAGTCGCGCGCGAGCCGTCCCATCGCGGTCCGGTCCGAACGCCAGACCTCCGCGATGTTGGCGGCCATCGCCGCCGGGTCTCCGACAGGGCCGAGCAGGCCCATACCTGGCCGAACGCGCTCCGGCATCGCGCCGCCGCTGACGCCAACGACCGGCAGGCCCGACGCCTGCGCCTCGATCACCGAAACGCCGAACGTCTCGTTCGGCATGGCCGATACGTAGATGTCGCTGGAGGCGAGCCAGCGGGCCAGCTCCGCCCGATCGGTGACGAAGCCCGGGGTGACGATGCGCGGATCGTTGAGACGCGCGATCTGCTCGAGCATGGGTCCCTGTCCAAGCAGGACCAGCCGGGCGTCGAGTTCGGGGGGCAGCTGGCGGAACGCCTCGACCACGACGTCGGGTCGCTTCTCCACGTCCATCCGGCCGACATAGATCAGCAGCGGCTGGTCATCACCTATCCCGAGCCGCTTCCGCAGGGCCGGGTCGCGCCGGCTTGAGCCGAAATCGCCAAGCTCCACGCCGAGCGGAAGGATGTGAACAGGGTCGACGCCGAGTGACCGCAAGCGCGCGCCGCCGCCGGCATCGGACAAGGCGTAGACCGCATCGAACTGGCGATAGAGCTTGCCACAATAGGAATAGCACAGCCTGCCCGCGGCCTCGCCCAGCCGCGTGCCCACGGCCTTGGAGATGGGACGCCTCGCGTAGACCGTCGGGAAGTCCGTCATGTAGCCGGCAACCAGCGCGGTCTCGGGAAAGCGGCGGCGATGGCCGAGCGCGACCCACGGCAGATTATAGGCGTCCTGGCATTCGATGACGTCCGGGCGGAAGCGCTCCAGCGCCTCGCGCACCGCGCCATTGCGGAGCAGCAGGCGGTAATTGGGGCTGAAGGGGACGTGCGGCGACTTGATCCAGGCCGTGATGGCGCGTCCACCGTCGCTTTCCTCCACCCAGTCGCGGTCGGCGGGGAGGACCATCAGGTGGCGGTGTGGGGTCTCGGCAAGGATGTGGGCGCGCTTGGCCCGAAGATAGGTGCCAACGCCGCCGCCGACCGCGGACCAGCTCTGGGTCAGGTCGCAAATCAGGCGTGGAGGTGAGGCTGCGGCCGGGCTCACGCGGGGCAAATCCGTCGGAAAGTTTGACACTCAGGAGATTGGCCGTGCTGCGACCGCATGAAGAAATCCCTATTTTCCGCTAATCACGCGCATTTGGCACACAGCCTGCAACACTGAAGCTGTCCACATTGGTTCCACGCCAATCGGAAGGGACGGCACTCCGGTTTCTCTGGTCCCGGGTTGCCGTCCCTTCTTCGTTCAGAACGCTCGCACAACGCGGTTAAGCGGCGGGAGTGCCGACCAGCTGTTGCAGCTCGCCACTCTCGTACATCTCCATCATGATGTCCGAGCCGCCCACGAACTCACCGTTGACGTAGAGCTGCGGAATGGTCGGCCAGTCGGAATAGGCCTTGATCCCCTGGCGGATCTCCGCGTCCTGCAGCACGTCCACCGTCTGATAATCGGCGCCAAGCCGGTCGAGGATCGCGACCGCGCGGCTGGAGAAGCCGCACTGCGGAAAGAATTGGGTGCCCTTCATGAACAGGACGACGGGGCTGGCCTTCACCAGTTCGTCGATTCGGGCGGAAGCGTCGGTCATTGATGTTACTCCGTTGCAGGCGCCGCAGTTTCGAGCTGCAGCGCGTGAAGCTCTTCCCCCATTCGTCCCCCCAACGCGCGATAGACCAGCTGGTGCTGGCGGACGCGCGGCATTCCGGCAAAGGCGGCGCTGACGACCCGCGCCGCATAATGATCGCCATCGCCGGCCAGGTCACGGATGGTGACCTCCGCGTCCGGCAGGGCAGCGCGGATCAGGTCGGCGATGTCATCGGCGGCCATCGGCATGGGGGATCAGCTCCCCGCCATCAGCTGGCGGCGGGCCTCGTCGGCCTTGTGCCCGAGCTGCTCACGGATGGTCGCCTCGTCGGTGTCGACGCCGGCGCTGGTGAGGTCGCCAAGAACCTTGCGAATGACGTCCTCGTCGCCCGCTTCCTCGAAATCGGCGCGCACCACGTCCTTGGCGTAGGCGTCCGCCTCGACGTCGGACAGACCCATCAGCCCCGCCGCCCAGGTTCCGAGCAGCCGGTTGCGGCGCGCAAGCATGCGGAACTTCATGTCCTCGTCATGGGCGAACTTGGCTTCGAAGGCTTTTTCGCGGTCGTCGAAGGTGGTCATCGTGGCGTCCCCTGTTCTCGTTTGGCTGGCGAGATAGGCGGGGAGGGGCCGCAACTCAACCAAGCGGGGTCAGAGTTCGACCACCAGCTTGCCGATCACCTGCCGCGCCGCCATCGCGGCGATGGCCTCACCGGCCCTCTCCAGCGGGTAGGTGGCGCTGACCCTGGGCGCGATCTTGCCGGCATCCCACAGTGCGAACAGTTCCGCGACATGCGCCTGGTTCGCGGCCGGGTCGCGCATGGCGAACGCACCCCAGAAGACGCCGCACACATCGCAGCTCTTGAGCAGGGTGAGGTTGAGCGGAAGCTTTGGAATGCCGGCCGGGAAGCCGACCACCAGGTAGCGTCCCTCCCAGGCGATGCTGCGCAGTGCGGGTTCGGCATAATCGCCGCCGACCGGATCATAGATGACGTCCGCCCCGGCCGGTCCGACCGCCGCCTTGAACTGCTCGGCCAAGGCCTTCTGGCCATCGCGATCGAACGGCCCGCGCGGGTAGACGATGGCGGCGTCGGCGCCGGCGTCGCGGGCGGCCCGCGCCTTGTCCTCGCTGGACACCGCGGCGATCACCCGCGCGCCGCGGGCCTTGCCGAGTTCCACCGCGGCCAGCCCGACACCGCCCGCCGCGCCCAATACCAGCAGCGTCTGACCCGCCTGGAGATGGCCGCGGTCCCACAGCGCGTGAATGCTGGTGGCATAGGTCAGCAGCAGCGCCGCTCCATCGGTGAAGCTGCGTCCCTCCGGCAGTCGGAAGGCGCTTCGGGCCGGAATGACGATCTCCTCCGCCAATCCGCCGAAGCCGGGCACGGCGATCAGCCGATCACCGACCTGCCAGTCGCTGACGCCTTTGCCGACGCCGATCACCTCGCCCGCGATCTCGCCGCCCGGCGCGAACGGGCGCGGGGGTTTCAGCTGATACTTGTCCTCGATGATCAGCACGTCGGGATAGTTGATGGCGGCCGCGCGCACGCGGACCAGCAGTTCGCCTTCACCCGGCGTCGGGGAGGGGAGGTCGGTGATCGCCAGCGTCTCTGGTCCGCCCGGGGCCGTGCTCAACAGTGCGCGCATGACTTCCTTCTCCGTCCGCTTAGGCCTTGGCCCGATAGTCCGCCGTCACCACGCCCGCTTCGGCCAGCTCGGCTTCATGCCCTTCCTCGCGGTAGGTCTCGGCCAATGCCGCCGTTTCCCAAGCCTGCATGGCCGGTTCGGCCAGCATCCGCTCGACCCACGCCTGCCCAAGCGGGCCCACCTCCAGCCCATAGGTCCGAATGCGAAAGACCACGGGGGCGAAGAACGCGTCGGCCGCGGTGAAATGCGCCCCGGCCAGGTAAGGACCGCCGAAACGCTCAAGCCCTTCCTCGAAGATCTCGCGGATGCGCTCGACGTCGCGCTCAAGGGCCGGGCTGGCGGGGCGCGGCCGCACCCGAACTCCGACATTCATGCTGCAATCATTGCGCAGCGCCGGGAAGCCGCTGTGCATCTCGCAGGTGACGCATTGCGCCCACACCCGCGCCGACAGCTCCCGTGGCCAGACCGCTTCGTGCCGATCGGCCAGGTAGAGAATAATGGCCAGGCTGCCCCACACGGTCTGTGTGCCGTCGACCAGGCAGGGCACCGTCCCGCTGGGTGAGAAGCGCCGGAACGCCGCGCGGTTGTCGAGGCCGGCGAACTGCACCAGCTCTTCCTCGAACGGGATGCCGAGCGCTGTCATCAGCACCCACGGGCGCAGCGACCAGCTGGAATAATTCTTGTTGGCGATGATCAGCTTCATCGCGCCGTCAGCCTTCGAATGTCGCCGTGGTCTTCTGCCGCACTTCGTCGGCCGAAACGCCGGGTGCGGTCTCGATCAGCCGGAACGGGCTCTGGTGGTCGGCGCGCTGGAACACGGCAAGGTCGGTGATGATCATGTCGACCACATTCCTGCCCGTCAGAGGCAGGGTGCAGGCCGGAATGAACTTGGGGCTGCCGTCCTTGGCATTGTGCTCCATGACGACGATGATCTTCTTGACGCCGGCCACCAGGTCCATGGCGCCGCCCATGCCCTTGATCATCTTGCCCGGGACCATCCAGTTGGCAAGGTCGCCGCCTTCGCTCACTTCCATGCCGCCCAGCACGGCGAGGTCGATGTGCCCGCCGCGGATCATGGCGAAGCTGTCCGCACTCGAAAAGTAGCTCGTCTTGTCGAGCTCGGAGACGGTCTGCTTGCCGGCGTTGATGAGGTCGGGATCGACCTCGTCCTCATAGGGGAACGGCCCGATGCCCAGCATCCCGTTCTCGGACTGAAGCGTCACCTCCATACCCGCCGGAACGTGGTTCGCGACCAGGGTCGGAATGCCGATGCCGAGGTTCACGTAGAAGCCGTCCTGAAGCTCCTTCGCGGCACGTGCCGCCATCTCGTCGCGGGTCCAGCCCATCATGCAGTCTCCCGCTGCCGCACGGTGCGGAACTCGATCTTCTTGTCGTAGGGGGCGCCGAGGATCAGGCGGTTCACGTAGATGCTCGGCAGGTGGATACCGTCGGGGTCGAGGCTGCCCACCGGCACGATCTCCTCGACTTCCGCGACGCAGACCTTGCCGCAGGTGGCGGCCGGCGCGTTGAAGTTGCGGGCGGTCTTGCGGAAGACGAGGTTACCGGCCTCGTCGGCCTTCCAGCCCTTGATGATCGCCAGGTCAGCGCGAATGCCCCGCTCGAGGATATATTCCTCCCCGTCGAAGTTCTTCACTTCCTTGCCCTCGGCCACCTGGGTGCCGACGCCCGTCCTGGTGTAGAAGCCCGGAATGCCCGCGCCGCCGGCGCGCATCCGCTCGGCCAAGGTGCCCTGGGGGCAGAACTCCACCTCCAGCTCCCCGGCCAGAAACTGCCGCTCGAACTCCTTGTTCTCGCCGACGTAGGACGAGATCATCTTCCTGACCTGCCGCGTGCGGAGCAGCTTGCCGAGCCCCTCATTGTCGATGCCGGCATTGTTGGAGGCGATGGTCAGGTCCTCGACCTTGGCTTCGACCAGCGCATCGATCAGCCTCTCCGGGATGCCGCAGAGGCCGAAACCGCCCGCCGCGATGGTCATGCCGTCGAACAGCAGCCCGTGCAGGGCGGCGCCGGCGTCGGGATAGATCTTGTTGGCCATTCAGCCCTCCTCGTCGGGCGCTCGCCTAAGCGAAGTTGAAAGTTGGTTCAACTTCGCCCCGCTCAGTCGAACTCGGCCGGCTTGAGGCCTTCCTGTTCAAGAGCGCGGGCCACCGCCGGCCGCTCGATCACCCGGCCGACCAGCGATGACCAGCGGGGATAGACGCTCATGTCGAACTTGGCCCGGACCGCCCAGCGGTAGAAGACCGCGGCATAGCTGTCGGCAGCGGTGAACGCGTCACCCGCAAGCCAGCCGGCCCCGCACAGGTCGTCGAGCTCGTTGAAGTGGCTGGTCAGCGCGGCGCGTCCGCCTTCCTGGATGGCGGCATGGATCTCATCGTCGGGGCTGAAGCGGCCGGGCCGGAACAGCTGGGCGAAGGAGATATGAACCGTGCTGGCGAACCAGCCGAGCAGCTGGTTCACCCGCGCACGCTCCAGCGGGTCTCCGACCGGCACCGAACCTTCGGCTCCGTAAGTGTCGCCGATCCAGTTGAGGATGGCGATATTTTCGGTGATTGTGCCCTGGCCCGTCACCAGTGCCGGCACCCGCGCGTGCGGATTGACGCGAAGGAACTCCTCGCCGTGCTGGTCGCCCTGGGCGAGGTTCAGGCGCGCGCCTTCATACTCGGCCCCGGCTTCCTCGAGCGCGATGTGGCTGACCAGCGAGCAGGCGCCGGGGGAATAATAGAAAGTGAGCATCGGTGCGCTCCTATCGTGGTCACGGCGAGGAGCCGCAGCGCCGAAGCAGTCCAGTTCGCTACCAATGGAAACTGGACGGCTTCGCACCGCTCGCGATGACGTTGGTGAGCGGCTTAGCCGCGCAGCTTGGAGACGACGCCCTGCAGCTGCATGGCGTTGGACATGTCGCCCTCGACCTTGAGCTTGCCGGTCATGAAGGCGGTCATGCCGTCGAGCTGACCGGCGGCCATCGCCTGCCAGTCGGCCCAGCTGACCTTGATGGTGGTGTCCGCCTGGCCGTCGTCCTCGCTGACGCTGTTCGCGGTTCCGTCCAGCATGATCTTGCCTTCATCACCGAAGTCCAGCTTGACCTTCTTGCCCGGGAGATAGGCGTTGGACTCCTGCATCTTCTGCACCAGTTCCTGCTTGGTCATGACGTTCTCCAATTGGCAGATATTGGCTCGGCGGTAGCTTGGTGGCCGGGGTGCGGCAAGGGGGTGCCAGGTCCGCTGGTCATGCGTTAAGAAGCGTCATGGTGAAGAGTGGAAGTGACGCGAGGATCGATAATCGGCGGGGTATCCTGACGCTGATCACGGGCTGGCTGGTGATCGCCGTGGCGGCCGTGACGTTCGTCCTTCCACTCGGTGATCCGCGCCATGCGGGCAGGATGATCGGGCTGTTGCTGCTTGCCGCCGGAGTCATGGAGACGGTGGCCGGAAGCCAGCGCGAGGCGGCCCGCTTGCCGTCCGTGACCGCTGGCGCGCTGACGGTCGGTGCCGGCGTCATGTTCCTTACCGGTGAGTGGCGCGGGCTACTGCCGGCGGTGAATATCATCATCATCTGGCTGGCGCTGCGCAGCCTGCTGCTGCTGGTCGCAACCTGGCGCGCGGGCACCTCGTCCATCCGCAAGTGGACGGCGATCGCCGCCGCCACCGACTTCCTGCTGGCCGCGCTGCTCGTGGTCGGCGTGTCGATCGCGAGCCTCGTCTACAATCTGTTCGGCCCGACACAGCAACTGGTCGCCAGTTTCTCGTGGGTGCTGGCGCTCAGCTTCCTCGCCACCGGGACGATGCTGCTCGAGGTCGCCAACTGCGAGCGCGAGGGCGCGGCCTGACCTCAGGCCAGCGGAAGCGTCAGCCGCAGGCTGAGCCCGTCACTTTGCCAGTCGCGCTCTAGCGTCCCCCGATGCTGGCGCACCAGCCGGTCGATCAGCGTCGATCCGAAACCGCTCCGGATCGGCGCTCCGCTGCAGGGGCTGTTCCGCTCCGTCCAGGTCAGATGAACTTGCGCGGGCGTGTGGTTCTCGTCGAGCGTCCAGCAGACCTCCAGCGCTCCGCCTTCGACGTGCAGGCTTCCATACTTGCACGCGTTGGTGGTGAGCTCGTGAAGCACCATGCCGACGGTGATCGCGCTCTTGGCGGGAAGCACCACGTCCGGCCCCGTGATGCGGATCTCCTGGGAGCCCATCTCATAGGGCCTGAGCTCATTACGGACGAGATCGGTGAGGGATGCGGCGTCGTTGTCGGTGCGAAGCAGGCCATAGGTCGAGGCCAGCGCCATCAGCCGCTCGGAGAAGTTCTTCTCGAACGTGGCGGCATCGGGTGCGTTGCGCAGCGTTGCGCGCGCCATCGCCTGGATCGTTGCAAGGTTGTTCTTGATACGGTGGTGAAGCTCGGCGTTGAACAGCTTGAGCTGGTCGTCGGCGTAGCGGCGAGCGGTGATGTCGCGGGAGATGGAGACGATCCGAGAGGGCGCGCCATTTTCGTCGAGGATCGGAGAAACGGAAACGTCCCACCACTTGGGCGTGCCCGCGGCGGTGGGGCAGAAGGCCTCGAAGGTCGAATGCTCCCCGCGCGCCGCCCTCACCAGCGCATCGCGCACGTGCGCGGCGCCCGGCTCGGGCCAGAACTGTTCCCACGGCTTGCCCAGCAGGCGGGTGACGTCGGCGACCTCCATCACGCGTTGCCCATTGCGGTTCATGAAGCTCACCGTTCCGTCGAGCTCGATCACCTTGATGCAATCGGTTGAGGCGTCGAGCACCGACTGAAGGAAGCGGTCGTTCTCCCGCAGTGCCGTCTCGCGCGCCTTGTGGTCGGTGATGTCCTCGTCGACGCCGACCATGCGCAGCGGCTTGCCGGTGGACTCCCGCACCACGACCCCGCGGGTGTGGGTCCAGCGATGGCTTCCGTCGGGCCGGACCATGCGGAACTCGATGTCGTAGTCCCTGGTGCCGGCGAGAGCCTGCTGCAGCGCCTTCTTAACAGGCTCCTGGTCATGGGATGGACGAGGGCGAAGAAGCCGTCGACGTTCTGGCCGAAGTCCGGGTCGACGCCAGCCATGGCGGCGAGCTTCTCGTCCCATTCCACGGCGCCGGTGGAGGGGTCCCACTCCCAGCAGGCGATGCATTTCGCCTGCATGGCGAGCTGCAAGCGTTCCTGATTGGCGGTGGCCTTCTGCTCCAGCAGGACCAGCTCGGTGATGTCGACATTGATCCCGACCAGACGCTCGGGGTGACCGTCCACTCCCAGGATGATCCGACCGCGATCCTGGATCCACAGCATCGAACCATCGGGACGAAGCATTCGAAACCGGTGATCCACATCCGCGCCGTGCTTCAGCGCCGCCTCGGCGACACTTGCGACCTGGTCCCGGTCGTCCGGGTGGATCGCGCCGAGCCAGCACTCCAGGGTTGGTTCGGTGCCCGCCGCGAACCCATAAAGGGCGATGGTGGAGGCCGACCATTCAAGCTTCTGGGTTCTGAAGTCGAACGTGTAGGCGGCGACCTTGCCGGCTTCCTGCGCCAGCCGCAGCCACTCGTGGGCCTGGCGAAGCTGGTCCTCGACGGCACGGCGCTTCGCCATGTCGTCGAGCAGCGCCTTGAGGATAGGTCCGTCGCCCTCGTCGGCGCGCGTCCGGGTCAGCGCGGCAAGCTGCGCCTCCAGTTCGCGGACGCGGTCGGCGAGGTGCTGAGTCGTCACGACCTCAGGATTAACCAAGCGAACCGTAACTCGCAATCTCGGCCTCAGGTCTAGGCTGGGCCACAGCTCGTCAGGGGCGCGGCCGCGACGCTTTCCAGGCGAGCAGGGCCCAGCCCAGGATCATTGCCGCACCGCCAACCGGAGTCACCGCTCCAAGCCAGCGCGGCGCGCCGAGCGCCATGGCGAACAACGTGGCCGCGAACAGCGCCGCGCCGCCGCCGAGCAGCCAGCCGGAAAGGCGCACCTCGGTCCGCCCGCTCACGCCCAGCGCCACCGCCAGCACGGCAATCGGCAAGAGATATTGCACGGCGGTCTGCCACCAGCCGAGCGCTTCGGCATCGAGCCGCCCTTTCAGCGCATGTGCGCCGAACGCACCAAGCATGACCGCCACCGCGCCAAGCAGCGCGCCGGTCACCACCAGCGGATCACGTCCGCCGGCGCTCACGCCTGGTGGATGGCCTTGGTCACCTGGTAGCTCTGCAGCCCCTCGGGTCCGCCTTCGGAGCCGGTGCCCGAATCCTTGATTCCGCCGAAGGGAGCGTCGGCGACCGAGATGGCGAAGGTGTTGATGCCCACCATCCCGCTCTCGATCCCATCGCCCATCAGGTTGGCGCGGCGGCCATTCTCGGTGAAGACGAAGGCGGCGAGGCCGTATGGCAGGCGATTGGCCTGCTCGAGCGCCTCGTCGTCGCTGGCGAATGAGCGCATCAGCGCGACCGGGCCGAACGGCTCGTTGTTCATCACGTCCGCCTCGAGCGGCACGTCGGCGAGGACGGTCGGCTGGAAGAAGAAGCCGGCATCCCCCCGCTCACCGCCCGCAAGCACGCTCGCGCCCTTGGCCTTGGCGTCGTCGACCAGCTGCTGGATGGCGGGCAGGCGGCGCTGGTTGGCGAGCGGGCCCATGCCGACGCCGGCCTCCATGCCATTGCCGACCTTCACCTGGCGGGCGCGCTCGGCGAAGCCACGCTTGAACGCGTCGTAGATCCCTTCCTGGACGTAGAAGCGGGTGGGGGAGACGCACACCTGGCCGGCGTTGCGGAATTTCTGTGGAACGACCGCATCCAGGGTCTTTTCCAGGTCGCAATCGTCGAACACTAGCACGGGCGCGTGTCCGCCAAGCTCCATGGTGATTCGCTTCATTCCATCCGCGGCGAGTTTCATCAGATGCTTGCCGACGGGGATGGAGCCGGTGAAGCTGATCTTGCGGATGACCCGGCTGCCGATCAGCTGGCGGCTGACCGTGTCGGGAACCCCGTGGACCAGCTGGAACACGCCGTTGGGAATGCCGGCATCGGCCAGCGCCCGGCCCAGCGCGCCGGTGCAGCCCGGCGTTTCCTCGGGCGGTTTGGAAATGACGGTGCAGCCCGCCGCGAGCGCCGCCGCGACCTTCTTGGCGAGAAGGTAGATCGGGAAATTCCACGGCGTGAAGGTAGCGGTCGGGCCGACCGGCTGCGGAATCACGATCGAGCGCTGGCCGGCCGGGCGAACCAGCACGCGGCCGTAGGAGCGCTTGGCCTCCTCGGCATAATAATCGAACAGCTGCGCCGCGCCGTAGACCTCGCCGATCGCCTCGGGCAGCGGCTTTCCCTGCTCCTGGGTGAGGAGCGCGCCGATTGCCGGCGCCCGTTCGCGCAGCAGAGCGGCGGCCTTGTGGAGGATCGCACCGCGCGCCTCGACATCGGTCGCGCGCCAGGCGGGCCAGGCGCGGTCGGCCGCCGCCAATGCTTCCTCAAGGTCGGCGGTGGACGCGAGCGGCACTTCGCCGATCGTATCGCCGGTAGCCGGGTTGATCACGGCTGCGGCATCGGCTTGCTCGCCGGCGCGCCAGCTGCCGTCGATGAAGAGCTTGAGGTCGGCGTCGTAGGTGGCGGTGTCGGTCATGGGGACGATCTAGGCCTCCCGATGCCCCCCGCCAAGCCCGTTCGCTGGGGCTCAATCCACCGTCGGCGGCGGGTCGAGGAACAGGCCGCCGGCCTCGTTCCCCAAGGTCCACTGGATGCGGGCGAGCACGGTTTCGCCCTTTTCCAGGCGCAATTCGATCTCGTCCCCTTCATGAAGATCGTCGAAGTGCTCCAGCCGGAACCCCCGCGCGGAGACATCCTTGACGGTCACCTTCGACTGATGCCCGTCTCGGGCGACGAGGATGGCCGGATACTCAACCCCGACCCGCGGTCCACGCGTCATTCCTGCTCCATACGCTTGGCGGAGAACGAACAACCCCGCGATGTCGTTCGGGATTAATCATAATTTAAGCTGAAGCGAAAGCCTCTGTGATCAGCTAGCTTGACACTTCTGCGGCGTCGCTTGTCTCTGGGGAGGTGCTGCGCTAAAGGCGCGCCTGCCTGACGGGTGGTGAAATCCGCGGGCAGCCCGTTCCTTCGGCGTGCTCACCGGGCCTTTTTGAGGCCCTCGCCAGCATGCAGGCCGCCCGGCATCAAGCTGGCGGCCCCCTCGGTCCCGGGCTGTTCGTGCTTCGCCGTTCGTCCGGTGCTTCGTCCGGCATGGTGCCGGCGGAGCCTTGGACCCAACGCTTGCCAGGTCCGCCAGATGGAAAGCCGACCGCTGTTGGTCCGGCTGGCGGCAAACCGACCGAGCACGAAAGAAAGAATCTCATGGCCACTGCGGCTTTTCCGACCCGCGACGATTTCGCGGCAATGCTCAATGAATCGCTTGGCGGCGAGAACGAGGCCTTCGAGGGCCGCGTCGTCAAGGGCACCGTCACCGGGATCGAGAACGACCTGGCGGTGATCGACGTCGGCCTCAAGAGCGAAGGCCGGGTTCCCCTGCGTGAGTTCGCCCTCCCCGGCCAGAAGGCCGAGTTGAAGGTCGGCGACGAAGTCGAGGTGTTCGTCGACCGGGTCGAGAACGCCAACGGCGAAGCGATGCTCAGCCGCGACCGCGCCCGCCGCGAAGCCGCCTGGGACAAGCTTGAAAAGGAATTCGAGGCCGGCAACCGCGTCGACGGCGTGATCTTCGGCCGCGTCAAGGGCGGCTTCACTGTCGACCTCGGCGGCGCCGTGGCGTTCCTGCCCGGCAGCCAGGTCGACATCCGCCCGGTCCGCGACGTCCAGCCGCTGATGGATCTGCCGCAGCCCTTCCAGGTGCTGAAGATGGATCGCCGCCGCGGCAACATCGTCGTCTCGCGCCGCGCTATTCTGGAAGAGACCCGCGCCGAGCAGCGTTCGGGCCTGATCCAGAGCCTGGCCGAAGAGCAGGTGATCGAGGGCGTGGTGAAGAACATCACCGACTACGGCGCCTTCGTGGATCTCGGCGGCATCGACGGCCTGCTGCACGTCACCGACATCAGCTACAAGCGCGTCAACCACCCGTCGGAAGTGCTCAACATCGGCGACACGGTGAAGGTGCAGATCGTCCGCATCAACCGTGAGACCCAGCGCATCAGCCTCGGCATGAAGCAGCTCGAAAGCGATCCGTGGGAGGGCGCCGCTGCCAAGTATCCGATCGAGGGTACCTTCCGCGGCCGCGTCACCAACATCACCGAATATGGCGCCTTCGTCGAACTGGAGCCGGGCATCGAAGGCCTGGTCCACGTCTCGGAGATGAGCTGGACCAAGAAGAACGTCCACCCGGGCAAGATCGTCAGCACCTCGCAGGAGGTGGACGTCAAGGTGCTCGAGGTCGATCAGGAGAAGCGCCGGATCTCGCTCGGCCTCAAGCAGGCCCAGAGCAATCCGTGGCACGATTTCGCGGACAAGCACCCGGTGGGCTCGACCGTCGAAGGCGAAGTCAAGAACGCGACCGAGTTCGGCCTGTTCGTCGGCCTCGACGGCGACGTCGATGGCATGGTCCACATGTCGGACATCGCCTGGGGCGTGTCGGGCGAGGAAGCGCTGCAGCTGCATCACAAGGGTGAGCGGGTGCAGGCGGTCGTTCTCGACGTCGACGTCGAGAAGGAGCGCATCAGCCTCGGCATGAAGCAGCTCGAGCGCGGCGGCGTGGCCGTCGGCGGCGGCACCGGCAGCGGCGCCAACAAGGGCGAGACGGTCACCGTCACCGTCCTCGAGGTCCGCGACGGCGGCCTGGAAGTGCAGATCGGCGACGATGGCGCGACCGGCTTCATCAAGCGCAACGATCTTGGCCGCGACCGCGACGAGCAGCGTCCGGAGCGGTTCCAGGTCGGCCAGAAGTTCGACGCCCTGGTCACCGGCTACGACCGGTCCAAGAAGCCGACCTTCTCGATCAAGGCGCTGCAGATCGCCGAAGAGAAGCAGGCGGTCGCCCAGTACGGTTCGAGCGACAGCGGCGCGAGCCTTGGTGACATCCTTGGCCAGGCGCTCAAGGAAGCTCAGGGCAAGACCAAGAAGTAAGCGACAGGGTGCGCCGCATGCGAGTGCGGCGCGCCCTTTCTTCCGGCCGGCGGGCAATGGCTTGCGCGGCCGGAAATTTCCTGACAGCTTGCCCGATGCCGGGTAAGCGTTTCTTTTCTGGGCAAAGAACCGAAGACGAGGACGGCGAATGATCCGGTCGGAACTGGTCAACAAGCTGTGTGGAGATTTCCCGGACCTTACCCAGCGTGAGGTCGAGACCGTGGTCGCGGCCCTGTTCGACTCCATCACGGAGCAGCTGGCCGACAATGGCCGGGTCGAGCTTCGCGGCTTCGGGGCCTTCTCGACGCGCCAGCGCGACGCCCGGGTCGGCCGCAATCCGCGCACCGGGGCCAGCGTCGATGTCGACGCCAAGTGCGTTCCCTATTTCAAGCCGGGCAAGGAGATGCGTGAGCGTCTCAACCTGTCCGAGGTGACGGCCGAGGCCGAGTAACCAGCGCTTGACCAGCGCGGCGCCGCTGCCGATGAGCACAGCCGTGCGGGCGTGGCGGAACGGTAGACGCTGGAGACTTAAAATCTTCTGTCCTTGAGGCGTGCGGGTTCGAGTCCCGCCGCCCGCACCACCATGACGGGAGCGCTGCCGCGCGCCCGGCAAAGCGGGAACCGCGCCGGTCGGCGCCGCCCGCTCCCCACTTCATCAAGCCAGCGAACCGTTCCCCTTGTCCCGGCTCGGGACGCGCGGACCCACATCCCATCGCAGACGTAATTGCCGAAATGGTAAACGTCGCGTTAGGAATTGCGCATGCGTCCACTTGTCCGCCTGTCCGCACCCGCCCAGTTCGGCCGGGGCCGTGCCTTCACCCTGGCCCTGCCACAGCCGCGGGCGATCACGCTTTCGGCTGACGCAAGGCTGTTCCTGACGGCTTATGCGGCCGCGTTCGTGGTGGTGTCGGCCTGGATCTCTTAATCGCAGGCGAGGTGGAGCTTCCAGCCTAGCCAGGCTGAAACCACCGTCCCCGCCGAGACCAGCAGCAGCGTTCCGGCGATCGACACGCCCAGCCAGGTCAGGCCCAGCAGCAGCACGGCGCCAAGCACCATCGCCCCGGCATTGACGATATTGTTCGCCGCGACCGTCCGCGCTGTCTCCGACTTTGGCACGGTGGTGGTCAGGAACGCGTAGAGCGGCACCACGAACATGCCGCCCGCGACCGCCACCCCGAACAGGGTCGCGATGACCCACCAGGCCTTCTTGTTCGTCAGGAAGACCGACACGTCGATCAGCGACCCCGAACCTTGCGGCCAGGTGCGCGCCAACAGGTAGAGCACGAACACGAACGCGCCCATCAGCAGCGCCGAGGCAGGTGCGAAGCGCGCCGACACCTCTCCCTTGAGCAGGCGGTTGATCACCAGCGATCCTACCGCCACCCCGACCGAGAAGATGGCCAGGAACAGGGTCGCGACACTCTGGCTCCCGTTGAACACATTCTTGACCAGTGGCGGGAATTGCGCGGCGAGCACGGCGCCGATCGCCCAGAAGAAGCTGATCGCCATGATCGCCAGGAACAGGCGCGGGATGTGCAGGGTAGCGCGGACCAGCCGGATCGACGCGCGCAGGATGTGCCAGTCGAGCCCGCGTGCCGGAAAGCCCTCGTCCTCCGGCTCGTCGACCGGCGGGGCGGGCGGCACGAACTGCCCAGCGATACGCCCGAGCACCGCCACCACCAGCACGCCCGCCGCGGCCAGGCCCGCATGGTAGCTGCCGTCCGACTGCTCGACGACCAGGATGCCGCCCAGGATGGTCCCGCCCAGGATGGCGATGTAGGTGCCGGCTTCGACCAGGCCCGTTCCGCCGAGCACCTCGTCCGCCTCCAGGTGCTGGGGCAGGAGGGCATATTTGATGGGTCCGAAAAAGGTCGAGTGGACCCCCATGGCGGTCAGCGCGACCAGCATCAGCGGGACGTTGTGGAGCATCAGGCCGCCGGCGCCGACGAGCATGATCCCGATCTCGGCATTCTTCACGGCGCGCACGATCCGGGTCTTGTCGATCGCGTCGGCCAACTGTCCCGACAGTGCCGAAAGCAGGAAGAAGGGCAGGATGAACAGCCCGCCGGCGATGGCGCTGAACGCCGCTTCCTGCGCTTCGGACCGATACACGCCGTAGATCACCAGCATGATCATGGCCGTACGAAAAAGGTTGTCGTTGAAGGCGTTGCAGAACTGCGTGACGAACAGTGGCAGGAAGCGCCGCGAACGCAGCAGATGGGTAACATTCTGCATCACGGCGGTAGGGAAACTCCAACGCAGGGGCAAACGGCAGTGGCGCCGGCATAGCCAGCTTTGCGGGTCGAACCAAACGCTATAACAAAGGGCGGTGCTGTCGCTTCCAAACCTGCTGACCTTGTCCCGCATCCTGGCGGTGCCGATCCTCGTCTTCCTGCTGTGGCGTCCGGTTCCGGTCGACTATCTGGTCACCTTCGTTCTTTACTGCATTGTCGGCATCACCGACTATTTCGACGGCTATCTTGCCCGCGCGAATGGGCAGATCAGCCGGCTTGGCCAGTTTCTCGACCCGATCGCGGACAAGATCATGATCGCCGCCGTGATCGTGATGCTGATCTCGACCCGCCATGCGAGCGAGGATCCGATCATTGCCGGCATCCACATCCTGCCCGCGCTGACCATCCTGCTGCGCGAGATCATCGTCTCGGGCCTGCGCGAGTTCCTGGCGCCGCTGCACGTCTCGGTTCCCGTCAGCCAGCTGGCCAAGTGGAAAACGACCTTCCAGCTGGTGTCGCTGGGCGCGTTGATCCTCGCGGGCGGCGTGCCCCACGCGCCGTGGATCCACACGGTCGGGCTGTTCAGCCTGTGGGCGGCCGCGCTGCTGACGCTGTTCACGGGCTGGGACTATCTGCGCCTCGGCCTCAGGCACATGGATTGAACGATAGGGTTTGGGCTGCTTGGGTGGCGCCCGGGAGTCTCTGCTGCAAACGGGACCGCCCAGATGGACAGGGTCACAGCTGAACCAGTTGCCCTCGCCGTCCTCCCCTCGGCAGGGTGCCGCCAGAACCTGCCATACCGGGGAAACATGGAAACTTCGGTGTGACCTTCGGGGCGGGCTTTCGGCGCGGCGTTCAATCGGTTTTGTCGCTCACTTCAACGAAGATTGTTTGTTTCCGTCGATGAGCAGCCCAAGCTAGGGCAAGCTCAAGAAACCCTGACAGGAGTGACGATTCCATGGACGCGAAAACCGGCGATCTTTCCGGCGGCTGCCCGATTCACCAGCCAAGCCAGACCCGTTCGCTGCTGGGTCGCCAGAACAAGGATTGGTGGCCCGAGGCGCTGCCCGTCGACATTCTCCACCAGGGCGGGCGCTCGCCCGATCCGCTGGGCTCGGATTTCGATTACGCCGAGGCGTTCAACGCGCTCGACTATAATGCGCTGAAGGCCGACCTCACCGCGCTGATGACCGACAGCCAGCCCTGGTGGCCGGCCGACTATGGCAATTACGGTCCTTTCTTTATCCGCATGGCCTGGCACGCGGCGGGCACCTACCGCACCGCCGATGGCCGCGGCGGGGCCAATAGCGGGCAGCAGCGCTTCGCGCCGCTCAACAGCTGGCCGGACAACGGCAACCTCGACAAGGCCCGCCGCCTGCTGTGGCCGATCAAGCGGAAGTACGGCAAGAACATCAGCTGGGCCGACCTGTTCATCCTGGCGGGCAACGTCGCCATCGAGAGCATGGGCGGACCGGTGTTCGGCTTCGGCGGCGGTCGCCGCGATGTGTTCGAGCCGGAACGCGACATCTACTGGGGCGCCGAGGAGCAGTGGGTCGCGGCCGACGAAACCCGCATCCAGCCCGACCGTGAGAAGGAACTGGAGAACCCGCTGGCGGCGATCCAGATGGGCCTCATCTACGTCAATCCGGAAGGCCCGGGCGGCAACCCCGACCCGCTGCAGTCCGCGCGCGACATCAAGATCACCTTCGAGCGCATGGCAATGAACCATGAGGAGACGGTGGCACTGACCGCTGGCGGCCACACCTTCGGCAAGGCGCATGGCGCCGGCGATCCGAGTCATGTCGGCCCTGCGCCGGAGGGCGCGGACATTGCGATGATGGGCCTTGGCTGGACCAGCACGCACGAGAGCGGGATGGGCGAGCATACCATCACCAGCGGCATCGAAGGCGCGTGGGTCAACACGCCGACCGAGTGGTCGGAGAACTACTTCCGCCTGCTGCTCGACTATGAATATGAACTGGTCCGCTCGCCGGCCGGTGCGCAGCAGTGGCAGCCGATCAATCAGCGCGAAGAGGACATGGCGCCGGACGCTCATGTGCCGGGCAAGAAGGTCCCGACCATGATGACCACTGCCGACATGGCGCTGAAGGTCGATCCGGAATTCCGCGTGATCAGCGAGAAGTTCCGCAACGACCACGAGGCGTTCAAGGACGCTTTTGCCCGCGCCTGGTTCAAGCTGACTCACCGCGACATGGGTCCGAAGGTCCGTTACCTCGGACCGGAAGTGCCGGCCGAGGACCTGATCTGGCAGGATCCGGTGCCGCAGGGTTCGAAGCCGTCCGACGCCGACGTCGCTGCGTTCAAGGACAAGGTCCTGAACTCGGGCCTGACGATCAGCCAGCTGGTCAAGACGGCGTGGGCCTCGGCCTCCTCCTACCGCGTGTCGGATCACCGGGGCGGCGCCAATGGCGCGCGCATCCGCCTGGAGCCGCAGCGCAACTGGGCGGTGAACGAGCCGGAAGAGCTCGGCCGCGTGCTTGCCAAGCTCGAGGAGCTGCGTGGCAGCCTGTCGATGGCGGACGCCATCGTGCTGGCCGGCACGGCGGCGGTGGAGAAGGCGGCGCGCGACGCCGGCTTCAACGTCGAGGTGCCGTTCAGCGGTGGCCGCGGCGATGCCACCCAGGACTGGACCGACGTCGAGAGCTTCGACGTGATGGAGCCGGCGGCCGATGGCTTCCGCAATTATCTCAAGACCAAGCACAGCGTGAAGACGGAGGAGCTGCTGCTCGACAAGGCGGCGCTGCTCGGTCTGTCCGCACCGGAAATGACGGTGCTGGTCGGCGGCCTGCGGGTCCTCGGCGCGACCTACCAGAACAAGAAGGAAGGCGTGCTGACCGACCGTGTCGGGCAACTGACCAATGACTTCTTCGTCAATCTGCTGGACAACGACACCTTCTGGGAAGTGGTCGACACCAGCGCTGACGAGGAGTTCATCGGTTACAAGCGCGAGGGTCGTGAGGAGAAGTGGCGGGCCACCCGGACCGACCTCATCTTCGGAGCCAACAGCCAGCTTCGCGCCACCGCCGAAGTCTATGCCGAGCGCGGCAATGAAGAGCTGTTCGTGCGGCACTTCGTCGCCGCCTGGACCAAGGTGATGAACGCCGACCGCTTCGACCTGCTGGGCAAGGCGCAGGTCTCGGCCGACCAGGCCGGCGACGGCTCCTACCGCGGAGCCTAGGCTTCTGGCATGATGTGAGGAGGGCTCGGAGGCACATGCCTCCGGGCCCTTTCCTATGCAGCCTGGCGCTGCTCAGCCCGGTTGGCGTTGCGGCGCAATGCGTCAGCAAGGAGCTGGAACTCCGCGGAGCGGGCGGAGCCGCGCCGCCAGACAAGGGCGATGGTGCGGCTCGCGTGATCCGCCGCCAGTGGCCGCACACGGACCCCGGTACCGTCGAGCAGGCCGGCCTCCACCGCCATCCGCGGCACCAGCGTGACGCCCAGGTCATTGTCGACCATCTGCACCAGCGTGTGCAGAGAAGTGCCAAGCATCATCGCCGAAGAGCGCAGGTCGGGACGATTGCAGGCGGACAGGACGTGGTCCTTGAGGCAATGTCCGTCCTCGAGCAGCAGCAGCCGACCGGCGGCGATGTCGTCCGGCGCGATGCTCTCTCCCGTGGCCTCCCCGGCGGGCACCGCCACCATCAGCTCGTCGGTGAACAGCGCCGCCTCTTCGACGTCGCCGCAATGGTAGGGCGTCGCCAGCAGAACGCAGTCGAGCTGGCCACGGCGAAGGCCGTCGCAGGCCGCCTGGCTGGTCTCTTCGCGCAGGTAGAGCTTGAGGCCGGGGAACTCGGCGCGCAGCTTCGGCAGCAGGGTCGGCAGGAGGAAGGGGGCAATGGTCGGGATGACGCCGAGACGAAGATCGCCTGTCAGCGGGGTGCGCTCGGCCGAGGCGAGATCGGCCAGCTCTTCCGCCTCGCGCAGCACCTGGCGGGCCTTGTCCACCACGCGCAGCCCGAGCGGAGTGAACCGGATCACCCGGCGGGTGCGTTCGACCATGATCGCGCCGAGTAGGGTTTCGAGTTCGCGCAAGGCGGCGGAAAGGGTTGATTGGGTAACGAAGCAAGCGTCGGCAGCGCGGCCGAAATGGCCATGGTCGTGAAGTGCGACCAGATATTGCAGCTGGCGCAGGGTGGGGAGGTAGTTGCTCATCGCTTTCCTCGATGAGTAGCAGGGTGATTGATGAATTGCACCATCTGCCACTGGCAGGGTGACGAGGAGAAGAGATGCTGACGGTTGGAGATCGCCTGCCACCATTGGTGGTGCCGGTGCAGCGTGGGGTCGCAGCGGCGCCCGCGGAGAAGACCATCGACCTGGGCGAGACACGAGGGCAGTGGCGGGTGCTATTCTACTGGCCGCGCGACTTCACCTTTGTTTGCCCGACCGAGATCGTGGCCTTCGGCGCCCTGAAGGGTCCCTTCGCCGCGCACGATGCGATGTTGATTGGAGCATCGACCGATACCGCCGAGCAGCATTTCGCCTGGCGTCGTTCCGACGAGCAACTGGCGGCGGCGGATTTCCCGTGGATTGCCGATCATGAGCGGGTGCTGGCGCGGGCGCTCGGAATCCTCGACGCCAGTGAGCAGGTCGCGCTGAGAGCGACCTTCATCGTCGACCCTGCCGGCGTGATCCAGCATGTGTCGGTGAACAGCCTGAACGTCGGCCGCAACCCGCACGAGACGCTGCGCGTGCTGGCCGCTATCCAGACGGGTGAGCCGTGCGGGGCGAATTGGCTGGAGGGCGAGCCGACCCTGCCCCGCCCGGCCTAGGGGCGAAGCGCCTCGCCGGCGAGTGCTTCGATCTGGCGAATGGCGACATCGCGGACCTTTTCGCGATCCAACCCGCAGGCGCGTGCAATCTCCTCGCCGGCCAGGCTGTCGCCGATGGCAAGGAGCGTCAGGCCCAGCGTCATCTGGTCGACCGGGCGCGGGTCGCCCGCCGCCCGCATGGTGCGGATGATCCGCTCGATGGTGGCAATGACCGGCTGAAGTGCCTGGCGCTGGCGGGTGAGCGCGATCCAGCCGATGAGCTCGCCCGCGCCTTCGCGGCGGAAGGCGTCGAACATGGCGTCGATGACGTCACGCTCGCTCGCCTCGCCGCGGCGGCGCTGCTCGATGGCGCCCTCGATCGAGGCTGAGACGGTGTGGGCGATATCCTCGGCCATGGCCTGCTGGAGGCCCGCAGCCGAGCCGAAGTGGTGGAGCAGGTTGGCGTGGGTTCGGCCGACGATCATCGCCACGCGCTGCAGGGTCACCGCCGCCGCGCCATCCCGGATCAGCAGGGTGCGCGCGGCTTCCAGTGCGGCGGCGCGGCTTTCCTCCGGCGAAACTCTTTTACGGGCGAGGGGTTTTATTGACATATTTGTAAGCAATGCGCAGATAAGACCGGACAGGCTTGGAGTAGGCTCATGACCGTTGCAACCCTGAACCGAACGACGCCGACGCCGCCGGACTTGACCATCACGCCCCGCGACCTGCGGTTCGGGCGAGAGGAACGGACAGCGCGCTGGTGGCTGAACGGCGATCCCTATGAGACCGCCATCTATAACGCCCTGTCGGCGACCTTCCCGCTGGGCGAGGCCAATTTCATCGAAACGGTGCGGGCATTTCGTGACCATGCCGACGAACGGCTGGCGGGCGAGATCAAGGCCTTCACCACGCAGGAAGTGATTCACAGCCGCGAGCATGTGGCCTTCAACAAGCGTGCGACGGATGCCGGCTTCGACCTCCGGCCGCTCGAGCAGGCCGTCGAGGACAGCCTGGTCGAGCTACGGGCCAAGCCGCCGATCGTCGGGCTCATGTCGACCATGTGCCTGGAGCATTTCACTGCCATCATCGCCCATGAATTGCTGGCGACGCCGCGCCACCTGGCCGGCGCGGACCAGGCCACCTCTGACATGTGGCGGTGGCATGCGGTGGAGGAGATCGAGCACAAGGGTGTGGCTTACGACACCTGGCTGGCCGTGACCGCGAAGATGCCGCGGTTTAAGCGCTGGAAGCTCAAGTCCATGATGATGCTGCTGGTCACGAAGAATTTCGTGAAGCACCGAACGGAAGGCGCACTGGAGCTGTTGCGCCAGGACGGCCTGACCGGCCGCAAGGTGTGGTGGACGCTGCAGTGGAAGATGTGGGGTTCGCCCGGCGTCTTCCGGAAGGTGGCCGGGGGCTGGTTCAAGTTCTTCCTGCCAGGGTTCCACCCGTGGAACGAGGATGACCGTGCGCTGATCAAGGGATGGGAGCAGACCTATCCCTACCTGCAGGTGCCGCCCAAGAAGCGCGTTCGCGGCGCTCTCTAACTCAACGTCGCGGACCTGATGGACGGCGGTGGAGCCCGTTCACGGATCCGCTCTCATTGATCAGCAATCAGTACGCACACCCCGGCGCACGGCCGGGGTGGCGAACTATGCCGCAAGCTTCTCCGCCCGTTGCGCCAAGCCGAGCGCGAGCTGCCGGGCCGGTGCCTCCGCGGCGCGGCCGCAGCTGTAGCGCGGCCCGACGAGGCCGGTGGGGGTGAAGCCAAGCTTTTCGAGAACCCGGCCGCTCGCCGGGTTGTCGAGAAAGTGGAAGGCGGCCAGGCGCGGCAGGCCCAGCGTGCGCGCGATCGCGATCAGCTGGGTCGCTGCCTCGGTTGCATAGCCGTTGTTCCAGTGCGGGCGGGCGATCCAATAGCCAAGCTCGACAGACCCGGTCGGGCGCCGGACAAGACCGCAAGCGCCGACCAGTTCCGGGTCAGCGCTGGTGCGGGCGAATGCCAGGAAGCTCGGCAGGCACGGGTCCTTGGGCGCACCCAGGAAAGCTTCGGCCTCCTTCAGGCCATAGGGCCAGGGCACGACCGACAGGTTGCGGACGATCTGCTCGTCGGCGATCGCCTGGGCGAGCGCCGGAGCGTCTTCGGCCCAGCCGGGTCTCAGCAGCAGTCTTTCGGTTCTCGCGAACACTGGTCTTCCCTCCACTCGACGAGCCCAATGGACGGGCTCGGTGACAGTTTCGGGAGAAGAAAAAGAAAGGGAGAAGAGGGGCCTTCCCTCTTCTCCCTTTCCTCAATCCGGTGTGCGGATGTTGGTCTGGGCCGGCCCCTCTGGGGACGGCCTGTCAGTGACCAACCCCTATTCCGCGGCGTCCATCGTCGGCATAATCGCCGACACGTGGACGTACTTTCGGCCAAGCAGGCCGTCGCGAAACTCGACTTGTCCGCTGGTCAGCGCGAACAGGGTATGGTCCTTGCCCAGGCCAACATTGTTGCCCGGATACCACTTGGTGCCGCGCTGACGCACGATGATGTTGCCGGCGAGCACCTGCTCACCGCCGAAC